>JBBRET010000005.1:0-115554 GCA_038202695.1 Flavobacteriales bacterium
AAATGATGGCTTTTTTTATACTAAAAATTTAGATTTTAACTCCGGAGTTGGAATCATGCAGCTTTCCTTTTTTCCATACCATTTGTATCTGTTTTTCGCAATGTAGTCGTATACTAAATTAGCGATTCCTTTCGGAAAAATTGAAAGTAAACTTATATAGTAGTATATTCCACTCAATTCTTTGGCAATTTTAAGTGCCGCTTCCGCTTTGTAATAATAGGCAATTTTAGGTAAGTAAAGAATCATACTATCCGTTTTAGAACTATCAATACCAATATGGTTTAGAATACTTAATCCCAAATCTGATTGCAACGGAACAAATCTAAAAACATCTTTTTTATCGTGTTTTATCATAAATTGTACTGAAGAATCACAAAGATTGCAAACTCCGTCAAACAGAATTATTTTTTTGTTTTTGGGTAATTCTGAAATTTCCATTATTAGTTATTTTGATTGCACATATTCCAATTGTTCCAAGTTAACTTTTGAAGTAAACACACCGTAATTGACAACAGCCTTATTTTTTTCAATCTTATCAATAGTTCCAACAGCTTTTCCGTCAAACATTCTTACTCTGTCGCCAACTTTTAAGACTACTTTAGGTTTTTCTGCCGGAATAGCTTTTAGTTTTTTTTCTTTCTTCTCTGCTCTAATCTCATCAACTTTAACCTTTACTTCTTCAATTACTATTTTCTTAATAATTTCTTTCTCTTGGATCTCTTTAACGGTTGCTTTTTTACGTTTGGAATTTTCGATTTCAATTATTTTTAAAAACTCGCCAATTACTACTTTTTTGTTTTTATTGTTAAAATATTTTTCAGAGATGTCCTCAATTTTTTGTCCAATGTAAATCAAACGCTGGTTGGCATCATACAATTCCTGATACCGTTCTAGTTTTTCTTTTATTTTAGAATTGATGCTTTCCATTTTTTTACCTTCTTCCCTAGCTTTTGTCTCTTCTTCTTTTAAATTTAAGGAGGTTTTTTCTAATTTAGAACGTTCTTTTTGCAGCGTAGCAATAGTTTTATCAAAGCGCACCTTGCCACCCTCAATTTTCTTTTTGGCTCGGTTGATTAAACCAAACGGTATTCCGTTTTTCTGAGCTACTTCAAAAGTAAATGAACTTCCGGCTTGACCCAAAATCAATTGGTACATTGGCTCCAATGATTTTTCGTCAAAAAGCATATTGGCATTCGATGCAAATGGCAATTCATTGGCTAAGATTTTTAAGTTGGAGTAGTGTGTCGTGATGATTCCAAATGCTTCCCGATGGTAGAATTCTTCTAAAAAAACTTCGGCCAAAGCACCTCCTAAGTCTGGATCTGAACCGGTTCCGAATTCATCAATTAAGAACAATGTTTTGCCGTTGCATTTCTTTAAAAAGTAGTTCATGTTTTTTAAACGGTAACTGTACGTACTTAAATGATTTTCAATAGATTGGTTATCTCCAATGTCAGTCAGAATTCTATCAAACAAAAACGTTTTACTGCGTTCGTGAACTGGAATTAAAATCCCACATTGCAACATTAATTGAAGCAGTCCAACAGTTTTTAGCGAAATGGTTTTTCCGCCAGCATTAGGTCCCGAAATAACAATAATTCTACTTTCAGTATTGAGTTCAATGGTTTGTGGAAATGTTTTTTCTTTTTTTTCTAAATTGCTTAAAAACAAAATAGGATGGAAGGCATTTCTGAAATAAACTTGTTTTTCCTCTGTAATAGAGGGTAAAATAGCGTTGATTTTATGAGCGTATTTTGCCTTAGCAGCAGTAACATCAACATCACTTAGAAATTCTTGATACTGCCTTAATAATGCTATAAATGGCCGAATATCATTCGATAAATTTTTCAGAATTCGAGTGATTTCCTCCTTTTCTTCATATTCTAAATTGCTTAATTCTCTCGAATAATTTAGCGTAGCTTCGGGTTCAATATAAGCGATGCTTCCCGTTTTTGAACTTCCTAAAATAGACCCTTTAACTTTACGACGATACATAGATAAAACTGCTAAAACCCTACGGTTTTGTACAAAGCTTTCTTTAATTTCGTCTAAATATCCCAATGAATTGTATTGGGTCATGGCTTGTCCAAAACTTTGATTGACTTTACCCCGAACCAAACCCATATCTCTTCGAATGTTAACTAAATCGGGGGAAGCATTATTTTTGATTTCACCATATTTATCAACAACTTCATCTATTTTTTGAATGATGTATTTGGTATATTCTACCTGAATACTTTTATCATGCAGCTTTGGGTAATACTCTTGAAATTTTTTAAAAAACAGCAACAATACATTCACAGTTTCTGAAAGCGCAGCTATTTTCCTGAAACTGCCCACTTCAAGAAAACTATCTTCTATTGCTAGAAATTTTATATCATGTGTCAAATTATCAAATCCATGATTTGGAATTGCATTGTTGTTGGAGAACGAAGATAAATACTCAGACGTTTGCACCAAGACATTCAGTAATGAATCTTTATCTTTTAACGGAACAATTTCTAATGCTTTTTCTTTCCCAATTTCAGTATTGCATCGCTCTGATATGGTTTGTAAAACGGTATTAAATTCTAAATCTTGTAATGTTTTCTCGGTAATGGATATCATTCAATCAGTGTATTTTGTTCAAAGTTACAAAGGTTACAAGGCATAATGCAATAGAAAATACTATTTTTGATAAAATTTTAAGAGATGTTTATGGATATGCAGTCTTCATGGCAAACGGTACTTTCCGAAGAGTTTGAAAAGCCCTATTTTAAGGATTTAATTTCGTTTGTTAAAATTGAATATGCTTCTAAAATTTGCTTTCCAATTGAAGATAAAATCTTTGCTGCTTTTGATCATTGCTCGTTTGATAGTGTAAAAGCGGTCATCATTGGTCAAGATCCTTATCACGGGTTGGGTCAAGCCAATGGGTTGTGTTTTTCTGTTAATGAAAGCGTAGCATTTCCACCATCCTTAATCAATATTTTTAAAGAAATTGATACTGATTTGAGCTTACCCTTTCCAAAATCAGGCAACTTAGAACGCTGGGCAGATCAGGGTGTTTTATTGCTCAACGCTACTTTAACTGTTCGAGAAAATAATCCTGGAAGCCATCAAAAACAAGGATGGGAAACTTTTACGGATGCTGTGATTCACAAAATAGCTACTGAAAAACAAAACGTGGTATTCTTACTTTGGGGTGGATTTGCCAAAAAAAAAGGAACTAAAATCGATAGAAATCAGCATTGTGTTTTAGAAAGTGGTCATCCTTCACCTTTGAGCGCTAACCGTGGTTATTGGTTTGGAAACCAACATTTTAGTAAAACAAATGCTTATTTAAAAAGTGTAGGTAAAGAAGCTATTGAATGGTAAATTAGTTCACGGTAAAATTATAATACCCACCCGAATCCAATCCGGTTACCGCTGAGTTGATATTTAAAAATAAACGCGAAGCTGTGCTCAAAGAACGCAATTCAACACTAGTTTTAGAATCACTGTTATAGCCCCAACTTAACCGATAGGTACCTGTTGACAACAAAGGAAATCCAACTCTATATTCGTATATAGCATCAGTTGAATCCAATTGGCAAATTCCGTACACATAAGAACCATTTTGTGCACTTCCTTTCACAATGTCTAATTGACTATCACTTACCGAAACCACTTCCCAGGTTGTCGTATTAATTTGTTTTTCGATTACATAAGAAAAGAAAAACTCTCTGGCGCCGGTAGTTCGGAAAGCATCTAATAGAGATCCATTGTCATTTAAATTGCGTGAAAAATTAGCGTTAACAAACAGCTTTTCTCCTACGGTATAAGTATTAGAATGTGCATCTAAAGTAACTAAATTAGGCACATCTGCAAAAACATCGTTGTAAAACCCGTCGTCGTTGGTATTGCAATTCGAAACTAAAAAGGCGCTGGCAATCAAAAGAATATAGTGTATTTTTTTCATCTTTATGGGTATTAAAATCGGTATCCTAAATTCAATCCTACTCTTGAAATCACGTCCGGGCTTTTATCCCGATTGATAAGGTTTGAACCAAACCCGACAATAAATTCGATGGCAAAACTGTTTTTAATATACATTTTGTACCCCAAACTTCCGCCCAAACCAAAATCGGTGTATTTTGACTTTTTAGTAGTATAATAATCGATATTGTCTGCATCTGTTAAACGGACGATTTCTTTATAGTCTCCGCCATTGTAGGATCCAAAAACCTCAGCAAAATAGTATCTCGATTTGCTTTTGGACAAGGCATATCTCAAATACGGATTGAATTCAAATTTTGGAACATTGTTCCGATATCCATTATCAAAATCATTGTTTAGTTTTTGACTGTTTGAATAATTTACATTAAAACCTGTAGAGAAATCCTTTCCAAAAAAGCGTTCATAACTCAAACTCGCTTTGGTATATACAATGGCTGCCAAAACATCTACACGAAATTCATTCTTTTTATTGGCCAATACAGTATTCTCTTGTGCTTGTGATACCAATGGGAATAGGAGGAATAGACAAAATAACTTTTTCATTACAGGTCGTTTTATTTAGGAACGAATATAGAAATAAAATGGTTTGCATTTGAAAAATATTTAAAGAATTAATCCAATGTCAGCGCCCCTAAAATCTCTTCATTCATAAAAGGTCCGCCAGGATATTTTGCGGTATAATCTAAGTTGAGCCAAATGTTGCCCCGCTCATCAATGTGGTAATTGATGGGTTTGTTTTTACTTTCTAAGGGAAATAAAACTTTTTTAATGGCGTAATTAATGTGCTCTAAGTCTTGTTTGGTTCCAATTAATAATTCGGGATAAATATGCCCTTTGGTATGAATCAACCGGGTTGTGCCTCCAATCGATTTGATACAAGCAGCCATAAAAACTGAATGATCATCACAGTCGCCTGAGAGATATTTGAGTGATTCAGTTGCTTGGGCTATATAATCTCGGCCTTTGGGGTCGCTCACATAGTTCCAACGGCTGTTGATTTCTTTAAAAATTGCAAACGATTGTATAGTAGTAAAGTAGTCATGGTAGCCCTTAACATTTTTAAAGTGCTTGTTAATTGCCATTAGAGCAAAATTTCGAATTTTAGGATTCTGGTATTCTACTGCATCTAGAATTTTAGATTTATTTGGAAATGGCAGCAACTTGGTAATGACAATATCTTGTGGATACGGATTTTCTTCCATAGTATACATCATCGAACGGTAATCTTCAAAAACGTTCTGAAAACTGTATTTTCCGGATAAGGTTCCCAAAATCAAAAAAACTAAATACAGAATGACTGAGATTAGTGTTATTCTTCGCATGGCACGAAGAATAAATTGTAACGCTACCAAAATAAATATAAAAATCAGAATTCTATCAACAGGATGTGCCCAATCGATGCTTATAAGATTGCGATGCACAATGATAAAAATCGGAATGGTTATCAAGATGTTCAGCACAAAAATGATAATCATGTCCCATGGACTTTTTATCCGGAATTTTTCTTTAAGTTTTAGATAAGTTCGCTTCCCTGATTCTATCATAGTGCCAATAGCAAAAGCTAAACGACTTTTACTATTTCAACAAAAGTACCTTTTTTATCTATTATTTTCAGTTCAAACAGTTGATTTTGAATTTTGTTTAACACTTTTTCATCAAGCGGTTTCTGAGACCATTTGGTAAGCGAAAGCCATTCTTGAATATCTTTTATTTTTTGATTGTATTTAGAGGCCAAAGTCCTGTCAATACTTGGAATATCTTTGAATTCACTTGTTGTAGCATTTATCGTTTCCAAAATCAGTGCAACAGATTGTTTGTTGGTTTGTAAAAAATCATTTCTTACGGCAATCACAAAGCAAGGCCAAGGTGTCGGACAATCGGCAATCCTGCGAAAAATACCATTATCTACTAAAGGTTTGGTCATAAATCGTTCCCACATAAAGTAATCAGCGGAACTATTGGTTAGTGCTTCAACCGCACCTTCAATAGTATTGACGATTTCAAATTGAAGTTTTTCAATTGCCCAATTTTGATTTTGAGCATTCACATAAGCCATCAAATGCGAGCCTGAACCGAAGCGAGATATGGCTACTTTGGTATTTTCTAAATCTGAAAGAGCCGTATGTTTTGAATTAGCTCCAACGTGAATTCCCCAAATCAACGGACTTTCTACATACACTTGCACTATCGAAGAATCATTACCCGCCACGATATCTTTAACAATACCTTCGGTTAAGATAACGGCCATATCGGCTGTACCTTCCCGAAGCATTTGACACATTTTTCCGGTTCCTTCCGGAATATCGGTCCATTGTAAATCGATACCAATTTCCTCAAACTCTCCATTTTCAATGCACATTTGCCAAGGCAAGTTAAAGTGTTCCGGAACGCCGACTATTTTTATGGTTTTCATAAAAAGCTTATAATATTAATACTATTTAAAAGTTTATTTTTTGCGGTTTTGAGTTTTTGAATGGACAAGTTACCTCAAACTGCCAACAGAATACTAGTTACTGAACACTATTTTCCATTTGCCACCATTTCCATTTTACGCCATCTTCAGCAACATATACTGCTATCATTTTCATGCCTACTTTTTCTAAGATATGATTGGAAGCACCGTTGTTATGATGTGTATAGGCATTCATTATTTCTATATTCATTTGTTTGAAACCATAATCTAGCCAAGCTATTGACGCTTCGGTTGCATATCCTTTTCCCCAAAACTTTTCAGCCAAACGATACCCGTAATCATAGAAATTAGTGTTGCCATTTTCAGTATGGTCATCAACAAACTTTATTCCTGTCCAACCGATAAATTCGCCCGTTTCTTTGAGGATGGTAGCAAAGCGACCTATTGTATTCCGTTCATACTGTTTTCTGACGTATTCAATGGTTTTAATTGTTTCCTCGATTGTTTGCGTTGGCTTTTGCCAAAGGTATTTGTGTACTTCTGGATTGTTATCCATAGCAAACATAACTTCTGTATCAGAAAGTTCTAGGGGACGAAGTAAGAGTCGGTCGGTTTCTAGGATTAGGTTCATTCAATTTTTTTTAGCCCTGATAGTAATGAAAATCCTTTTTATCGCTTTTTAAAGTCAACTTATTTGCACAAGATGTGACGAAGCGATGAAAAGATTGTAATGAATAGCGGGAATAGCTTCTGAAATAAATTCAGCATAAATCCTGAAATAAATTCTAAAATTACTCCACGAATTTTCCCAAGGCATACTGAATCAGTGCATCTACTGCTTTGTATGGGTCTTCACTGAAAGTTCCGCTGGCTCGATTGGCAATAATGGCGTTTAACGACAGACAATTGTGTCCTAAAAGTTTACCTAAACCATAAATAGCGGACGTTTCCATTTCAAGATTTGCCATTCGGGTTTCATTGAATTTGAAGGTGTCCATTTTGCTATTTAATTCTGGATCTTGAATTGCCAAACGCAGTACACGACCTTGTGGGCCGTAAAAACCTCCGGCAGTACCTGTAATTCCTTTGTGAATTTGGTTGCTGTCAAATTTATTTTTCAATATTTCTGAGCAAGCAATGATATAGGGTTTTCCTTTTCTTAAATCCCAATTTGTGTGTTTGATAAAAGCATCTTCCATTAGGTTTTCAGTAATTTCATCAATTAAATAGGAGCGAAGCATGTTGTCTAAACCCAATCCGTATTCGCCCATAACAAAACTATCTACTGGAATATCTTCTTGCAATGAACCTGAAGTTCCGATACGAACGATGTTTAACGAAGTCAAGTTTTCTTTTGGCTTACGGGTTACCAAATCAATATTAACTAATGCATCCAACTCATTCATCGTAATATCAATGTTATCTGGACCAATTCCGGTTGACATTACCGTGATTCTTTTTCCTTTGAAGGTACCGGTTTGCGTTTTGAATTCGCGTTTTTGTGCAGAGAATTCGATGTTGTCAAAAAACTGTGTGATTTTTTCAACGCGATTTTGGTCGCCCACAAAAATGATATCGTGCGCAATATGTTCGGGTTTCAGGTTTAGGTGATAGACACTTCCGTCTGGGTTTAGAATTAATTCTGATGATTTTATCATTATCTATTTGGTTATCTGATTAAGTATTAACTTTTCTTTTTGTCTTTACCACGAAGGCTGGAATCTATTATATATTGTTTTGGTTTCCCGCCTTCGTGGAAAAGACAGGCGAGTCTTCAAATTCTAGCATCAACCGCCAACGCGTTTTACTTTGAAACCTTTGTCTTTTAGCAGATTCATTATTTTATCGCGGTAATCGCCTTGAATGATGATGGCGCTGTCTTTAAAAGTTCCGCCAACGCTAAGTTTAGTTTTGAGTTCTTTGGCCAAAACTTTGAAATCTTCGTCGTTGCCTTCATAGCCTTCGATAATGGTTGTGGCTTTTCCTTTTCGCCTTTCATATTTACAAATCATAGGTTCCTTTTGAACAAAAAGCACATGGTCTTGTTCTTCAATGGCTTCAGGCTCGTTTGAAGGTTGATGATTGGGAAAAAGGTTTTTTAATTGGTCTTGTAAATCCATAGCTTGTAAAAATACTAAAAGTAAAAATCCAAACCTCAATGGTTTTGAGATTTGGATTTTACTATTTCAAAGATATAGATTTATTTTTTGATTAAACCTAATTCTACCAATCTTTCGTGAAGGAATTCACCAGCGGTGGTATCTTCGTATAATTTAGGATGTTCGGCATCAATTGTTTCTGGCAAACAATTCAAATCCATATCGCTTACAGGATGCATGAAGAACGGAATAGAATATCGAGAATTACCCCATAAATCTCTTGGTGGATTCACTACTTGGTGAATGGTTGACTTCAGTTTGTTGTTGGTATGTCTGGATAACATATCGCCTACATTAATCATTAATTCGTCTGGTTCTGCCATGGCATCAACCCATTCGCCATCATGATTCATAACTTGTAAACCTTTGCCTTGTGCTCCCATTAAGAGTGTAATCAAATTGATATCGCCATGTGCGGCAGCTCGAACGGCACCATCTTTTGGTTCATCAGTAATTGGTGGATAATGAATTGGGCGTAAAATACTGTTTCCATCTTTAACAAATTTGTCAAAGTAAAACTCCTCTAAACCAAGGTGTAAAGCTAAAGCTCTCAACACATAAACGCCTGTTTTTTCAATCATTTGAAAGGCTTCTTTACCAACTGTATTAAAACGAGGTAATTCAGTTACTTCTACGTTGTCAGGATAAGCGCCAGTGTATTTTGAACCTTCGCTAACGTATTGTCCAAAATGCCAAAATTCTTTTAAATCGCCCGCAGAGCGCCCTTTGGCTGATTCTTTCCCGAAAGAAACATACCCTCGTTGTCCTCCAATTCCTGGAATTTCATAGGTTTCTTTGGTTTCAAGCGGAAGACTAAAGAAGTTGCGCACTTCTTCGTACAAACCTGCTACCAATTGGTCGTTTAAAAAATGACCTTTTAATGCTACGAAGCCAATATCTTCGTAGGCTTTTCCGATTTCATTTACAAACTTCTGTTTACGTGCCGGATCTTCCGACAGGAAATCACGTAAGTCAACACTTGGAATTTGTTGCATACTGTTACGGTTTTTTGGGGAACTATCCCATTTTTTTAAAGGCGCAAAGATAAAGTTTTTATGTGGTTTGTGTGTTAATGGAATGCTAAGTTTGGAATGAAAAAAAGGAAATCAATCGAAATTACAGCTTAAAAAAAAACAGAATGCGGTTTTAGTCTAAGTTTTGTGATGTGTTGTTTTAGTTCCTAATCGACTTGTTTGCTTGTTCGTTCAAAAGACACAAATTTGGATAGCTACTCAGATAGACTTGACTTTTCATTCAGTAGTTTTTGGAATTAGTTCAATTTTTTGAAGTTTGTATTTTGCTATCATCCAATTTTTCAACTTGGTTTGGTCGCTTGGTTTTAATTTGGGTTTACTACTATAAAGTAACGTTGTCTCAACAATTGTAGTATCAATAGAAGTATTATTTTGATTTGAAAGTGAAACCGCAGTAATATTTGGAAAAACACTTTTTATTTCTAAAAACAATTGTTTGTTGTCAAAAGTGTTTGCAATTATTTTTTTTTGTAGTGCTACAATCTGTTGGTTTTTTTCGTTTTGAGAAATTACATTTTTATTTACTTCGTTTAAAATATCTTTTTTTAGAGCTTCTAGATTATCGCTTGCGTTTTGCTTAATAACAAGTTTGGTGTTTTGTAATCCACAAGATTTAAGTTTTTTATTCAATTCTGTTATTTCATTTTCAGAATAACTTTTTCTCAAGAATCCCAGTTCAATTGTATTCGAATTAGTGCCATAATTTATTTTTTTATAAATCAAAATACTACCATTTTTACTAAATTCTTTTTCCACAAATTGATTTGCATTTTGTTTAAATTGCTGTTCTTTGAACAACCGATAGGCAAAAAAAGAACTCGGTACAAGCATTAATAATACGATCGCACTGATTCCATATTTTACTTTTTTTTGATTCTGAATATCAATTTGTTTCAAAGCGGGATAATTCAAATATTTTACAATACTAAAGGTAGCAATGCAAATAAATACACAGTTTATGCAATATAAAAATAAGGCTCCCAAAAAGAATTTCAAATTACCTGTTGCTAAACCATAACCTGCGGTGCAAAGCGGAGGCATTAATGCAGTTGCAATTGCTACACCTGGAATTGGATTTCCTTTTTCGACTCTTGTTATGGCAATGACTCCAGCTAAACCGCCAAAAAAAGCGATTATAACATCATAAATATTCGGAGCTGTTCTCGATACTATTTCTGATTGTACTTCTTTAAATGGACTCAAATAAAAATAAATTGTGGCCACCACTAAACTTGCAACAGTCGCAATCAGTAGATTTTTTAGAGATTTTTTCAAAAGCATAAAATCGTAAACGCCCAATGCAAAACCTGCACCAACGATTGGACCCATTAGCGGCGATATCAGCATTGCCCCGATAACTACAGCGGTTGAATTTACATTTAACCCAACTGATGCCACCATTACGGCACAGGCCAATATCCATAGGTTAGAACCAGCAAACGAAATGTTATCTTTTACAATTTCTAAGGTCTTTTGCTTTTCTGCCTCTCCTTTATGTAAGTTAAATAAGTCTTTTATTATTTTTAACATTAATAAATAATTTATAAAAATCTTTATGCTTATCGGGTTTTTGAAAGTTTTTCTAAAAAGTTTAAGCCCTATTGGAGTTATAGTGTTTTAGAGCATTTTTTAAAATGATAAAACGAATTTAGGAAAAAAATGTTATTTAAAGAGGAAAGTAGTGGTTTCAGTAGTAGGATTTTCCCAATTCATCTCAATGCAAATCGTAATAATGCGCAAGAGATTTTTGAATTCATATGGTTTGACAATATAGAAATTAGCGCCAAGAAATTGACTTTTATTGATGTTATCTTGATTGGTGCTGGTAGAATACATAATGACCGGAAACTTACTGATTTCGGGTTCATTTCTAATTTCTTCAAGTAATTCAAAACCAGACTTTAAAGGCATATTGATGTCCAAAAAGACAACGCCATTGTTGCTTTTGTTATTTTTAATATTCTCAATCAGCATTTCACCATTTTTATGAATATGCAACTGAATTTGATTTTTAGAATCAGACGCAATTATTTCGATAGCTTCGTCAAAAAACATCAAATCATCTTCATCATCGTCTGCATAAAATATATCAATTTTTTTCATTAAATCGTATTAAGAATTTAAGGGCAAAAATATAATTTTATTTGGGTAATGACTTTTGATTTTAGGACGATTATTTATAAATTTTACTGTTTTTTTATGGTAAGTTCTTGGATTGTCTTTCTTCTTTTGTTTTTCAAATTTTTAAAATGAGTAGGATTAAAGCCGGTTATCTTTTTAAATTGAGAAGAAAAGGCCGAGAGATTATTAAAGTTGAGTTCAGACGCAATTTCGGTTAAGTTAAAATCTTCAAAGAGTATCATCTCCTTAGCTTTTTCTATTTTGATTAAATTGATATAATGCACAATGGTACACAGTTGGATTTCTGAAAATACGTTGGAAATATAAGTGTAATCCTTTTTTAATTTTTCTGATAAATAGTCTGAAATGTTAACTTTTATCTGTTTTTCCGAAACAATATATTCTTTACAATGGTGCTTAATATTTTCAATTAGTATACCGCCTTTACTTTCAACAATTTCAAGACCTACTTTGTTGATCAAGGTATTTAGTTTTTGTTTTTGATGTGTGCTGAGTTCTTCTTTTATTTCTACTTCACCAAGACCCACTTTCACAGGGTGTAAGTTTAATTTCACAAGTACTTCTTCAACGACAACTTTGCAACTTTCGCAAGCCATATTCCGGATGTAGATTTTCATAGTTAATTTTTTTTATAGTCTTTGACTGCACTGTTTTTAAAATTGATACTTTTTTTGTGGCAATGGTAGCAAATAAAATAGTAAAACCTTGCGACCAACTATTTTTTTTCTCTTTAATTGTAAAATTAGTGTTTTTGTAGTTTTAAAATCACAAATTATGGAAGACTGTGAATAAAACAATCTGTTGTTCATTCTCCTTACCTAAGTTACATCAGGCAGGCTTTAAACTAAAGTGGCTAAGGGGCATTTTTTGTTATAAAAAATGATATTCAAGTAAAGCGAACATAAACTTCAATTCTATTCAAACTATTGAATTTTAAAATCTGAAAAGGAACCCTAAAACCCAACCATTTTTTATATTTTTGCAGGGCTTTAAACAAAAACTAAATGAATTTCGACAGAAAAGAATTATCCAATGTGCAATTATTGGATTTATATAAAAGATTACTCAAACCAAGACTTATCGAAGAAAAGATGCTCATCTTATTGCGTCAAGGAAAAGTGTCCAAATGGTTTTCAGGAATTGGACAAGAGGCCATTTCAGTGGGAATTACTGCCGCTTTGGATAAAGACGAATACATTCTTCCAATGCACAGAAACTTAGGTGTTTTCACCGGAAGAGACATTCCGTTACACCGCTTATTTTCGCAATGGCAAGGAAAAGCAACGGGCTTTACTAAAGGCAGAGATAGAAGTTTCCACTTTGGAACCCAAGAGTTCAATATCATCGGAATGATATCGCACTTGGGTCCACAACTTGGCGTTGCTGATGGAATTGCATTGGCCAACAAACTAAAGAAGAACGGAAAAGTAACGGCAGTATTTACCGGAGAAGGTGCAACCTCTGAGGGAGATTTTCACGAAGCATTAAACATAGCAGCCGTGTGGGATTTGCCGGTGCTTTTTGTAATTGAAAATAATGGTTACGGACTTTCTACACCAACCAACGAGCAATATCGTTGTGAAAACTTAGCAGATAAAGGAGTTGGTTACGGAATGGAAAGCCACATCCTTGACGGAAATAATATATTGGAAGTCTACACTAAAATTGCTGAATTAAAAGCTTCTTTAGCAGAAAATCCAAGACCTGTTTTATTGGAATTCAAAACCTTCAGAATGCGTGGTCATGAAGAGGCGAGTGGTACAAAATATGTTCCGCAAGAGCTTATGGACATGTGGGCAATCAAAGATCCAATAGCAAATTATAAAAAATACCTGCAAGAAATTAGCGTGCTTACTGAAGAAGAAGATGCTAAAATAACCAAAGCCATCAAGAAAGAAATTGACGAACATTGGGCCATTACACAAGCCGAACCAGATATTGTTGCTAGTTTAGAAGAAGAATTAGGTGATGTATACAAATCCTATGAATTTGAAGAAGTTACCCATTCAGATAAAGTTGAAAACATTCGTGTGGTTGATGCTATTTCAAACGCCTTGCGACAATCTATGGAACGTCACGACAACTTGGTGATCATGGGTCAAGACATTGCCGAATATGGTGGCGCTTTCAAAATCACGGATGGCTTTGTCGCACAGTTTGGAAAAGATAGAGTGCGCAACACACCCATTTGTGAAAGTGCGGTAGTTTCAGCCGGAATGGGATTATCCATTAACGGACATAAAGCAGTTGTTGAAATGCAGTTTGCTGATTTCGTTTCTACGGGATTCAATCCCATAGTCAATTTATTGGCAAAACAACATTACCGATGGAACGAGAAAGCCGATGTGGTTGTTCGCATGCCTTGCGGTGGTGGCACACAAGCAGGACCATTTCACTCGCAAACAAACGAAGCATGGTTTACTAAAACTCCAGGATTGAAAGTAGTTTATCCTGCCTTTCCGTATGATGTAAAAGGATTATTGAATACCGCAATTAATGATCCAAACCCAGTAATGTTCTTTGAACACAAACAATTATACCGTTCGGTTTACCAAGAGGTGCCTTCGGATTATTACACGATTCCGTTTGGAAAAGCAGCTTTATTGAAAGAAGGAACTCAGGTTACCATCATTTCATTTGGTGCTGGTGTTCATTGGGCATTAGATACACTAAGCAAACATCCAAATATAAGTGCGGATTTATTAGATTTAAGAACCTTACAACCATTAGATACCGAAGCTATTTTTGCATCCGTTAAGAAAACTAATAAAGTAATCATTCTGCAGGAAGATTCACTTTTTGGTGGTATTGCCAGTGATATTTCAGCGATGATTATGGAACAATGTTTTGAGCATTTAGATGGACCAGTTAGACGAGTTGGAAGCTTAGAAAGTGCAATTCCGTTTGTAAAAGCATTGGAAGATCAGTATCTGCCCAAAGACCGATTTGAGAAAACACTTTTAGAGTTATTAGAATATTAGAAATAAAAAAGACGTTTACACAACGTCTTTTATATTTAAATGCTTCTCGAGTCTTTCCTGTATAATTTGTAATGGTGATGCAATGGCATTGATGTATTGAAAATTACCATCGCGCTGATTGTTTATAGAAAGCTGAATCGGACACGCTTCACTTTGGATTGCGTTTACTTTGAAAGTATTTGTTTTGGTGTCGTAAACCACATACGGCGCACCGGAAGAACCAAACCTAAAATAACCTTTTATCAAATAACGCAGTCCTTCAAAGTTATAATTTCCGCCAATTCGTTCTTGAAAAATGGCAAAATGTTCCGTAAAACCTTCGATTTGGGCTTTGTTCAACAGCTTTCCTATTTCACTCGTAGGCGAACTTTGCAAACAATAATAATTTTCCTGATTGTCATCTAAAATCGTATAATCTACTTCAAGGCTTGGTAGCGAATTGATAACTTCCTGAGGGGTATTTATAATTTTATATAAAGCAATGTCTTCACTATAAAAAGCTTCTACAAGTTCCACTTCTACCAAAAAAGTATGGCGGTTGATGGCAGGTTCTGCAAAAGTAGTGGTACTATCGAAGTGTGCCGATAAATCTGGATTATTATAAAATAAATTATCCTTGAATTGAATAACCAAATGCGGTTTGGTCATATTATGCTCCATGAGAGTTGTCCAACGCGTATCAAAATTAATTTGTTTCAATAGGTTGATCATGGATTGATAATCCTCTGGATTAGTAATGGCAGCATACCTTTTTTCCTCACCATATCCCATCGGATAACATCTTTCAAAAAAATGCCGTTGCTCTGAATTTAGTAACGGAAAAATAGCAGTAAGATATAATGTGTTGTCAATTGATTTGAAAATATTAGCTTCTACTTTCAAATTATGAGCAACTGATAGGACATATCCGTCTCCGATATGAAAGGCACAAATGTTGTTTTCAAAATGACGTCGATGCGCTTGTTCGCGATTCTGTATCCACATAATTCGAAATAGTGGTGAAGTCTGTTCGTTGGTAAGTTCAAGTTGTTTATGGAGTTTATTATTTTGTGTCATGATTCAAATGTAGTTAAAACTTGTCGATTGTAAATAGGTGTTAGGTTTTAGCCGAAAGATGATGGTTTTGAGATTAAATCATCCCGCGTACAGCCTCTTTTTTTCTTATATTTTCTACTAAAAGCACAATACTAATTCCAATAATATAAGTCAAAATATCAATCCATTCAAAAGAAGTTCCGATTACGGTTCGCGCTATCTTCGAATTTTCTAATTTCAGTATTACAACCAAATTCAAATACTGAAGCGTTTCAACACCAAAAGCAAACAACAGCACAAAAATAGCTGTCGGTACTACTTTAGTATTCAAAAACGCTTTGATAAAACAGTAAATTAAAATAACTACTAAAAAATCACCAAAGTAAGGCCTGATGAAGTTGTCATGAACATAAAGCGCAATTAAAACTTCAGTTGTGAATAATAAAACTGCTAGTGCAAAATAGATTTTGTTGAACTGCAGCATGGAGCTTCGTTATTGGTTAACAATTATGCTTAAAGGTATAAATCTTCTTTATACTTTGGAGATGTAATTTTAATTTCTTTTTCATTCCGGTTTTGTAAAAGTATTTTATCCTTTAATTTATGGTTGAAAGATTCTTTTTGTACTTTATAAATCTTTTGATCATCATCGTGCTCACATTTTTCAAATTCCTTTTTGAATAGTATTTTTCCAGTTACTGTATTATAATCAAATTCAGCCCAGTACTCGCAAATTTTGCCATAATGGCTAGAGTAGCCAATTAATTCAAAGGCATTACTTTGGAATCTATATTTGTCGGTATGTCTCCATTTCCATGAACTTCCGCCATTTTCACTAATTAATAAGATACCGTTTTTTATTTCTATGCCTTCATAAGGATCTCCCATCATCCCACCAGCGCTACTATTTCCAATCGCGTTTAGAGATCGTTGCCAGATAATCCAATTATCTGATGGGTCTTTTTTAAAAAGAATCAGTTCTCTATTAATTCCGTCATTTTCTATTTCAACCGGGGTCATATTATATGCAACGACCTTTTCATCAATTCCATCCTGATCTAAATCGCCATGAATTTCATCTACTATTTTATAGCTGTCAGGTACAAGTTTTTGTTGACCATACAAAAGAGTTACTGCTAAAAACAGCAGCAGTGTTATGTAATATTTTGCTTTCAATATTTTAGTTTTTTGTCTTGCATTATCAATTTAAGTCATCTTTAAAATAGAGCAAGGCGGTTACTTCTATTTTTTTACAACTCAGCTAAAATACAAATTTTCTTATCTAAATCAAGTCAAATTAAAACCCAAAACTTAAATTCACAAACCGTTAGCCTAAAACCCATAAACCACTCATAAAAAACTCTTAAAACCCCAAAAAAATGAAGCAGAAATCTATTTATTTACGTTATTTTTGTAGCACTTTTTAAAAATAGCATTCCAACTTATGGAAAAGAAATTATTCTCGATTTTATTCTCTACTCGTTTAATGGCACTTTTATTTTTGGGTTTCGCAATTGCGATGGGTGCTGGAACTTTCATAGAAAGCAAATACAATACTGATACTGCCCGTATTTGGATATACAACTCCTGGTGGTTTGAAGCTATTATGTTGTTTTTTGTAATTAATTTTTTTGGAAACATCAAGCGGTACAAGTTATTTAAAAAAGAAAAATGGATCACGTTATTCCTGCATTTGTCATGGATATTTATTATTTCGGGAGCCTTTATAACCCGATATATTAGTTATGAAGGTATGATGCCCATTAGAGAAGGAGCTACCTCTAATCAGTTTTTTTCTGATAAAAATTATTTGACTGTTTTTGTTGATGGCATTCATGATGGTAAAACGATGCGTCGCATATTTGAAAAGCCCTTGTTGCTTTCGCCAGTTGCCAACAACTATTTCACTATAGATGATAAGTTTGATAAAATTCCATTTGAAATTGAATATAAGAACTTCGCTCTCGATGCTAAAGAAATCATTAAAGAAGATCCAAAAGGTTCTATCTTTCTGAAGTTAGTGGAGTCAAGTGGCGGAACCCGACATGAACACCTGTTGAAGGAAGGCGAAATTCAAGACATTCACAACATATTATTTTCTTTGAATAAATTTGTCAAAGGCGCCATAAATATTGACACTAAAACCAACACTATTTCCTCACCTTTTGATGGGCAATACATGCGAATGGCAGATAAACTGCAAGGTACTGTAGCCAAAGATGTTGTTCAACCGTTAATGTATCGTTCGTTGTATACGGTTGGTGAAGCACAATTCGTGATTCCGGATCAGCCCAAAAAAGGATACAAAGGGTACGAACCTAGCGGAAATTTCAAAGCCAAAAATGGTGAAGATGCGATAACACTAATTATAAAATCTGGTGGCAAAGAGTCAGAAGTAACCCTTTTGGGTTCTAAAGGAAAGCAAGGTGAACCGAAGTCTATTAAAATTGGTCAACTCGAATTTACGTTGGCCTTTGGTAGCAAAGTGTATACATTGCCTTTTAGTTTGAAACTAAATGACTTTTTGGCCTTAAAATATCCAGGAACTGAGAAAAGTTTCGCTTCTTTTGAAAGTAAAGTAACGGTTATCGATTCTAATGAAAAAAAGGATGCCCGGATTTATATGAATCATATTCTTGACCACAAAGGATTTCGTTTCTTCCAAGCTTCGTTTGACCCAGATGAAAAAGGAACTGTACTTTCAGTCAACCATGACTTTTGGGGTACTACAATAACCTACATTGGCTATTTTATTTTATTCTTTTGCATGATGGCTATTTTATTTGTAAAAGGGTCGCGTTTTACCGATTTGAAACGAAAGTTAGAAAATGTCAAACTTAAAAAAAGCCAACTTGCAAGTTTAGTACTCTTGTTTCTTTCTCTAAACGGATTCAGTCAAAACCATGGACATGATGCCAATCCAAAGGCATTGCCTACACAAAAACAAACCGATTCAATTCTGAATAAATTCAAAGTATCCGAAAAGCATGCTGCACAATTTGGTCGATTAGTGATTCAGGACGAAGGCGGAAGAATGAAACCTATCAACACATTTTCATCTGAATTACTTCGAAAAGTAAGTCATAATAATCAGTATAACGGAATGAATTCGGACCAAGTGTTCATCTCCATGTCTCAATTCCCAACTGTTTGGTTTGAAACACCATTAATCTATATTAAAAGTGGGAACGATAGTATACGGAAAATTTTAGGTATTGCCTCAGATGCGAAATATGCTACTTTCCGTTCTTGTTTTGATGAAAAGGGCAATTATAAATTATCACCTTATTTAGATGAAGCCTACAAAGCAGCAAATCCAAATCAGTTTGAGAAAGATTTTGTGGAAACCGATAAGAAAGTTAATTTGATGAATTCGGCGCTTAGCGGAAAAATATTGCGCATTTTCCCGATTCCGAAAGACTCAAATAACAAATGGCTTTCGTTTTTAGAAATGGATCACGCCACAGGAACCGCTTTAGACACCATAAGATTGGCATTGCCCGCTTATTTGAACGCTGTAATGAAGGCAAGTCAGGATAACAATTATACAATGGCCAATACCTATTTGGTTGGGATGGAAAATTTTCAAAAGAAATTTGGTAAAGCCGTGCGTCCATCTGATAAAAAGATTGATTATGAAATTTTATACAACAAATATGATGTCTTCCAAAAGCTACCATATTGGTATTTAACTATTGCAGCTTTGATGTTCTTGTTTACCATTATCCAAATATTTAAAGAAAAGAAATGGCTGGCCGTTACAGTCAACATTCTACATGTTTGTATTGGTTTGTTATTTGTTATTCATACTTTAGGGCTTATTGCTCGTTGGTATATTTCGGGTCATGCACCTTGGAGTAACGCCTACGAAGCTATAGTTTATGTGGCTTGGGCAACAATGTTCTTCGGTTTGGCCTTTGACAGAAAATCCAAATTAACAGTAGCTTCCTCGGCATTTGTAACCGCAATGATTTTGGCAGCAGCTTATGCCAATTGGATTGATCCCGAAATTGCCAATCTGCAACCCGTATTAAATTCCTATTGGTTAATGATTCATGTTGCTGTAATTGTGGCAAGTTACGGTCCGTTTGCTTTGGGAATGATATTAGGGTTTGTTTCGTTGTTATTAATGTTTTTAACCACCGAAAAGAATAAAGCTAAAATGGAATTAAACATTAAAGAAATAACAATCATTAACGAAATGGCTTTGACTATAGGTTTGGTCATGCTTACCATAGGAAACTTTTTAGGCGGACAATGGGCTAATGAAAGTTGGGGTCGTTATTGGGGTTGGGATCCTAAAGAAACATGGGCTTTAATTAGCATCATGGTGTATGCTTTTGTGATTCACGCTCGTTTTGTTCCAGCCTTGCGCAATAAATGGTTGTTTAATTTGATGGCGATGTATGCTTTTGTATCTATCTTATTTACCTATTACGGTGTGAATTTTCATTTGGTTGGATTGCACTCTTATGCCAGCGGAGAAGCAAAATCTTTGAGTTGGATTTGGTTAACATTAGGCGGAATGACGCTTATAGGTGCCATAACATACCCCAAATTCCGAAAGTATTATAAGAAGTAATTAAATAAAAAGTCCCGATACTATCGGGACTTTTTTTTTGATTACTATTTGCTTGACAAAGGGAATTTAGACTTTCCCCAAAGTATATAATTGCTCCATTGTTGGTGATGCACTTCCGCCAATAGGCTCTAATGTAATTCCAAAGGCTTCGGCGTCGCCAGTTTTCTCGACAGCAAATACTTTACTTTTGTTATCCTTAAAATTGGCTAACATACCAATACTAGTTGGTGTCAACTGAGGGACTAATTTAAGAGACCAAATTTGGTATTCTTTACCTTCTGGCGGCTCAGGTAATCCACTAGCATCTACATAAACTACTTGAGTTTGTTTATTCCAATAAATTTTGGCTTTAGCCGAAGGTGCTGCTGCTTGTCCACCTAGTGAAATCACAGTATTGTTTTCGTCTCGAACTACGGTCAAAACCGTTTCAGTAGCTTTATTTTTATCTTCTAAATCAACTACAGTTTCTTGTAACTTCGACTTTTCCTTTTCAATAGTTACCACCTGATTGTTGGTTTCTTTTAGTTTTGAATATTGGTAACCAATTCCGACTAGCAATGCTACTGATGCAGCCCAACCGATATAGGAGGTCCACTTGCTTCCGGTTTGGAGTGTTACAACTCGACTGTGTTTAAGTTCTAGTTGTGCTTTTATTTTTTCAAACTGGCTATGAGAAATGAAGGGAGAGAAACTGCTTGATAAGTTAATAACAGCTTTTTCAATTGAGAGAATTTCTTCCTTAATTTCTGGATTTTTATTGGACATAGCAGTCACTTGATCGTTTTCTGATTCACTTAGCAAACCATAAACATAGAGTTCCAAAATTCCTGATTCTATATAGTCTTTATTTTCCATTATACTTTTAAATAATTGCGTAGGTCGTTCATACAAGTTCTATTTTGGGTCTTAACAGTGCCGAGTGGAATTTCTAACTCTTCCGAAGCTTCCTGCTGAGTAAATCCTTTGAAAAACAATAAATCAATTAACTGAATACACTTTGGTTTGAGTTTGTTTACAAAATCCCGTAATCCAATACTGTCTATTTTATTCGTCAACTTAGTACTGTCATCCAACAGATGTACGAAATTATCAGAGGACAGGTTTTTTTGACTGTTGTTGAAGCCTTTAGAACGCAGTTTATCAATGGTTGTGTTTCTCGCAATATTTAGCATCCAAGTATACAATCTACCTTTACTCTGATTGTATGTTTCGATGTTTTTCCAGATTTTGACAAAAACTTCTTGAAGAACGTCTTCTGCTTCTTCACGGTCACTTATCAAATTTGTAATAACGCTAAAAAGGCTTTTAGAGTACATATCGTACAATTGTGTAAAGGCACGCTCTTCTTTCCTTAAGAGAAGAGGTAATAATTCTTCTTGAGTCATAGCTTTTTTTTGAAATGTAAATTTAAATAAACTTTCTACATAATTTAATTACAGGTAGTAATAAAAATTATTTTTCATTTTAAAGTATTGAATAGTAATAAGTTAAAAAAAAATATAAAAAAATTTAAATCCAAACTTTATTTACCGTCGTAAATGCATCTATAACATAAAATTATAAAACAATGAAAAAATCAAAAATTTATTTAGGGCTTTCGTTTTTAGCGATAACTGGCCTAGTTCTTATTGCTGCCGATCACGCTGATGCACCGGCAGTAACTGGTAATGCTTCTGACATTACCGATGTTTATGCTTTTCAAGGGCAAAACACCAATAACATGGTATTTGTGGTTAACACTCAAGGATTGTTAAGTCCTTCAGCAACAGCTGCAGCTGCATTCGATGAAAATGTGCTACTTGAAATCAATATTGATAATACCGGTGATAATGTTGAGGATTTAGTAATCCAAGCCATTAGAAAAAATGACAAAATGTATTTCTTTGGTCCAGTTGCACCAGGAACAACGGGAACTACAAGTACCATTAAAACGGATGCAGCGATTGGAAGCGTGAAAATTTCGAGATATGGAGCTGATCCAATAATTAGTACTCAAAATGAGTATAAGTTTTTTGCCGGTCCAAGAGATGATCCATTCTTCTTTGATTTAGGTCAATTTGGAGCCATTCTAGCTGGATCAGCAACTGCATTTAACAATCCTGGTACAGATACCTTCGCCGGAACAAATGTACTTTCACTAGTTGTTGAAGTTCCAAAATCAACATTAGGATCAGCTGCTACTATTAATGTATGGGCAGAAACAAAAAGAAAACAATAATTAAAAAACTTAAAAAAGATGAAAACAAATAAATATTTAGCAGTAGCTGTAACAGTTGTTATATCGATGCTTTCAGTGAATTGTAGTGATGATTCTAGTTCTTCAATTGATTATTCTGGAACTTACGTTCTTCAAGATCAAATGGCAAGACCAGCGATAAATACTGTTTTTATAGCTTCAGGAGCACCTAAAGATGCATTTAATGTGGCCATTCCGTCTCAAATGGGAGCTGCTTATCAGTCTATTTTTCAGTCAAGATTACTAGCATTAAATAATGCGTATACTACCAATGCATTAGGATTAGATGCTGCAGCATTTACTGGAATTTTAGCTACTGATGTTTTAAATGTTAAAACAAGTGGAACAACTACCTTTTTTGATGGAACAAATGTTTTAACTGGTAGAAACCTTGCGGACGATGTTATTGATGTTGAATTGTTGTTGATTTTTGGTGGTCCAACTGGAGCTTCAAATCCAGGCTTAACATCAGATCATGTAGATGCAAATGACCGAGCCTTCTCAAATTCATTTCCATACTTAGCTACGGCTTGGTAAAAAAAAATAGTTAAGTGCGCAATGTTAGATTGCGCACTTAATTTTAAACAAACAAACACAAACAACAAAAATGAAAACAATTAAATCTTTACTAACCCTATTTTTTATTGGTTTAATGATGTCAAGTTGTTCTAAACAATCTGATAAAATAACTAATGCAAAGGATTATAATATTTATTTAACAAATTCTAAAAATCAATCTTTGGCATTTGTTAAAAACGAAATCGATTTTTGGCAAAAAAAATATGATAAAACTCCAAACCAAATTAGTTATTTGGGAATTTTAGCTTCAAATTATTCCAAACTATTTGAGATAACAGCGAATATCGATTATTTAAAAAAAGCTGAAACTTTATTGGTAAAGTCAAATGAAACCTACAAGTACTCTAAAGTAGGAACTATAAGAGCTTTGGCCAGAAACTATATTTCACAGCACAGATTCAAGGAAGCACTTGAACTAGCTACTAAAGCAAAGGGTATTGGTGAAGGAATCAACGAGACCAATAAATTACTTTTTGATGTTCAAATGGAATTGGGAAATTATACAGAAGCTAAAAATTGTTTAAACGCTATTTATGCCAGTAATGATTTTGATTACCTCATTAGAGCTGCAAAATGGAATGATCATTTGGGTGACTTAGATACAACAATTGGTATGATGAAAAAAGCACAAATAATTGCTGAAAAATACAACAATAAATACCTGAAAACCTGGGTTTATTCTAATCTGGGAGATTTTAATGGACATGCTGGCAATATCAAAGAATCTTATAAATACTATTTAAAAACATTAGCGCTTGACTCCAATAATAGTTATGCTTTGAAAGGAATTGCTTGGATTGCCTTCTCGTATGAAAAAGATACAAAGGAAGCCAATAGAATAATTGATATCATATCAAAAAAACACAACTCACCCGATTTTTATCTCCTAAAAGCTCAAATTGCAGAGTATGAAAACAACGATGCTTTAAAGAAAGAAAATCTAAATAATTACATGGCATTGTTGCAAAACACGAATTATGGAGCCATGTATAACAGTTATAATGTTATTCTTTTTG
The DNA here is from genome assembly GCA_038202695.1 of Flavobacteriales bacterium. Classification (GTDB taxonomy): domain Bacteria; phylum Bacteroidota; class Bacteroidia; order Flavobacteriales; family Flavobacteriaceae; genus Flavobacterium. The sequence goes on from JBBRET010000005.1 coordinate 24,156, forward strand.
CACAAGAAAAACAGACTAGTACAAAAGCACTTGAACTAGCGAAAGTGGAAGTGGAACACAGACCAACTCCGGTTTCTTACGATTTATTGGCTTGGAGTTACTTCAATCTTGGAGACAAACAAAAAGCACTCGAAATTGAACAAAAATATGTGGAAGGCAAATCATTTGAACCCAAATTGAATTACCATTTAGCTACTATTTATAAAGCCAATAACCAACTAAACAAAGTGGAACCAATTAAACAAGAGTTGTTGAAAAGCACTTTTGAATTGGGCCCAAATTTAGAAAGAAATATTAGTCGCTTGTAATGAAGAATTTATTTACCCTACTATTGACAATTTTTACAATTTCTTCATACAGTCAGTTGCATAAAGGAATGGTACAAGATAGCATTGGGAATCCAATTGAAAATGCGTACGTGATAAATATTTCTTCAAAATCACATGCACATACCAATGAATTTGGAGTTTATCAAATTGATAAAACAACTACCAATGACGAATTGATAATTTCAGCACTAGGTTTTAAGAAACTGAATTTTATCATCGTTGACACCGAGAGCAATATTACTTTAGAAGAAGATATCTACAAATTGGAACAAGTAACAATCCAACCAAAATTGTCTGCCATGAATGTGATTTCTAAAATGGATTTATCGACAAATCCCGTTAATTCTTCGCAAGAGATCTTACGCAAAGTACCTGGCTTATTTATTGGCCAACATGCTGGTGGAGGAAAGGCAGAGCAATTATTTCTACGTGGTTTTGATATTGATCACGGAACCGATATTGCCGTTTCGGTTGACGGAATGCCAGTAAATATGGTGTCACATGCTCACGGACAAGGCTATGCTGATTTGCATTTTGTAATTCCGGAAACGGTAGATAAAATAGATTTTGGTAAAGGTCCGTATTATGCCAATAAAGGTGATTTTGCTACTGCAGGTTATGTAGGTTTTCAAACTCGAGAAAAGTTTGATTCTAGCTCAATTAATCTAGAAGTTGGACAATTCAACACTTTGAGAACAGTAGGAATTTTTAATTTACTTAATAAAAACAGGACTCAAAATGCTTTTATTGCAACCGAATATATTTTAACGGATGGCCCATTTGATTCGCCTCAAAATTTTAAACGAATCAACCTTTTTGGAAAATACACCGGAATCTTAGCCGATAACAGCAAGTTTTCAATACAAGTGTCACGATTTGCGAGCAAGTGGAATGCCTCAGGACAAATTCCGCAGCGATTAGTAGACAATGGAACTATTTCAAGATTTGGTGCAGTAGACGATACAGAAGGTGGTGATACATCTCGAACCAATGTTAACTTTTCAATTGTAAAACCCATAGCTGAAAATACGTTTTTGAAAGCCAATTCGTTTTATTCTTACTATGATTTTGAATTGTATTCTAATTTTACTTTTTTTCTTGAAGACCCAATAAATGGCGACCAAATTAGACAAAAAGAACAACGAAATATTTACGGCTTAAATGCTGAATTGTCAACTAAGCAAACAAATGCTAGTTACCAATTTGGTATTGGATTTAGATCAGATGCAACTAATGATACTGAGCTGTCTCATACCAAAGGAAGGTATACAACTCTTGAAATTATTAAACTTGGCGCAATTAATCAATCTAATATGTTTTCTTATGTAAATGCCGAATTTGAATTTGGAAAATTGAAGATAAATCCAGCTATCAGAGTTGATTATTTTAAATTTAATTATGAAAATAAATTGACTTCTATTTTTCAAACACAATCTGAAAATAAATTTAAAGTTTCTCCAAAACTGAATTTTATCTATTCACAAAATAATAATTTTCAATTGTTTTTAAAATCAGGTTTAGGCTTTCATTCTAATGACACTAGAGTAGTAGTAGAACAAACCGGAAAAAAGATTTTGCCCACAGCTTTTGGATCAGATTTTGGAGCAATATTTAAACCCTTACCAAAAATGGTAGTTACAACGGCATTGTGGTATTTGTTTTTAGAACAAGAATTTGTTTATGTTGGCGATGCAGGAATTGTTGAACCTAGCGGAAGATCCAGTCGAATGGGTATTGATTTTGGATTGCGATACCAATTAAATAAATGGTTGTTTTTTGATACCGATTTAAATTATACTTATGCCAGAAGTATTGATGAACCATCAGGTCAAAATTACATTCCGTTGGCACCAGACTTTACAGCTACAGGTGGATTTAGTGTAACTAATTTGAAACATTTTTCAGGTGGATTCCATTATCGTTATTTAAAATCACGTCCTGCTAATGAAGATAATTCTATAGTGGCAAAAGGGTATATGGTATCCGATTTGAATATCAATTATGAAATCAAAAACTTTGTATTTGGGATAGCAGTAGAAAATATATTTAATACAAAGTGGAATGAAACGCAATTTGCCACCGAATCAAGATTGCAAAATGAAAGTCAAGCAGTAACTGAAATTCATTTTACGCCAGGAACACCCTTATTTATCAAAAGTAAGATTGTGTATAAATTTTAATTAGAGATGTTTTGTTTGGTTTTGTTGTAATAGAAAATTAGGATTAAACCTAATTACTATTACGTTGTTTGGAAGCTCAGTGATACCCAATCACTGAGCTTTTTTTATATTGGGAAAACTTTAAGAATTGACTAAAACAATCTACAGAAATAATGTTTAATTTTATAAAAAAATATATTATGAAAAAATATAGCATACTAATAATAATTTTAACCTTATTCAGTTGCCAAAATCAGGCACAAAACAATAAAAAAGCAATGGAAACAGAAACCCCAATTAAAGCCGAAACGATCTATCAATTCAAAGTAAAAGACTTATATGGTAAAGAATTTGACTTTGCCACCCTTAAAGGAAAAAAAATATTAGTGGTAAACACCGCTTCTGAATGTGGATTGACTCCACAATATAAAGATTTAGAAGCTATTTATAAAAAATACAAAGACCTTAATTTTGTAATTGTAGGTTTTCCGGCAAATAACTTTGGAAAACAAGAACCAGGAAGCGATGAGCAGATTGCTAAGTTTTGTGAATTGAATTACGGTGTAACTTTCCCAATGATGAGCAAAGTTTCTGTAAAAGGTTCTGATATGGATAAAGTGTATCAGTTCTTGACCCAAAAAAGTAAAAATGGTTTACAAGACAGTGAAGTTGAATGGAATTTCCAGAAATACTTAATCAACGAACAAGGGCAATTAATAAAGGTGCTTTCACCAAGAGTTTTGCCAACTGATGCCGCTATCGTTGGCTGGATTAACGGTAAATAGTGTTAAGTAACAAAATCATCTTATGTCAAAAGGTACCAAAGCATTCATTTATAACTTTTTCAGTTTTGCTGTATTCTTCCTTCCGTTTTATTATTTAATCCAATACAACACAGGCTTAAAAGGATATTTCATTCCTATTACAGCTTTTGTAGTGGCCACTTTGACCGCACCAAAATTTCAAGCCGTAAAAACACAGGAAGGCGAAAAGCTCTTTATGAAATGGTTATTTATGAAAGGGGTAAAAGAGTTGAGGTAAAACATTTTTTGGTTATTCGATTTAAGTTTAAATAAACCGAATAACCAAAATACTATTTTTTCTTTTTAGTCTTTTCTTTGGCTTTTACTGTTGCTTTGTACAACGGAATAAAATAAGAAACTGTATAATTGAAACCAACTCCATAGTCGCCATTATAAGTTCTGTTAAATCCCGGAATGTATAAGTTATCAAAGTTGTCTGGTAGTTTTTGAGAAATCAAACGGTTCAACCTTAGACTGAAACCCACAAAAATATTGTTGAATACTTCGGCTTTCATTCCAACTACTACTTCGAGCCATTGTGCCGACAGTCCATCAAATTGAGTACCTGAAATTGTTACAGGCTCTTCTCCAAAATAAGGGTTCGGATTGTAGATTTGGTAGCTGTTTAGCGTTTGGCTAAAACTACTTGCACCATAACGCAATCCAACGGAAATGATGTTTTCCATATTAAGCCAATTCTGATACGAATTATAATCAAAACCTGCTTTAATATAAGTGCCTTTTGTAGTAAAGTTGAGTTGATCGTCGTCAACAGTCTTATTTTCATTTCCTATTTCGGCGGCCAAATAATGCTTGCGCGTTAAACGATAATCACCTACTACTTCTAATCCGCGATAATCTTTTTCATAAAAGGAACGCGTCAGTTTGAATATATCAACTCCGACACGCAACCCATAGCGTTCCTTTTTTAACGGAATACTGTCTTTTTTGGTTTCGGTTTGTTCTTGTGCATTGCCTGATAATGAAAGCAATACCAAGCAAATACTAAAAGTAAATTTTGATATGTGTTTCATTTTCAGTTGTAATGTTTGTAGTTAAAATAGTGTAATCTTGTATCCAAAAGTTAATTGGCGTTGTGGTGTCAGTTTGTACAACCCCATTTGAATTATCTAGTGTAAAAATAGTTTTAAAACCGCAGGCTCTAGAAACAAAAACGTTTTCTGGAGTATAATTAAACTGCAGAAAATCTTCATTGGCATTAGTTAAACTGGTACTGTTTAAGAGTAAACTGTATTTTGCAGTGGTTCCGTTTATTTGAAGTGTCAATTCTAATTTATTACCGTTAAATAAGTACCGGACTGGGTCAGTATCAAGTAGCGATGAATTAAAAACAATAAAATCAGGAGCTCCTTCGGCTTTAACTTTGAGATTGACTACATTCTTCAATAAGGCGTTATTAGAAATCGAATAGAATTCCACTATTAATCTTGGTGTGGTTTCGTCAATGCAAATATCATCCTTTTCACAACTAGAAAAAGAAATCAAAACCAATAAAACCAGTATTATTTTCTTCATAAATCTTTGTACTTAGTACTTAGTACTTATTTCTTACTACTATTTCTCTTTTCCAAAAGTACAACATTTTCTACATGATGCGTCTGCGGAAACATATCAACGGGACGCACTCGGGTTACTTTGTACATTTCGTCTAACAAAGCCAAATCTCTTGCTTGTGTAGCTGAATTGCAACTCACATACACGATTTTATCAGCACCAATTTTTAGCAATTGCGCAACTACATCTTTGTGCATTCCGTCACGTGGTGGATCAGTAATGACAATGTCTGGCTGTCCGTGTTGTGCAATGAAATCGTCATTAAAAACATTTTTCATGTCACCAACATAGAATTCACAATTAGTAATACTGTTGCGTTTGGCATTTTCTTTGGCATCCGCAATCGCCTCAGGCACTGCTTCAACACCAATGACTTTTTTGGCTTGTTTTGAAACAAACTGAGCAATAGTACCTGTTCCGGTATACAAATCGTAGACAATTTCATTGCCCGTTAATCCTGCAAATTCGCGAGTGATTTTATACAATTCATAGGCTTGGTCCGAGTTGGTTTGGTAAAACGATTTGGCGTTAATGCTAAAATGTAATCCTTCCATTTCTTCCAAAATATAATCGCTTCCTTTAAATAATTTAATATCTTGGTCGTAAAGCGTATCATTGGCTTTGCCGTTGATAACATATTGTAGCGAAGTAATCTGTGGAAACGTTGTAGCTATGTAATTCAACAACAATTCACGTTGTGCTTTGTCTTCCTGAAAGAACTGAATTAGCACCATGATTTCTCCAGTCGAAGCCGTTCTTATCATTAGTGTACGCAGCAAACCTTCGTGATTACGAGCATTGAAGAAAGGCATATCGTGTTTGACAGCAAATTCTTTTATGGCATTTCTAATCGCATTTGATGGATCTTCCTGCAAGTGACATTTCTCAATATCCAATATCTTGTCCCACATTCTCGGAATATGAAAGCCAAGAGCAGGGTTTTTACTTAGTGATTGGTCTTCTGATTTTATTTCGGTTTCGTTTAACCAGCGGGTGTCAGAGAATCCGAACTCCATTTTATTTCTGTAAAAGAATTGTTTTTCAGAACCTATTATAGGCTCAAAGTCGGGTAATTCAATTTTACCAATGCGTTTCAAGTTATTATATACTTCTTGATTTTTATAGAACAACTGTTGCTCATACTTCATATTCTGCCATTTGCAACCACCGCAAGCACCAAAATGCGCACAAACAGGTTCAATTCTGTTCTCAGAATAGGAGTGAAATTTTATTGCTTTGCCTTCAAAATAAGACTTTCTTTTTTTTAACGTTTGTACATCAACCACATCACCCGGAACAACATTGGGTATAAATATTACTTGTCCTTCTGGTGCTTTAGCTACTGATACACCTTTGGCACCTGCATCTAAAACGGTGATGTTTTCAAAGATGACTTTGTTGGTTTGTTTTCTTCCCATGGCGCAAAAATAAACTATTGGTTAAAACTTGTTACAGATTTAAGAAAAAAATATAATTTAGAGGAAAATTTTAGCCATGACCACTCACTTAGCCCTTCTCCGTGGCATCAACGTCTCGGGACACAAAATGATCAATATGGTCGCTTTAAAAAAAGCATTAGAAGCCATTGGGTTTGCCAATGTGGTAACTTACATCCAATCTGGTAATGTGTTTGTCGATACGGAGGAAGAGAGTCCAAGTAAAGTTGGTTTTAGGATTAAGCAGGAAATCTTTAAGGAATTTGGTCATGATGTTCCGGTGATAGTGATTGGTAAAGAGGATTTGCAAGCCTGTTTGGATCGAAATAATTTCCTAAATGAGGATGGTGTTGATTTGAAGAAGCTATATGTTTCGTTTATCTCTTCTGAATTGCCTAGCAATATGATTACCCAACTCAATCTCAACTTTATAAAACCCGATGAAATACAATTGGACGGTAAACGCATTTATCTGAAATACGATATTTCGCCAGCCAAGACCAGATTGGATAACAAGTGGATTGAGAAAAGCATGAATGTAGTTTCAACAACACGGAATTGGAATACGGTTAATAAACTTCTTGAAATGTTTTCGTCGCAGCGGGAATTATAAACTGCACGCTGCTCTTAAATCATAAAATCCAATATCTTATAATGCTGTAATGAATAGCAATAATTTGATAACCTTAAGTAGAAATTCATTGCTTAAATTTGGTTGAATTTTAAATAATCAACATATTATGAAAAGAAATGCAACCGCCATTTGGAAAGGTTCTATAAAAGAGGGAACTGGAACAATTTCGACTCAAAGTACAGTACTAAATAACGCGCAATACTCCTTCAAAACCCGTTTTGAAGATGGTGTTGGAACCAATCCAGAAGAACTTATAGCCGCAGCACACTCGGGTTGCTTTTCTATGCAGCTCTCGGCTTTTATAACAGAGGCTGGATTTGAAATTGAAAGCATCCAAACCAAATGTGATATCGACTTCCAAAACGGAAGCATCGTAAGTTCTCATTTAACAGTAGTAGCTAAAATTGGTGCAATAAAAAATGATGCGTTTCAGGATTTGGTTACTAAAGCCGAGAAAAACTGTCCCATTTCAAAATTATTGAATACTGAAATTACTTCCTCAGCCTCATTGTTGTAAACATGGATTAGTTAGAAGATTAGAAGCCTTATTTCTTTTAGGAATAAGGTTTTTTTAGGGTTTAAAAATGTAAATTAGCCAATAAATTAATTTGGATATGAGTTCAAAAACAACCTTCAAAAGCACTATTTCAGGTATAGAAGCTCCCGAGAAAGATAAAGTTTCTTGCTCAAGCATTCGCATCCCCATTCTCAATTTAATAAAAGAAGAGCATCCCGATTTAGATATTTCAAAAGCAATAACCGTCGGGGAACTGAATGTTTATAGAGAAAAATACATATCCAAGTATTTAAAATCTGAAGTGGGCGAATTGACTGATTTGCATCAGCATGTAATCAAATCGTTAGCAGATGATAAATCATTGGTTCGAAAAGTGGAGCACGAACGTGACAACCGAACATTCGGACAAAGATTAGCAGATAATGTTGCGGCTTTTGGTGGTAGCTGGACTTTTATCATCTGGTTTTTTGTAGTTATTTTAATTTGGATTGCAGCTAATGCATTTTTGTTGTTGAATAGAGGTTTTGATCCCTATCCGTTCATACTTCTGAATTTAATATTATCCTGCTTAGCATCCTTACAAGCTCCCATAATTATGATGAGTCAAAATCGACAAGAAGAAAAAGACAGACAACGGGCCAAGAAAGATTATATGATTAATTTGAAATCTGAATTAGAAATTAGAATGTTGGATGAAAAACTGGACCATTTAATCATGCACCAACAACAAGAGCTTATAGAAATTCAAAAAGTTCAAATTGAAATGATGAACGATATTTTGAACAGAATTGAGAGTAAACGGTAAGTAAGAGTTGCGAATTAATAATTAAAACTATTTAACCAACGAATAAATCTAGTAAGTCTAAACAGTCTAATATTCTTTTTATACTTTTGCTCTGGATGATTTCTCTCCAATAAGAAGGAATTGCGATTTTAAAAATAGTCTGTAGTGAGAACAGATTAAAATTTAATTACAATGTCAGTTTTAGAAAAAATGAGTTCAACCGATGTGATTGCTCTTGAAAACAAGTACGGAGCACACAATTATCATCCATTACCAGTCGTTTTAAATAGAGGAGAAGGTGTTTATGTTTGGGATGTAGAAGGAAAAAAATACTACGATTTCCTATCAGCCTATTCGGCAGTAAATCAAGGTCATTGCCATCCAAAAATTGTAAATGCCATGATAGAACAAGCGCAAACTTTGACGCTAACATCAAGAGCTTTTTACAACGATAAATTAGGCGTTTACGAAGAATTCATCACCAACTATTTTGGTTTTGATAAAGTCTTACCAATGAATACTGGAGCTGAGGCTGTAGAAACTGCGCTGAAATTGTGTAGAAAATGGGCTTATGAAAAGAAAGGAATTCCCGAAAATGAAGCTCAGATTATTGTTTGTGACGGAAACTTCCACGGAAGAACAACCACAATTATTTCGTTTTCAAATGATGAAAATGCCCGAAAAAACTTTGGTCCCTACACCGCTGGATTTATAAAAATAGCATACGATGATATTGACGCTTTAGAAAAAGTAGTGGCATCTTCCAAAAATATTGCTGGATTTTTAGTGGAGCCAATCCAAGGTGAAGCTGGTGTTTATGTGCCAAGTGAAGATTATTTGGCCAAAGCAAAAGCATTATGTGAAGCCAACAACGTTTTATTTATTGCAGATGAAGTACAAACCGGAATTGCTAGAACCGGATCTTTATTAGCCGTATGTGGCAATTGTTCCTGTGAAAATAAATGTGAAAAACAAGCAAGTTACGTGACGCCAGACATCCTAATTTTAGGAAAAGCCATTTCCGGTGGAGCGTATCCCGTTTCGGCTGTTTTAGCCAATGATGCGATCATGAATGTTATTAAGCCAGGACAACACGGATCAACATTTGGTGGAAATCCTGTTGCAGCTGCCGTAGCAATGGCAGCATTAAATGTGGTAGCAGATGAAAATTTATCTCAAAATGCTAGACGATTAGGAAAGATTTTTAGAACTGAAATCGGCAAGTACATAGAAACTTCGAACATAGCCACTTTAGTTCGTGGAAAAGGATTATTAAATGCAGTGGTAATTAACGATACAGAAGAAAGTGATACGGCTTGGAATATCTGCATGGCGCTACGCGATAACGGATTATTGGCCAAACCAACACACGGAAACATCATCCGATTTGCTCCACCATTGGTAATGAATGAAGTACAATTGTTAGACTGTGTTGCCATCATAATCAAGACGTTAAAACAATTTGAAAAGTAACAAAACAACCTTTAATAATAACCAACCTAAACAAAACCTTTTAATTATGGAAGACCAAAACAAATTAAGTTTAAATGATTTAGCTGTATCAGCTTTAAGAGAAAGTGCGAAATGGTGCATGTTTTTAGCCATTATCGGATTTATTTTCATCGGATTAATGGTTGTTGCTGGCGCTTTTATGGCTGTAGCAATGTCTGCAATTCCTGATAATACGTATGGCGGCGGAATGGGAATGAATCCTTTTATGGCAATTAAAAGCTACCTCGGAGGATTGTACATTTTGATGGCATTAGTGTATTTCTTTCCGGTGTATTATTTGTTTAATTATGCGAAAGGAATGAAAGAAGCCTTACAATCGGGCAATAACGACGTATTAACCACAGCTTTGGTTAATTTAAAATCACATCATAAGTTTTTAGGGATATTCACTATTGTTATGATCTCAGTGTACGTTATCGGAATTATAGCAATGGTTGGTTTTTTTGCAAAAATGGCCAGCGGTGGAATGTAATTCTATTTAAAATATAATTTTAAAAACCAGCTATTTTCGCTGGTTTTTTTTATTTTTGGAATATCTTTCTGATACTATTCTTTTGAAGTAGGTGCAGCATTACTAAATACCACACAAATGAAAAAACTGTTAATCCCTTTGATGTTTATTGCGATTATTGTTGGTTTGTTTGAACAATCCAAAGACAAGCCTAATATTTACATTCTATGCGCTGCTGTTGCAGTGTTTATGTATGGTATGATGCAATTAACTTCAAAAGTCCCAAGTAAAAAAGACGAAGAAAGCGAGGAAGATGATGCTAAATAAAGGAGATAAAGTGTCAGTTTTAGACGATGCTATTGATGGAGTTGTGGTAGAAGTAAAAGGAACAGAGATAACTATTGAGACAACCGATGGATTTAATCTAACATTCAAAAATTCTGAATTAATAAAAATAGATGGCGGTCAAGCCCTCAATTTCAGCTTCAATAAAAACCAAGTTATTAACGAAAAGGAAGTAGCCAAACCTAATTACACCAACAAAGAGAAGAAAAACAAAAAAGAAATTCCGGTTCCCGAATTTGATTTGCATATTGAAAAACTAGTCAGAACTTACAAATCAATGAACCACTATGATATTCTAACGCTACAGATGGAAACTGCAGAACGGCATGTCGAATTTGCTTTGCGGAACCGTATTCCAAAGATTGTATTTATTCACGGAGTTGGAGAAGGCATTTTGAAATCTGAACTTGATTTTTTGTTAGGAAGATACGACAATATTGTTTTTCAAGACGCTAATTTCCAGAAGTATGGACAAGGCGCAACAGAAGTTTACTTTAAGCAAAATGTTAAGTAGTAGGCAATAGGCAATAGTGAAAAGAAAATAGATTTTTATAATTCCTAATTCCTAATTCTTAATTCCTAATTCCTAATTTTTCACCTTGTAATAATTAATCAATAAATCCACAAATTTACTGTAACTTTCTAATCCTTCTTTTTGCTGATTGACTTTAAGATATTGGTCGTAAAAAGCGTGAAACCCTTTGTCTATAATGGTGTCGTATTGGTCCCAAAACAACTCACTTTCTTTATAATTTTTAAAAATCCCTGGATGAATTGTAGGCTTCAAGATTTTGAATTTGGCCTCATCTTTCATATATACATTCTCTAAACAATACCGCAAAGCAACTGAATAAGCAGCATATTGAAAATACAAATCGTCATTTTTGATACACGCCATAAAACCAATAAAGTTGCATTCACTTTCACTAGCATAACCAATTTGATGCGCCATCTCGTGGCAAATAACGTTCGGAAAACTGTACATGGGCAATTTGTAATTGACTTGTGCTTCATTGGTAAACGGATTCAAGTAGCCACCAAATCCCATATAAGTTAGGGGCAAACTGAACAGCGATTGCTTTCTACTTGGAAATTCATACTTAAAAAAAGCATGCTCTTTCGCCAAATTATCGTAGCCATTCTGTGTCATGCTGAAAATTCTCTCCTGTGAATACGGATTAGTAACTTTTTGATTTTTGTTCTGTGTAATCTGAAATTGTACTGCGTTGGTTTTGGCAATTAGTTTTTCGGTAAATGCATACAAATCATCGTTGCTGTATTCTCGTTTAATATTCATTTTTTCAAAAAGTGGCAAACGATAGTAATTTAGTGCCCATAAAAAGTGAAAAAAGAAATAAAAAATCGACACTCCATTCAAAACTTTCAACACTATATCTTTCCAATGCAATTTCCAATCTTTTCGGGTTTTCCAAATTGAAAACAGCAGATAGATAATCAGAAAACCATATAAAACATCACCAACAGAAAACGGAATTAGTCCAAATACAGTGCGTTCTATTTTTGATGTATATCCATACAAACCATTACTGTAAAAGCGTTCAACTACCTCAGGAAAGAACACCAAAACCTTTAAAAAAAGAATTTGGAAAATCAGAAAAAGTGGCAGAATGTAGTTGCGTTTCACGTTATAATTTTAAAGTGTAAATATAATCACAATATCAATTTATAAAGAAATTTAACTTTGTAACTTTACGGCGTAAAAAATTATAAATACAAACTATAATGAGCCAGGAAATTAGAAACCTTGAACCTAAAGTGCTTTGGAATAAATTTGCCGATTTGAATGCAGTGCCTCGTCCGTCTAAGAAAGAGGGTCGTGTGATTGAATTTATGAAAAACTTCGGGAACAGTTTAGGATTAGAAACTTTTGAAGACGAAATCCGAAATGTAATTATACGAAAACCAGCAACTGCTGGAATGGAAAATCGCAAAACTATTGTATTGCAAGGTCATTTGGATATGGTACACCAAAAAAACAACGATACCAATTTTGATTTTGACACTCAAGGTATTGACATGTATGTTGATGGCGATTGGGTTCGAGCCAAAGGAACTACACTAGGTGCCGATAACGGATTGGGTGTTGCTGCGATTATGGCAATTTTAGAAAGTACTGACATTCCACATCCAGCTATTGACGCCTTGTTTACCATTGATGAAGAAACCGGAATGACAGGCGCTTTGAACTTAAAAGGCGGAATATTAAAAGGGGAAATTCTGTTGAATTTAGATACAGAAGAAGATGATGAAATTGATATTGGTTGTGCGGGCGGAATTGACGTTACAGCTACAAGAAGTTATAACGAAGAAGCTACTCCAGAAGGTTCCGTTGGATATACAATTACCGTTAAAGGATTGAATGGTGGGCACTCAGGAATGGATATCCACAAAGGTTTGGGTAATGCCAATAAAATAATGAACCGCTTATTGTTTGACGGATTTGAGAATTTTGGGTTGCAGATTGCCGCCATCAACGGAGGAAGCTTACGAAATGCAATACCTCGAGAAAGTGTAGCAAAAGTTATTGTTGCTGGAATGTATGACGAAGCGTTTGTTTTTGATATGCAGGAATTGATCAACGATATTAAATTTGAATTCAAAACTACCGAGCCAAATTTGTCAATTGAAATCGTGAAAAGCGATCTGCCAGAAAAAGTGATGGACTTAGGCGTTCAAGAAGGATTATTGCGTGCTGTTTACACTGCGCATAATGGTGTATACCGCATGAGTGCAGACATGGCTGATTTAGTTGAAACGTCTAATAACATCTCTAAAATCTCTTTGAATGACGGGAATATTATGATTCAAAACTTAACACGGTCTTCTGTCGAAAGTTCTAAATTGGATTTGGCAAATGCTTTACGTTCCGCATACGAATTATTTGGTTGCGAAGTAGAATTTGGAGGAAGCTACCCGGGTTGGACACCCAATGTTAAATCGGAAATCTTAGATGTATTGGTCGCTATATATCAAAAGCAAAACGGAACAAAACCAAATGTTGTGGCTTGCCACGCCGGATTAGAATGTGGAATTTTGGGAACTAATTACCCTGGAATGGATATGATTTCTTTTGGCCCAACCATTCACGGGGCGCATAGTCCAGACGAAAGAGCCTCAATCAGTTCTTCACAGAAATTCTGGAAATTTTATTTAGAAATTCTGGCTACAATTCCGGTAAAACAGTAGTGTTTAAAAAATCGGAAGTAGCATACATTTAAAAATACAATTCCGCTTGGCAACAGGCGGTTTTTTTTATGTAAATTATTCATTGAAATTCTATACATTTAATTCGAATTTTAGATTAGCTCAAAAATATTAAAAAATGAAAAAAATACTGTTGCTCGGAATGGTTTCCCTATTCCTTTTTTCCTGCTCCAAAGAGCATAAAGTACAAAAGGTGGAACGGGCTTTTTATTATTGGAAAAGCGGTTCTATAGATAGCGGAGAACAAACGGCTTTGAAATTCTACAATGCTAAAAAGCTGTATGTAAAGTATTTTGAGATTGATTATTCAGAAGCTATGGGGAATTATCCTCTTGACAAAACCGAAGTATCAAACCTTGACAAATCAGATTTTGACAGTCTGAGCGTTGTTCCGACTATCTTTATTAAAAACGAAATTTTTCAGTACAATAAAGAAAGCGATTTGTACCGATTGGCCGATAATATTGTTTTTTTAATTGATAAATACAGTAAGGAAAAATTTGAAAAAATGACTGTGGCTGATGAAATTCAAATAGATTGTGATTGGACAAAATCGACCAAAGATAAATATTTCACATTGCTTAAAAACATCAAAGAAATATCCAAAAAAAACTTAAGTTGTACACTCCGTTTGTATCCCTACAAATATCCAGAAATCATGGGAACACCGCCAGTTGACAGAGTTACTTTGATGTGTTATAATTTGGTCAAACCACTTACTAATGCCGCTAAAAACTCTATTTTAGACTTAGAGGAACTCGAATCCTATCTTAATCTCAAAAAAGAATATCCGGTACCACTAGATGTGGCTTTGCCTATTTATAGTTGGACACATTGGTATCAAAACAATCGATTTTCAGGTTTGTTGACTTTGGGTTCAAAAGAAATTACAGCATTTGCTAAACCAATTAAACCAATGTGGTATGAAGTTACTAAAGATACCACGCTTAATTATGAAACTTATTTTCGTAAAGGCGATCAACTTAAATGTGAAGAAATCAATGCCAAAATCATTAAAGAAGCTATTGCCATTATTAAAAAAAGTGTAGTGTTAGAAAACGGCTGCACGATTACATTATTTCATTTAGACGAACACATTTTAAATCAATATTCCAATGAAGAAATTGACGGTTTCTTTACTGCTTTTACTAAGTAGTATCACTGTTTTTGGTTGCGGATACACCCCATACGGTGAGGATATTCGGTACTGTTTGTTTCGCCCTGATTATTTCAGTTTTGGAGCCTATCAGTCATTTTACTATAATGCAAATCAATGGGGATATGAAAATTATTATGAAAACAGTAGGCCTAATTTTTATGAAAATAATATTTTAGATTGGTATAATTTTGTCCAAAAGAAAGTTCCTATTTCTGAAATTGAAGCGTTTAATTATCAATTCAAACTCACCGATATAAATGCCAATAGCAGCAATCGTTTTTTGGAGTATCTGTATAAAAACAAAAAGTCAAAAGCCATTCGATATCTGATATTTGCCAAAAAATGTGAAGACTTTAATAAGGTGCAAGATGATGATGTTTGGGAAAGAGATGCTAGAGCTAATAAGACTAAAAGTGAAAATTTTTATGCCGAATTATACGCTGCTTACAGCAAGGAAGACAATATTTATTTAAAAAGAAAGTATGCGTTTCAGTGTATTCGATTTTGTTTTTATCTTAACGACTTAGGTTCGGTAAATACAATTTACAATGAAACATTTAAAAACGGAAAAAAAGATTACCTGTATTACTGGAGTTTGTATTTTACTTGTTTTACTGCCTCAGACAATCACGATGTTAATGTAGCTAAATTATTTGCGTATTCTCCCGAAAAGGCACGAGCAGCTTATTATTATTTTAACGATAATTTCTCATTGAAAGAGGCTTTGTCAAGTGCTAAATCCAAAAGTGATTTGGCTAACATTTATGCTTATGCTTCCGTCCAAAAAACAGATCGAAATTTAGAGTATCTTAAAATTATTTATGAAAACAATCCCAATATGAGGGTTTTAGATTTTATGCTTTTGCGCGAAATTAATAAGCTAGAAGATTGGATTTACACTCCGTATTACACCAATTACTTGCCGTCAATACAGGAGTTAAATTACTATTGGAACGATACCGAGGATAAAATAACGACTCAAGTTTTGCGGCAACGCTCCGAAAATGACAGGCAGTATGCTCAGGAAATGCTTGATTTTGTTAGTGAAGTCAATTTCAAAAAAGTCAATAATTCGGTGTTGTGGAAAAGCTCCGAAATTCAGCTATTATTCATGACCAGAAACTTTACAGAATGTTTGAATAAAATTGAAGACTTCCAAAAAAAGTATTCAAACGAAAGGGTTTTTGAACAAGTAGAGCAAATCAAAGCACTATGCATTACGGCCAATCAACCTTTTGGCAAGGCCATTGTCAAAGACGAAGTAAAACCGCTATTTCTAAAATACAGAACCAATAGCCGTTTTGTATTTGCACTCGGAAGAGAATTAGAATTCTTAGGAAATTTGCCTGACGGCATGGCTATGATTAGCTCGATAAACAAAACCGATCAGTTTTATAATAGGTATAGTGAGGGTATGGGCGGTGTAGAATGGCAAGGAAATCGATTAAAGACTACTGAAAATATGAGTTATTTTTATGAGTATTTTGATTATATTGATTTTGTCTATTCAGCCAAAGAACTTAAAGTCATTGTTAACAAGCTCAATTCCGACATCGATGATGCATTTGAAATTGAATTATACCAGTATTTGTTAGCGGATAAAAATTATTTAACTGATTTATTAGGAACTAAATTTTTAAGAGAAAACTATGTAGATTCAGCCCTTAAAACCTTTCGAACACTACCCGAAAAGTATTGGACGGACAATTATAATCCATGGGAACGGGAGCGATTTTCTCAAGAACTTACTTTTGATCAGAATCCGTTTTACTCTTTTAAATATACCGAAGATTTTATTCCACATCGAGAGAAATTCATAGTCAATAAACTTACTGTGACCCAACATTTAGTTGCTTATCTAAAAAAAGCCGGAAACCCTAAAACTGTTGACAGAGATTACTATTATTTTTTAGTGGCCAATTGCTTTTTCAACATGACTGAAAGTGGCAATTCTTGGATGATGCGCAGGTATCAAAGCAGTTTTGGCTACAACGAAGGCCACTTTGAAGATTCTTATGTAGATGAAAAAGAATATCGTACTAAGCAAACCAGTCAATATTATTATCAAATGGCATACAAACAAGCTAAAACCGATAAGTTTAAAGCACTTTGTTTGCGGATGATTGATTTTGCCGATTCAGGCTATCCTAATGATTTTGGAAAACTAAAGAAAGCTTATCCTGATTACTATTCTGACCTATCAAATTGCATTAGTTTAGACTCCTATTTTAAAGCTAGAAGATAAAAAGAATTTCGATTTAGCAGACTTTTACGTTAAACTGACGCTTTTTTGGAACTGCTTATTGTTTGGTCATCTGATAACTTTCTTTGCTTTCTTTTCCTTGCTGTTTCCCTGAAAGTGTAGCTACAAGATTGGTGTCGTTAATTTTTTTATAGCTAATAGTTTGAGGATAATCATGGGTAGTATTTGAGAAGCTAAAATTGTTTTCTGTCTCTGCCAACATTGTAAAGGTTACCGGTTCGTCATTGTTTTGTCCATTTACAGTTGGAATATATAAAAGCTGTCCGTTTTTTTGAGTTAGGACAATGTTTTCTAAGTGAAGGGTATCCTTGTCTTTAATAAAATAACTTTTTCCCAAAAACGTGCTGTCGTTTTCTTTAGTCCAGCTTTCAGTTACGGTACCTTCCGGAAGTTTTTGTTCCCAATTCCCAATAATCCAAGCCATTTTTTGGAGTTTTTCAAATTGGTGTTCTGATTTAGTTTGACACGAAACTAAGAAAGCAACTATTAGTATACTACTGAAGGTCTTCATTTTTCATTTTTTTTGATTACACAATATTATAAAAAATCTACCAACTGAAGGCTTTTAACTGTATACTTTTTTTAGTACTTTTGCACACCAAATAAAGAAGATATGTTAGAAAGATTGCAATATGTAAAACAGCGTTTCGACGAAATTTCAGATTTGATTATTCAGCCTGATATTATCTCGGATCAAAAGCGTTATGTACAGTTAAATCAGGAATACAAAGGGTTAAAAAACTTGATGGAAAAGCGTGAAGAGCTGATCAACATTACAGGAAATATTGCTGAAGCAAACGAAATCTTGGCTGACGGTTCAGATGCTGAAATGGTTGAAATGGCCAAAATGCAATTAGATGAAGCAAAAGATCGTTTACCCGAATTAGAAGAAGAAATCAAGTTCTTGTTAATTCCAAAAGATCCAGAAGATGCGAAAAACGTAATGGTAGAAATTCGAGCTGGAACTGGTGGTGATGAAGCCTCTATTTTTGCTGGTGATTTATACCGAATGTATACTAAATATTGTGAAGCTCGAGGTTGGAGAACTTCAACAGTTGATATGAATGAAGGAACTTCTGGCGGTTTCAAAGAGGTGATTTTTGAAGTTACTGGTGAAGACGTATACGGTACTTTAAAATTTGAAGCTGGGGTTCATCGCGTTCAGCGTGTTCCACAAACCGAAACTCAAGGACGCGTGCACACATCGGCCGCAACAGTTATGGTGTTACCAGAAGCTGAAGAATTTGATGTGCAGATTGATATGAATGATGTTCGTGTAGATTTCTTTTGTTCCTCAGGTCCTGGTGGGCAATCGGTAAATACTACAAAATCGGCGGTACGATTGACACACATTCCGTCAGGTTTGGTGGCCCAATGTCAGGATCAAAAATCGCAACACAAAAATAAAGATAAAGCACTCGATGTATTGCGCTCGCGTTTGTACGAGCAAGAATTAGCTAAAAAACAAGCTGAAGATGCTGTTAAACGTACTTCTCAAGTAAGTTCAGGTGATCGCTCGGCTAAAATTAGAACCTATAATTATGCTCAAGGTCGGGTTACTGATCACAGAATTGGATTAGACGTTTTTGATATGGATGGTGTAATGAACGGTAAAATCCAAAAGTTTGTTGATGAACTTCAGTTGGTGAACAACATGGAAAAATTAAAAGAAAGCGAAGTTTTCTAAAAATTAAAAAAGGCTAACAAATTAAGGTTAGCCTTTTTTTTATTCTTAATTTTTTAAGTGATGCACTATTTATAGGTCTTGGTATTTGCTGTGGTCTTCGGGCAAATAGATGATGAAAGTAGCGCCTATATTTGGTTTTCCTAGCGCAAAAATAAAACCCCTATGGTTTTCAACAATTTTTTTGCAAATAGCTAATCCAATTCCAGTTCCAGCATATTCATTGTTATTATGCAATCGGTTGAAGAGGATGAATATTTTTTCGGCATATTCTGGTTCAAATCCAATTCCGTTATCTTTAAAAGTGATTTTATAAAATTTTTCCTTGGTTTTTTTTTGCAGTACTTCGTCATCAGCAGCGCTTACTTTTTTGCAAGAAATTTTTATTTCCGGAATCTTTTCTGCGTTGCAATACTTTAATGAATTACTAATCAAATTGAAAAATAATTGTTGAATTTGAAACGGTATTACGTTTAGTTCGGGCAATGATTGATTTTGAATTTTGGCCTGTTTTTCTTCAATTGATTGCGCCAAATCAAACTTAGCATCGTTTAACAATTCATTCAAGGAAGTTAGTTCAAATACTTTTTCATTTTTTGTAGTTCTTGAATATTGCAATAAATCATCAATTAAAATCCGCATCCGTTCAACAGAATAATTGATTCGTGTCATATATTCTTTTCCGGTTTCGGAGAGATTGGGAAAATCTTTCTCAAACAAACGAGAAATAAAGGTTTGTATTTTTCGCAACGGTTCTTGTAAGTCATGACTTGCGGCATAGTTAAAAGCAACGAGTTCTTTATTGCTGGCTGCTAATTCAAGATTTTGTTGTTCTAAAGATAACGAAGCTATAACTTCTTCAGTCACGTCGCTATTCGTTCCAATCAAAATTGAATCTCCTGATTTATTTGTCACAATTCTACCAGAGGTTCTAAAATACCGAATTTTTTTGTCTTTTCTGATAATTCGGTAAGTGAAAGGCGGCAAACTGATATTGCGTACCAATTTATTTATAGCTTCTGTGTAAGATTGAATGTCTTCTTGGTGAATGTTTTTCTCATAATTTTCAATACTGCCTACAAAACCTTGGGGTTGAAATCCAAGCAACCTAAAATTATTTTCCGATAAACTGTATTCGTCTTTTTGAAGATTTAATTGCCAAGTACCAAAATTACCTACAATCTCTGCCAGATTATTCGATTCATTCATAACAGCTAGACTATTGTTGGTAGTTTGTAGTCGCTCAAAATCTTTATTGATCTTGTAATAGGAAATGGTAATTAACAACAGCGTTACAAGAAGTGTTAAATACACAAAAATAGGCGTAATCTTGATCGTATCGTTGAATTTATTATCCCGAAATTTTAGGTTCTTTTTCTCCAAAAAAATCATTTTATCTACTTGATTTCTAACACTGTCCATCGTTTGCCTGCCGATTGTTAGTTTTTTCTTGAAGTTAGCATTCGTAGGCTGATTATCCAATGATATATGAAGTGACATCGAAAGGTAATTTTGTCTTTTATTAATATAAAATTGAAGTTTTCTGAAATTATCTTCTTGCTCAGCGTCATCTTTAGTATACTTTCTTATTAAATCTAGCGAATGATCAATGTTGTTCTTTGCATTTAAATAAGGTGTTAAAAACACTGAATCCTTTGTTATCAAGAAGCCACGTTGCCCAGTTTCAGAGTCTTTTAAATAAGACATTAGTCGCTCTAACTCTAAGTTGAACTCGTAGGACTGATTGACCGATTGTGTAGAGTTTCCTAACGTGTCAATATTCTTATAAGTAATTACTGAAATAAAAAGTATGGTAAATATAGAAACCACAAAAACACTTTTAAGAAAAAGGGTAGATTTATATAGTTTTCTTAATTTCATAGATTTAGTTTTGTTTACAAACGCAATAAGAAATTGTCTTTGTTTAATCCAGAAGTATGGTATTGCCAGTTGATGGTGACTACTTCAGATAATATTTTTTTAAGGGAAGTAAAATCACTAGGTTTTTTGATATAAATATTGGCTCCTTTAACAAAAGTTTCTTCGATATGCTCTTCAGAAGATGAAGTTGAGTAAATGGCAATAGCAATATCGTCAAATCGACGATCCTCCTTTATTTCAGTCAAGCATTCTATTCCAGTTTTTTTGGGCATATTCAAATCGAGAAACAAAACATTAGGCAAAATTGCATCTAGATTTTTAAGATAATCCATCAATTCTACACCATCATTGAATGTATTAACTTTTGTATTTATTTTGAGTTCGTCAAAGGCATCAGTAAATAGCAATCGGTCATCTTCGTCATCGTCTGCTAAAATAATGTGTATATAATCTTTATCCATGGCGGTTGTTTTTTGTTAGCTATTTCTCTTCGTTTGGCAATAATTCGCTGAAAACCAGAAGGTGTTATACCAGTTGCATTTTTAAATTGCGTACTTAAATGTGCAACACTCGAGTAATTCAACTGAAAAGCAATTTCGGTTAAACTCAAATCAGTACTCACAATTAATTGTTTGGCATATTCTATTTTTTGCATGATGGTATAATTCTCAATAGAGGTATAAGTAACATCTGAAAACAAATTAGAAAGATAGCCATAACTGTGGCTCAATTTGTCAGCTAAATAAACTGAACTTTTTACATGGATTAGCTCTGGGCTGTGAATTATTTCAATTATGGTGTCTTTAATTTTTTGAACTAAAACAGTTTTTTGGTTTTCAATGATGTCAATGCCGTAACCTTTTAGATCTTCAACGAATTGAGCAAAATTATCTGTGTTAGTTTTTTCTAAAATCTCAAGTTCCCCAAAGCCCAATATCTTGTGCTTTAAGTTATATTCGATGAGCTTGTCTTCCAATACTTTTCGGCAGACGGTGTTAAAATCAAATTTTATAAATAGCTTCATTAATTTGGCAAATTGGGTTCGTGTAAATGTAAAGAAATATTCAATTAAATAGCCGTATAATTGAGTGGACGTTTTACTAATGTAATCATTTTATGATTAACTAAACAATTTCAGTAGTTTAGTATTGATTTTATCACATGGTGATTTGGACTTACGCACTTGTATTTACAAATTTTTGGTGTATTCTCATAAAATTTTCACTTTTGGATTTCAAATTCTTAACTTTGCGCTACACAACTATAAAATGACCACACAACAGCTCGTTCAACAAATCAGAAGCAAAAAATCCTTTCTTTGTATCGGACTTGATGTTGATTTGACTAAAATTCCACAGCATTTACTAGAACTTGAAGATCCAATATTCGAATTCAACAAAGCGTTAATTGATGCTACTCACGATTTATGTGTTTCTTATAAGCCAAACATTGCTTTTTATGAAGCTTATGGTATCAAAGGATGGAAGTCGTTACAAAAAACAATTGATTACTTAAACGAAAACTATCCTGATATTTTCACCATTGCCGATGCCAAACGCGGCGATATTGGAAATACTTCAACAATGTATGCTAAAGCTTTTTTTGAAGATTTAAATTTTGATTCAGTAACCGTTGCGCCGTATATGGGAAAAGATTCTGTTGAACCGTTCCTAGCTTTTGAAAACAAACATACTATTATGTTGGCATTAACTTCAAACGAAGGAGCTTTTGACTTTCAGACAAAAGAAGTTGACGGAAAAGAACTGTATAAAGTAGTTCTTGAAACTTCTAAAACATGGAAAAATACGCAAAACTTGATGTATGTAGTTGGTGCAACGAAAGCTGAATATTTCACAGCAATTAGAAAAATAATACCCGATAGTTTTTTGTTAGTTCCTGGAGTTGGCGCACAAGGAGGGAATTTACAAGAAGTTTGTAGATACGGAATGAACGATCAAGTAGGTTTGCTGATTAATTCATCACGTGGAATTATTTATGCTTCTAACGGAAAAGATTTTGCTGAAAAGGCTAGGGCAGAAGCGCTAAAAGTGCAGCAAGAAATGGCGGAGCTTCTTTGATTTATTAATTCTTTATAAGTTGAAAAGTTTTAGTTTCAGCAGCATTTTCAATTTTAACAAAGTAAATACCTTTTTGATAATTAGAAATGTCAAATGTATTTTGTTGAGCGTTCAAAACAAATGAATTGAGTTTTTGTCCTAGTACAGAATAGAGTGTTGCTTTTGCCCCCAATAAAGCGTCTGAAATTTGAATAGTTACAGTATCGGAAACTGGATTTGGATATAGGATTACATTTTTAGATATTCCAAAGTCGGTATCAGCAAGAGGAGTTTCTTGATAGACTCTTACATAGTCTACTTCCATTGTGCCTTGCGTAAAACTTGGACTAATTCCAGATTCTATAGCGATATTTAATAAAAGATATTGTGGGGCATTAAATGGCCATGTGTTTGCATTTTTTACAGCTGGATTGTAGATGTAATGCACGACATTATCAACACTAAAAACCATTTTTTCCGACGACCAATCTAATGTATAAATATGAAATTGGCTCGAAACTGTATTTATTGTTTGACCTCCTTTATTTTGTGTATTCCCGAAACTAGATGGTGTATGCATGGCACTTTGAATGTAGTTTTGATTAGTTCCCCAATGTTCCATAATATCAATTTCACCACAGGCAGGCCAATTAACAGTGCCATTAGTACTCGTCCAAAATGAACCAGGCTCAATAACATTCTTTCCAAGCATCCATATTGCAGGCCAAGTACCAACTCCGGTAGGTAATTTGGCACGTACTTCTACGCGTCCGTATTGAAAAGCAAATTTAGAATTCAGTCGCGCCGAAGTGAATTGTTTGGTTTGCCCCTGATTAGTATAGGGCTCTCTTTTTGCAACGATATTTAAAAATCCATTAGTAACAAATGAATTTAGTAGTCTATTGGTATAATGTTGTACTTCGTCATTATACCAGCTGCCTCCGTTT
The DNA here is from genome assembly GCA_038202695.1 of Flavobacteriales bacterium. Classification (GTDB taxonomy): domain Bacteria; phylum Bacteroidota; class Bacteroidia; order Flavobacteriales; family Flavobacteriaceae; genus Flavobacterium. The sequence continues at coordinate 47,917 of JBBRET010000005.1, forward strand.
GGAAGTTGCGTTTGATGAAACCATTTAGAAGAGTTTACAGCACCATTTATTTCAAAATCATCAGACCAAACCAGATTGTTAAAAACAGGAGCGTTGGAAACGCCATTATAAAAGAAATCATCAATATAAGCGAGCACATTATTGGTGTTATTTTCGCCATTAACTTGCAGTACAACTCTATTAAAATCACCTCTGTATATTGGATTTGGGGAACCGCCATCTAAATTAATATAGGTATCTGTTGCAAAGTTGAAAGTAATAACCTGCCATTGATTTAAAATAATTGGCTTTATGATTTCACATTGTGTAGACCAAGGTGATGCAATGGAGCCATTTTGAAGTTTCAACGAAATTTGATTGGTTTGATTGCCGGTGATTCCCGTAGAAGGAACATAAATTTTTAATGAAAAAATACTGTTGTTCACTAAATTTAAATTGGGACTGCTATTAAATCTGATATTTGCATACGGTCCACCAGTGTCTGTATATTTCAAAACCTTTGCCGAAGTGTTACTCCCCATTTGATATGGATTCATAAAATTAGTATCCATACCGCAATCGTCTCCAAACCATGTCGTGATCGTACCAGTTCCCTCAAAATTATCTGAAATAGTTTGTGCTTGTGAGACATTCAAAAAAAAGAGGACTAAAAAAATCGAAAATGTAAATTTACGCATTAGCAAGAATTTTTTAATTTGTCAAAAATAGGGGTTAATATTCTTAATTTTCAAATAATAACCTATACTTAAACTATACGAATTCACTTTAAGTTTCAAATTATCAATAAATTTACGGTCTAATTTTATTTTTTATTTGTGAATATACATTTGACAGACCAACTCGGCACTAACCATACTTTTGAATCGTCTCCCAAACGCATTATTTCTTTAGTGCCTTCACAAACTGAATTGTTAAATGATTTGGGTTTGGAGGGAAGCATTGTCGGAATCACTAAATTTTGTGTACATCCGTTTCATTTCAAATCGACAAAGAAAATTATTGGAGGAACTAAAAAAGTAAATTTCGAAAAAATCCGGTTACTCCAGCCCGACATCATTATTGCCAACAAAGAGGAAAACACTAAGGAAATTGTAGAAGAATTATCTAAAATTTGTCCAGTTTGGGTTACTGATATCTTCACTTTAGCAGACAATCAAAAGATGATTGAAGACTTTGGAATTTTATTTAACAAAAGAATCGAAGCTCAAAAATGGATAGACAAAATTAATTTTGCATACCATGATTTTCAGAAGTACATTTTAGGAAAGGAATCCCAAAAAGTTGCCTATTTTATTTGGGCTAATCCCTATATGGTTGCTGGAAATAATACTTTTATTAACGAAATGCTGAAACTAAATCATTTTCAAAACATATACGAAAATAGGGAAGAGCGGTATCCTGAAATTACCATCCAAAAAATGCGTATTCAAGGCGACCCTGATTTGGTGTTGCTTTCCTCGGAACCTTATCCGTTTGCTGACGAACACGCTTTTGAATTAGGACGATTTACGCATCATGCAAAGACCGTTTTTGTAGACGGCGAAATGTTTTCTTGGTACGGAAGTCGAATAGTGAAAGCATTTGCCTACTTCAAAAAATTACATCAGAAAATTTAATTTTAAAACAATACATTTGTAAAAAAAGTAGTGATTAATTATACCATTTACGAAAACAAAAATAGTTCTCAGTGGGTTACTTTTGTTCACGGCGCTGGCGGAAGTTCTTCGATTTGGTTCAAACAAATTCGAGATTTTAAAAATCATTTTAATATTTTATTATTAGATTTGAGAGGTCACGGAGAATCAAAATCTTCTTTAAAAACTGCATTCAAAAATAATTACACCTTCTCGTCTTTGGCAAATGATATTTTAGAAGTCTTAGATCATCTCAAAATTGAAAAATCACATTTTATTGGTATTTCTCTAGGCACAATTCTTATTCGACAAGTAGCAGAAATGCATCCCACACGAGTGCAAAGTATGGTACTTGGTGGAGCCATTTTAAAAATGAATTTTCGTTCTCAAGTATTGATGCGGTTGGGAAATATGTTTAAATATGTTTTGCCGTACTTGGTTTTATATCAATTTTTTGCCTTTGTAATTATGCCAAATAAAAACCACAAACAATCGAGATTACTATTTATTAATGAAGCAAAAAAATTATATCAAAAAGAATTTATAAGATGGTTTAGACTTACGGCAGAAATAAATCCAATTCTAAGATTATTTCGCCAAGTTGAATTAAATATTCCGACTTTATATGTTATGGGAGACGAAGATTACATGTTTTTACCCTCAGTTCGACAAGTGGTTGAGAGTCATTATAAATCTTCAAAATTATTTGTGGTCGAGAAATGTGGTCATGTAGTAAATGTAGAACAACCAGCCATTTTTAACAAAAATGTAATTTCATTTCTCAAAACTATTTGATAAAAAAAAACCGGTACTCAATAAAGAATACCGGAAATCTTAACTAACCTAAACCAATATAATAAAAAACCAAATTTATTACATTACAAATATACTTCCTCTTTTAAAGCAGCAGTGTTAAGGTTATGTTATTCTTATGTTATTGATTTCTAAAAATTTAACTTATACTTAAGAACTATTTTTTATCCTGTTTTGCAAACACTTTTTTCAATAAACTTGAAGTTCTTGAATTTAAGTTGCCTCTGATGTCTTTTTCTTCTACAGCTATCATTTTGAAAACGCCTTCTAAAGCTTTGTAAGTAGTATAATCTGTTAAATCAGGATTGACTTTACTAACCAACGGAATACTGTTATATTTTTTAATAATACTTGCCCAAACTTTATCGGCACCAACTTTAGCAAATGAACTTTGTATTACCGGATTAAATTTAGCATATAATGGTGTTGTAGTTGACGTTTGCAGATAAGTAGTTGCGGCATTTTCATTCCCCATCAAAATATTTTTAGCATCGGTAAAACTGATACTTTTTACTGCATCAATAAATATTGGAGTTGACTCTTTTACAGCATCTTCTGCAGCACGATTAAGCATCAAAATTCCTTCATCTGCCAAGGAACTCAATCCTATTTTCCTTAATGTTTTGTCGACTTTTTGTAATTCTTCAGGTAAAAGAATTTTCACCAATTCGTTTTTATAAAATCCATCTAAAGCAGTTAATTTGGTCACTTGCTTCTCAATTCCTTTGTTCAATGCTTCTTTTAATCCGTTAGAAATATCAAAATCAGATACTACTTTTGTGCTCGTTGGAATTTTAGTTGGAAGCTTTTTTTTGATTTGATCTAACGCTTTAATTTGAGAGAATCCTATAATAGGTAGTAATAGCAGTAGTGCGAGTTTTGTTTTCATGATGTTATTTATTTTTTATCCCAATTATCAAAAATGAAGCCAATAATATTCTATGCAAATACAACCGTCTTATTGTTGTAAACCATCGTTTTTCTTTCGGAGTGTAATTTTATGGCTCTTGCCAAAACCATTCGCTCTAAATCTTTTCCTTTCATAATAAAATCTTCTATCGAATGGCTATGTGTTACTCTAGTGATGTCTTGTTCTATAATTGGTCCTTCGTCTAGTTCTGTGGTAACGTAATGACTAGTAGCGCCAATAATTTTTACACCACGATTAAATGCTGAATGATAAGGTTTGGCTCCAGGAAAAGCAGGTAGAAACGAATGATGTATGTTGATGATTTTGTTTTTGTATAATTCAATTAGATTAGGTGTAATAATTTGCATATACCTAGCCAAAACAATAAAATCTATTTGCTGTTTTTCCAATAGGGCTATTTGCGCTTGTTCTCCAGTTGCAGCAATCTCTTTAGTAAGCGGGATGTAATGAAACGGAATAGAAAATCGTTCGGCAACGGATCTTAAATCTTCGTGATTACTTATGATTAATGGTATTGCTACATTTAATTCTCCTGTGCTGTATTTTCCTAATATATCGTACAAACAATGGTCATATTTAGAAACAAAAATTGCCATTCTTGGTTTTAGTTCTTGAAGTTGAATTGACCACGACATCGAAAAAGGGTTGGCAAGGTTTTTAAGAAAATCATCCTTAATGTCATTCAAGTTGAAATGTACTTTGGCAAACTCACATTCTAATCGCATAAAGAAAACATCTTGGTCACTATCTACATGTTGGTCAAGATAAATAATGTTTCCCCCAATAGACGCTATATAATTTGTAACCGCAGCAATGATTCCTTTCTGATCGCGGCAATGGATGAGGATAACTATTTTATTCATTTTATCAAAAAATTCAGCATTATTTATATTCCAAATCTAAACTTATTTTGCATTGCTTTTTACAGAAAACTAATTTTTATGTTTTGTGCTAATTAATAGTACATTTTTTTAAAATTCCGTAAATTGCCACACTAAAATTATCATATCCTTAAAATGGAACCACAAATACCTTATATCCCTAAAAATAAAGTTAGAATTGTAACAGCAGCATCTCTTTTTGATGGTCACGATGCCGCTATTAATATCATGCGAAGAATTATTCAATCAACGGGTGTTGAAGTGATACATCTTGGTCATGACAGAAGCGTGGAAGAGGTTGTTAATACTGCCATTCAAGAAGATGCCAATGCTATTGCTATGACTTCTTATCAAGGAGGACACAATGAGTATTTTAAATACATGCACGATTTATTGAAGGAAAAAGGAGCTGGACATATCAAGATTTTTGGCGGTGGAGGCGGTGTTATTTTGCCAAGTGAAATAGCGGAACTTCAAGCGTATGGAATTACCAGAATTTATGCGCCAGACGATGGACGTGCGATGGGATTGCAAGGCATGATTAACGATTTAGTAAAACAATCTGATTATCCAATTGGTGACATATTAAATGGTGAACTCAAACACATAGAAGACAAAAACCCAACAGCTATTGCACGGTTGATTTCTGCCGCAGAGAATTTTCCGGAAATTGCCAAACCTGTTTTTGATAAAATCCATACGCTAAATGAAACTTCTAAAATTCCTGTTTTGGGAATTACGGGAACTGGCGGCGCCGGAAAATCATCTTTAGTTGACGAATTAGTTAGAAGGTTTTTAATCGATTTTCCTGAAAAAACTATCGGATTGATATCGGTTGACCCATCCAAACGTAAAACAGGTGGTGCATTATTAGGCGATAGAATTCGGATGAATGCCATCAATAATCCTAGAGTTTATATGCGTTCGTTGGCAACTCGTCAATCTAACTTGGCATTATCAAAATATGTTGCCGAAGCGATTCAGGTTTTGAAAGCAGCAAAATATGATATTATCATCTTAGAAACTTCTGGAATTGGACAATCAGATACTGAAATTATGGATCATTCCGATGTTTCATTATATGTTATGACACCTGAGTTTGGAGCGGCTACGCAATTAGAAAAAATTGACATGCTTGATTTTGCGGATTTAGTTGCCTTAAATAAATTTGACAAACGCGGCGCTTTAGATGCCATTCGGGATGTCAAAAAACAATACCAACGCAATCACAATCTTTGGGATACTAACCCAGATGAAATGCCTGTTTTTGGCACTATTGCTTCGCAGTTTAATGATCCGGGAATGAACACGCTCTACAAAAAAATAATGGATAAAATTGTAGAAAAAACAGGTGCTGATTTAAAATCTACTTTTCAAATCACTCGGGAAATGAGCGAGAAGATTTTCGTTATTCCGCCGCACAGAACTCGGTATTTATCTGAAATTGCAGAGAACAATCGCAAGTATGACGAAACGGTTTTGACTCAAGTAGAAGTAGCCCAAAAGTTGTATGGAATTTATAAAACAATAGAATCGGTTAACAAAAAAGAACCAAAGTTTGATAAATCCGGTATAGATAGTAACTCATTGAATAGCAATGAAGATAACAAAGACTTTCTAAACTTATTAGTTAAAGAATTTGATAGAGTAAAAATGAACCTTGACCCTTTTAATTGGGAAGTAATTTTAACTTGGACGGATAAGGTCACCACTTATAAAAATCCAGTTTATAGTTTTAAGGTACGTGATAAAGAAATAAAAATAGCAACCCATACCGAGAGTTTATCTCATTCACAAATACCTAAAATTGCCTTGCCTAAATATCAAGCTTGGGGCGATATTTTAAAATGGAATTTACAGGAAAATGTGCCCGGTGAATTTCCGTTTGCCTCAGGTTTATATCCGTTTAAAAGAGAAGGTGAAGATCCATCAAGAATGTTTGCAGGTGAAGGTGGGCCAGAACGCACCAACAAACGTTTTCATTATGTGAGTGCTGGATTACCTGCCAAAAGGTTATCGACTGCTTTTGACAGTGTGACTTTGTATGGCAATGATCCCGATTTGCGTCCCGATATTTATGGAAAAATCGGAAATGCCGGAGTTTCTATCTGCTGTTTGGATGATGCCAAGAAATTGTATTCTGGTTTTGATTTAAGTCATCCGTTAACTTCGGTTTCCATGACAATTAATGGTCCGGCGCCAATGCTATTGGGATTCTTTATGAATGCAGCAATTGACCAAAACTGCGAGAAATACATTGTAGAAAATAATCTTCAGGTTGAAGTGGCTGAAAGAATCAACGAAATCTATAAGAAAAAAGGACTCATTCGACCTAAATACAATGGCGAATTACCAGCAGGAAATAATGGATTAGGGTTAATGCTTCTGGGTGTTACGGGCGATCAAGTTTTACCAAATGATGTGTATCAAGATATTAAAGTAAAAACACTAACGCAAGTTCGTGGCACCGTGCAAGCCGATATTTTAAAAGAAGACCAAGCGCAGAATACCTGTATTTTTTCTACGGAATTTGCGTTGCGATTGATGGGCGATGTGCAAGAATATTTTATTCAAAAGAACGTTCGTAATTTTTATTCGGTTTCAATTTCAGGATATCACATTGCTGAAGCTGGTGCCAATCCAATTACACAGTTAGCATTTACCTTGTCAAATGGTTTCACTTACGTGGAATACTATTTGAGCCGAGGCATGAACATCAATGATTTTGGACCCAACTTATCATTCTTTTTCTCAAACGGAATTGATGCTGAATATGCTGTGATCGGAAGAGTAGCACGTAAAATTTGGGCGAAAGCCATGAAAAATAAATACGGTGCTAACGAAAGAGCGCAAATGTTGAAATACCATATCCAAACTTCAGGTCGTTCTTTGCATGCTCAGGAAATTGATTTCAATGATATTCGTACGACTTTACAAGCATTGTATGCTATTTATGATAACTGTAATTCATTGCATACCAATGCGTATGATGAAGCGATTACTACGCCAACAGAAGAAAGCGTGCGTCGTGCTATGGCAATTCAATTGATTATAAATAAAGAATTAGGCTTAGCCAAAAACGAAAATCCAATACAAGGTTCGTTTATCATTGAAGAATTAACGGATTTAGTAGAAGATGCCGTGTTGCAGGAATTTGACCGAATTACAGAACGAGGTGGTGTTCTCGGTGCTATGGAAACAATGTATCAACGCAGCAAAATTCAGGAAGAAAGTTTGTACTATGAAACCCTGAAACACAATGGAGAATTTCCGATTATTGGTGTAAATACATTTTTAAGTTCTAAAGGTTCTCCAACTGTTTTACCAGCAGAGGTTATCCGTGCAACCGAAGAAGAAAAGCAGTTCCAGATTCAAACTTTGAAAAACTTACAAATCGCCTATGAAGATAAAGAAGTTGAACAAATAGAATTGCTGCAAAACGCCGCGATTAAGAACGAAAACCTTTTTGAGCTGTTGATGGATGCTACTAAATATTGTTCGTTAGGACAAATAACCGCTGGATTGTTTGAAGTTGGTGGGCAATATAGAAGAAATATGTAAGCAGAGAACCATTTTTATTAACAATAAAAATGTGTAAATCGCTAATCCCGATGACCATCGGGATGTATTTATAAATAAAGAAAACTTCCCGTGTTAGAGAAACTTTTTTTATTCCTTTTCTTTATCTGCATTAAACTTTTTGACAATTGCTTTTAGTTGTTCAGCACGTGAAGCTTTCTTTGCTTTCTCCTTGTCCTGAGATTTGTGCAGCTTATCGTTGTGTGCTTTTATGTTTTTAGTATTATTTCGTCCCATAGTTCAAAAATACAAATTTTTGTTAAACATAAATTTTGGCATGACAATTGACTGTTGCTTAACATCATTAACCTGCCTGTCGGTAGACAGGTCATTAAAAAAAATAAACACCATGAAAAAGATTACACTTGTTTTAGCATTTATCGGGATGATAACGCTAGGAGGTTGCAGCACTGATAACACAACAGACAACATTGATAACGATACAATCAGTGAAGTTTTTGAACTCAGAAATGTTAATTTTGGTTTTAACATAAATGATGGATATACCATTTATCAAACATTAAATCCCCAAATTTTTGCGTCAGATGCTATTTTAATTTACAGATTGAGTGGAACAATTGATGCTAATACTCCAATTTGGCAATTGATTCCGAGAACTTTATACTTAAACCAAGGGGAATTAGATTATGATTTTGATTTTAGTAAAGAAGATTTTACCATTTATGCTGGCGGAACTTATGATTTGTCATTAACACCTAGCTATGTGACGAATCAAACATTTAGAATAGTAATTATTCCGGGTTATTTTTCAAATAAAAAGTTAACTTCTAAAGTTGATTTCTCCGATTATAATGCTGTGGTACGAGCATATCATATTGACGAATCTAGTATTAAAGTTTTGAAATAATATTTTTATAAACTAAAAAGCCATCTCTTTCGGGATGGCTTTTTTAGTCGTATATAAATCTAATTATGCGTCTAAATCTACTTTAGTTCGATCAGCTATTTCTTTATATGTTCCATTAACTAATTTTTCTCTAATGGCCTCAAAGGCAGTTAGGGTTTCATCTATATCAGATAAACTGTGTGATGCAGTAGGAATCATTCGGAGTAAAATTATTCCTTTTGGAATAACTGGATAGATTACTATTGACAAGAAAATACCATAGTTTTCTCTTAAATCATTCACCATAACCATGGCTTCAGGAACGCTTCCTTCAAGATATACTGGAGTTACACAGGTATTTGTGTCACCAATATTAAAGTTTCTGGTTCTTAAACCATTTTGCAATGCGTTTACATTTTCCCATAGTTTGTCCTTTAATCCTGGATTGTCTCTCAACAATTGTAATCTTTTCAAAGCGCCAACGGTCTGAATCATTGGTAACGCTTTAGCAAACATTTGCGAACGTAAATTGTATTTTAAATAATCAATAATTTCTTTGTCAGCCGCAATAAAAGCGCCAATACTTGCCATAGATTTAGCAAAAGTAGAAAAGTAAACATCAATTTGATCTTGAACACCTTGTTCTTCACCAGCACCAGCACCAGTTTTTCCGAGTGTACCAAATCCGTGAGCGTCATCTACTAAAAGGCGGAAATTATATTTCTTTTTCATTTCTACAATTTCTTTTAGCTTGCCCTGCTGTCCACGCATTCCAAAAACACCTTCGGTTATGAATAAAATTCCACCACCAGTTTCGGTAGCCATTTTAGTGGCACGTTGCAGGTTTTTCTCCATGCTTTCGATATCGTTATGACGGTAGGTGAAACGTTTTCCCATGTGCAAGCGAACCCCGTCAATGATACAAGCGTGTGCGTCAACATCATAAACAATAATATCGTTCTTAGTAACCAAAGCATCAATAGTCGACATTATTCCCTGATAACCAAAGTTTAATAAATAGGCTGATTCTTTCATTACAAAAGCCGCTAATTCATTTTCTAATTGTTCGTGAGCATTAGTGTGACCAGACATCATTCGTGCACCCATTGGATACGCTGCGCCATATTGAATAGCTGCATCAGTATCCGCTTGACGAACTTCTGGATGATTAGCAAGACCTAAATAGTCGTTCAAACTCCAGTTCAAAATATTCTTACCTTTAAATTGCATTCTAGGACCCAATTCTCCTTCTAGTTTAGGAAAAACAAAATAGCCTTCTGCTTGAGAAGCCCATTTTCCTAATGGTCCTTTATTGTTTTGTATTCTTTCGAATAAATCTTTTACCATGATAAAGTAGTGTTTTTAACGGTGCAAAAATAGTAATAAATTAAAGATTATCAAATAGGTTTTATCACTTTCACATCGATTATATTTGTGCTTTAATAATAGTATACCATGCAACTCGTTTTCGCTTCCAACAATAAAAATAAAATCATTGAAATTCAATTGTTGCTTCCTAAAAGCATTCAGATTTTGAGTTTAGCAGATATCGGTTGCCTTGAAGAAATTCCAGAAACAGCTGATACCATTGAGGGTAATGCTATTCTTAAAGCGAATTATGTTTCTGAAAAGTTCGGTTATAACTGCTTTGCTGATGATACTGGTTTAGAAGTTGAAGCTTTGAACGGAGAGCCTGGAGTTTATTCAGCAAGATATGCAGGAGAACAGAAAGATGCGAATGATAATATGGATAAATTAGTATCAAAGCTAAAAGGCAAAACCAATCGAAGCGCCCAATTCAAAACCGTTATCGCTCTCAATATTGACGGAAATCAAACTTTATTTACCGGCATTATAAAAGGGACAATAATCAAAGAAAAGATTGGTACTAACGGATTTGGTTATGATCCAATATTTGTTGAAGCAGGAGGCACTAAAACCTTTGCAGAGTTGACTTTAGAGGAGAAGGCAACTATTAGTCATCGTGGTATAGCGGTACAACAATTACTGTCATTTTTACATTAATTTTCAAGTTTCGTCTTGTATTTCAGCTCTTTATTCTTTTTATGTAAGGCTAGTAAAATGTAACTAATTAATTATCAATCAATAACAAATTAGTTTTTATGGCATATAAAATCTACCTTTGCACCAAATTTTAAAATATAATATGAATAAATTTGAACAATTAGGTCTGAATGAATCGTTACTGCTGGCGATCAAAGATCTAGGATTTGAGAATCCGTCAGAAGTGCAAGAAAAAGCGATTCCAGTACTATTGGAACAAAACACAGACTTAGTCGCATTAGCACAAACAGGTACAGGGAAAACGGCAGCTTTTGGTTTTCCGCTAATACAAAAAATTGATGCTGAAGACAGAAGCACGCAAGCCTTAATTTTATCACCAACGCGTGAACTTTGCTTGCAAATCACCAACGAGATTAAACAATACTCAAAATATGTAAAAGGTTTACATTCAGTGGCAGTTTATGGTGGTGCTAGCATTACAGAACAAGCCAGAGAGATTAAACGTGGAGCACAAGTAATTGTGGCAACTCCAGGTAGAATGCAAGACATGATTAATCGTGGTTTAGTGAACATTAAAAACATCAACTTTTGTATTCTTGACGAAGCAGATGAGATGTTGAATATGGGATTTTATGACGATATCGTTGCGATATTATCCGATACCCCAGATGAGAAAAAAACGTGGTTATTCTCGGCAACAATGCCTGCAGAAGTAGCTCGTATTGCTAAGAAATTTATGCACGATCCAGTAGAAATTACTGTGGGTCACAAGAACTCAGGTTCGGCTACTGTTTCACACGAATTTTACTGTGTAAACGCCCGTGACCGTTACGAAGCTTTGAAAAGATTGGCTGATGCCAATCCAGATATTTTTTCTGTGGTTTTCTGTAGAACAAAACGCGATACACAAGCCGTTGCTGAGAAATTAATTGAAGATGGGTATAGCGCTGCTGCATTGCACGGAGATTTATCTCAAGCACAACGTGATGGTGTAATGAAATCATTCCGTGGTCGTCAAATTCAAATGCTGGTTGCTACTGACGTTGCTGCACGTGGAATTGACGTTGATAATATTACGCACGTAGTAAACTATCAGTTGCCAGACGAAATTGAAACCTACAACCACCGTTCAGGAAGAACTGGTAGAGCCGGGAAATTAGGAACTTCTATTGTAATCATCACCAAAAGTGAATTGCGTAAGATTTCTTCAATCGAAAGAATCATCCAACAAAAATTCCAAGAAAAAACGATTCCATCTGGAATTGAAATTTGTGAAATTCAATTATTACACTTAGCAAACAAAATTAAAGATACTGAGGTTGATCATGAAATAGATAGCTATTTGCCTGCAATCAATGAAGTGCTTGATGGTTTATCTAAAGAAGAGTTGATTAAAAAAATGGTTTCTGTAGAATTCAACAGATTTATCAATTACTATAAAAAGAAACGTGATTTATCTGGTGAAAATGGTGGCGATAGAAGCGAAAGAAGTTCTGAGCCAAGAGAAATCAGAGCTGGTGATCCAGTTCGTTATTTTGTAAACATTGGTTCACGTGATGATTTTGATTGGATGCAATTAAAAGATTTCTTAAAAGACACACTTGATTTAGGTCGAGATGATGTATTTAAAGTAGATGTGAAAGAAGGTTTCTCTTTCTTTAATACTGATGGAGAACATACGGATAAAGTAATGTCAATCCTTAACGGATTTGATCTTAATGGCAGACGTATCAATGTAGAAATTTCTAAAAATGATGGTGGAAGCCGAGAAAGACGTGACCATAACGGAAGAAGTGGTGGCGGATTTGGAGGCGGAAGAAGCTCTGGCGGAGAACGAAGAGGTTCTGGTGGCGGAGGAAGTTTCGGTCCAAGAAAAGAGGGCGGATTTAAAAGTGATAGAAACGCAGCTCCAAGAGAAGGTGGTTATAGAAGCGATAGAAGTTCAAGCTCAGAAAGACCAAGAAGAGAAGGTGGTTTCAATCGGGACAGTGCTCCAAAAAGAGAGCCAGGCTCTTTTCAAAGAGAAGAAAGAGCACCAAGACGTTCTGAAAGTTCTACCGATAAACCAGCAGGTCGATCATTTGAAGCTGCAAAAAGTAGAAGACCACGAAAAAGCTAGGTGTTGAAAATTCAATACTGAAAATTCTAAAATACTAATTTTGGATATATATTCTAACTCCGTTTTCCCTTACTATTTAAGGTGAAAACGGAGTTTTTTTAGTTGCCAGCCGCAATTTGTTAATTTTGTTCTAATTCTGATGGCAAACTACAAAATATCTTAAAAGAGTTTCATACTTTTAAACCATCAAAAATAACTATGAGATATTTATTCCTTTACCTTATATTCCTATTAAACTTTGCCGCTATTGCACAGGAAAACACCATAGCTCAAAAAGTTACCGGTACAATTATAAACGACAATACATTGCTACCAATTAGCAATGCTAATGTAATCAACATCAACAAAGTAAAGGGCGTTGTAACGGATAAAAAAGGATTTTTTGAATTAGAAGTTAGTGTAAACGATACCTTGCACATCTCTTTACTCGGTTATCAGTCGCTGCGCGTTAGAGTAACTAATGACTGGTTAAAAAATGGCACAGCCAAACTGCAACTTACTGAAAAAGCAATTGCATTAGAAGAAGTAATCGTTAAAAAATATGATTTAACGGGTTACCTTGAAATTGATTCTAAATTGATTCCAGATAGGGAAAGTTACCGTTACAGTATTTCGGGTTTAAGTCAAGGGTATGAAACTGGAAACTATTCACCGGGCGCTTTCAGCAGAGTACTAGGTTCTATTTTCAATCCAGCCGATATGCTATATAATTTTTTTGGGAATAAAGCTAATGAGCTGAAGAAACTCAAAAAAATGAAAAAGGATGATACGGTTCGACATCTTTTAGAGTCTAAATTCGACAGAGAAACTCTCGGAGTTTTACTCGGAGTTGACAAAAAAGAGATTGCCGAAATTCTAACACGGTGCAATTATTCCGAGGATTTTATCAAAACGGCTAACGATTTGCAAATCATGGATGCCATTAGTGAATGCTACGAGCAGTACAAAGTGTTATCCAAAAAGCATGAAAAATACGTTAAGGAATAAAACCAATTATTTTATAAAAAATTATAAAATAATTTTAGGGCAAATCCTTTTTGCTTGGTTTTTTATTCAGATGCTAATAATTACAATGAAATATGTTTCATTTCATTCGGATGTAGCTTTTTTACAAATTAAACAAACGGAAGTTCATACCATTCCGTTTTACCTTTTTATTTTTTATGTACACGTTTGCACCGCAATTTTAACATTGCTTGCAGGATTTACACAGTTTAATAGTGCCATTCTAACGAGCAAACCGCTCTTGCACCGCAATATTGGTAAACTTTATGTTGTAGTAGTTTTATTCTTGGCAGCACCTTCAGGCTTTTTTATTGGACTTTTTGCGAACGGCGGATTGTTTTCCAAAATAGCATTCGTTACTTTATCAATACTGTGGTTTTATTTTACTTTACAAGCATTTTTAGCGATAAAAAAGCGTCAGTTTAATATACATAGGGCTTTTATGCTAAGGAGTTATGCTTTAGCATTTTCGGCTGTTACATTGCGGTTGTGGAAAGTCATTCTCGTATATTTGTTTCACCCAGCACCCATGGATGTCTATCAAATAATTGCCTGGTTGGGTTGGATTCCGAATTTATTACTGATAGAATATTTTATTTTTAAACAGAAAAAGTAAATGAAAAGAATATTTTTTATAGTACTGATTGTGTTAACAATTGTTTCTTGTAAAAAGGAAGAAAAAGTAACAGACAAATTGTTGGTCAAGGATTCCTATTCCAATTTATACGGCAATTGGGTAGGTGATTTTGTAGTTATTGATGTAGACACCGCTGCGCTGGAAACCGATTATGTATATGCTAATAAGATTACTATAGTCCTCAAGAAAATTGAAAAAAATAAAGTGTATGGGCAAAGTGTTGTAGCGGGTAATTTGAGACCTTTGGTTGGAAGTTTTACTGAATCCAACGGTGAATATAAGTTTAAACTAAACGAACCAGGTAACAATACTACTGATGGAAGTTTTCAATTTAAAATCGTAAGTGATACGTTGAGCGGATTTTGGTTTGCAACAAATAAAAAAACTACTGTTCAAAAACGGCAATATAAGCTGGTTAAGCAAGTTTTTATATATAATCCGAAATTGATGTTGCCTAAAGAAGGGGATTATATTGATTATTTTAGTGTAAAAATTGACAGTGTAAAGTACGAAAATGAGGATGGAGTAGAAGATACATATTTTGACGATACCTACAGAAGTGCATCAGATATTATAACTAAACTAAACGCTTCTACTACCTTGTTAAAAGAAAGCGATGTTAAGAACCTAAAAAAGTTGGAACTTGAAATCATTCGGAACACTATTTTTGCTCGACATGGTTATTCGTTTAAAAAGAAAAGTTTCAGGCAGTTCTTTGACCCAGTAGATTGGTATGTTCCAGTTACCGATGACATGTCGGGGAAGCTTACTGCAATCGAACAAAAGAATATTGTGCTTTTGAATCGTTTTCAAAAGTATGCCGAGGATAATTATGATAGTTTTGGTAGGTAATTAAACTTTACCGTGTTCTTCAAAATAACGCTTCTCAATCCGCTTTATATCTTTAATAGTATTCTTAGCCCAAGCCAAACGTTTTTCAAGAATTTCTGCTTCCGACAATTGCCATTTGACATCAGATTGACGGAGTCGAGTAGTGATGTCTTGAATGATAATCGCAGCAGAAACTGAGATATTCAAACTCTCGGTAAAACCTACCATCGGAATTTTGATATATCCATCAGCCTGAGAAATCACCGCTTCGGATAATCCTTCTTTTTCTGTTCCAAAATAAATAGCACTGGGTTTAGAAATATCAAAATCACTGAGTAAACAAGAATCGTTGTGTGGTGTGGTAGCTATGATTTGATAGCCTTTGGCTCGCATGCTTTCTATAGAAGAGTTTACGGTTTCAAAAGTATTAATGTCAACCCATTTTTGAGCGCCCATAGCTATTTCTTTGTCAATACTTTTACCAAACCGCTGCTCAATAATGTTCAGCTGTTGAATTCCGAAAACCTCACAACTCCGCATCACAGCACTAGTATTGTGCATTTGAAAAACATCTTCCACCACAATTGTAAAATGATTGGTTCGTTTAGACAATACGTTTTCAAAACGCTCTTTACGATTTTCAGTTAAAAACCCTTCGAGATAAATAAGATAATCTAGGTCAATCATACTAGTTCTTTTGACAAAAATAGTATTTTTTGATTAAGATAAACTTAGAATACTGTTTCGGTCTATTATGTTTAGAATCTATGTTTTATTGCTCTATTTTTCTTTTGATTCCGTTTCAAACACAATTTTATAAATATCATAAACGAGCAAACTAGTAATTAGTAAAGAGCCAATGATGAAAAAACTAAACTCTATATTAGAAGGCAGTAAATTCAAAGCGATACAGATTGTCCAAATCAAAGACATATACAAGTTAAAAATCACTGCAAATATGAAAAAAAAGCTACTTAAAATGTGTTTAGATTTCTTAGTAAAATAGAAAAACAAGTGCAACAAAAATAAAACGGCACCCAATATAATTGAAGCAACAACCGAATAAAAATAATATACCAAAGCATATTCAAAAGACTTTGTTAGGAAATAATCAAAAAAGCCATACGTTGCCCATAAAGTGGTTAACAATAAAGATATAGCACAGTATTTGTAAAAATGTTTTCTCATGGTATTTTATAC
Organism: Flavobacteriales bacterium; assembly: GCA_038202695.1. GTDB lineage: Bacteria > Bacteroidota > Bacteroidia > Flavobacteriales > Flavobacteriaceae > Flavobacterium. Next base: position 64,419 of record JBBRET010000005.1, read on the forward strand.
TTTTTCTTGTTGTTTTGAATACAAACAAAGCTAACTCTTTATAAATACCCCTTTATTTAATTAATCATAAAGTTATAAACATTGCATAAATCATAGCCATTGGAATTTTAAAAAAAAGATACCTAAATTAGCGTCACAGAAATTTAGCAATCTAAAATTTATGAAAAAGAAACTTGTAGTCCTAACTGGAGCCGGAATTTCTGCCGAAAGCGGGATCAAAACCTTTCGCGATGCAGACGGACTATGGGAAGGACACGATGTGATGGAAGTAGCTTCATATGAAGGTTGGCTCAAAAACAAAGTTTTGGTATTAGATTTCTACAACCAAAGAAGACGTCAGCTGCACCAGGTAAAGCCAAATCTGGGTCACTTGACTTTAGCTGAATTAGAACAAAATTTTGACGTACACATTATTACCCAAAACGTCGACAACCTACACGAACAAGCAGGAAGTACCAAAGTATTGCATTTGCATGGTGAGTTATTGAAAGTAAGAAGTGATGTTAGTGAGTCGTCTCAGATATTGGATTGGAAAGATGATTTAGGCCTTGGCGATGTGGATGAAAACGGAATACAATTACGTCCCCATATTGTTTGGTTTGGAGAAGCTGTTCCTGCTTTAGATGAAGCTGTAAGTATCCTAGAAAAAGCAGATTATGTAGTCGTAATTGGAACATCACTTCAAGTTTATCCGGCTGCAGGGTTGATGCATTACGCTAAACCAAATGTACCTGTGTTTTATATAGATCCAAAACCAGCAAGTATTAGAGGTTTACAAAATCCGTTAGAAGTTATTCCGATGTTTGCCACAGAAGGAGTTCCTTTTTTACAAGAAAAGTTGGCTTCACTTCAGTAAAAAACTGTTCTGTATCGCCAAACACTGAACACTATTTCCTATTTTTGCACAACTAAGATTCTGATATATATTCTGAATAAAAAACACAACACAACTGATGCCACTAACGCCACTAAATGCTGTTTCTCCGATTGATGGTAGATATAGATCTAAAACCAAATCGCTTTCTAATTATTTTTCTGAAGAAGCCTTAATTAAATACCGTGTTTTGGTAGAGGTAGAATATTTCATCGCTTTGTGCCAAGCCGATTTACCTCAGTTAAAAGGAATTGATTCCAAAACTTTTGACGCGCTTCGAAATCTCTACAAAAATTTCACTACTGATGAGGCACTTTGGATTAAAAATACCGAGCTAACAACCAATCACGACGTAAAAGCAGTAGAATATTTCATCAAAGAAAAGTTTGAAGGACTGGGATTGTCAAAATACAAAGAGTTTATTCATTTTGGACTAACCTCTCAAGACATCAATAATACTGCGATTCCGTTATCAACAAAAGAAGCGTTTGAACAAGTATATTTACCAAGTTTGATTGGCGTAATTGCTAAATTAAAAGAATTAGCAATTGAATGGAAAGATATTCCGATGTTAGCAAGAACCCACGGTCAACCTGCATCGCCAACGCGTTTAGGAAAAGAAATATTGGTGTTTGTAGAACGTTTGGAAGAGCAACTGCGTTCACTTTTTAATATTCCGTTTGCAGCTAAATTTGGTGGAGCAACAGGAAATTACAATGCACATCATGTAGCTTATCCAACTATAGATTGGAAGCAATTTGGTTCCACTTTCGTGGAAAATACGCTCGGATTACACCATTCATTTCCAACCACACAAATTGAACATTACGACCATTTTGCTGCTTTTTTTGATGCTTTGAAAAGGATAAATAATATCATCATCGATTTAGACCGAGATATTTGGACCTATGTTTCTATGGACTATTTTAAACAAAAAATCAAAGAAGGCGAAATAGGTTCATCCGCCATGCCACATAAAGTAAATCCAATTGATTTTGAAAACTCGGAAGGAAATTTAGGAATTGCAAATGCGCTATTTGAGCATTTATCTGCTAAGTTGCCAATATCCAGATTACAACGCGATCTAACAGACAGCACGGTTTTGAGAAACATTGGCGTTCCAATTGGACATACGTTAATTGCTTTTGATGCCACGTTGAAGGGTTTGAATAAGTTGTTGCTTAATGAATCTAAATTTGCAGAGGATTTAGAGAAAAACTGGGCTGTAGTGGCCGAAGCGATTCAAACTATTTTACGTCGAGAAGGGTATCCAAACCCTTATGAAGCCTTAAAAGGATTGACCCGAACCAATGCGGCAATTACTAAAGAATCGATTCAGGATTTTATTGCAACTTTAGACGTTTCGAATCAAATCAAAACAGAATTATTACAAATTACTCCAAGTAATTTTACTGGAATATAATAATCAGATTGTCGTAATAAAAATGGCGGAAGAAATTAACTTTTGCCTTTTAATTTTTTTATTGCTGCCTAATTTTATAGAAACTCACCATGTTGGGTGATATCCAATCCTAATTCTTCCTTATCCTCACTAACGCGTAAAGGAGTAATTTTATTAACAATATAGAACAGCGCATACGATACAGTAAAAGCAAAAACAGAAACACAAACCAAAGCAATTAACTGATTTGTAAACAGTTTAGTCTCACCAAACAACAATCCTTGGTGAACAACAGCTGGATTAATTGCGCTTGAAGCAAACACTCCAGTTAGAATCATTCCTGACATTCCGCCAACGCCGTGGCAAGCAAACACATCTAAAGCATCATCAATTTTTCCTTTCGGGAAGTTACTAACTGCAAAATTACTCACAATACTTGATATAATTCCGATGGTGATTGCATGTGGAATGCTGACGTATCCTGCCGCTGGAGTTATGGCTACCAATCCAACTACGGCTCCAATACAAGCGCCCATTGCTGATAATTTATGCCCTAATATTTTATCTAAGAATACCCATGCCATCGACGCTGCTGCTGCTGCAACAGTTGTAGTTCCCAATGCTTGTACGGCCAAACCATTGGCTCCCATTGCAGAGCCTGCATTGAATCCGAACCAACCAAACCACAACAATCCAGTTCCTAATAAAACATAAGTAATTCGGGCCGGATTCGCTTTTTGAATTTTCCTTTTTCCCAAAAAAATTGCGCCTGCAAGTGCTGCCCAACCAGCACTCATGTGTACTACAGTTCCTCCAGCAAAATCTAACACTCCCATCTTAAAAAATATTCCTTCCGGATGCCAAGTGCAATGGGCAAGTGGGGTATAAACAAATAAAATAAACAGTACCATAAACAAGAGGTAAGACCAAAATCGAATTCTCTCAGCAAATGCCCCAGTAATTAGAGCCGGAGTAATGATAGCAAACTTAACTTGAAAAAGCGCAAACAAGAGTAGCGGAATTGTAGGTGCTAATGGCCAAGAGGATGTAACGCCCACATTATTAAAAAATAAATTTGGAATCGGATTTCCGATAAATCCACCAATTGAGGGTCCAAAACACAATCCGTAAGCTACCACAACCCATAAAACACTCACAATTACCATAGCCATAAAGCTTTGAAGCATGGTGCTGATTACGTTTTTCTTTCCGACCATTCCACCATAAAAGAACCCTAAGCCAGGTGTCATTAATAAAACCAAGGCAGTGGCTACAATCATCCAAGCAGTATCGCCTGTATCAAATTTTGCAATTTCTATTGGAGTTGTGGTATTTTGAAAAATAGAATTAGAAAAAAAGGTAAGAATCAAAATTAGGATGAGTATTACGCTTAAAACAATTCTTCTTGGCTTCATGTTTGGATAGTATTTTTTTATAAAAATATTATTTTTTAGTAGAATACCCATCAAAAATATAGTTGTTGAAATAATTTTTATCAAATTATAAGACAAAGCCCAATTTTATTTAGGGGTATGTATTAAAATTAAAATATATTGAAGATTCAGCAATAAATTTTAACCTTAATAAAAAAGGCATAAGAAATTAAACTTATGCCAATTATTTTTGCCTAAAGGGTAATTTTATCTCGAGTAATTCGGAGCTTCTTTGGTAATCGTAACATTATGCGGATGGCTTTCACCGATACCGCTTGCTGTAATCCTAACAAATCGACCCGTTTCTTGTAAAGTTGGAATATCTTTTGCTCCACAATAACCCATACCAGCTCGAAGTCCACCAACAAATTGTTGCATGCTCTCATTTAGTTCCCCTTTGTAAGGCACTCGACCAACAATTCCTTCAGGAACTAACTTTTTAATATCGTCTTCTACATCCTGAAAATAGCGGTCTTTTGAACCATCTTCCATAGCTTCTATAGAACCCATTCCACGATAAGATTTAAATTTTCGTCCTTCAAAAATGATGGTTTCTCCCGGAGATTCTTTGGTTCCAGCTAAAAGTGATCCCAGCATTACACAATCAGCTCCAGCAGCAATAGCTTTTGGAATATCACCTGTATAGCGAATTCCACCATCGGCTATTACCGGAACTCCAGTTCCTTTCAAAGCCGCAGCTACTTCTAAAACGGCTGAGAATTGCGGAAATCCAACTCCAGCTACAACACGCGTTGTGCAAATAGAACCTGGACCAATTCCAACTTTAACAGCATCAGCTCCATTATGTACTAAATACAGAGCCGCTTCTGGAGTAGCAATATTTCCAACAACAACATCTAGATTAGGAAATTTGGCTTTTACTTCTTTTAAAACCGTTACAACACCTTGAGTATGTCCGTGAGCAGTATCAATAATTACGGCATCTACACCAGCGTTTACTAGAGCTGTTGCTCTTTCTAAAGCATCTGCGGTAACTCCTAAAGCAGCTGCTACTCGGAGACGCCCATATTTATCTTTATTAGCTATGGGTTTCTGCGTAAGCTTAGTTATATCTCTAAAAGTGATTAATCCGATAAGTTTGAAATTATCATCAACTACCGGAAGCTTTTCGATTTTATTTTTTTGAAGAATTCCTTCCGCTTCCTGCAAAGTTGTTCCTTCTGCAGCAGTTACTAGATTTTCAGAAGTCATTACCTCTAGAATAGAGCGGGAATTTATTTTTTCAAAACGTAAATCTCTGTTGGTTGCAATTCCCTTTAAGATTCCGTTTTCATCAACTACTGGAATTCCGCCAATACCAAATTCTTTCATTGCCATTTTAGCATCGCCAACAGTAGCTGTTAGCGGCAATGTTACCGGATCGATAATCATTCCGGCTTCAGCGCGTTTTACTTTTCTAACTTTTGCAGCTTGTTGCTCAATAGTCATGTTTTTGTGCAATACGCCGATGCCACCTTCTTGCGCCATAGCAATTGCCATAGCACTTTCGGTAACAGTATCCATTGCTGCAGAAACAATAGGAACATTCAAAGAAATGTTTCTCGAAAACTTCGATTGGATGCTGACTTCGCGCGGTAAAACTTCAGAATAATTTGGAATGAGCAAAACGTCATCGTAGGTAAGACCTTCTCCAACAATTTTTGTAGTGTGTGCTTTCATGCAATTTGTAGTTTATGCTGAACTTGGTTCAGTGTTGTAGTTAAATTGCGTGCAAATATAATCAATTGTCAATTGATAATTGTCAATTGATTACAGATAATTAACAATGAATTTTATTATTTGAAATGAACTAGCCCAGATTGGAGGGAAAATCCTTTTTTGCAAAAAAAGATTGGAAGGAAAGCTGGAAATAGCTCCTAATGATAAGCAGTAAAAATCTTGGTAGCTTCGTTGTAAGCACTCTCAAAGCTCATTGGTTTGACATTAGTATCCGCTTTTTGTGTTGTGAAATAGGAGAGTAGTTTCTCTGTGGGCATATTACCGGTCAAATCATCTTTTGCCATCGGGCAACCGCCAAATCCTTGAATTGCGCCATCAAATCGGATACAACCCGCTTGGTATGCCGCCTCTACTTTTTCATGCCATTTATCTGGAGTGGTATGCAAGTGAGCACCGAATTCGATGTGTGGATATTTTGGAATTAAGTTCGAGAACAAATAAGTAATTACATCGGGTGTGGAACTTCCAATAGTATCGGAAAGCGAAAGAATTTTAACTCCCATTTTAGCAAGTTTTTCAGTCCATTCACCTACAATTTCTACATTCCAAGGGTCACCATACGGATTTCCAAATCCCATAGAAATATAAGTGACCACTTCTTTATTGGCAGCAGCAGCAATATCTAAAATTTCTTGAAGCGTTACCAAACTTTCTGAAATGGTTTTGTGCGTATTGCGCATTTGAAAGTTTTCAGAAATCGAAAAGGGAAAACCTAGGTACTGAATTTCCTTGTGTGTTGCTGCAATTTGAGCACCTTGTGTGTTGGCAATAATTGCTAGTAATTTGCTTTTTGTTTGAGATAAATCTAATTGTGCCAAAACCTCCGCCGTGTCTTGCATTTGCGGAATCGCTTTAGGCGATACAAAGCTACCAAAATCAATCGAATCAAAACCAACTCGAAGCAACGATTGAATATATTCCACTTTCTTTTGAGTTGGAATGAAGTCTTTTATGCCTTGCATGGCATCCCGTGGACATTCTATAATTTTGATTTCTTTCAAAGTGGCTATGTTAAAGTGGCTAAGTTACAAAGTTTATAAAACTTTTTAGTTAGGAAGATTAATCTTGTTGTATCCATTTAAATTCTCCGTTATCAAAGTAGATAATTCCCCCACCACAACTTTCTGCCTGATGCATGAAAATAGCATCATTAGTAAGTTTTATTTTGTTCTCCTGTTTTATTTCTTCTTCGCTTAAAACACTGCCATCTTCCCCTACATTATTCCAATAAAATTTATTCTTTGGTATCTTTTCAAAAACCCCAATCCAATCGAAATCATCAAAACCTTGTTGTAAAACGTCCATGCCCATACCAAAGTATTTAACTTTATTACCAGAACCAAATTGAATACGTAAACCTGATTTTTTATTGATGGTATTCTTAACTAACTCAATTGTATCATTAGCTTGATCACCATCAATATCAAAAATTAATTTATTTTTTTTAAGAGAATTCGATAAAACGATAGTGTCATTTATTAGTTCCTTTTTTGCACTATTGAACTTTTCTTTTTTACAAGAAATGCATAATAAAATAATAACAAGCGATTTGAGGAGTTTCATAAAGTTAGTTATTCGCTATATTTTTTCAGTATTGCTTTATTGATTTTAGTAACCAATATTGGTCCTTCATATATAAAACCGGTATACAATTGCACCAAACTAGCTCCAGCTTCTAATTTTTCCAAAGCATCTTCGGCTGAATGGATTCCACCAACTCCAATAATTGGAAATGCTTTATTGCTTTTTTCAGAAAGAAATCGAATTACTTCTGTTGAACGTTTCGCCAAAGGTTTCCCTGACAATCCTCCGGTTTCTTTTTTGTTTTCAGATTGTAAACCTTCTCTAGAAATGGTGGTATTAGTTGCTATTACACCTGCAATTTTAGTATCGTTGACAATAGCGATAATGTCTAATAATTGTTCATTAGTCAAATCGGGAGCAATTTTTAATAGAATTGGTTTTGGACTCGTCTTTTTTAAATTTTGGTTTTGAAGTTCTTGTAATAGCTTTGTTAAGGGTTCTTTTTCCTGAAGCTCGCGAAGGTTAGGAGTATTTGGAGAACTTACATTTACTACAAAATAATCGACATAGTCAAACAAAGTTTCAAAGCAAATACGATAATCTGATGTAGCCTCTTCGTTAGGTGTGGTTTTATTTTTTCCGATGTTGCCACCAATAAGAATCCCTTTATTTTTTTTCAATCTCAAAACTGCTGCAGCAACTCCGCCGTTATTAAATCCCATTCGGTTAATAATTGCATTGTCATATTTTAAACGGAATAAACGCTTTTTTGGATTTCCGTCTTGTGGTTTTGGAGTTAACGTTCCGATTTCAATAAATCCGAATCCAAAATTAGAAAGTTCTTGATAACATTTGGCATCTTTATCAAATCCGGCAGCCAATCCAACTGGATTTTTAAATTTTAGTCCAAAAACGTCACGTTCTAATCGACTGTCATTGACATCGTAAATTGATTTTAGGAGCGTAGCAACTAACGGAATTTTAGAAATCAATTTGATAAAACGGAACGAAAAATAATGAACTTCTTCGGGGTCAAACCAAAATAAAATGCGACGAATGATTAGTTTATACATGTTTTATATAGTTGTAATGCAAATATAGTAATTTGAAGATTTCAAAATTTGAAGATTCTAAATGAATTAACAATTATCAAAATTTACTGTTATTATAGCTTAAATTAAGGTTCATTTTTAAATTTTCAAATTAACCCATTTTCAAATTGACAATTTAATGTTATTTTAGCCAATCAATAGTTTTAAAATGATTTCAGAAGCACAATTTCAAAAAGAACTTAATCTAATTATTCAAAACGGAATTCGCGAGGATATTGGCACTGGCGATTACAGTTCGCTAGCATGTATTCCGAATAATGCGTTAGGAAAAGCTAAACTTTTAGTAAAGGATGAAGGTCGTATTGCTGGAGTTGAATTTGCCAAAATGATTTTTGAAAATGTTGATCCTACTCTGGTAATCGAAACGTTTATAGCAGATGGAATGCAAGTAAAACCCGGAGATGTTGTTTTTCATGTTTCGGGAAGCTCACAATCGATTTTAAAGTCCGAACGATTGGTACTCAATTCAATGCAGCGCATGTCTGCTATTGCTACAAAAACCCAGCAATATGTTAAATTATTAGAAGGTACTAAAACCAAAATTTTAGATACTCGAAAAACTACACCAGGATTCCGCGCTTGTGAAAAATGGGCCGTAAAAATTGGTGGGGGCGAAAATCATCGTTTTGCTTTGTATGATATGATTATGCTGAAGGACAATCACAATGATTTTGCGGGCGGAATATCAAATGCCATAACCAAAACCAAAGCCTATTTGAAGTTTAATAATTTAGATTTAAAGATTATTGTGGAGGCGAGAAATCTTACTGAAATTAATGAAATTTTACAAAATGAGGGCGTCTACCGAATTTTAATAGACAACTTTAATTTTGAAGATACTCGTAAAGCAGTAGCTTTAATTGGTTCCAGCTGTTTGACGGAATCATCCGGAAATATTAACGAAAAAACCATCAGAGCCTATGCTGAATGTGGTGTAAATTATATTTCTTCAGGAGCTTTAACGCATTCGGTTTACAATATGGATTTAAGTTTAAAAGCCATTTAAATGACGGATATTTCAAAAGAAAATAAATTTCAAAAGTTGCCTGTAATCAAACATTTGATTGTGTTGTTGCACAAAATTAAGTTGCCTTGGCTTCATGGACTGTCATTGTATGATTTACTAGATTTATATTTTATCGGAATTATAGAAGGCGCAATTTCGTACCGTGCTGCTGCAATTGCATGGAGTTTCTTTATGGCCTTGTTTCCGTTCATGCTTTTCATACTGAATCTTATTCCGTACATCCCAATACATGGATTTCAAGAAGATTTTTTAGGTTTTGTACAGCAAAGTGTTCCTCCAACTACCTACGATGCCATTTTTAAAATTATTAACGATATTTTGCACAATAGTAATTCCGGCTTACTTTCAACCGGATTTTTAATGGCTATTTTGCTAATGACTAATGGTGTAAATGCTATTTTGGGCGGTTTCGAAACCTCACATCACATGCATATTTCGCTGAAACGAAAATTTTTCAGACAATATTTTGTGTCGCTAGCCTTATCTATGGTTTTGTCAATGGTTTTAATAATCACTGTATCGGCCATTGTAATTTTTGAGGTATTTATTCAGAAAACTAAAATTCAAGACGTCCTTTCAGACAATATTCCGTTAATAGAGATGGGAAGGTACCTCTTTGTGATTTTAATGATTTTAATTGCAACTTCGTTTCTTTTTAAATTTGGAATCAGACACGATAAAAATCGCGCTTTCATCTCAATAGGCTCCGTATTTACAACTATTTTGATTATTATTTCCTCTTATTTTTTTGGAATTTGGGTAGTGAAATTTTCAAAATACAATGAACTTTATGGTTCTATTGGGACGTTGTTAGTAGTAATGTTTTATATTTGGATTAATTGTATGGTTTTACTTTTAGGATTTGATTTAAATGCATCGATACAGCATATAAAACGCGAAAAGCAAATTGAAATAGACTCAGAAACATTATGAAAAAAATTGTAACAATTATCTTTTTATTCCTTTTTCAACTAAGTTTTTCACAATCTATTTTTGGAAAATGGATAACTATTGATGATGAAAATGGAAAAGAAAAAGGAGTTGTTGAGATTTATGAACACAAAGGTAAAGTTTACGGAAGAATCACTGATATTTTTGAGGTAGAACACAAACATCGAAAATGTGAAAAGTGTGAAGGTGAAGATAAAAACAAACTTATTTTAGGATTAGTTATAATTAAAGGACTAGTTAAAAACGGAGATTATTTTGAAGGCGGAAAAGTACTTGATCCCAAAAATGGAAAAAAATACCATTGTAAAATTACTTTAGAAGGAAAAGAAAAACTCATCGTTCGTGGCTATATTGGAATTCCACTTTTTGGTCGATCACAAACTTGGATTAGACAAAGATAACTATTCAAAAAATGAACTACTTCATTGAAGTTATTTTACCACTTTCGTTACCAAAAACCTTTACATACAGGGTTTCGGAAACAGAATTTGTTTTTATAAAAAAAGGAATGCGCATTGCCGTTCCATTTGGTAAAAGCAAAATCTATACTGCATTGGTTGTCGATTTGCATCAAACGGCTCCAACACTTTATGAAGCCAAAGAAATTCATCAAATAATAGATGAAATACCCACAGTAAATGAATTCCAAATCAATCATTGGTTTTGGATTGCATCGTACTATATGTGTACAATTGGGGATGTATTTCGGTGCGCATTACCGTCGGCGTTACTTTTAGAAAGTGAAACTATTATTTCTCATAACCAGGAAACTTTTGTTACTAATACAGAACTCTCAGATGATGAGTTTTTGGTATATGAAGCGTTGCAACAACAGTCTTCATTGAAAGTGGAGAACATCATTGCTATTCTAAACAAGAAAACTATTTTGCCCGTTTTACAAAAACTACTAAGTAAAAATATCATTTCACTTCAAGAAGAAATTCAGGAAACCTACAAACCAAAGCTGATTCGCTATATTAGGATGCATGAAAATTATTCAGATGAAGTAAAGCTGATTGATTTATTAGACAGTTTAAAATCAGAAAAGAGAAAAAACGTAGTACTCAAATATTTTCAAATAAAAGCACAAGAAAGAAAACCGATTACAGTAAAACAATTAACGGAAACCGCACAAACTTCCGTCGCAATTGTAAAAGCTTTGGTTGAGAAGGGAATTTTCGAAGAGTATTTCATTCAGGAAGACCGAGTAAATTTTGATAAGAATAAAGTAGATAACAAATTTGTATTAAGCGAAGCACAACAACAAGCTTTTGATGCAATAGAAAAATCATTTATAACTAAGGAAGTTTCGCTTTTGCATGGAGTAACTTCTAGTGGTAAAACCGAAATCTACACGCAACTAATTGAAAAGTATGTTGCTGAGGGCAAACAGGTTTTGTATTTGTTGCCCGAAATTGCTTTAACAACCCAATTAGTATCTAGATTATCAGCTTATTTTGGGAATAAAGTGGCTGTTTTTCATTCGAAATATAGTAACAACGAAAGAGTTGAGGTTTGGAACAACGTGAATCAGAATTCTGAAACAGCCCAAATTGTAATAGGAGCAAGGTCTGCTTTGTTTTTGCCGTTCTCTAATTTAGGTTTAATCATTGTTGATGAAGAGCACGAGTCCACATTTAAACAACAAGATCCGGCACCAAGATATCATGCGCGTGATGCTGCAATTGTTTTAGCAAATGCACACCAGGCTAAAGTCCTATTAGGTTCAGCAACCCCAAGTATTGAAACCTATTATAATGCAATTTCCGGAAAATTTGGTTTAATAACTGTAACAGAGCGTTTTGGTAAAGTTCAAATGCCAGAAATAACATTAGTTGATTTGAAAGACAGTTATTTTAGGAAGAAAATGAAAGGACATTTTAGCGCCACGCTGCTCGATGAAATTACGGAAGCTTTTGCTAATGGCGAACAAGTAATTCTTTTTCAAAACCGCCGAGGATTTTCACCCGTTTTAGAATGCATGACTTGTGGAAACGTACCGCAATGTCCACAATGCGATGTGAGTTTGACCTATCATAAATATAAAAATCAGTTGCGATGTCATTATTGTGGTTATTCGATGGCGAAACCAACAAACTGTCATGTTTGCTCAAGTGTGGATATAGAAACGAAAGGCTTTGGTACCGAGCAAATTGAATTGGAGTTAGCCGAATTATTTCCGCAAATAAATATCAAACGCATGGATCAAGACACGACTCGCGGTAAATATAGTTTTGAAAAAATTATTGACGGATTTAAAAACCGTGAAATTGATGTTTTAGTGGGAACTCAAATGCTCGCAAAAGGTTTGGACTTTGATAATGTTTCTTTGGTTGGAATTATGAATGCGGATAACATGTTGTATCATCCCGATTTTAGGGCGTTTGAACGAAGTTTTCAGATGATGACACAGGTTGCAGGTAGATCGGGCAGAGCAGAAAAAAGAGGTAAAGTGATTATTCAAACCTATAATCCTATGCATAATGTCATTCAGCAAGTTGCCAATAATGATTATAATGGCATGTACAAGGAGCAACTTTACGAAAGAAAGATTTATTTCTATCCGCCTTTTTTCCGTTTGATAAGATTAACCTTAAAGCATCGTGATTTTGAAAAACTAAAAGAAGGTTCGATGTGGTTGTATCAAGTATTGCAGCAAAATTTAACGATTCCAGTTCTTGGTCCAGAAGAGCCCGCAATTGGCAGAATACGAAACGAATATATTCGGACTATAATGATTAAAATCCCCGGAGATAATTCCATTCAAGGCACAAAAAAAACTATCCAGAAAATACTGAATAGTTTTGATTTGGTTTCACAATACAGAACTATAAAAGTCACCGTAAATGTTGATTTTTATTAAGTAAGTTTATGCAATAGCTAAAGCTTTAATTAAATCTTCTTTTTTATTTCTGCTTAACGGAATTTTAGTAACTCCAATTTCAGCAAACTTACTATTGAAACGTTCTACTTTGTCTATATTAATAATATAGGACTTATGAACGCGAATAAACTTTTCTTTTGATAAATCATTTTCAAAAGATTTCATAGTGGAAAGTACAAGGTTACTATCATCTTCAGTAACTACTTTCACATAATCTCCGTAAGCTTCTATCCACTTAATTTTATTGGTATAAATTTTAAGTTTTTTAAGATTACTTTTAATGAAGATATGTTCACCTTCTTCTTCTTGATTTTCTTTCTTAAGCATATGGAAATCCATTGCTCTTCTCACAGAGGCATTAAAACGATCAAGTGCTATCGGTTTTTGTAGGTAATCCGTAGCATCATAGTCGAATGCTTTCATAGCATACTCGACTTTTGATGTGATAAAAATAATCTGCGGTTTTACTTTTAAACCGTCAAGAAAATCAAATCCACTGATAACCGGCATTTCGATATCAAGGAAGATTAAGTCGACAGTATGAACCGACATGCAATTTTTTGCTTCAATTGCATTAGAAAAATCACCAACTAAATGTAGGTTTGGGTGATTATTTACTAACTTTGCGATGATCATCCTCTGAATGGAACTGTCATCGACAACAATACAATTTAGTTTCATATTTTTTCGTATTATAGATTTGGTTTGGTAAAAATAGATACTTTTTTTCAATCCACCTAACCTTTTATCGATTATTTTTGCTTTTAATCGATATTTTTTACTTTTAGACGATTTATTGCAACATGTGATTGTTTATCGAAATGTTATTTGTATTTTCGCGCCCAATTAAAAATTTTAATTATTTTATTATGAATCATTACGAAACTGTTTTCATCTTAAATCCCGTTTTATCTGAAGTCCAGGTAAAGGAAACAGTAAGCAAATTTGAAGATTTTCTTACTGCAAAAGGAGCAAAGATGGTATCTAAAGAGGATTGGGGCTTGAAAAAATTAGCTTATGAAATCCAAAACAAGAAAAGTGGTTTTTACCATTTATTCGAATTCCAAGTATCAGGAGAAGCACTTATTGCTTTTGAAACTGAATTTAGACGTGACGAGAGAGTGATGCGTTTCCTTACTGTAAGTTTGGATAAGCATGCTATTTCTTGGGCAGAAAGAAGAAGAACTAAACTTAAAGAAGCAAAAGCAAACTAATCATGGCCAATTTACAACAATCAGCTTCAGGAAAAAAAGACGGAGATATCAGATATCTTACTCCTTTAAACATTGAAACCAACAAAACAAAAAAGTATTGTCGTTTCAAAAAATCTGGAATCAAGTACATTGATTATAAAGATGCAGATTTCTTATTGAAATTCGTTAACGAACAAGGTAAAATTTTACCACGTCGTTTGACTGGAACTTCTTTAAAATACCAAAGAAAAGTGTCAGTTGCAGTTAAAAGAGCACGTCACATTGCTTTGATGCCATACGTGGCCGATTTATTAAAATAATTTTATAAACTCAGTTGTTGGTTTTCGTCAAACGGAACCTAACTTCTATAATAAGGACAACAACATGGAACTAATCTTAAAACAAGACGTTCAAAATTTAGGTTTTAAAGACGATTTAGTAACTGTAAAAAATGGTTACGGTCGTAACTTTTTAATACCACAAGGATTTGCGCAATTAGCAACGCCTTCTGCAAAAAAAGTTTTAGCCGAAAATTTAAAACAAAGAGCACATAAAGAAGCTAAAGTTGTAAACGATGCTAAAGCATTGGGTGAAGCTTTAAAAGCTATTGAAATTAAAATTACAGCAAAAGCTGGTGGTGAAAAATTATTTGGTTCAATCTCTAACATTGATATTGCTGCGGCTTTAGAAAAAGGAGGACAGACTGTTGATAGAAAATTTATCACAAGTGGCGTTGTAAAACGTACTGGTAAATATACTGCTTCTGTGAGACTTCATAGAGACGTAGTTATTGAATTGCCCTATGAAATCGTAGCTGAAGTTTAATATTTCGCTATAACAATACAAAATCCCGATGTGAATCGGGATTTTTTTTTAATTTGAATTCTTGAATTGAATTTAGTTCAGTTTATTTAAACAATTAATTGCATCTTATTTAAGATGCTGAAAAAAGTTCAGCATAAATGACACGCACTTTCGCGTTGCACGAGACAATTAAAAAACAACAAAATAATTTCGAGTGAAATACAAAAGATTAACCAAAGAACAGTTTGAAGCTTTGCATCAAGAGTTTAGCAATTTTTTAGCTACACAATCCATTGACAAAGCAGAATGGGATAAAATAAAATCCGATAAACCCGAAGTTGCCGAACAAGAATTAGATGTTTTCTCTGATTTGATTTGGGAAGGCGTTTTGTCTACTGCCAATTATTTAGAACATTTTTCTAAAAACCACATATTTCTGTTTCATTGCCAAGAAAAATTAATTCAGTCAATTGTTTTAAAAGCTTTAGAACCAGAGGTTGATTTTATGCAAAACGAAGGGTTACAGTGGTTAAGTGATCACTTATTTACCGATACCGTTGAAATTCATCTAGGTAAAAAAGAATATCAAGAGGAAAGAAACAAACACATTTTTGATTTAATAACAGAAGGTGCTATCCTCAGTGACGGACAATTATATCTACAAATAAACGGGATTATTCAATCGTAGTTTTTAGCTTTTTTCAGAATATTTTGGCTACTTTAGTACTCTGTTTCAAGAACTAAAATAGCCAATTCTTTTATGGATATTATCAAAAAAATTCAGGGTTTGCGTGAGGAACTCAACCAACATAATTATAATTATTATGTTTTAGATACGCCTGTAATTTCTGATTTAGAATTTGATCAAAAACTAAAACACCTTCAAGAATTAGAAAATCTACATCCGGAGTTTTTTGATGAAAATTCCCCTACACAAAGGGTTGGTGGAACTATTACAAAAAATTTCAATACAGTTGTTCATGATTACAGAATGTATTCCTTAGACAATTCCTATTCAAAAGAAGATTTAATCGATTGGGAAAACCGAATCCAAAAAGTGCTCGGGAATGCTTCATTGCACTATACCTGTGAATTGAAATATGACGGAGCTTCAATATCCATAACATATGAAAACGGGAAATTATATCGTGCCATTACACGCGGCGATGGATTTCAAGGCGATGATGTAACTGCAAACATTAAAACTATTAAGTCAATTCCGCTGCAACTCAATGGAACATATCCTGATAGATTTGATATTCGAGGTGAAATTATTTTACCGTTTGAAGGTTTTGAAAAAATGAATCAAGAACTAATTGAAATAGGCGAAACTCCTTATTCAAATCCCAGAAACACGGCTTCCGGAAGCTTAAAGTTACAGGATAGTGGGGAAGTTGCTAAACGTCCGTTAGAATGTTTACTTTACTTTATAATGGGTAATAATTTGAATATCAAAACCCAGTTTGAAGGTTTGGAAGCGGCGAGAAAATGGGGTTTTAAAGTCCCGAAAGAAGCAAAATTAGCAAATAACATTGATGAAGTTTTTGATTTTATAAATTACTGGGACATACACCGACATCATTTGCCTTATGAAACGGATGGAGTTGTAATAAAAGTAAATGATTTTCACCAGCAAGATGAATTAGGGTATACCGCTAAATCTCCTCGTTGGGCAATGGCATATAAATTCAAAGCCGAACAGGTATCAACAGTTTTAAATTCAATTTCGTATCAAGTTGGTCGAACAGGTTCCATAACTCCAGTGGCCAATTTACAGCCTGTACAGTTAGCCGGAACCATTGTAAAACGAGCATCATTGCACAACGCAGACCAAATTGAAAAACTCGATATCCGACTAGGCGATACTGTTTTTGTTGAAAAAGGGGGTGAAATTATTCCAAAAATAATCGGTGTTGATTTTGCCAATAGAAATCCACAATCAGATAAAACAAAATACATTACGCATTGCCCTGAATGCAATTCAGAATTAGTCAGAACTGAAGGTGAAGCCAATCATTATTGCCCAAATTTTTATGGTTGTCCGCCCCAAATTATTGGCAGAATTCAACATTTCATATCCCGAAAAGCTATGGATATTGAGGGTTTAGGTGGAGAAACGGTAGCTTTACTATTTAATAATGGTTTGGTCAAAGACTATTCTGATTTATATGAATTAACGGTTGAACAAATTTTACCATTGGAACGGATG
Organism: Flavobacteriales bacterium; assembly: GCA_038202695.1. Classification (GTDB taxonomy): domain Bacteria; phylum Bacteroidota; class Bacteroidia; order Flavobacteriales; family Flavobacteriaceae; genus Flavobacterium. The sequence goes on from JBBRET010000005.1 coordinate 81,572, forward strand.
GCCCAAAAATCGGCTGAGAATTTAGTTAATGGGGTTCAAAATTCTAAGCAAATTCCGTTTGAAAGAGTTTTGTATGCCTTAGGAATTCGATATGTTGGGGAAACCGTTGCCAAAAAATTAGCTAGACACTATAAAAATAGTGAAGCGATTCAAAATGCAACTTTGACGGACTTAGTTTTGGTAGATGAAATCGGTGAGAAGATAGCGCAAAGTGTGGTAGAGTTTTTTGAAAATCAGGAAAATATCAGAGTAATAGAGCGCTTAAAAAGCTTTGGAATTCAGTTGGAGCTAATCGAAAAATTTAATCCTAACGCTACGAATAAATTAGAAGGGAAAACCTTTGTAGTTTCTGGCGTTTTCGAAAAATTCTCGCGTGATGACTTGAAAAAAACTATCGAAGACAATGGAGGTAAAGTAGGAAGTAGCATCTCAACCAAAACAGATTTTCTAATAGCTGGCGCGAATATGGGTCCAGCTAAATATGAAAAAGCTACACAGTTAAAAGTCGAGATCATTACTGAGGAGGCATTTATTTCATTAATAAATAACAACTAAATATAGAAATGAATTTATCAAAATTGGTATTGTTTTTATTTTTTTTAGTTTTCTCTTCCTATTTTTTGGCGATATTATTTTTGCCGGGTACAAATTACGTCTTTTATTTAAAGCCACTTTTAATTCCAATTTTTTTAGGGTACGCCGTACTAAAATATGGATTTATCTTCCCCAAACGCTATTTATTTTTTGTGCTATTTTTCTATTTAGGAGAAACTTTAATGCTTTATTCTGGAAATTCGAATACAGTTTTGCAATTGGCTTTAGTTTTTTATATCATGTTTTATTTTGCCTTAGCCTATTTACCATTGTCTCTAATTAGCGGTTCTCCTTTTAAAAAAATATTCAATGGAGTTACCTTATTTGTCATTTCATTAAATGCCTTTTTTTTATTTCTAATTGTTTATATCATTTTTGAAACAACTACGGATACTCTGATGAATATTATTGTTGTTTTCAATGCAATTTCAGCGTTGATGCTGATGATATGCGCACTTGTATTTATGAGCGTTGACGCAAGTAAAAAATCTTTTCTTTACTTTTTAGGGTCAATTGCAGTAATTTTATCAGATGTTTTTTCGGCAATTAATGTATATTATTTGTACGTATTTGAACTAAATGTTTTAGAAATAATTTTGCATTTTGTTGGTTTTTATTTAATATATCTTTTTATAATTGAAAAGTTGAAACCGGATGCAATTGATGTGTAGTTTAAAAATAAAATTTTATTTTTAACATTAGTCATGTTTTTTTTATACCTTGATGCTTATTTAAAGGTTGCTTATTTTTAATTCATTTTTCTATACTAGAAATTATGAGAATCAAATCCAAAAATTTCGTTCAATCAATAAGTATTTTATACTTTACCATCGCTTTTTTTGAAGTTCTCGCTGAATTTTTTGTAAACAAGCCGATAATATGCTATTTAAAGCCACTACTTCCAATAATTTTAATAGCACTTTACCTAATTGAATCTGAGAAGAAAAGCCTAGTGTTAATTATAGCATTAGTACTTTCTTGCATCACCAACATATTGTTTATTCCTAACACGGCAACCTGCTTGTTTTATGGCGTTTTGATATTTACAATCCACCGATTACTTATTATTTATTTAATAATCTTGTACCAAAAAGTAAACGATTATATTCCAATAATTATAGCCACTGCGCCATTTTTACTGGTATTTTTTTACTTATTTTCAGAAACCACAGAAATACCTCAAAACAGCATTTATATTTTAATTTTTCAAAATATATTGATTTCGTTGTTTGCTGGAATCGCGCTATCCAGTTATGTAATGAATGATAATAAACAGAATTCGATTTTGCTAATAAGCGCACTACTATTTGTAATGTTGCAATTTGTAGTTTTTATCGAAAAATACTTTTTAATAGATGAATTTGAAGAGCTCTTTAGACCTTTAGCCATGACCCTTCATGCCTTGGCGTTCTTCTCGTTTTATAAGTATGTTATTACTGCTGAAAAATCAAACTATAATGGACTTTCCTAGAGCTACTTTAGAAACGTCAGTATCAAAATAGAAATCTATTCGGCCCAGATTTATGCCATAACATCCAACTTGATTTACTAAAACTTCTTTTCCGTCAGCATTTTTAAGAACTGTCGGTTTGTCTAGGAAAGTGTGGGTATGACCACCCAGGATTAAATCAATATCTTTAGTTAAAGTAGCGAGTTTTGTATCGCAAATCTTATCCGGTTCGTCTTTGTATTTATAACCAATATGCGAAAGGCAAATTACCAAATCGCATTTTTGCTCGTGCTTTAAAATCCGTGCCATATCTTGTGAAATTTCTACAGGATCGTTGTATACAGTTTCTTTGCTATTCTTTTGATCTACCAAGCCTTCAAGTCCAACACCAAGTCCAAAAACCCCAACTTTGATTCCGTGTTTGTGAAATATTTTATAAGGTTTCACGTGCCCATGCATAATAGTATTTTTGAAATCATAATTGGCTGAAACAAATTCAAAATTTGCGTTTGGCAATTGCTTGTACAAACCTTCAATTCCGTTATCAAAATCATGGTTGCCAATGGTTGCCAAATCGTATTTCATCATACTCATTAGCTTAAATTCTAATTCACCACCAAAATAATTAAAATAAGGTGTTCCTTGAAAAATGTCGCCAGCATCGAGCAATAATACATTTGGATTTTCCTTCCGAATAGATTCGATAAGTGCTGCTCTTCGTGCTACGCCACCCATATTAGGATTCTTTGGATGATTTGGCGGAAAAGGATCTATATAACTATGTACATCATTGGTGTGCAAAATGGTCAAATGTTTGGTGTCATTGGTTTTAAAACTACTCAACGACAATCCCCCAAGTCCCAACAACGCGGTACTCAATGCAGTATTTTGGATAAAATCTCTTCTTTTCATTTATGCTAAATTTTGTTCAGCATCTCGTAATGCTGAAGTATATATTTCTTATTCTTTAGTAATTCTTATGTCTTTATTAGCAGTAATCGTTTTATTTTCTTTGAAATAATCAATAATGATATTTCTAAGCTTGTAATTTAAATCATAGTATTCAACTCCTTTTTTAAAAAAAACCATATTGTCACCACCATTTGACAAATAATCTGAAGTCACCACATAATAGATTGTGCTTTTGTTTACCGAATTACGGTTTACTAAGATATTAATCGGTTGGTTGTTTTTGTCAATTCCAAAAGTCAATCCTTTCAATGGATGTGGTTTTTTTTCTGTAATAATGTAATTGACAATTTCTAAAATCTGATCGCCTTTTAGACCAATTACAACCGCACTGTTTTCAAAAGGCATGACTTCATAGGCAGTTCTGGCAGTCACATTTCCTTTCGGGATAATGCTCCGGATTCCACCATTGTTGAGTAAACAAATGGCAATTGATTTTTTTTCGCGCATCTCAAATACTTTATTTGATTTCTCCAAAGTGATATCTGCTAAAAAGTTGCCCATCGGAGTTTGCCATTCGCCCGATTTGTCAATAGTTTCTGGAGCATTGGCTAAAACAGCATTCAAATCAATGTCAATTTTATCGCGATAGGGTTTGATAAAGTTTTCAATTTCAGGAACTTCAGAATTCTGGTTGGTAATCCCAATTTCTTTGCCTTCAATTTTAGTTAGGGTGTATTTCTTTTCGGCACATGAAATAAAAAAAGTAAATGTTAATAATAAAACAAAATGCTTTACTACACCGTTATAGTTTTTTAGTTTTACCATCGCTTTTGGCACTTATTTTAGTAAATTTGTAATTCAAGTAAAAGTACTATGTTTTTAAATTACTTAAAGAATTTTTCAACAAAAAAAATAGTTAAGAATAGTTTATCAAATGTTAAACATTTGGCTTCCAATACCGTAATTAAAACCGTTGGGATTATTTTTGACGAGAGTTATTTTTATGAAAAAGAAGCTTTAGTTCAGGAGTTAATTCAGAATGGTATTGCTGAAAATGACATTAAAGTTTTGGTTTACAAAGACAAAATAAAAAAGAATGATTTTTTTGATTATCCGGTTTTTAGTCACAAGGATTTAAGCTGGATGGGAACCATTGATAAAAAAGAAGTTAAAGATTTTATTTCTGAACCGTTCGATTTATTAATCAATTATTATGATACCGAAAAAGTTCCCTTACTCTTAGTTTCACATGGATCTAAAGCAAATTTTAAAGTTGGTTTTGCTTCCATCGATAAAAGATTAAACCACTTTTTGATTAATACGAATGCCGAAAACTACAAAGTTTTTTTGGACGAAATGTTCAAATATTTAAAAATTCTAAACAAAATATAACATGCAATCATTAATAGGAACAGGAGTTGCGCTAGTTACACCGTTCAAAAAAGATTTCTCAATAGATGTTGATGCACTAAAAACTATAGTAAATTTTCAAATTGATAATGGAATTGATTATTTAGTTGTACTCGGAACTACAGGCGAAAGTGCCACCTTGTCTAAAACCGAAAAAGAACTAGTTATCACTACTGTAGTCGAAGCCAATAAAGGGAGATTGCCTCTGGTACTTGGCGTAGGAAGCTTTAATACTGAAGAAGTTTTGGCGGAATTAAAATCGAGAAATTTTTCCGATTTTGTTGCTATTCTTTCAGTTTCACCCTATTACAATAAGCCCACACAAGAAGGAATTTACCAACACTTTAAAGCTATTGCAGGAGTTTCTCCTATCCCGGTTATTTTATATAATGTGCCAGGAAGAACTTCAAGCAACATGACGCCTGCTACAATTTTAAGATTAGCAACCGATTTTAAAAATATTGTTGGAGTAAAAGAGGCAGCAGGCGATATTGTTCAGGCAATGAGAATAATTCAAGATAAACCAAAAGATTTCTTGGTTATTTCAGGCGATGATATGATTACGCTACCCATGATTTTGGCAGGTGGAGCAGGCGTAATTTCTGTTATTGCAGAAGGTTTTCCGAAACAATTTTCAGAAATGGTGCATCTAGGTTTAAATAAAAAGGTAGAGGAAGCCTATAAGTTACATTACCTATTAACTGAAGCAATTGATTTAATTTTTGAACAGGGTAATCCAGCCGGAATTAAAGAAGTCTTTAAAGCAATGGGCTTGTCTGAGAATTTTGTGCGTTTGCCATTAGTAAATGTAGAGGAAGACCTGGCAAGTCGACTAAAGGATTTTACCAATAAAATCTCAAAAATGTAGCTTTTTCAAAGCTTGAAAAAAATATTTTGTAATCAACAATTAATAACTAAATTTGCAGTTGCTTTTTAGAACACAAAATGTGTTTAAAATCAGCTGAATTAAACAAAAAAATGAAGAAATTCTTATCATTATTTGCCTTAGTACTTGTAATGTCCTCTTGCAGCGAGTATCAAAAAGCACTAAAATCGGAAGATGTAGCTGTTAAATTTGCCTCAGCGACTAAAATGTACGAAGCAAAAAAATATGGTAAAGCAATCAGATTATTTGAGCAAATTGCTCCAGCATCTAAAGGAAAGCCTTCTGCTGAAAAATTATTTTACATGTATTCGCAATCCCTTTACAAAACAGATCAATATTATCTTGCTGGATATCAGTTCGAAAGTTTTGCAGCGAGTTATCCAAAAAGTGAAAAAATAGAAGAAGCATCATTTCTTGGCGCAAAATCATTTACTTTTTTATCGCCTGTATACAGTTTAGATCAAACCGATACTAATAAAGCAATTGACAAGCTTCAAAATTATATTGATACCTATTCCGAAGGTTCTAATGTAACGGAAGCTAATGCTCTAGTTAAAGAATTAAGAGAAAAGTTAGAAAAAAAGGCATTCGAAAATGCTAAAATTTACAATACGGTTTCTGATTACAAAGCCGCGATGGTAGCTTTTGATAACTTTATAATTAATTTTCCAGGAACTTCCTATAAAGAAAAAGCCTTATATTATAAATTTGATTCTGCCTATTTATTAGCAATTAATAGTGTACCATCAAAAATGAAAGAAAGACTTGAAAATGCCAAAATTGCTTATGCAATATTGATGAAATTCAAGGCGGACACCCAATACAAATCAAAAGCTGATGAAATGCTAGCTCGAATTGATAACAATTTAAAACAATATTCTAAATAAAAAGTCATGGATTTAAAAAAGACGAATGCACCAGTAAACACAGTTACTTACAATAAAACTATTATTGAAGAACGTACGGGCAATGTTTACGAGGCGATAACAATAATGGCTAAAAGAGCAAACCAGATCAATTCTGAAATTAAAAAAGAATTGACTGAAAAATTAGAAGAGTTTGCAACTTACAACGACAGTTTGGAAGAAATCTTTGAAAACAAAGAACAAATCGAAGTTTCTAAATACTACGAAAAACTGCCAAAACCGCATGCATTAGCTGTTCAAGAATGGCTTGATGACAAAATTTACTACAGAGATACTACAAAAGACTAATTGCGATGTCTGTTTTAAGCGGTAAGAAAGTTTTACTAGGTATTTCGGGTGGAATTGCCGCGTATAAGACAGCCACTTTAGTTAGATTATTTATAAAAGCAGGTGCACAGGTCCAAGTGATTATGACACCTGCTTCTAAGGATTTTGTAACACCTTTAACGTTATCCACACTTTCTAAAAATCCGGTTTATGCTTCTTTTTATGATGATGAAGATGCTAATGCCGTTTGGAACAATCATGTTGAATTAGCTCTATGGGCAGATTTGATGGTTATTGCACCAGCTACTGCCAATACCTTAGCCAAAATGGCAAATGGCAATTGTGACAATCTTTTAATTGCAACCTATTTATCTGCTAAATGTCCGGTTTACTTTGCACCAGCAATGGATTTGGATATGTACAAACATCCTTCGTCTATTGCTAGTTTTACGCTTTTGAAAAAGTTTGGTAATTTTATGATTCCGGCTGAAACTGGTGAATTGGCGAGTGGTTTATCTGGAGAAGGCAGAATGGCAGAGCCAGAAAATATTATTGCTTTTTTAGAAAAGGATCTAGAAAGTAAATTGCCTTTGAAAGGGAAAAAAATAATAATCACCGCCGGACCAACTTATGAAGCTATCGATCCAGTGCGTTTTATTGGAAATCACTCTTCAGGAAAGATGGGATTTGATATAGCTGTGAAAGCCTCAAGTCTCGGTGCCGAAGTTACTTTGATTTCAGGTCCAACACATCTATCTCTTCAAAATTCGAATATCAATTTGATTCGGGTTGTTTCAGCTGAAGAAATGTATGTAGCTTGTATGGAGCATTTCAAATCAACCGATGTTGCCATCTGTGCTGCCGCAGTAGCAGATTACAAACCAAAACTTGTAGCAACACAAAAAATTAAAAAAGCTGATGCAACTTTGACAATCGAATTGGAGAAAACCAAAGATATATTGGCTTCATTGGGAAAAATAAAAGAAAAACAATTTTTGATTGGCTTTGCTTTAGAAACTGAAAATGAAATTGAAAATGCAAAGTTAAAAATTCAGAAAAAAAACTTAGATTTGATTGTTTTAAATTCACTCCAAGATGAAGGTGCAGGTTTTGGTAAAGCAACCAATAAAATCACTTTCATTGACAAGAATTTTGTCATAGAACCTATGCCTTTGAAATCGAAAGAAGCCGTTGCTGAAGATATCATCAACAAAGTAATTACACATTATGAAAAAAATAGCTAGTTTTTTGGTATTGTTTTTTGTCGGATTGGCGAATGCGCAACAATTAAATTGCACCATTCAAGTCAATTCAGATAAAATTGCAAGCACAAATAATCAAATTTTTAAAAACTTAAAAACTTCCATAACTGATTTTGTCAATAAAACGGATTGGACAAGCGAGGAATACAAACCAAATGAAAAGATAGAATGTTCAATGGTTATAATCATTAATTCTTACGAGTCAAATCAATTTGCTGCATCAATTCAAGTCCAATCCAATAGACCAATTTTCAACTCAAGTTATGCTTCACCTGTTTTTAATTTCAATGACAACGATTTTAGTTTTCGGTATATTGAATTTGAAAATTTGCAGTTCAATCCCAATAACTTTGATTCTAATTTAACTTCGGTTTTGGCTTATTATTGTTATATGATTCTTGGTTTTGATGCCGATACGTATTCGTTATTGGGTGGCAATAAAAATTACGAAGTAGCCCAACAAATCATGACGGTTGCGCAACAAAGCGGTTATAAAGGCTGGAGTCAAACGGATAATAATCAAAACAGATATTTTCTTGTTAGTGATGTTTTATCGGGAACTTTTGATCCGTTTAGACAGTCGCTATACCAATACCATAGAGAAGGTTTAGATGGTATGAGTACCGATTTAAAAGGCTCGAAAGAAAAAGTCATTAGCGCTATCACCACACTTTCAGCCATCTACAAAACACGTCCAAATGCTTTTTTAACGCGCGTTTTTTTTGATGCCAAAGTGGATGAAATTGTTTCAATTTTATCTGGCGGACCCAAAGTTGTATTGTCAGAAACTATTGAAACTCTCAATAGAATATCGCCACTCAACGTAAGCAAATGGTCATCGATTAAGTTATAATTAGTACATTTACTTTTTAACTTCTTTCATTTATTCTTACCATGATTACTTCGTTATCCATTGAAAATTTTGCCTTAATAGAAAAATTAAATATCGATTTTTCGAATGGTTTTTCAATTATAACTGGTGAAACTGGTGCCGGAAAATCAATTCTTCTCGGAGCTTTAGGCTTAGTTTTAGGAAAACGTGCCGATTTAACGTCTCTTAAAAATAAAGACCAAAAGTGTATTGTAGAAGCACATTTTTCTATTGGAAAATACCAACTCGAATCGTTTTTTGAAAGTAATGATTTGGATTATGAGGAAGATACAATTATCAGAAGAGAGATACTAACTTCGGGAAAGTCAAGAGCTTTTATAAATGACAGTCCAGTAAACCTGCAACAACTGCAAGACTTAAGTTATTATTTAATTGATGTCCATTCACAGCATCAAACTTTGGAATTGTCAGAAGCTGATTATCAATTTAAAATTCTAGATTCAATTGCCAATAATCAAGAAGTAGTATCCGAATACCAAACAGTTTTGAAGCACTATCGCGCTGCAAAATCACTTTTAGAATCTAAGAAGAATGAGTTTTCAACCATTTTAAAAGAGAAAGATTATAATGAATTTCTGTATCAGGAATTAGAATCAGCAAATTTAAAAGAAGGAGAATTGGAAGTGCTTGAACAACAATACCAATCGCTAAGTAATGTTGAATTCATTAAAGAAAACCTTGATAAACTTCTGTCAATTAGTAATGAAGAACACTACGGAATTTTAACAAACCTGAAAGAGTTTAAAATCATACTCCAAAAAAATGCTGGTTTTTCTGCTGATTATCAATTTCTTTTAGAAAGGACGAATAGTATTCTAATCGAATTTGATGATGTTGTAACCGAGTTAAATCGGGAATCTGAGTTGGTTTTCAATGATCCTGAGAAATTAGAAGTCATAAACCAGAAATTGCAATCGATTTACAATCTACAGAAAAAGCACAATGTTCAATCGGTTTCAGAATTAATAGCAATTCAAGCCAATTTAGAACGTAAAGTTGTTTCGGTTTCTGAACTAGAAACGGCTATTGCCACATTAGGCATTACTATTTCTGAAACAGCACTGCAGTTAGATGCTATAGCACTAAAAATTAGCCAAAGTAGGAGCGAGGCCATCCCCAATTTATCCGATAAATTAATTGAAATATTGAATTTGTTGGGAATGCCAAACGTCAGATTCAAAATAGAAATTCAAACAGCCACAGCGTATCAGAATAACGGAAAAGACATACTTCAATTTTTATTTTCTGCAAATAAAGGAACCGATTTTGGTTTGCTCAAAAAAGTGGCGTCTGGTGGTGAAATGTCTAGAATTATGTTGGCAGTAAAATCTGTTTTATCCCAATATTCAAAACTTCCTACAATCATTTTTGACGAAATTGACACTGGAGTTTCTGGCGAAATTGCAAACAAAATGGGAGAGATTATGAGAGATATGACTAAGACTATGCAAGTTTTTGCGATAACGCATCTTCCTCAAATTGCTGCTAAAGGAAGTAATCATTTTAAAGTTTTCAAAACTGTTATTGGAGAAAACACCGTTTCTGAGTTAAAATTATTAAATAATAAGGAGCGGATTATTGAAATTGCAGAAATGCTCTCTGGAAAAAACATTTCAGATTCGGCTATGAATCATGCAAAAGCATTGTTAAATTAAATGCTGAATTGCTTACTTTTGTAACGCTATAAAACAAATATAAAATACTTATTATATGATAATCGAACCAAGAATGCGTGGATTTATTTGCTTGACTGCTCATCCGGAAGGATGCGCACAAAATGTCAAAAATCAAATTGAGTATGTTAAATCAAAAGGAACAATTGATGGGGCAAAAAAAGTTTTGGTTATTGGAGCCTCAACAGGTTTTGGATTAGCTTCAAGAATAACCAGTGCTTTTGGTTCAGGTGCTGGAACAATTGGAGTTTTCTTTGAAAAACCACCTTCAGAAGGCAAAACGGCAACTCCGGGTTGGTACAATTCAGCTGCATTTGAAGCGGAGGCGAACAAGGCAGGTTTGTATGCCAAAAGTGTCAATGGTGATGCTTTTTCTAATGAAGTAAAACAACAAGTTATTGATTTGATTAAGTCCGATTTAGGACAAGTTGATATGGTAATTTACAGTTTAGCTTCTCCTGTTAGAATGCATCCTGTGACTGGAGTTTTGCATCGTTCTGTTTTAAAACCAATAGGACAAACTTTTTCAAATAAAACAGTAGATTTTCATACTGGAATTGTTTCAGAAGTTAGTATTGAACCTGCCACACAAGAAGATATTGACAATACTGTTGTGGTTATGGGTGGCGAAGATTGGTCTATGTGGATGAACGCTTTAAATGATGCTGGACTTTTAGCGGATGGAGCAACAACAATTGCCTATTCCTATATTGGACCCGAAGTAACTGAAGCAGTTTACAGAAAAGGAACCATTGGTCGCGCAAAAGACGATTTAGAAGCAACTGCTTTCAAAATTACAGATAGCTTAAAATCAGTTAACGGCAAAGCGTATGTTTCCGTAAATAAAGCATTGGTAACTCAGGCAAGTTCAGCCATTCCAGTGATTCCACTCTATATTTCGTTGCTGTATAAAATAATGAAAGCCGAAGGGATTCATGAGGGTTGTATTGAACAAATTCAAAGATTATTTGAGCAAAGACTTTACACCGGAAAAGATGTGGTTACTGACGATAATGGCAGAATTAGAATCGACGATTGGGAAATGAGAGATGCGATACAAGCTAAAGTAAAAGAATTATGGGCAAAAGCTACCTCTGAAAATTTAACAGAAATAGGAGATTTAGCAGGATACAAACAAGATTTCTTAAATTTATTTGGCTTTGGTTTTCAAGGTGTAGATTATAAAGCAGATACCAACGAATTAGTCGCAATTAAAAGTATTTAAGTTACTTATTTTTACTTTTTTAGGACAAGTTAAAACTCGCAATTTAGTTGCGAGTTTTTTTATTTATTCTTACTTTTATAGCTACTAACATTATAAACTACAATTTTATGAAAAAAATTACATTGTTATTCTTGTTTTTAACAGGATCAATTATGTCTTCTTTTGGTCAATTATCGGAAGATTTCGAAACTTGGCCGCCAACTGGTTGGACTATAGAGACAACTAATACGGCATTTACTTGGGAAGCAACTTCTCCTGGTATTACTGGCCAAAGTGCTCGTGTTCCTTATGATTTTCTTCAAGATGAATCATTAATTTCTCCTGTTTTCACAGTTCCAAATGGAACACCAAGTTTAGATTTTCAACTTCAAATGAGTTATTTTTGGTCGGTTACTCCAAACAATAACTATGACTTTTTAGTTTCTATTTCAACGGATGGAGGTACAACCTATACACAATTATGGAGCGAAAATAATTTAGGTGTTTTTGTAAGCTTTAATATTTTAAATATTTCTATTCCGTTAGCAACATACGCAGGGTCAACAAATGCGAAACTTAAATTTCAATATGTTGGAGATGATGGTGCTGATTTAATTTTAGATAATATTGATGTAGCTATACCACCAACAACTGTTCCTGACTGTGTTACTTTAACTGCTCCAACAGATCTTGCAACAGGCATTAATTATGCAGCAGCGGTCAATTTAACTTGGACAGCTCCAACTACCGGAGGACCAGTAGCTTCTTATGATGTATATTTAGACACAAATGCTGCTCCTACAACATTATTAGGTAATCAAACTGCATTAACTAGACCAGTAACAGGTTTGTTAGCTTCTACAACATACTATTGGAAAGTAATAGCCAAAAATTCTGTAGGAGATGCTGTTGCTTGTTCAACTTTTAGTTTTACAACATCCGCGAATCTTTTTGCGCCTTATTGCGGACCAGTAGATTTTACTTTTAATGTTGAACCCATAACGTTAGTAAATTTTGCAGGTATTAATAATGCAACTTCTGAAGTTCTAAATGGTACGCCAGATCACGAATTATTTGCAACTCCAACAGGTAGTGTTGTTGCAGGAAGTGCCTACACAATTACTTTAAAAGGGAATACTGATGGTAATTTCACCAACCGCTTTATGGTTTTTGCTGATTGGAATCAAGATGGTGACTTTGCAGATGTAGATGAAGCTTATACGATAACGCAAACTATTGCCAATTCAACTGGTATTGATGCTGTTCAAGCTACACAATCGTTGCAAGTTCCTCCTACAGCACTTGCCGGTACAACGCGTTTGCGTGTTAAAAAAATATTCGGAACTACAGATTATGTAAATCCATGTCTTGGTACAGCTTACGGACAAGTTGAAGATTATACACTAGCCGTAGCCGCTGCACCAACAGATTCCCCTGATTATGTAAATCTACAATTTCCTGCAACAGCTACTATTCCTGCTACGGGTAGCGCAACTGTTTATGGACAAATATATCATGGTGGTTTAACCGATGTAGCTCCAAATATCGTTGGTCAAGCTCCAGGCATTGCTGCTTGGGTTGGTGTTAATGCTTCAAATACAAATCCAAACACTTGGACTTCTTGGACTGTTGCTACATGGAATTCAGGAAGTGTAGGAAATAATGATGAATACCAAGCTTCCATAGGGTCAACATTGGCTCCAGGAACCTATTATTATGCTACTAGATTTCAATTAAATGGTGGTGTATATGTTTATGGCGGTATTGACGCTAGTAATAATGGTAGTTTCTGGAACGGAACTACTTATTTGAGTGGTGTATTAACTGTAAATCCAATTGTAAATGATGAATGTAGTGGTGCAATTGCTTTAACTGCTGGTGTTGTTTTTACGGATAATGATATAGATGCTACCAACACAGCTGCTACTTTGAGCGCAGATACTCCTGCACCGTCTTGTGGTGATTTTAACTTTGCTACCGTTGGAAAAGATGCATGGTATAGTATAGTGGTACCAGCTTCTGGAAATCTAACTATTGAAACAGGCACAAATTCTATAGGAAATGGTTTAGATACTGTTTGTTCTGTTTACAGAGGTGTATGTGGCGCTTTTGTTGAAGAGGTTGGATGCGATGATGATGGTGCTGATGAATTTGCTTTTGGTTTTTCCAAATTAGCATTAACAGGACTAACTCCAGGAGAAATATTGTTGATTCGAGTATTTGGCTTTAATGGATCTCAAGGATCTTATAGTATTTCAGCTTACGACGGTTCTTTAGGAAACGGTTCATTTGATAATGCAAACTTTACTTTCTACCCAAACCCAGTTAAGAACACTTTGAATTTATCTTATAACAAAGAAATTTCGAATGTTGATGTATTTAACTTATTGGGACAAAAGGTAACTTCAAAAGTAATAAACGCCAATGAAGCTCAAGTTGACATGTCAAACTTGTCTAACGGAGCTTACATGGTTAAAGTAACGTCTGAAAACCAAGTAAAAACTATAAAAGTGATCAAGCAATAATTTTTGACTTAATTGATTATTGATTAAAACCACCTAATTTTAGGTGGTTTTCTTTTTTTATAAAAACTTATCTTTGCTAAAATTTATGCCATGTATTTTTCAATTATTATTCCAGTTTATAATAGGCCTGATGAAATTAGAGAACTTTTAGAAAGTCTCTTAATTTCTGATTATAAGAAAGAATTCGAAATTGTAATTGTTGAAGATGGCTCTACAATAAGTTGTAAAGACGTAGTAGAAAAATTCAATACCAAACTATCCATTTCCTATTATTTCAAAGAAAATTCTGGTCCAGGAGATTCTAGAAATTACGGAATGAAAGTGGCCAAAGGCGATTATTTTATAATTTTTGATTCCGATTGCATTATTCCAAAGCAATACCTTTCAGAAGTTGATAAAGAATTAACGTCAAGTTTTGTAGCTTGTTTTGGTGGTTCAGACGCAGCCCTTAGTTCGTTTTCAGATATTCAAAAAGCAATTAACTTTGCCATGACTTCATTTTTAACAACAGGGGGAATTCGAGGTGGTTCAGAAAAGCTGACTAAATTTCAACCAAGAAGTTTTAATATGGGAATTTCAAAAAAGGCTTTTATAGACTCAAATGGATTTGCAAATATTCATCCGGGAGAAGATCCCGACTTAAGTATCAGATTATGGAAAATGGGTTTTGAAACCCGACTTTTTGCAAAAGCATTTGTGTATCACAAACGCAGAATTGATTGGAATAAATTCTCAACTCAAGTGAATAAATTTGGAAAAGCTCGCCCAATTTTGAATAGCTGGTATCCTGAATATGCTAAACTGACATTTTTTTTTCCGACACTTTTTATATTGGGTTTTGTAGCGTCACTATGTTTTTTGCTATTTAATTTTCTATTTCCAATAGTGTGTTATGCCTTCTATTTTCTTTTAATATTGATAACGGCTATGATACAAAACAAAAGCATTAAAATAGGTTTTCTTTCGGTAATCGCTGTATCTATTCAGTTCTATGAATATGGAATCGGATTTTTAAATTCGTACATTAAAGTGTTTTTATTAAAACAAAAACCAGAAATCGCATTTCCAGAATTATTTTTTAAAGTAAAATCATGACTAAAATAATCGGATTAACAGGCGGAATCGGGAGCGGAAAAACGTTGGTTGCTAAATATATTGAATCCTTAGGCATTCCAGTTTATATTGCAGACGAAGCAGCAAAAGAGCTACTGAACAGCAAAGAAGTCATTGATGAAATTGTTCTAAATTTCGGAGATAAAATACTCGAAAAAGGTAAAATTGATCGGAAAGAATTATCAGAACTAGTTTTTAACGACCCTAATAAACTTGAAAAATTAAATAGCATTGTGCATCCTCAAGTTAAAAAACATTTTGATGCTTGGTTAAACAAAAATACTACCCATCCTTTTGTGGTCAAAGAAGCTGCTATTTTATTTGAATCTGG
Source organism: Flavobacteriales bacterium (assembly GCA_038202695.1). GTDB lineage: Bacteria > Bacteroidota > Bacteroidia > Flavobacteriales > Flavobacteriaceae > Flavobacterium. Next base: position 97,017 of record JBBRET010000005.1, read on the forward strand.
CAGTGATAAATATTGTGATAAAGTAATAACAGTGACAGCTCCACTAGAAACTCGACTTCAAAGAGTTATCGAACGCGATCAAACTGACAAAGCTTCTGTTTTAAAACGAATAAAAAGTCAATGGTCTGATGAGCAAAGAATTGCAAAAAGCGACTATATAATCCATAATCTTTCTGTTAAAGAAACGTATAAGCAAACAGATGAAATTCTTCAATTATTGAAAAATCAATAATTTATCACTTAGATGTTAATGTTTGGTTAATGTATTTATTGTATAAATGTTAAAATGTTAAATTTGTATAATGAATAAGTTGTTTTTTCGATTATTAGTCATCTTAATGAGTTTATCTTTGATAGGTATAATTCTCGTTCAGGTCTATTGGTTTGACAAATCTTTTGAAAATAATGAAGAGCAATTTAAATTTCATGTAAAGCAAGTTCTTGGAAATGTTTCCGATAAATTGCAACGAAAAGAACAGTATACTTATCTCGAGATGTACAATCATCTTAAAGACAGTACCGGAAAGACTCCACAAAAAAGTGATTTTCTAGAATTTGGGTATTATCAACGTGATTCTAGGACTAATGAAACAATAATTTATTCTAACAGTATAATTTCCGAAGATTATGGAATCTCGGGTTCGTTCTTTGATAAAAAATTGGATAGCTTAAAGCTTAAAAATTTTACTGCAAAAAGGAAGACACAGATTTACAACGATAATATTGATAATTCAACAATTAAACAGTCGGTAACGCCTGACATTAATATTGAAAAAGCGGGTCGATTGGACTTATTGGATAACGCACAGTTTGAAATACTTTATAAAGATATTGCTGCAGTTAAGCCTATTCAGGAAAGAGTTTCAAGTGAAACTATGCAAAAATTATTGTATGATGAACTTAAAGAATACGGTGTTATAACGCCCTTTGAATTTAATGTTTACAGCAATGGTTTAGCAACCAAAATAAAATCGGAGAAGTTTAAATACGAAAAGAAATCAACGTATTCGATTCCAATTTTCATAGATAATGACGGAAATAATAAATACCAATTGTTGTTGACATTTCCTCAAAAGAAAAAATTTTTGTTCTCTGAATTAATTGGGATTTGCATTTTGTCTATAATTTTTACGCTTATTATAATTATTGCCTATTCTAGTGCATTAAACCAATTGATAAAACAACGTCAAATTTCTGAAATTAAAACGGATTTCATTAATAACATGACACATGAATTTAAAACACCCATTGCGACAATTAATCTCGCTTTAGATGCCATCAAGAATCCAAAAGTAATTGACGATAAGGAGAAAGTGCTTCGATATTTGCAGATGATTAAAGACGAAAACAAACGCATGCACGCTCAAGTTGAAAATGTTTTGCGAATTTCAAAGCTAGAAAAGAAAGAGTTAGATATTACGAAAGAGTCTAGCAATATTCATGATACTATTGAAGACGCCATTGAACATGTAAAGTTAATTGTGGAAGATCGAAACGGTACTATAACAACACAATTTAATGCTGCTCGTAGCTCTGTTTTATTGAATGACGTTCATTTCACTAATGTAATCGTTAATATTCTGGATAATGCAGTTAAATACTCGCCAGAAGAACCGATTATCAATATTTTGACCGAGAATGTCAAAGATTTTATTATTATCAAGATTAAAGATCAAGGTTCTGGAATGTCAAAAGTGGCTCAAAAAAGAATATTTGAAAAATTTTACAGAGAGCACACTGGAGATTTGCACAATGTTAAAGGTCACGGATTAGGATTAGCCTATGTCAAACGAATTGTTGAAGATCACAACAGTGAAATTTTTGTAGAAAGTGAAAAAGGAAAAGGCAGTACATTTATTATTAAAGTCCCACTCATAAATTAAAATAAAACAAATTACTATGGAAAATAACAAAAAAATACTCTTGGTAGAAGACGATCAAAACTTCGGAATAGTGCTGAGAGAATTCTTGACATTAAATGACTTTGATGTTACATTGGCCAAAAACGGAATGGAAGGATTTGAAAAATTCAAAAAAGACAATTTTGATTTGTGTATTTTGGACGTGATGATGCCTTATAAAGACGGGTATACTTTGGCAAAGGAAATCAGAGAAAAAAACAAAGACGTGCCATTGATTTTTTTAACAGCAAAATCAATGAAAGAAGATGTGTTAAAAGGATACAAAGTTGGCGCTGATGATTATTTAAATAAACCTTTTGATTCTGATGTTTTACTTATGAAAGTAAAAGCAATTATTCAGAGAAAAGCAGCAGAAAATAAAAATGAACCGGCTAAATTTGAGTTCCAAATTGGTCAATTTCTTTTAAATTCTAAACTCCGTTATTTGAAATTCGCTGATAACGAACCTATTAAATTATCGCCAAAAGAGTCTGAATTATTAAAAATGATGGCTACTTATGAAAATGATTTAATGCCAAGAGAATTAGCACTTACTAAAATTTGGAGAGAAGATAATTACTTTACTTCTAGAAGTATGGATGTTTACATTGCCAAACTTCGTAAGTATTTGAGAGAAGATTCAAATGTTGAAATTCTGAACATTCACGGTGAAGGTTTCAGATTGGTAATCCGAAAATAAGTAGAATGGCTTCAATTAATTGAAGCCATTTTTATTTCCAATTTAGTTGTAAAGAAAAACAAATTTTATCGTTTGAATTGACTGTAAAAATTGTTGCTTCCTTTGAATTAGTGTTTTTGATATCGACCGTTTCACCAAGTGACACTTCTTTTAAATAATTCATTTCAAAACTTTCTATAGATTGATTTAAGAGCGGTTTTGGATTGACGTAATCTAAACACCATTCCAAATATTTAACACTGTTGGCGTGATTTACTACATCTAAGTCAGAAAGAAGAATGTTTTTTTTAGTAATCAATTTGGTTTCCGTTTTGGAGTCAATTTTGGAAAACTGAATTTCAGTAGCTTGTTTATTAGGATATTTTTCAAAATGCTGATGCGGCAAAGCTAGATTTTCTGGTCGACGTGTTTGGGTGTTGAACACAGCCCAAAAAGTTTCACAACCTACAATTTTTTCTGCACCATCATAGAGTTCTAAACATCGTATGGAACGCGAATTCTCTAACGAATTTATCCAAGTTTTTACCGTTACTACGTCCTTCCATTTCGGCAAACGTTTTACTTCAACTCGCATTCGGCTCAAAACCCAAGCCTGGTGATGTTCCTGCATGTCCGTAAAACTAATGCCACCCATTTCTGCATGAATTCCGGCAGTTAATTGCAGTATATTGCACAAATCGGTGTATTTCAAATAGCCGTTTGGATAGCATTGCAAAAAATTAATTTCCCAATCTTTGGTTAGTATAGAGGTGAAGTCTTTTGAAATAGGCATGATATTATTTTTTACATGAATTTGTATGCAATTGCAGTTTGAATCTGTTGTGATGTGCCATAAAAATTTTGGAGAGATTCTACTGTATTTACATCATAATTATTCAGGATATAATTTATTTTCAAACAAAGAGCATTGTATTTAGTGAAGTTAAAGTTAACAGTTGTACCGATTCTAAATTCTGTTCCATCTTGTTTACCACGTCTTGTACCACCTTTTTTGATTACTAATTCCGAAGAACCAAAACCAATAATTGGCGCTATCGAAAATTTATTATATACCTTTTGTTCAAAGGACAAAAAGGCGTAATAAGAATTGTGTTTTGAAGTATCATAATCTCCCACTATTTGAATATTTTCAACACTATAGCTGTTCATATCAGATCCGATTCCAAAATTAAATTTTTTAAAATTCAAGAAACCTAATTCAGCAGAAATTCCAACATTTGGCGTATGAGCTTCGGCTAAGACTGTTTTACCAAATTGAAATGGGTAATTAATACCAAAGGAAAAATAGCATTTAAAGTCTATTTTAGATTTTTTTATCCCGTTTTCCTGGTCTTGACCATAAACATTGGTTAGACAACAGCTTAAAAATAGTAAGTAAAATAAGTTTGAAACTTTCATATTTAATAATTTATATTGGTTTCAAAGAATTCATTTCCAATAAAATAAGAATTTGTAAACGTTTCAATACTGCCTGTTTGCCTATTTTTAACAGTATAAACAACTTGTATTGTTTGATTTTTTTTCACGAAAAACAAACTTTGATTTATAGTGTTTTGGTCATCATCAAAATTTGTGTTTACACTGGAATGTATGCCATTTACTTTTGAAGAAACTAAACTTTTAGTGCTGTTATTTGAAAAATAATTTATGGCTACATAAGTTGCTTCATCAAATGTTAAACGGTATATTTTTGGGATAACTAGTTGATAGTTTTCAAAATCATTTTTTCCTATGGGACTGATGGAGAGACTTTCATATGCCAAGTTTTCATCAAAGTTACTTCTGATATTAATTTTATAGTTTTTATCAAATTTAGGTGAAGGAAAAACTAATCTAATGTTTCCGTTAGCATCAGAAGTTCCAAAACTTATTGTTTCACCAGAATTTAAAGATCCAGAACCACTATATACAACCACAGAAATTTCAATATTTTTTAATGGTTCCTCTGCAGAATTTACGATTTTCGTTTCAAAGACAAACCTTGTTTCAGCATCATACGGAATTGTACAAGCACTGACTAGAAACAAACAAATTATAATAGTTTTTTTCATATTGATTTTTTTGTAAAGGTGTTGAATAAACATAAAGGTTGCGTTGAAAAATGGTTATTCAGTATAACTTAATATTAATTTAATAATGGTATTCAAATTAGTGTTGTAATCAAGCCATATTGCATTTTCAGTGCGTTTGAACCAAGTTAATTGTCTTTTGGAGAATCTTCTTGTATTTTTTTTAATCTCTTCAACTGCAAAATCAAATGTAGTTTTCCCATCTAAATAATCAAATAATTCGCGGTAACCCACAGTTTGTAGAGCATTCAAGTGTTTGTTCGGAAACAAGTTTTTAGCTTCTTCTACCAAACCTTCTGCAATCATATTTGCCACTCGTTGATTGATTCTGTCGTAAATCACAGCTCTTTCAGCTTCTAGTCCAATAACAATAGGAGTGAAGTTACGCTCGTTTTTCTGCTGATCTAAGAAGGAAGAATAGGGTTTTCCGGTGCCAATACAAACTTCAACAAAGCGTTTCATTCGTTGTGGATTTTGTATTGTTTGTGGATTTTCAAGGCTTATTTTTTGGTAAAAATCAGGATCTAATAATTTTAATTGTTGCTGTAGGTAACTGATTCCATGTACTTCAAAATCAGCATTTATTTTATCTCTAACTGAATTTTCAATATCGGGGAAATTATCAAATCCTTTCAGAATGGCATCAACATACAAACCAGAACCACCCACCATAATTTGAACGTTATTTTTTAGAAATAATTCCTCTAGTTTTGCAATAGCTTCCTTTTCAAAATCGCCAACATTGTAAGGCTCAAAAATAGATTTGTTTTGAATAAAATGGTGTGTTGCCAAAGCCAACTCAGTTGCACTAGGCACTGCGGTTCCGATTCGCATTTCTTTAAAAAACTGTCTACTGTCGCAGGAAATGATGTCGCAATTGAAATGTTGGGCTAAAGCGATACTTAAGGAAGTTTTTCCGATGGCAGTTGGACCAATAATTGTGATTAGATAATTCATGTTTTATAGCCCCGATAGCAGTGGAAATCATTTATAGTAAAGTTGCTAACTTTGCTATAAATAGTGTAACGAATAGCGGGAATAGCTTCAAATAATTAAAATTTTATAATCTTGATGACTTTATTGCGTCTTAGATATCCTTGTATGATGGTTCGCGTATCTCGGTTATTCTGCATCGCAATAATGATGTTTTTGAGGATTTCGATATTGTTAACCTGATAATTTAAATCGTAAAAACAGTAGCCTTTGTAAATGCCATTTTCAATTAACACTGCGCTGCGTTCGTCAACTGTTCGGCCGCGGTCAATTACCACCATATTGTCGTTTTCAAATTTCATTTCTTGCATGAATTCTTCAACACGTTCATTATATATTTCAGGCGTTTCTTTCCCCAAACACGCCCCATTACATTCTTTAATTTTATACTGAAAACACCCGTTTTTAGAGTCGTATAAGTCATTGAGCTTTTGGCACAAATGGTATTTTTCTGTAATTTTAAAAAGGGCATTTTTTCCTTCTTGAGTAGAGGTGAACGAGGTAATTTCTTTTTTTCGTCCGTCTGCTTTGAGCAACTTTAAATTTATATAGCCATCAGCATCTTTTTGGGAATACAAGGCCCACTGAAATATAGTTTTGCGCTGCGCACGGTTGTAAATTGGTTTGTTAATTTTGATTTCTTCACTTTCTTTGAGTAAAGCAATTAATTCGCTGCCAGTTTCTTCATAAGTAACAGCAAAAACTTCACGCTGTAGCTTTTTACTTTTACCCGAGGTTCCCGTAAAATGTTGGTTTATCCGTTTTTTAATGTTGCGACTTTTGCCAATATAAATCAAATCGCCCTTTTCGTTATGAATGTAATAAATTCCGGTTCTAGATGGTAAACTTTCGACGATATCTAATAATTTTGGAGATAATCCTTTCTTAATTTCAGCTTTGATTAAACTGATGAGAATTTCTTTTTTGACATCTTTGTCCAAGAGCATCTTGAACAATTTTACAGTAGCCATTGCGTCACCACTTGCACGATGCCTGTCTGTAACTGGAATTCCGAGTGCACGAACCAGTTTTCCTAAACTATACGAAAGTTGACCCGGAATTAACTTTTGCGACAATTCGACCGTACAAAGCGTTGGTTTTATAAAATCATATCCTAATCTGGTGAATTCAGTTCTTAGGATTCTATAATCAAAGGAAGCGTTATGCGCTACTACGATACAATCTTGAGTGATTTCAATAACCCGTTTGGCAATTTCATAGAATTTTGGGGCAGAACGCAACATAGCATTGTTAATTCCAGTTAACTTGACCACAAAAGGCTGAATTGGTTTTTCTGGATTTACAAGGCTAATAAATTGATCTACAATTTCGTGTCCGTCAAATTTATAGATGGCAATTTCAGTAATGCCTTCTTCGTTAAATTGTCCTCCAGTAGTTTCTATGTCGAGTATTGCGTACAACTAAGTAATTAGTGATTAGTGATTAGTAATTAGTCTTTGTTAAACTAAATCATTTTCAAATTGGCATATTTCCAAATTATCTTCCTCCAAATATACTACTTCCGATCCGAACCATTGTGCTTCCACATTCAATTGCGAGTTTATAATCTCCAGACATTCCCATCGAAAGAGTATTCAGTTGGTTTTGAGTAGTATTGTGCTTTTGAGAGTTGTTGAAAATGGTTTTCAAATGCTGGAATTCTTTTTTGATTTGGAGCTGATTATCCGTAAAGGTTGCCATTCCCATTAATCCAATTACTCTAATGTTTTGTAAAGATTTGATTTCTGGTGATTGCAGCATTTCATCCAATTCATTTGCATCTAAACCAAATTTACTTTCTTCCTCGGCAATAAATATTTGAAGTAAACAATCAATAACGCGATGATGTTTTGCCGCTTGTTTATTGATTTCTTGTAATAGCTTTAAACTGTCGACACCGTGAATTAAACTCACATATTCTGCCATATATTTGACTTTGTTGGTTTGAACATGTCCAATCATGTGCCACTGAATGTCTTTGGGCATGCATTCCCATTTCTCGGTCATTTCTTGGATTTTGTTTTCACCAAAAATACGTTGACCCGCATCATAAGCTTCCATCAAGTCAGAAATGGGTTTTGTTTTTGAAACCGCCACAAGTGTTACGTTTTCCGGCAGAGAGGATTTTATTTGGAGGAGTTTATTTTTTATTGACATGTACTAAAACTTGGGTAATTAAACTTCCTTCAAAAATAACAACTATTCCGCAGAAAAAAGAGATACTTCACTATATTTTCATTGCATTGTGGCATCTTTTTAATAATGTATTCTTTTATTTTGGAACAAGCACTGATAAGTATATCTTTGCGCAAATAAATTAATAAAATAAAAATGAAAAAAATTAAACTAGTTTTTGTAGCCTTGTTGGCAATCATAACTTTTTCGTGTTCTAGTGACAGCAATAGTAGTAATAATGATGCTACTTACATTAATTTTAAAGTAAATGGCACACAAGTAAATCTTATTGAACCTACGACCCTTACTTCGTTGATGGCTTCAATTTCGGCTACAGAAGATTTGGGAGCGGATATTCGTTCCATAATTTTTACAGTTCCAGTAGATGTAACGCTGGGTGTACATGCTATTACAGATGCGTCTCCATCTGATTTGACAGCCTATTCTGTAAATTACGCATTAGGAAATATTTACGTTACAGCAACCAGTGGCACTATGACGATAACAAGTATCGGAGCCGAATATATGGAAGGAACATTCAGTTTTACTGGTGTTGACAACGGAACAACTTATAACGTTACAGAAGGTACTTTTAGAGCTTATAAGCCTACTGCAAATTAATTGCAAAAAGCCTCTTCACTTGCATAAGACCCTTGGTTAGTATTTAACTTTTTGGGTTCAGTCTGTTGAAGAGGCTTTTTATTTATATTAGATTCAACTATTTGGTAATCATTACTGTAGTTAAAAAGTTTATTTATGATTCTTTTTAAAATATTCTACAATTCATAAACCATCAAGCCACTTCTGAACTTTGGTTCGATATACGTACTCTTAGGAGGCATAATTAAATTGTTATCAGCCAGAGCTTTAATTTCTGAAATATCAGATGGGAATAACATGAATCCCACTTCAAATTCTCCTTCGTCTACCAATTCTTTTATAGTTGAAATAGATTGTTTCCCCGGAATATATTCAATGCGTTCATCATTTCGTAAATCTTCAATTCCAAGCAACGGTTGCAGTACTTTATCGTATAAAATCTGCGCATCAAGGTTGCTTAATAAGGTGTTTTCTAAATTGTTATTGAAATTTCCTTCTTGTTTGTAAAATAATGCATAAAAATGGCCATCCAAATACATTCCGAATTCAAATTTACTTTGCGGTTTCCATAATTCTTGTTCTTTGTCTTTGATGATGAAAAAGTCACTCAGTTTATCAAGAAATACATCTTTAGTATAACCGTTTAAATCTCTGATAATCCGATTGTATTCATAGATTTTGACATTGCTTTCCGCGATTAAAAAACTCATAAAATAATTCAGATTTCGGTTGCCCAAATGGTTGTCTTCATCGTACAATAATTCAGCAGATGCCGAACGGTGATGCCCATCGGCAATATACAACTCCGGAATTTGCTCAAATTGGTTTTGCAACCATTGAATTTCTTCGTCAGATTCGATTTTCCACAACAAGTGTTTTTCCTTATTGGTTGTTGCATAATTGTAGATTGGTTGGCTTTTTTTCTTTTCAGTAATCCAAGCGTTTAAAATTTCATTATCTGGATAAGTTATCAAAACGGGTTCGGTATTAAAACCGGTTTGATGCAAATAATCTTTGAAATATTCGACGCGATATTGTAAAGTGTCTTCGTGTTTTTTGATCCGATTCTCCTTGTAATCTTCTATTGATGTTCCAACCACAAAACCAATGAAGTTCTGTATTTTAGTCTGAATTTCATAAAGAAAAAAGACAGGTTTGGCTTCTTCCAAGAAAATGCCCTCATTCTTGAAATCTTGGTATTTATGAGTCACTCCTTTGAAACGCTTGTCTAATGTAATTTTTTGTGAATAAACATAAGCGGGATGAATGACATGTAAAAATGAATACGGATTAAAATTCAGCCACGAAGCCAATTCTGCGGGCGAATAATCGTCGTAGTTTCTACAAGTCACTAACGCTACTTTGTCTGGAGTAGGACGAACGGCTTTGAAAGGAATTATTTTTGCCATTTGAGTGATTAGGCAATAGGCAAAAGTTATAAAACTAATGGCTATTTGCTTTTATTAATTAAATTGTTTCGAAACTTTCTCAGCTTTTTTAGATTCAGCATAATCATAGAACCCTTCACCAGATTTTACTCCGAGTTTTCCGGCCATAACCATATTGACCAAGAGTGGGCAAGGAGCATATTTTGGGTTCTTGAATCCGTCGTACATTACATTTAAAATCGAAAGACAAACATCCAACCCAATGAAATCTGCTAATTGTAATGGTCCCATTGGATGCGCCATTCCGAGTTTCATTACGGTATCAATTTCATAAACGCCGGCAACTCCGTTATACAACGTTTCAATTGCTTCGTTTATCATGGGCATCAAAATTCTATTGGCAACAAATCCGGGGTAATCATTTACTTCTGTTGGTATTTTACCTAATTTAAACGATAAATCCATAATAATTTTGGTTACTTCACTTGAAGTGGAATATCCTCGAATAATTTCAACCAATTTCATAATCGGCACCGGATTCATAAAGTGCATTCCGATTACCCGCTCAGGATGTACAACTTGAGCAGCAATTTGTGTTATAGAGATAGAAGATGTGTTGGTTGCCAAAATTACATTATGATCGCAAATGTCGCTCAGTTGTTTGAAGATTTGAAGCTTTAAGCCCACGTTTTCTGTTGCTGCCTCTACAACTAAATCGGTTCCAACAACACCATCCTTTATATCCGTATAAGTAATTATGTTTCCAATAGTTTTGTGTTTATCGTCCTCAGTGATGGCACCTTTAGCTACCATTCGGTCAAGGTTGGAAGCAATTGTTGCCATTGCCTTGTTGATACTTTCTTCTGAACGATCAATTAATTTTACGGTAAAACCGCTTTGTGCAAAAGTGTGGGCAATTCCGTTTCCCATTGTTCCTGCACCTATTACAGCTATTGTTTTCATTGGTTTATTTTTGTTTCAAGATTTAGATTTTTATAACGCTACAAAAATTATTTTTCATTCATTGAATCAATAATCATATACGCTACTCTTAAAGCTTCTGTTCCATCCTCTAAAGTTACAACGGGTGTTGTGTTGTTCGATATGGCATCTGCAAATGTTTCTAGCTCGTCTAAAATAGCGTTGTTGGATGTCACCTCTGGATTATTGAAGTAAATTTGTTTTCTATCGCCTTCAGCATTTTGCAAAATCATATCAAAATCACCTGGATTTTCTGGAGCTTCTTTCATTTTAACCACTTCGCAAGTTTTGTCTAAATAATCAACGGAGATGTATGCATCCTTTTGAAAGAACCTAGACTTGCGCATATTCTTCATCGAAATTCGGCTTGACGTAATATTGGCTACACAACCATTTTCGAATTCAATTCGGGCATTGGCTATATCTGGGGATTGGCTTAAAACGGAAACTCCACTAGCGTGAACTAGTTTTACTTTCGATTTTACGACACTGAGAATAGCATCTATATCGTGAATCATCAGATCTAAAACAACTGGTACATCAGTGCCACGCGGATTGAATTCAGCCAAACGATGGGTTTCAATAAACATTGGATTTTCAATTTGATCTTTTACTGCAATGAAAGCAGGATTGAAGCGCTCTACATGACCGACTTGACCTTTGACTTTAAATTCTTTTGACAAAGCAATGATTTCTTCAGCTTCTGCAACGGTTGTTGAAATTGGTTTTTCAATAAACACATGTTTTCCAGATTTGATAGAAACCTTGGCGCATTTGTAATGAGAAAGAGTTGGAGTAACAATATCAATAACATCAACAGCATGGATTAATTTTGCAATTGTATCAAATTGTTTGTAACCAAATTCAGCTTCAATTTTTGCACCATTTTCGTGGTTTTCGTCGTAAAAGCCAACAAGTTCGTACTTTTCAGATTGTTGTAATAAGCGTAAATGTATTTTTCCGAGGTGACCTGCACCCAAAACACCAACTTTTATCATATTATATATTTTTAATCATTTTATAGAAATAGATAAGCAAGGCTATTAATAATCCAATACTCATAAAGATAAGATATAGATTGGTATTCTTTGATGAATGTTTTTTATTTATAACATAGCTAAAAGAATACGCATCGTGCAAGTTGCTTCCCATCAAAAAACTTATACTTTCTAAGGGAATAAATCGAAAAAGAGTTCTTTTTAACAAATTTGGAAATCTTATTTTGTTTCCTTCTTCATCGGTCACACTAGTGTTCGTTAAGAACTTTCCTGGCGTAGCTTGAAAAAGAGACTCAAATAAGATGTAATATATAAATTTGACTAACATAAAAAAGAAGAAACCACTAAATTTTTCTCCAAATAAAGAATCGAATTTCCTTAAGAAATTACCAATGTTTTCATTTGAACCTGCAGCTTCGATAAACCAATAAGCAATCATAATTACTATTATATTGTCGATTATCATATTAAGGAATCGTTTGCCTTTTGACGCATTATCTAGATAAACTAAATCTTCACCACCTTTCTTTTCAGTGTAAGTATTAAGCTCTTTGTAATTAAGTTTCGATATAAAAAAAATGGAAACGGTTACATGAAAAACAATCATTGCAAGATTGAAATAAAGATAGAAAGAAGCTGCTTTTCCCGTTACTAAATAAAGAGAAATAGATGTTAAAATCATCAAAGCATAGACAATTGTCAAACAATAATTAAAAATCAATAGTCGTGTTTCTTTATATTTTGAAACTATATAAAGTAGTGTACTCGTAAAAAAAGTCAGGTACAAAAACAGATTCAGAAGTCCGAGATTAATGCTACGAGAGGATGTAGGCGTTTCTTCTAATAGATATTCAATTCCTAAACCTCTAAAATTATAGGGCTGTACATTAAACAACAAGTTGTAGCGAAGCTCTGACAAGCCTTCAAAATTAAAAAAGATAAAATATAAGGCAGCTAAAATTCCATGCAATGAAAAAATCAACGACAAAAGAAATATAAATTTTTTCACAAAGAATGCTTTAAATTAAATTTTATCAAAAGTAGAAATTAATTGATAATTAGTAATTGATAATTGACAATTTGTTTTCTATTTTTACGAAAATAAATTTACCCAAATTGAAAGATACTAGTAAGCATCAAGGTCTCCGAAATCAATTAGTCAAAGTATTGGAAGAAAAAGGAATTACGGACTTAAAAGTTTTAGAAGCGATTCGAAAAATACCCCGTCATTTGTTTTTAAACTCGAGTTTTGAAGATTTTGCTTACCAAGATAAGGCGTTTCCGATTGGTGCTGGTCAAACGATATCACAACCTTATACGGTTGCCTTTCAAAGTCAGTTGTTGGACGTAAAAAAAGAACATAAAATTTTGGAAATCGGAACGGGTTCGGGTTATCAGACGGCGGTTTTAGTGGCAATGGGAGCCAAAGTATATTCGGTTGAACGTCAAAACGAATTGTTTAAAACAACTGCATTGTTGTTACCAAAACTTGGCATAAAACCAAAGCATCTTTCCTTTGGAGATGGGTATAAAGGGTTGCCAAATCATGCGCCATTTGATAGTATTATTGTGACTGCTGGTGCACCAATTATCCCGAAACCATTGATGGCTCAACTCAAAATAGGAGGAAAGTTGATAATTCCGGTTGGAGATAAAGAGCAGATAATGACAATGTTAATTCGTAAAAATGAAACGCAGTTTGAAAAGCATGAGTTTGGAGATTTTAAATTCGTGCCTTTATTGGAGAATAAAAATTAAAATGATTTTTTAATTCGGTCTAAATCTCTCTTAGTATCTTGTTCTTTTAAAGATTCTCGTTTGTCATATGTTTTCTTACCGCGACAAAGTCCAATGTCCAATTTAGCAATGCCTTTTTCGTTGGTAAAAAGTTTAAGCGGAATTATGGTCAATCCTTTAGTGTCAAAAGCTTTTTCTAATTTTCGCAGTTCTCTTTTATTCAATAACAATTTGCGTTCGCTTTTGGCTTTATGATTGAACTGATTTCCATATAAATATTCCTCTATTTGAGTATTAATCGCAAATAATTCTCCGTTATGAAACTCGCAAAAACCTTCCGTAATATTAGCTTTCCCCAAACGGATTGATTTAATTTCTGTTCCCGTTAAAACTAAACCAGCAGTGTAGGTTTCAATTATTTCATAATCAAATTTGGCCCGCTTATTTAATATGTTTATCGTTTTTAGCATAAGATGGCAAATGTATAAATTATTTGGTGTTTTAGAAGTGCAAATCATCAATAAAAAAACAGCTAAATAATGATTTTAATCAGTTTTCTTTCACCATCTTCAAGGTAATTTTTTGTTAGCAGATTTAGTTATAACTGAACTAATTTATGTTTATGATTAAGAAAGAAGCCTGACAATTTATCAATACTAGTGTCATTCGGATTCAAATTTGTGTTTTAGCTACAGTTAGTTTAAGTACCTTATCTGTATAAAAAAACAGTGGTCATCCTTCGTGGATTAAATGCTTTTTTTTCACTCTTTTTACATAATAACATTCTTATTTGTAATTTTTTTTTGGTTTTGTATAAAATTGTTATCTTAGACGCACCTAACCAATTAAAAACTAATAAAATATGTCAAGTAAACTACTAAAATTAGTTGTAATATCGTTGCTTGTTCTAACTTCTTGTTCAAAAGAAGAGACGCCGGATAAAACTACAATTGTGATTGATGAATTTCAAAAAAATCCATTAACTCCAACTCAAATCAATGCCAAGATTGATGAATCATTAAATTCCAAAGGTTCTTTTAATTGGAGCGAGGCAAGTTCACATTTACTCTGGAGTGCTATTGTCAACGGAAATAATATGGTTACTATTGGGTTTGGCAATTCAAAATCTAATTTCGAACGCGCTAAAACCTCAAATAATAGTAAAATTCAGAATGATTTAATAGCAATTATTGAGCAATATGAAGCAACAACATTGGATAAAATTTTGATTGCGGCTGATCCTGATTTGAATTTAATCGATGTAATGATTGCCAAGCAAGAAACCATAATTGCTTTAAGACAATCTAAATACATCCGATACATTGAACCAGCCGATTATAGTTATTTGAATGTACAAAATGCTGAAAACCGTTCAAGTTCATCAAGCTCAGGTTGCGGATTCGAATCAACGGTATTGGCTGCAGCAGATTACACTACAATTACACCAAACGCTAGAGTACCATGGACATTTACCCAACATGACATTCCAAATGCATGGACAATTAGTACTGGTAAAGGCATTACAATCGGAATTGTGGATACTGGAGTGTCTCCAAATCAGTCGTTATTAGGCGCTAATTTTAATAATGGACTTTCATCTGGAAGAACAATTCAAAAAAATGGAGTTTATATTGATTCCATTTGGCCTTGGAGTACTACTACTGATGGTGTAAATGATTTGTGCGGACATGGAACTAGCATGGCGTCTGTAGCTGCAGCTCCAAGAAATGATAGAGGTTTACCGGTTGGAGTTGCCTATAACGCAAATCTAGTAACTTATCGGGCAGCAATTAACGTTGTCATTGATGGATTCCAAGAACAAGAAGCGGTTAAAAAAGCATTTACAGCATTAGGAAACAATGCAAATGTTAAAATAATCTCAATGTCAATGGGACATATTTTTTCGGTTGGTAAAATTGAGGATGCAATTAAGTATGCTTACGGAAAAGGAAAATTAATTTTTTGCGCCGCTGGAACTTCAACTAGTTTTACCACTTTTGTGGGTGTTATTTTTCCGGCTTGGATGCCTGAAACTATTGCTGTGACTGGAGTTAAAGAAGGTTCTAGTTATCAAGCTTGTGATGATTGTCACACAGGCAGTAAAGTAGAATTTACTGTAGCAATGCAAAGAGCGGCCTCTGGAAATACTGTGCCTGTTGATAGTTATTATGAAAATCAAGCTGATTATGTTGGAGGTTCTTCGGTAGCAACTGCAACAACAGCTGGAATTGCTGCTTTAGTTTGGGCTAAAAATCCAACTTGGACTAGAGCACAAGTTTTAACAAAAATGAGACAATCCGCTAGCTTTTATCCTAACCGAAATTCAACTTACGGATACGGAAATGTGAATGCTTTTTTAGCGGTTCAATAATATTAGTTTTATAAAATTATAAACCATTCCAATTTAGGGATGGTTTTTTTATGAGTTTAATTTTCTAATTTTACCAAATGCAAAACTCTAATTCAAAAGATCCGCTTCATGGGGTTACACTTCAGAAAATTGTAGAAGATTTAGTCGCTTTTTATGGATTTGATACTTTAGCAGAATTGATAAAAATCAAATGTTTTTTGAGTAATCCGAGTGTGAAATCGAGTTTAACCTTTTTGAGAAAAACCGATTGGGCACGAAAAAAAGTGGAAGATTTATACATTAAAACACTGCCAAAACTCAATAAATAGTTGCTATTTGAAGTTTCTTTTAAGTAAAGAATAAATCACGCTATCCCAATATTTTCCTTCCCAAAGTTCATTTTCTAAAATGTGAGCTTCTTTGACAAACCCATTTTTTAGCAGCACTTTCTCAGAGGCGCTATTTTTGGGATCAATAACCGCTTCCACAGAATGTAACTTCATTTGATCAAAACCATATGTTAAGACTGCTTTTATAGCTTCGGTTATGTATCCTTTTCCATAAGTTTCGGGCAAAGACATATAGCCAATTTCAGCTCTGTGGTTTTCGGGAGAAATTTTATAATGACCTATGATTCCAATGATTTTTTGATTTCCTTTAAGGGTAATTCCCCAATTGATTCCGGTATTGTTCACAATCTTCTCTTCAATCATGGCAATATGCGCTAAGGCATCTTCTTTCGATTTTGCCAACGGTCTCGGAATATACTTCATAATTTCAGAATTTCCGCGAAGTGCCAAAACTTCATCAACATCATTTACGTTAAGGCGACGCAACAGTAATCGTTCGGTCTCAAGATTTTGAAAGGGATGAAAATTGATAGTAAGCATGTAGCAGTTTATGTAAGTTATAAAATTTCAATGCTAAAACCATATTCAGTTGACTCCTTGATTTGAAGCTTTTGAATTCCTTCTTTTTCAGCAATATTTCCGCTTGCACGGAATGTATCCGAGTATCCAAGCCAAGGTTCCAAACAAATAAAGGGTGCATCGACTTTGGTCCAAATTCCAAAATTCGGAAAATCTTTGAACTTGAAATTTAAAATCGGAGTATTGTGATGTACTAATTGAATTTGTTTGGATTTCAATTCTTTAAAAATCAAAGCATCATTTTCAAAATGAGAGTAGGATAGGGGCAACTGATTTTTATCTAGGGCTATTTTTATTGTTTTATCAGATAACAAATCAGCATTTAATTGATGACTAATTAGGTTTTCATCAGCTTCAAATTGCAAAGAATAGGTTTCAAAAGCAGCCGTAAGTGCAAATGCCGGATGTCCTCCAATAGAAAAGTACATCACTTCTGAACCTTTATTAAAAACGCTGTAGTTCACATTTAATTCGGCATTTTGAAGTGTATAAATTACTTGCAATTCAAAATCAAAAGGATACATCTTCAACGTTTCTGCATCAGATTTCAAAGAAAAAACGACTTCACTTTCAGATTTTTTTATCAGTTCAAAATTCAAATCTCGAGCAAAACCATGTCGAGGTAAATTATAAGCCAAATCATTATAAGTAAAGCTATTGTTCTTTAAAGTACCCACAATTGGAAACAGAATAGGAGCGTGTTTGCCCCAATATTCCGGATTTGCTGACCAAATAAATTCCTTTTTAGTAGCATTGGTTTGTATTGAAATCAATTCGGCTCCTTTGTGATTTATTGTAACTGTCAGGGCAGCGTTTGAAATAGTAGTTTTCAAATTAGAATTCTTTTTGTAAAAATATATTTTCTATCAGTCACTTTATTCATTTTTAATTATTTTTTAAATCTAGAGAACTGATTTTCGATTTGTTAAATATGTTAAAAAGTAAGAATTATACATTTAATATATATAAAAATATGTATTTCATCGATTTTATTTGGTATTTAAACGATGATTAGTGTAAACTTGCTCAACCAAATCATTACAACGTTCTGTCAAATTTAATCCGAATAAAGTGTTTGCCCCACATCTACTTTTTCAAAACTTAACCTACTACTATGAAAGCAAAAATGTTTAGAGCATTGTTGCCGTTAGCAATCGTGTTCACTATGGTATCTTGTTCGTCTGACGCTACAGACGGAACTTCAATAGACAAACAACTTGTAACTACCTACAATTACAATGATGTTGAATTGAAGCTCGCTACGCTTATCAACAATCATCGTGCTAGTTTGGGATTAAATACTCTTGAAGTAATTAATCACATTTCTTATAAATCAGAAGAGCACAACATTTACATGATTGATAATCAAGTAGTCAATCACGATTATTTCCAACAAAGAACAAACAATCTTATGCAAGTTTTAGACGCCGAACGCGTAGGTGAGAACATTGCTTACAACTATCAGTCTGCCGAAAGCGCAATGGCAGCTTGGCTCAACAGTCCGGCACACAAAGCCAATTTAGAAGGTGACTATACGCACATGGGTATTTCAGTTACTATCGATTCTGCTACTGGCAAAAAATATTACACCAATATGTTTATGAAAAAGAGACCTTAAATCATAAATGTATGTCAACGAGAAAATAATAGTTTGAATATTGTTTTGTTTGATTTTGACAGATCGAAAAATCCCGATAATTATCGGGATTTTTTTTAT
>JBBRET010000006.1:0-109147 GCA_038202695.1 Flavobacteriales bacterium
ATCACCGTTCTCAATTCACCCGGAACAGTTGATGCCGATTATCGTGGAGAAATAGGTGTGATTTTAGTAAATTTATCCAATGAAAATTTTGTTGTTGAAAATGGCGAAAGAATTGCTCAACTAATCATCGCCAAACACGAAAGAGCCGAATGGATTGCTGTTGAAGAATTATCAGAAACAACAAGAGGAGAAGGCGGATTTGGTAGTACTGGAGTGAAATAGTCAGCAGTATTCAGTCGCAGTAAAATTAGAATCAAAAGAAATAATTCCATTGCGAACTTTGCGAAAAATCTTTGCGAACTTTGCCGTTAAAAAAATAAAATATGAAAATAATAGTACCAATGGCCGGTCGAGGTTCTCGTCTTCGTCCTCATACCTTAACCATCCCAAAACCATTAATTCCAATTGCAGGAAAACCCATTGTTCATCGTTTGGTTGAGGATATTGCTGGGGTATTAAATCAGAAAATTGATGAAGTTGCTTTTATCATTCACGAAAGTTTCGGAAAAAAAGTAGAAGAGGATTTGATAGCAATCGCTCAAAAATTAGGCGCAAAAGGAACTATTTATTATCAAAACGAAGCTTTGGGAACAGGTCACGCTATTATGTGTGCCAAAGATTCTTTGAACGGTCCAGCTGTGATTGCTTATGCAGATACTTTAATTCGAGCCGATTTTGATTTAGACAAAACTGCTGATAGTGTCATTTGGGTAAAACAAGTAGATAAACCCGAAGCTTTTGGTGTTATTAATCTTAACGAATCCAACGAAATTATTGAATTGGTAGAAAAGCCAAAAGAATTTATTTCTGATTTGGCAGTTATCGGAATATACTATTTCAAAGATGTTGCGGTTTTAAAAAACGAATTGCAATCGGTGTTAGATAATAAAATTATACATGGTGGCGAATACCAAATTAACGATGGCATTAAGCAGATGATGGCAAAGGGCATGAAATTTGTACCCGGAAAAGTTGATGAATGGATGGATTGTGGAAACAAAGACGTGACCGTAGAAACGAACACGAGAATGTTGGGTTTTTTGTATAAAGATGGAGAAAGTTTGGTTGACAAAACAGTGCGATTGGAAAACGCAACAATTATCCCGCCTTGTTACATTGGTGAAGACGTTGCTATTATTAATTCAGTAGTTGGCCCGAATGTTTCACTCGGTAAAGGAACACATGTAGTTAATACAAAAATCAAAAACAGTTTGATACAAACCCATACACATATTAAAAATGCTAATTTAGAAAATGCGATGGTTGGAAATCACGCTACTTTTGATGGCGACTTTACAAGCATTAGCATAGGAGATTATTCCGTTTTAGAATAAAAAATACTGAAACAAATTCAGCATAATATGAAAAAAATCAGCATTTATTGTCTACTATTATTTGGATCACTTTGCGTTCCCAATTTTGTTGTGGCTCAAACCGAACCTACTAATGATGTTGTAACCTTAGATGATGGTTTTCAGGATTTATTCTTTGAAGCGATAAAGCAAAAAAGCATTGAGAACTATGACAAAGCCATTGAAGCTTTAGAAAAAGGAAAAGAAATTCAGCCAGAAAATCCGGTAATTTATTTTGAATTGGGCAAGAATTATTTTGCGCAAAAAAAATATAATGAGGCTTTCATAAATTTCGAAAAAGTTAGCAAAATGGAACCAAATAACCGTTGGGCGTGGGTCGGAATGTATGATGTTTGCTACGAAATCAGAGATTACAATAAAGCTATTGGAATAGTAGAAAAATTGGTGACTTTCAAAGAAGATTACAAAGAAGACCTGACTTCGCTGTACATGAATACACAACAATTTGATAAGGCGTTGACTCTAATTAATGAGTTAAATGAAAAATTTGGGAAGACGGACAAACGCGAATTATACAAAGCAGATATCTTAAAAGACACCAAATACCAATCGTCTGAAAAGTTCAATTTGATAGAACAAATCAAGAAATTTCCAAAAGAAGAAGCGAACTATATTGCTTTGATTTTTCTGTATTCGCAAAGCAACCAAGAAGAAAAAGCACTAGAAGTTGCTCAGAAACTTGAAAAAGAAATTCCAACTTCAGATTGGGCTAAAGTGAGTTTGTTCAAATTTCATTTGAATAACAATGATGGAGATAATGCGGTTAAAGATATGAATGCAGTTTTCTCTAGTAAAAAAATTGATTCCAAAATCAAGCACAGAATGTTGAATGAATTTCTGATTTTTACCAAGAACAATCCTAAATATGAATCTGATTTAGACAAAGCGATTTTGTATTTTGATACAGACAAAGAAGTGAAAGTTGCCAAAGAATTTGGGAAGTTTTATTACGCTAAATCCAATTGGGCTCAAGCCATTAAGTATTTTGAAATGCATGTAAAAAATGCACAAGACGATGTTGAAACACAGCTTTTGTTGTTACAATCCTATACCGAAAATCAACAGTTTGATGTTTTAGCAAAAAAAGCAGATGATTTGACTCAGCTTTTCCCAACACAACCACAATTTTATTATTATGCTGGATTGGCTAACAATCAGTTAAAAAACTTTAAAAAGGGAGCCGTTATTTTAGAATCTGGATTAGATTTTGTAATAGAAGATGAAGCCTTAGAAATCAATTTTAATATTCAATTAGGGGAAGCTTATAATGGTTTGGGCGATGTTAGCAAGAAAGAAAAGTACTTTACCAAAGCTAACGAATTGATAAAAAAGCAAAAGAAATAATGAAAAAAGGATTGTGCGTTCTACTGGTTATTTTTTTAATGTCCTGCAAATCAAAAGCTGCTTTTGTTGCTACCAAAACGCCAACAAATGTGGTAAAGATTGACACTACTGCACTGACTTCTGAAAAAATAATACAAAAGAACGACTATAATAAAGTTAATTTTTCGACGTTATACATTAGAGCAAACGCCAAATACAAGCACGAAGACGATTCGCAAAGTGTTTCGGCAGAGATTAAAATTAAAAAAGACGAGCAGATTTTAGTTAGCATCCGATTTATCGGAATTACAATGGCAAAAGCATTGATTACACCAAAGGGAGTGCGGTATTATGAAAAGATAAACGGAACGTACTTTGAAGGTGATTATGCAGCATTGAGTCAGTGGCTTGGAACCGATTTGGATTTTTCGAAAATTCAAAACATGTTGATGGGAAAACCTATTGATGATTTGACAAAACAAACGTATTTGTTTTCTGAAACAGATAAATTTTATAAATTAAATGCGCTTGATAATACTACTGAAAAATCTTTTTTCTTTGAAGCAGAGCATTTTTTGTTAAAGAAGCAAGAGATTAAACAACCGGAAAAGGAACGTACCTTTGAAGTAAATTATCCAAATTTTCAGCTCTTTGCCTCAGTTTTTTTGCCCGCGAGTTTGAAAATAAGTGCGCTACAAAAGCAAGAGAAAACAACTATCGATATTGTTTATAATTCAGCAACTTTCGATGAAGAACTCTCTTTTCCATACAGTGTTCCCGATGGTTATGACCAAATTTTTATTAAACAGAACTGATCAAATAAATAGCAAATGCCAAAACTTCTTATAACCTTCTTCGTTTTTTTTTCATTTACTCTTAAGATTTGGAGCCAACCGCCCACACAAGAACAATTGGAAGATCGCAAAGCTAAGATTCAATTAGAAATTCAGGAGAAAGAACAGCAATTGAAATCGGTGAAAACCAAAGAGCGATCGGTACTTACCCAAATGTCGCTTCAAAAAGAAAAAATCGTTTTAAAAGAAAAATTAATCAAAACTACCGAAAAGCAAACCAAATTGCTGAATAACGATATTTACATCAACCAAGTAAAAATTAATCAACTTAACAAAGATTTAGAACAGTTGAAAAAGGATTATGCAGCAATGATTTTGAAATCGTATAAAAGCAGGTCAGAAGAAAGCAGAGCCATGTTTTTATTGTCTTCTGAAAACTTTTTGCAAGCCTATAAACGCGCGCAATATATGAAGCAATATGCGAGTTACCGAAAGATGCAAGGGCACGAAATAGAAGGGAAAACTAAGCAACTTTTGGGATATACTAATAAAATTGTAATCCAAAAAACCGAGAAAGAAAAGCTGATTAAAGAAAACGTAAAGGAAAAGGTTGAATTAGAAAAAGAAAAGCAAGAGCAAGAGAAAATTGCTATTCAAATCCAAAAAGAAAAAGGTAAAATTGTTGCTGAAATTAAGAAAAAACAACAAGAAACCCGTAAGATAGATTCTCAAATTCAGAAGTTAGTTCGAGACGCCATTACAGCGGCAAACAGAAGAACTGCTGCAGCAAACGCAAAATCCAATCCCAAAGCAACAGCGGCAGAAAAGAAAGCCATCGAAACTTCAACAAAAATTGTTTTAACACCTGAAGGCAAACTTATTTCCGACAATTTTAAGGCAAACAAAGGAAGGTTGCCATGGCCAGTTGAAAAAGGAGGTATTTCTTTGGGTTACGGAGATCAGCCGCATCCTGTTTTCAAATCATTAATGGTACACAATAGTGGTATTGAAATTTCAACAGAAAGTGGTGCAATTGCCAGAGCAGTTTTCTCGGGAGAAGTTGCCCAAGTGCAGCAAATTACGCCATTAAAAAAGGCAGTTTTGGTTAAGCACGGAGACTTTTTTACCATTTATCAAAACCTTAGCACGGTAAATGTTCAGGTTGGTGACAAGGTTTCGGCTAAAGAAACTTTGGGTAAAATCAGAACGGATGCTGATGGACAAACCATACTCAAATTCTTAGTCTCTCAAAACTCGGTATATTTTAACCCGACGACTTGGTTGTCTGGGAGATGATAGTATAAAAAAAGCAACCAATTAGGTTGCTTTTTTTGTTATGAGAACAATGCTTTCAGTTCGGTTGCATCGTGTGGATTCATTTTTCCAGCTAGGACCAAACTCAATTGTTTTCTGCGTAAAGCAGCATCATATCTTGATTTTTCTTCTTTGGTTTGTGGTTCAATTGGTGGCACAGGCACTGGATTTCCCATTTCGTCAACCGCTACAAAAGTATAAATAGCTTCATTTGCCTTTGTTTTATTTCCAGATTCCCGGTCTTCAATCCAAACATCTAGAAATATTTCCATTGAGGATGTAAAGGCACGCGATACTTTAGCTTCAACAGTAACAACACTGCCTAATGGAATTGCTCTATTAAAAGCTACGTGATTTACCGATGCAGTTACCGTAATTCTTCGCGAATGTCTTCTTGCGGCAATACTTGCTGCTCTATCCATTCGGGCTAATAACTCGCCGCCAAAAAGATTATTTAGAGGATTGGTTTCGCTCGGCAATACTAAATCAGTTAAAATGGTGAGTGATTCTGAAGGATATTTTGGAGTCATACTTTTTAGGCAAAGATAATGACAGTCTCTAAAAAATCTTAACTAGTTAACAAAAAAACAATATTTGTATCGTTTTATAAGGCTTCAATTAATAACCATGCATCTTTGTTATCTAATTTCTGAATGTCTTTCATCGCTTGATGTGCTTCAGAATAAGTCGAATAACTTCCGTAAAGTACTGGAAATAAACCATACTTATTTGGGGCTAATCTTTTAGCTTTTGCAAAGCCTAATTTAAGTAACCTTTGGTACTGTTCTTCAGCATTGTTTTCTATTCTGAATGCGCCAGCAACAACACAGTAAGGTAATTTTTCTGAAGGGACAGTGAGGGTCACCGATGGCAATGGATTAGATATGTAAAAAGTAGCTTCTTGTATTTTTTGATTTACTTTTTTCTGAACATTGGATTCTACGATCAGAGTTTCTTCAGCTATTTTTTTCTCATATAATTTGTAAGCTACTGTGACCACAATTCCGGTTGTTATTATGAAAAGCGCAGCATATTTCAGGAACGAATAATTGCGTTTTTTTTCTGGAATAAAAAGAATAGGAGTCTCTTCTTCAAATTGCGTACTTGTTTCTTTATCAATTTCCTGTTGCAATTCACGTTTAACATTAGGAGAAACAAAAGAACTTAATCCGAAAGATGACGTTAAATAGTTGATTTGATCTGCAGGTACAAAAACAATATTTCTTTCCGAATTCAATGAAAAATGACCAATATTTTTAATGGAGAAATTTCCGAATTCCTGAATTTTGTTTTTCCAATGCGCTACTTCATTTTGAATGGCATTGACTGCTATTTCATAGGATATTTTTTCGGCTTCAGCCAAATGATTGGCCAACAAACCATCATTGTTCTTGAGGAATGGATTGAACGAAATTAACTTCTTTGGCGGATAAAACGAATGAGAACTTGCATCTAATTGAGCCGACTGAAATTCAGTTAGAAACGCACCAAAACCGGGTACGGTAACACATTGATAACGGTATAATAATTGGGAAATGTGGTGCTCAATCTTCATGTTGACAAATTTAGAGAAACAATAGTAGTATCAAAAAATTATTCACACTTTTTATTAACAATGCAAAGAAAAAAATTAGTATTTTGCGTAGTAAATTACCTACCATGAATTCAACTGAACTTTTCAATACATTAGCACTGTTAAAGGTTGACGGCGTTGGCGATATTGTGGCAAAAAAACTAATAAACCATTGTGGCTCAGCAGAAAATGTCTTCGCTGCCAAAGCAAAACAATTAAAAGGGATAGACGGAATTGGGGATGTTTTGATTAACAACTTGAGCGATAAAACCGTTTTCGAAAGGGCATTGGCAGAAATGGAGTTTGTTGAAACGGAAAAAATAACAGTCTTGCACCATCAAAACGAACATTATCCGGAGCGATTAAAACAGTGTATAGATGGTCCAGTGTTGCTTTTTGCATCAGGCAATTTAAACTTTGAAAACCGTAAAGTAATTAGCATAGTTGGCACTCGTGAAATCACTTCGTATGGAACTGCATTCTGTAAAAAACTGATTGAAGATTTGGCCGTTTTCAATCCAATAATCGTCAGTGGTTTTGCTTACGGTGTTGATATACTAGCGCACCAAGCAGCCCTAGAAAATAACTTGCAAACCATTGGAGTTTTGGCACATGGCTTAAATCAAATTTACCCTAAAACACATAAGAAATATGTAAGCAAAATTGAAGAAAATGGTGGCTTTCTGACGGAATTTTGGAGCAATTCCAATCCGGAAAAGGAAAATTTTGTCCGCAGAAATCGTATTGTAGCAGGCATGAGTGAAGCTACAATTGTGATCGAAAGTGCCGAAAAAGGAGGGTCATTAATTACAGCATTGATGGCAAATGATTACAATAGAGACGTGTTTGCAGTGCCAGGAAGAACTACAGATAAGTTTAGTCAAGGTTGTAATACTTTGATTAAAACTCAACGGGCCAATTTAATGACCTCGGCCGCCGATTTAATTTATATTTTGAATTGGGATTTTGAAACTAAGGAAACTAAAGCGATTCAAAAACAACTTTTTGTTACATTAGATAATGACGAACAAAAAATTTATGACTATTTGCAAAAGAATGGAAAAAAAGTGCTCGATATCATTGCGTTAGAATGTGACTTTCCCATTTTCAGAATATCGTCTTTACTTTTAAACATGGAATTAAAAGGGGTTATTCGACCTTTGCCCGGGAAATTGTTTGAAGCGGTTTAAATTAAATAAGTTTCCATTACATTTGTTTGGATAGCATATTCTTAACAGATGAACATTATAACTTTATTAGAATCGATTTCACTTGACCAATCCAAAATAGGGACATTCACAACAGCGGAGCTTACCCAGATAAATGATGAATTAGTGGCCCAGCAAACAGCGAATCCAGCGATTGAAGATTCAGACATTTCACAACTCTTAAAAGCCTTAAAAAATTATTCAGAACCATTACAAGTAGTTTTGAATGACAGAATTTTAATTAATTTCTTTGCAAATAAAAATTATTCCAGAAAAGATTTTACGGACAAGTTCGCATACATTGAACCTGAAAAAGTACAATCGTTTGTCGAATTATTTTTGGCTGAAGAACTAAAAGTATTTTACAATCAAAATTTTGATGCCAATAAATACGATGAGATAGCACTTTTGACAGAAGCCAAAAAGTATTTCCCAGACAGTTTAATTTTCATGCTAAAACAACATTCACTAGATAAATTGGATGATGCTATCCTTGCCTTGAAGCCACCTTACGGCAATTTTTCTAAAATTCTCTATGTTAAAGACAGTAGTTTTTTCACCTTCTTAAATTGTATTAAAGATTCAGAAATTGAAGCAAAAGTGGCGTCGTTCTTCTATTCAATAAAGGACTTTTATCACCAAGACAATACTTCAGAACTTGCCAATAAAGCGTTCTCAGCTTTAAGTAAATACAGTCCAATTGCCAGTGATTTTTCTGAAAAGATTAATAACTATAAGGATATTGCTGAGCTCAATTATGAAGCTCATATTCCAACGAGACGAAATTTGACTTCGGTTTATGTAGTGGTAGGACTTTTTGTTTTTATTCGAATAGCAGTTTTCTTTCATACGCATAACTTCAATAATTAT
Source organism: Flavobacteriales bacterium (assembly GCA_038202695.1). Lineage (GTDB taxonomy): Bacteria > Bacteroidota > Bacteroidia > Flavobacteriales > Flavobacteriaceae > Flavobacterium. Next base: position 8,456 of record JBBRET010000006.1, read on the forward strand.
GATAACAATGAGGTCACTTATGATGAAGCACCACAGTACAATACTGCACCACGAAAATTAGACCGATATTATACAAACATGAAATATGTTATCGACAGTTTTCAGACGTTTTTAACCAATTATAAGGAGACTGAAATCAGACAAATGACAAGGGAAAGTTCTTTAAAAACGGGCGAAAATCCGTTTCAAACTTTTTATCAAAATCCGCCAACATCAGACAGTAATCATTTTATCACAGTAACAAATAAAACAGGATATGATATGGTTTTGCTAGAGAACACAGTGCTTTATGATTCAATAAAAATGCCTAAAAGTGCACATTTTATAAAAGCAGGAGAGGAATTAGAAATCAATTTTAACAGCAATTATACGGAAACGATTTTCAATATGTACATCGGAAAAAAATGGGCTACTTTTCAAACGAACAGCCAGCATCTTTTTATCAGAAATCATTCCATTGTGGAATATCGTTTTAGCGAATTGCTTCCAACATCCAAAGAGATTTTAAAAACGGATTATAACTTTATTAACGATGCTGTGATTTCGTTCTCTAAAGGTGGTTTAGAAATCGATTCTCAAGGAGCCAGAGTAAATCCCCTTAATAAGAACAAAGAATAATTTACTCAAATCCCAATTTCACCCTCACTTTTTGTAGAACACCATCGGCAACCTTTCCAGCTTTTGCCGCACCTTCTTTTAGCAAAGCGTCAACTTCTGGTAAATTGCTCATGTAGTAGTTGTACTTTTCTCTTTCGGTATTAAAGTTTTTAATGATGAGTTCAAACAATTCTTGTTTGGCATGACCATAACCAAAATCTCGGTTGACGTTGGCATATTTGGTTCTCATTTGCGCAATCTGTTCAGTATTTGCTAGTAGTTTATAGACTCCAAATATTTTGCAAGTATCAGGATTTTTAGGTTCCTCTAACGGTGTACTGTCGGTTTCAATAGTCATGATTTGCTTGCGCAACCCTTTGTCATCCAAGAAAATATTAATGATGTTGCCGCGAGATTTACTCATTTTTTGTCCGTCTGTTCCCGGAATGTACATGGTTTCTTCCTGAATTTTAGCTTCTGGAATCACAAAAGTCTCTCCCATTTGATGGTTGAACCGAGAAGCGACATCGCGCGTAATTTCAATGTGTTGCAATTGGTCTTTACCAACCGGAACAAAATTGGCATCATACAACAAAATATCAGCAGCCATCAACATTGGATAGGAAAATAAACCTGCATTAACATCTTCCAATCTATCGGCCTTATCTTTGAATGAATGAGCCAAAGTCAAACGTTGAAAAGGGAAAAAACAACTTAAATACCAAGATAATTCAGCCGTTTGCGTTACATCGCTCTGACGGTAAAATATCACTTTATTAACGTCTAGTCCACAAGCCAACCAAACGGCAGCAGTGCTGTAAGTGTTTTGACGAAGTTCGGCTCCGTTTTTTATTTGTGTAATCGAATGCAAATCAGCAATAAAAAGAAACGATTCGTTTGCTGGATTTTTTGACAGTTCAATAGCAGGCAAAATTGCGCCCAATAGATTTCCTAAATGAGGCGTTCCTGTACTTTGAATTCCGGTTAGTATTTTTGACATGGTCTTTTAATTTCAACCGCAAAGTTAAACCTTTGTATCAAAATTTGCATCCCTTTCATTACATTTGACAACATGAGAGCACTGAAAATTGTTTTTTGGACATTATATCGCATTTGGTTTTACATTTTGATGGCGGTTCCGATTATCGTTATGTTTCCGTTTCTTTTTGTTTCAATCCTTAAAGAAAAATGGTATCCTTACTTTTTTGTGATGGCAAGAATATGGGCTAACGTTATTTTGTTTGGAATGGGTTTTTTTCCAAAAATTGAAACGGATGAGGATATCATCAAAGGCAAAAGTTATATGTTTGTTTGCAATCACACTTCCATGACGGACATCATGTTGATGCTTTCGGTAGTGAAAAACCCTTTTGTTTTTGTGGGTAAACAAGAGTTAACCAAGATTCCGTTGTTTGGATTTTTCTATAAAAGAACTTGCATTTTAGTGGATAGGAACAGTTCTAAAAGCAAGATGGAAGTTTTTGAACGAGCTCAAAAGAAAATCAATCAAGGTTACAGTATTTGTATTTTCCCAGAAGGTGGCGTTCCTAATGATGAATCCGTTGTTTTAGATGAATTTAAAGATGGTGCTTTCCGATTGGCGCTTGATCATCACCTCCCAATTGTGCCTATTACTTTTGCGGACAATAAAAAACGGTTTTCGTATACTTTTTTCAGTGGTAGTCCGGGTAAAATGCGAGTAAAAATTCATCGTTTTTTTGATACTTTCGAGCAAACATCAGAATATAAAAAAACTTTAAAAACAGCAGTTCGTGCAGTTATTTTAAAACAACTTCAGGAATTTAACAAATAAAAAAGAGTCCCAAACATAGGACTCTTTTTCAGTCGTTGCTCGAAAGCAAGAACCTCAACTTAACTAATTTATAATTAACAAACTAAAATTTGTAACTGATGCCGCTGTAAATCCCAAAAAAATAGGGTTTGAAATTTCCGGCATTAGCATTGAATGTATTCAATTGGTATTTTACCGTAGGTTCTACATTAAATTCAAATGATTTCAGAAAACTATATCTCATTCCAAATCCAAGATTGGTACTAAAATGAACATCATTTAAATTTTTGGCGTCACCCAATAAAGTGTCTCTATTTTGAGAAACTATAGTAATGCTATTATCTTGAAGGAAGAGTGTACTGAATCCTCCTATGATTTTGACACCAAATTTTTTATCTAACAAGTTATAAGTCATTTCAACGGGCAATTCTAAATAACCCATTTCTTGACGTAAATATCCAGTACTTTTTTGAACTATAGCTGTTTCAAAAGGGAGCAATGCTGTTTCTGATGTGACATTTACAGTACTGGTTACAGTGCTCTCTACATGAATCATTGCAGTTGAAGTTCTGGCGCGAACATTGGCTAAGGTTTTAGCTTGGATTCCGGTATAAAAGAAAATATCATTGGTGTCATAACTCATATTAACCTTGTTTAATCCGGTTCGGACAGACAGCTTTTTATTTACGGCATAACTCACGCCAATTCCGAAACCGACATTGGTGTTAAACGATTTGGAGTTTCTAGAAAGTGTAGAATCAATTGGAGAACCATTAGATACAGAACCTAAAAAAATAGGGGCAACAGTTGAGTTCAGCTGCCACCTATTTCTCTTAGATTCTTTCTTCATTTTGCTTTCTTTTTCATTTAGCAATTCTTCCAATTCATTGTTAGCGACACTGTTTTTAGATGCAGTATCGTTTGCTTTTACCCCGACTTCTTGTATAGCAACTTTCGAATTACCAGTTGCTTTTAAGTCATCTAGATTAATATTTTTTAGGTCAACGTTAGTTTTATCTAAAGTTTCTGTATTGTATTTCGCTTTAGGATCCGTTAGAACGAGTTGTTTTTCACCCTCTGATGTTGAATTATTTGTAGTGTTTTGAACCAATTGGCGTTGCCCTTTTTCAGATTCAAGTATTTCAGATGAATCGTTATTTGTAATTGATTTATTTTTCAAAGAACGAGAATGCAAATTTTTCCTTTCGGCAACAGATGATTTTGGGGAATAAATATTCTTTTCTTTTGACCCAGTGGCGCTTTTACGCTCATTAGAGGAGGCGACAACACTATTATTTGAACTTTTTAATCCGTTGTTATTGTTTAATTCTGCATCACTTTCTGGATTGGAAAGTTCAACTTTAGTTTGATCTGCGACAGCATTTTTCTCAGGCATTCCTGGGGTGTCTTTCAATTCTTTTTGGAAAAGTTTTTTAGTGCTAGGCGCTTTATTTGGGATGGAATCCGCTTCGTTTGCTACAGTTTTTTCAGGTTTATTTCCGTCGTAATATATTGATTTGGAAACCAAAAAACCAATTAAAAACACAGCAGCAACGCCAGATAATTTCCACCAAAAGGGAATTACCCTTCTTTTCTTTTTTTCATTAAGCTTTGCTTCAATGGCACCCCAAACCTCATCTGAAGGTTTTACTTCAAATTCTTTGAATTTTTCTTGAAACAGACGGTCTATGTTTTTTCTTTCACTCATTTTGCAGAAGGAAAAGTATTGTTTTCTTCGTTTCTAAACAGGTCTATTTTTTCTTTTAATATCATTCGAGCTCGAGATAAATTTGATTTCGAAGTCCCAATATTTATCGAGAGCATTTCGGCAATCTCAGCATGCGAATAATCATCATTCACGTACAGATTAAAAACCAATCTATACCTATCGGGCAATTCTTGTATAATTTTAAGCAAATAATCTAACGAAATATTCTCGTCGTCAATTTCTATTTCAATAGTATCGGGTACATCTTCATTTACCAAACTCAAAAAAGTTTGTGTTCGATATTGTTGTAAAACATGATTTATTACAACTCGTTTTAACCAACCATCAAAAGAACCTTTAAATGCATATTGTCCAATTTTATTAAAAATCAATAGAAACCCATCTTGTAAATTGTCTTGAGCCTCAGTATAATTGCGTGAATATTTTAAGCAGACAGCAAACAGTTTTGGCGAGTATAATCGATATAACTGTTCTTGTGCTTTCCGATCATTATTTTTACAATCATTTATGAGTTGATTTAAATCCAATTTTCAATAATTGAGGGTTACTTTAGTTCACAGGCACTTCATATTCTAAAAAAATATTATTTCCGTTTTCATCTTTCCCTTGGAAAAACTTAAAAATATAAGAACCCGTATTGGTTACATAAAAATTAAAAGTGTATTCACGAAATACTTCAGGTGTATCGAGACAATTGTCATTTTGAGCCACAGCACTTTCTACTGCTATAGTTCTAATGTTTAAATCTCTGTTATAGTAAATCTGATTAAAAAAATGACATGATGTTGGTAATTTGTAATGAACAGTAATTGGGTAGGTTTGCCCTAAAGTAAATTCGGTCGGAATCTCTACACTTTCTATTTTTAATAATTCAAACAAATAATTTGGTCCGTCATTACTTGGCGTACAAGAGTTGAATATTAAAATAAGGACTATTAGTGATGCTATTTTTTTCATGATTGTAAGCTGTTTTGATGTTATGATGTTTGATTGTATAAATGGTTGCGTTAAAGTAATAAAAAAAAATCACGCTTATGGGCGTGATTTTTAATTTTAAGCATTGTTCGCTTTGATGAGGTCTTTTATTTTTTGCTCAAGTTCATCGGCTAATTCTGGATTGTCTTTTATCAAAACTTTCACGCCATCTCGTCCTTGCCCCAATTTGGTGTCGCCATAGCTAAACCAAGAACCCGCTTTTTTAATAATTTCAAATTCAACTGCTAAGTCAAGAATTTCTCCCGTTTTAGATATACCTTCACCATACATGATGTCAAATTCTGCAGTTTTAAAAGGGGGTGCCACTTTATTTTTTACCACTTTTACTTTTGTTCGGTTTCCAATGACGTTTTCTCCGTCTTTAATTTGGGAAGAACGTCGAATGTCTAAACGAACCGAAGCATAGAATTTCAAGGCATTTCCACCAGTTGTAGTTTCAGGATTACCAAACATAACTCCAATTTTTTCTCTTAACTGATTGATGAAAAATACAGTACAATTCGTTTTGCTTATAGTTCCGGTTAATTTTCTTAGTGCTTGTGACATTAGACGCGCGTGCAATCCCATTTTAGAATCACCCATTTCGCCTTCTATCTCACTTTTCGGAGTCAAGGCCGCAACGGAGTCAATTACCACAATGTCAATCGCTCCTGAACGGATTAAGTTTTCGGCAATTTCAAGCGCTTGTTCCCCGTTGTCTGGTTGTGAAATGATTAAATTCTCAATATCAACACCTAATTTTTCGGCATAATTTCTATCAAATGCATGTTCAGCGTCAATAAAGGCTGCAATTCCACCTGCTTTTTGAGCTTCGGCAATAGCGTGAAGGGTTAAAGTTGTTTTTCCAGATGATTCTGGTCCGTATATTTCAATAACTCGTCCTCTTGGATATCCGTTGACTCCTAAGGCTAAATCCAAACCAAGTGATCCAGAAGGAATAGTTTCTACTTCTTCTACAGCTTTGTCGCCCATTTTCATTACGGTTCCTTTTCCGTAGGCTTTGTCTAATTTATCTAGTGTTAATTGCAATGCTTTTAATTTCGCTTCTTTTTCTGAACTCATTTTTTTTAAATTTAGTGGCATAAAAATAATGCTTTTTTTAATGTCATAAGACACAAATCAGAGGAGTTTTGAACAAATTAGTATACCAAAAATCCCTTCAGTAAAAGTAATACGCTTTAACAACTATTAGATACACAAAAAGTGTACATTTTCTTTAAAATAAAAAAAATGTTTTTTAATGCTGTTTTCTATTTCATCCTTTGATTTTTCCTTATTTTTACTGCCTAGTTTTAAAGTATGGAAAAGCTTATTTCGTATCCAATTTCAGTAATCTATTATCTTTGTTTTGGATTGTGCTTGGTTGTTTTTCATCCTATTCAGTGGGTTTGCTTGAATGTATTTGGGTATCAGGCACACAAAAAAAGTGTAGACTATTTAAACTTCTTTTTGACCAAATGCACCAATATTTTAGGGACACGCTATACTTTTGAAAATAGAGATACAATTCCGAAAAACGTTCCAATCATCTTTGTTTCTAATCATCAAAGTTTATATGATATAATTGGAATGATTTGGTATTTGCGCCGATTTCATGCCAAGTTTGTCAGCAAAAAAGAATTGGGTAAAGGGATTCCGAGTGTTTCTTATAATCTTAGACACGGTGGTTCGGTTTTAATAGATAGAAACGAGCCAAAACAAGCTATTCCGGTAATTAAAGGATTGGGAGAATATATTGAAACCTACAAACGGTCAGCAGTAATCTTTCCGGAAGGAACACGAAGTAAAAATGGGAAACCCAAAGAATTTGCTCAAAGCGGACTAAAAATCCTATGCAAATCGGCACCATCAGCATATGTTGTTCCAATCACAATAAATAATTCATGGAAAATGGTTAAATTTGGAAGTTTTCCGATGGGTTTAGGAAACCATTTACAGTTTATAATTCATGAAGCTATACCGGTAAAAGAATTTTCTTTTGAGGAGTTGATGGAAAAAACGGAGAAAGCAGTAATACAATCTATTAAAATTTAAAAAATGTCAATACCAAATATCCGCCTAGAAGTGATGCAATTTCTAGAAAACAAAGTTGAAGGCTTCATGGATCAGTATCTAATTCCAGTAGAAAAAATTTGGCAGCCATCCGATTTTTTACCAAATCCTGAAACCGATACTTTTTTTGAAGAAGTGAAAGAATTAAGAGAAATTGCAAAAGATTTACCCTATGATTTTTGGGTAACGCTTGTTGGCGATACCATAACTGAAGAAGCATTGCCAACCTATGAATCATGGTTAATGGATGTAGATGGAGTTGATAATGTAGAGCGAAACAGTTGGTCAAAATGGGTGCGTCAATGGACTAGTGAAGAAAACCGTCATGGAGATTTACTAAATAAATACCTTTACTTGTCAGGAAGAGTTAACATGCGCGAAGTAGAAATTACTACTCAATATTTAATCGCCGATGGGTTTGATATTGGCACCGGACGTGATCCTTACAAAAATTTTGTTTACACCAGTTTCCAGGAATTGGCCACTTATGTTTCTCATAATAGAGTAGCGCAAATCGCTAAGCAATATGGCGACAAAAAATTATCAAAAATATGCAAAATGATTGCTGGTGACGAAATGCGCCATCATCATGCTTACAGCGAATTTGTAACTCAGATTTTCAAAGTTGACCCAAGCGAAATGCTATTGGCATTTAACTATATGATGAAACAAAAAATTGTAATGCCAGCCCAATTTTTAAGAGAATCAGGCGAAAAAATAAGTTCTGCTTTTTTAAATTTCTCAGATTCTGCCCAACGAATTGGTGTTTACACGGCATCCGATTATGTTGACATTATGCAAAAACTAATCGAAAAATGGGAAATTGATAAGCTTTCTGGATTGACAGACGAAGCAGAAAAAGCTAGAGATTATCTAATGAAATTACCAGCTAGAATGGCAAAAGTTTCTGAAAGATTAGTAATTCCCGCTGAATCAACACTCTTTAAATGGGTTGAACCAGCATTAATAAGATAATAGATTTTTAGATAACAGCTAATAGACTTTAAATCCTTTCCCATCGAAAGGATTTTTTTAAACCTAAAAAGATGTCATTACTTGATAAAACCATTCTTTTTGTAAAACAAAAATTAGAAAATGCAGAAGGCGGTCACGATTGGTTTCACATCGAACGTGTTTACAAAAATGCACTGCTAATTGCCAATGAGGAACCTTGTGATTTAGAGGTTGTAAAACTCAGTGCGCTGCTTCACGATATTGCTGACAGTAAATTTCATAACGGAGATGAAACGGTTGGGCCACAAACAGCAAGAATTTTTTTAGAAAGTGAAAATGTTTCAGAGGCAACAATTGTTCACGTTATTAATATCATTGAGAACATTTCGTTCAAAGGCGGCAATTTTGACAAAAAATTCAACTCCAAAGAATTACAAATTGTACAAGATGCTGACCGTTTAGATGCGCTTGGTGCCATTGGAATAGCACGAACATTTAATTATGGAGGGTTTAAAAATAGAGCTTTGTATAATCCTGAAATTGCTCCAAACATGAATATGAACAAGGAAGAATATAAAAATTCAGAAGCACCAACTCTAAATCATTTTTACGAAAAACTGTTGTTGTTAAAAGATAAAATGAACACTCCAACTGGGAAAAAAATAGCTCAAACGCGACACCAATTCATGGAAAACTTCCTTTCACAGTTTTATGCTGAATGGGAAGGCGAGAAGTAGTTGGCAGTTTATAATAAAGAGTCCTGATTTTTTTCAGAATGAAGTAATTGGGTGCTTTTTGATTATAATGTTAGAAATAATCAATCAACAAATTCTAATGATAAATTTAAAGAAGTACTATTGTTTTTATTCCATTTATCATCTATAAAATACCAAGTGTCTTTATGTTCTTCAACAGAGCTAGCATAAAAACAGGGTTCATAAAAAAATGCTAGCGGATGATTACTTTCTTTATTATATTTTTTGTTTTGTTCCAACAACATATAATTGATAGCAACAAAAATTCCTTCTTTTGGAAATAAAATATTTAAATCAGAAATAGCAATAGTATTTAATGAACTTCCTTTTTTGGGACGACATATAATATTTTCTCTATTTAAAATTTCATCTGGTTCTCCATTTTCTTTTACAGAATAAATAAGAACTGAAAAAACTCTATTTTTATCAGAAGTATTTGAATAGAGTTTAATTTTTTCTAAAAAGATATTTTTTTGCATGGAGTTTGGAAAAAATTTAGCCATAATTCCCGATTTAGAATCATATTGAAGACACATTGAAGCACCATTTCTATTTGGTTTTCCAATTTTTAATTTGCTTTCATTTTTCTTTTTTACAATTCTAACTTCATTTAATAGAATTGTTTTCGGCAAAAGATATATTTTATTGGCAGATAAATTTGAAATTTTATCTTCAAACCCTAAAGCTGTAATTTTTATTAATTTACTTTTAAAAGTAGTATCAATAGTAAAAACACCCAAAGAATCACAGGTTTTGTAAATCTTATTTTCACTCCAAATGGATGCATAATTTATAGGATTTCCAGACATGCTATCAATTACAGTAAATTGTTTTTGAGCAAAAGTAAAAGTAGAAAAAAGTATAAAAAGCAGCATTCTATTCATTATAAACTAACTTTTAGCAATTGTTTGTTTTTACCTTTTCGCCCTAAGAAATAAACGGTGTTTTCAATTACAATGCCTTTTGAAACCATATATGGAATAGCGTTTTCTTCTTCACCAAGAATTTCCTGAAATTCAAAATCACCATTCGAATTAATTTTTAGAAGATTTAAATTTGACTTGTCTATATTTACTTGGCCAAATTCAATCCTGTCATCTTTGAGTTTTTTGATTTTATCACTTGCATTAATGAAGAAATAGGGAGTGTCATTTTTAACCAATGAGGTGTATGAAATGTAAAAATTATCTTCATCAGAACGAGTTTGATTTTTATTGATGTTTCTAGCCCAAATTAATTCTCCTTTCTCATTTAGTTTTACGCTTACAATATCATCATAATTATAGGTAAGTTTTGTTTTCGTTCCAACTCCAATACCGACTCCACTTGAGGAAGTCCAGATTTCCTCTTCTTCGGCATTAACAATAAGATTATTATTTGCAGTGTAGAAAACATTTCTGAAAACTAGATTTGTTAAAGCTTTGTATTTCTTTTTTTCTCCATATTTATCAAGTATAAATTGTTTTGGAAACGGATTGTATGTTGAAACGACTATTGGTGTTAAAGCTACATCAGTTTTAAAATAGCAAATTCCAGTATAATTTTGGTCATTTAAATCAGAATAGAAACCAAGTACTAGAATTTCATTATGGTGTAAAAACGGTTTTAAATAGCCTATAAAATGGGCATTGGGATCTATTTTCAGTGCTTGTTGTGATGTTGCCGAAATCTTTGACAACTCAAAAAAATATTGGCCACCATCTTTCTTTTTTCTTAATGTTTCATCGTAAGATTTTCCTAAAACAAACAACGTATTTCCGTCACTTGAAACCTGAACATTTTCAAAAATATATTTATCATCTTTCACATCACGTGTAAAATGAGTGTCGATTTTTTTTTGCAAATTATTGTCAAATGAATAGAGTTTTAGTTCTTTAGATTTTGATTGTTTGATGTCGAGCGCAATTGCAAATGCAGTTTTAGATTCATTTACAATCATTGAAATATTAGAATCAATTCTAGGAAACGTACTTTCCGCTTTAGATAAGTCAGTTTCTGATTTTATGTCCCCACTAGTATTGTTTGCCCACATTTCCTTACTTCGGTCGAAAAAAATTTGCTGTAATGAAAAAGAACCTAATTCATGAATTTCTTCTTTTTTTATACGAAATAATTCTTTTTTTGAAGTTTTAAAATCGGCATCAATATTGTTTGCTCTGCAGATTATGGATTTCTCGTTCAGGTCATAATAAATTTCAACAATGTGTATGATATCATTTGAAGAAAAAACCCCAACAATCATATTGTATTTTTCATAATTTGGATGTTCGGTACTAAATTCGAACTCCTTCTTAAGTCTTAAATCTTTACTATACTTTTCGATGTACAACCCGTCACCTGGAGCAATACCACCACTTTGATAATATCGAGCAAATAGCATTTCGTCATGAGAATCTTTTTCAGCCAATACAAAAACTGATTGTTTGTATTCGTCCTTAAAAACGGCGCTTTTCTTTATCGTAAATGGGATTTCTTGTCCAAGTGAGGCAATAGAAATCAATGAAAATAGATATGTTTGAATCTTCTTCTTCATTTTTTATTTTCCAGAAAATGAGGCTTTTCTTTTCTCTAAAAAAGCCGTTGTTCCCTCTTTAAAATCCTCGGTGCCAAAACATTTTCCAAAGTTTCTGATTTCGGTTTCATACCCATTTATACCGTCTTTGAAGTTGGCATTAATGGCTTTAATAGCGCGGCCAATTGCAAAGGGAGAGTTTCGCATAATTTTGGCTGCAATGCCTTTTGTGAAATCTAAAAGCGTTGCTTGAGGCACTACATGATTCACTAATCCGGCCCGAAATGCTTCCTCAGCAGTAATCATTCCTGCAGTCATTATCAGTTCCATCGCGCGGCCTTTCCCAATTAATTGCGGCAAGCGTTGTGTTCCGCCATAACCTGGAATTACACCCAGCGAAACTTCAGGCAATCCCATTTTGGCAGTATCAGAAGCAATTCTGAAATGACATGCCATAGCCAATTCTAATCCGCCACCAAGAGCGAAACCATTCACGGCAGCTATTACAGGAGTTTTTAAGTTCTCTACAAAATCAAAAAGCAATTCCTGTCCTTGAGCCGCCAATTGCGCACCTTCTTGTACAGAAAAACCAGCAAATTCTGAAATATCGGCTCCGGCAACAAAGGCTTTATCCCCTTCGCCAGTTATAATAATTACCCGTACTTCCGAGTTTTCGTCGCAACTTTCAAAAGCAGTATGCAATTCTTGAATTGTTGCTACATTCAAGGCATTTAGTTTTAACGGACGGTTGATGGTAATTTGTCCAATACCGTTTTCGATAGTGACGATTATGTTTTCAAAGTTCATAGGACTGGTTTTTTAGTTCTGAATTTCCAAATATTTTTGAGCTAATTAAAAATTTATTATTTAACAATCGGTAGCGAAACAATAAATGTAGAGCCTTTTCCGACTTCTGTTTCAAATGTAATAGTTCCTTTGTAATTTTCGATTATATTCTTTATAATTCCCAAACCCAAACCCATTCCGCTGGTTTTAGTTGTGAATTTTGGTTCAAAAACATGTTCTCTATTTTCAATTTCAATGCCAATTCCGTTGTCTTTTACCGAAATAATTACGTTGTCTTCTGCTTCGTTTACTGAAACTAAAATGTGTTTTTCGAGTTGTTCATCCGGAATAGATTGAATGGCATTTTTAACCAAGTTGGTAATAATCCGAATCAATTGCGTTCGGTCAAGTTTAGAGATCACATATTCTTTATTGCTTTTAAAAATGATAAAATCTTCGTTAAAAATATCCAAAGCCAATTCCACAACTTGAACCACGTTTAATGTTTCATTTTGTTGTGCCGGCATCGAAGCAAAATTCGAAAATGCAGAAGCCACTGCACTCATCGTGTCAATTTGCTGTATTAAGGTTTTAGAATAATCGTTCAGTTTTTGCTTTAACTCCGGATCATTAGCGTCAAATTTTCGTTGGAAACTTTGTACCGTCAAACGCATTGGTGTCAGCGGGTTTTTGATTTCATGAGCCACTTGTTTTGCCATTTCACGCCAAGCTTGTTCCCGTTCACTCTGCGCCAGCATCGTAGCACTTTCTTCTAGTTTGTCTACCATTTGATTGTAAGCATTGATTAACGAATTAATTTCGCGACTGTTGGCTTCAATGACAATTTTTTCATTTTTTTGGTTCAAACTGGTTTCGTTGATTTTATCTGAAATGGTTTTTAATGATTTAGTAATATAACTCGAAAGAAAATAGGCCAAAGCAAATGCGATAATCAACATAAAGGAATACACCTGACTTAATCGCAACAAAAACTGACGCAATTCAGTTTCATAAAAGCCATCATCTTCAACGTACGGAATATTCAAAATACCAAGTGGTTTAAATTTGTCGTCTTTGATTTGACTGTAGGAGGAGCGGTTTTTGATACCATTAACATTTTTAATATCTACATATCTTTTTTCGACCGATGACTGGACTAATTTTAGGACATAATTTGGAATCGGAGGCGCCACTTTATCCACAGAGAAAGAAGCCTTAGAAGATTTTAGCAGTTTTCCGTTCAATCCATATATGTTAATTTCTAGGTTATGAATATCTGCTAATTCATGAATTTTGTCTTTAAAAATTAAGGAAAGATTTTTTTCCGTTAGCGGATAAGTGGTGTTGGAAAGCACATAGTTAATATGTTCTTTTATGGCAAATTCTTTTCGGTCTAAACGTTCTTGATGGTAATCTTTAGCTTCGTTTTTAAACTGAATAATCGAAATGGAAGCCATCAAAAGGGATGCAATTAATATCAATATAATCATCGATAGGAAAATCCTAATTCGAAGTGAAAGCATTGACATTTTGAATCCGTTGAACATTTTTTTAGGCATTAGGCATTGGGCATTAGGCATTAGTAACTATTGCTTATTGGCTTTTGCCTTGTTACTTTTTCTCTCTTATTCGTTTGTAGAACTTAAAACCAAGCATTATCAAAACCGAAAACAAAAGAATGCCAATGACACCATAAATCCAGTTGAATGCATTTTTTAAAATTACTAAAAAAACTACCGCAAACAGAATAATCGTAGCACCTTCATTCCACAAGCGCATGAAGTTAGATGAATAGTTAACGATATCGCTTTGTAATTCTTTATATATTAAATGACATTTTATCTGATAAGCAATCAGCAAAACTACAAATCCCAACTTGACGTGCATCCAAGGCATTTGCAGCCAAGCGGGCATCAGAATCAGTAACCAAATAGCGAAAGCCACAGACAAAATAGCACTCGGCCAAGTGATAATATACCACAAGCGATAAGTCATTATCTTGTACTGCTTTTGCAGAATTTCTCTCTCTGGCGTAGGTTTATCGTTGGCTTCGATCTGATACACAAACAAACGCACAATATAAAACAATCCAGCAAACCAAGTGATGACAAAGATGAGGTGTAATGATTTTATGTAGTTGTAGAGTTCCATTTTTTTTGTTTCAAGTTTCAAGTTTCAGGTTTCAGGTTGAGCTACTACTTTGAACTTTGAACCTGAAACAAATATTATTTACTCCAATCTTTCACCCAATTCGCAACAACTCCACACCATTCATCATCATCATTCATACACGGAATTGCCATAAATTCTTCGCCACCATGATGCAAAAATTCCTCATTGGCTTCCATGGCAATTTCTTCTAATGTTTCTAAACAATCAGAGACGAAAGCCGGAGTTACTACTGCCAATTTCTTAATGCCTTTTTCAGGCATTTTGTTTACTTCAACATCAGTGTAAGGTGTTAACCATTTGTCGCCAGCCAAACGGGATTGGAAAGTCTGACTGTATTTACCTTCTGGAATTCCTAATAAATTTACGACCTGTTTTGTAGTTTCATAACATTGATGACGGTAACAAAATTCGTGAGCAGGCGAAGGTGTATTGCAGCAAGAACCATCAATTTTGCAATGTGACTTTGTGATGTCCGTTTTGCGAATGTGGCGTTTTGGAATTCCGTGATACGAGAACAACAAATGATCATATTCAAAAGTATTTAAATGCTTTTGGATTGAATTTGCCAATGCCTTAATGTAATCAGGTTTGTTATAAAATGCAGGAACTATAGTAAATGTCATTTCGGGAAAAAATTCAGCGCGCAATTCTTCTGCCAAAACCAAAATAGTCGTTGTAGATGCCATAGCATGTTGCGGATACAGTGGCAAAAGCATTACTTCATTCACTCCTTTATCGTGCAACTCTTGCAATCCTTTCATAATAGTTATGGTTCCATAACGCATCGCCAAAGCAACCGGAATATCAACTAAACTTTGAACTTTTTGATGCATTTTTTTGGAAATCACAATCAAAGGCGACCCTTCATCGGTCCAAATTCTGGCATAAGCTTCTGCTGATTTTTTGGGACGTGTTTGTAAAATTATACCACGAACTAATAAGGCTCGTAATAAAAACGGAACGTCAATAACGTATTTGTCCATCAAAAACTCATCCAAATAGGGCTTAACGTCTTTTGCTGTAGGACTTTCTGGCGAACCCAGGTTGACTAATAATACTCCTTTCATATGGCAATTTTTATTTTTATAAAAGTAATTAAACTTATTTTTTTGAGATATTTTTTATAAATTATTTATCGATTGTTCACTATTTGAAATCGATTTGATTAAGTATTTTGATTTAACGACATCAAATATTTCTTGGGGGTTGTAGCAAATTTCTTTTTGAAAGCAGCTATAAAATGACTTCCGGTGCTGTAGCCTATTTTGAGTCCAACTTCATTCACGTTATACGAACCACTGTCTAATAATTGCCTTGCATAGTCCATTTTATAATCAAACAAATACCCATAAACAGTATCGCCATAAATTTGCTTGAAACCCATTTTTAGTTTTTTCAAACTCAATCCTACTTTTTCAGCCAATTCCTCCAAACCTGGTGGCTCTGCCATATTGGCAATGATAATTTCTTTAGCTTTTCTGATTTTCAACACGTTTTCTTCATCCACTAAAAACGGACATTGTTCGGCGTTAGGATCTTCGGAACGGTTAAAATACAAACTCATTAATTCATATCCTTTTCCTTTGTAATATAAATTTTTAATAGATGGATTCAGATTGTAATGAAATAATTGACTTAAAACAATGGCCATTGATGGACTTATATCATCTTCTTTATAATATTTCCGATCTTTATTTTCGTCACTTAAAAACGGAATGTGACTGGCGTCATTCGAAAACAACCCATGAAACTTTTGAATAGAAATGATAACCGAAATTACCCAAGAATTTGGTGCCAAATCTAAGTTTAAGGGAAGCTCTTTTTGTGGATTATAAAACAAAAGTGACTTCTCTTCCTTCAATTCAATGGCATAAGTGCCCTCATTGAAGACAAATTTAGCTTTTCCCTTTATTCCAAAATGAAACTGTATAAGTCCTTGAGCAATAGGTCTTTTTACATGAAAATTTTCATTTCCATCGTTTTGGAAACGAATGAGGGTAAAATCATTTTCAATTGTTATTACTTCTTGAGAACCCATAGCGATATTTTTTCGTTTATGTTTTGGAAATCTAACTAGTTTATTATTTAGAATTAATCTACATAACTAAATTCGCAGCACCTGATTTCTCTACAAATTTAATAGAATTTACGTTGAAATGAACATTTTGGATTAAAATATCTCGAAGCGATACAAAAAGTCCTTACAGCGTTGTTTTTATAAAGTAGTTAGTAATAGTTTTGTTTAACTTTTTGAGAAAAGGATAAAAATGGAAAATTTTAATATGTCAAAGCACACTTCTTTTTATGCATTGGGTCTCAGTTACAAGAAAGCAGATGCTACCATAAGAGGTAAATTCAGTTTAGACGCTAAAGCAAAGTCGACTATTTTAATTCAGGCAGAAGCAGAAGGAATAGACTCCTTAATCGTTACTTCAACTTGCAATAGAACGGAGATATATGGTTTTGCTAACCACCCATATCAACTAATAAAACTTCTTTGTGAAAACAGTCAAGGAAGCGTTGAAGAGTTTCAAGAAGTGGCTTACATCTACAAAAATCAAGAAGCTATTAATCACATGTTCCGCGTTGGAACAGGTTTAGACAGTCAAATTCTTGGGGATTTTGAAATTATCAGTCAATTAAAAATTGCTTTTAATGAAAGCAAATCTAATGGTTTGGTAAATTCATTCATGGAAAGATTGCTAAACTCTGTAATTCAAGCTAGCAAAAAAATTAAAACGGATACCGATATTTCAACAGGTGCTACCTCAGTTTCATTTGCATCGGTTCAGTACATTATCAAAAATGTGCCAGACATTGCCAACAAAAATATTTTATTATTTGGAACAGGTAAAATAGGTAGAAATACTTGTGAAAATTTGGTTAAACATACCAAACATGAGCAAATCACTTTGATAAATAGAACCAAAGATAAAGCTGAAAAATTAGCTCAAAAATTAGATTTAATTGTAAAAGATTATGCCGATTTACAGCTTGAATTGCAAAAAGCAGACATTGTAGTTGTAGCTACTGGAGCTCAAAACCCAACAATTGATAAAGCGATTTTAAATCTGAAAAAGCCTTTGTTGATTTTAGATTTATCGATTCCTAAAAATGTGCATGAAAACGTTGTTGCTGTTGAAGGAGTTACGTTAATTCATTTAGATCATCTTTCTCAAATCACCGATGAAACATTAGAAAACCGCAAACAACACATTCCAGCTGCAGAAGTAATCATTGAAGAGATTAAAGCGGAATTTATGGAATGGACGAAAAACAGAAAATTCGCCCCAACGATTCAGGCATTGAAAGAAAAATTAAATTCAATCAAAGAAGGAGAGTTGAATATTCAACGTAAAAAATTATCCAATTTTGACGAAGCTCAAGCGGAATTAATTAGCAATAGAATCATTCAAAAAATTACAAATCATTTTGTTAATCACTTAAAAGATGGCGATTCCATTGATGAAGGTATTGAATGGATTGAAAAAGTATTTCAATTAGAACAAGAGAAATCATTCTTTTAAACTTTGCGTCTCAGCGCCTTTGCGAGAAAATAAATAAAATACAAAGTGACTAAAAAAACAATTAGAATTGGAACTCGTGATAGCGAATTGGCACTTTGGCAAGCACATACGGTTCAAAAAAAACTTCAGGATTTAGGCTATCAAACACAAATTGTTGCTGTTAAATCAGATGGTGATATTCTATTAGACAAGCCACTTTACGAACTCGGAATCACCGGAATTTTTACAAAAACTTTAGACATTGCCATGATTAATGGTACTGTAGATATTGCCGTACACTCTATGAAAGACGTGCCAACAGCTTTACCCATTGGTATTGTACAAGCAGCAGTTTTAGAAAGAGCAACTGTACTCGATATAGTAGTGCACAAAGGGAATCTGGATTTTTTACAAGGAGTTGGAACAATCGCCACAGGAAGTTTGCGTCGTCAAGCGCAATGGTGGAATAAATATCCAAATCATACCGTAGTTGATTTACGCGGCAACGTAAATACTAGAATGAAAAAACTGAATGATAATGATTGGAATGGTGCTGTTTTTGCCGCCGCAGGTTTGGAACGAATTAATCTGAAACCAGAGAGTTTTATTAATTTGGATTGGATGATTCCAGCGCCAGCACAAGGAGCAATGGTTATCGTTGCAATGCAAAATGATGCATTTACCATTGATGCCGTTGCGCAATTAAACGATATTGAAACTGAAATCTGCACTTATATAGAAAGACAATTTTTAAGAACACTTGAAGGCGGTTGTACTGCACCTATTGGAGCTTTAGCACGATATATCGAAGAAGAAGACACTATAGATTTTCAAGGCGTTTTGTTATCTATTGACGGAAAACAAAAACTAGAAATTGCTAAAAAAGTTGCTATTTCCGAATGGAAAAAATTAGGGTTTACTGCAGCACAAGAAATTTTGAATCGTGGTGGACATAAATTAATGAGTGAAATTAAAGCACAATTAAATAATTCTTAAACAACTTTACAGTACTTATTAGGTTTAAAATTAATGGTAAATACAATTAAAATAGTATCCACAAAAAAGCTTTCGTCAAATCAAAAGCAAGAACTACTCGATGCCAATTTTGAGGTAATTGATCAAGATTTTATTCAAACAAAAACAACAAATTTTGCATTAGAAAAAGTAAATCAAAATCTAATTTTTACCAGTCAAAATGCCGTTCAAAGTATTTTGCAACATCCGAAATATGATGATTTAAAAAGTAAAAACGTGTTTTCTGTAGGCATGAAAACTAAAGAATTATTGACTGAAAACGGATTTAATGTAATTGCATATACGGGTTACGCAGCAGATTTAGCTGAGATAATTTCGCTAATTTACAACAAGGAAAGGTTCACCTTTTTCAGCGGAAATTTACGCCGTGATGTTTTGCCAAATACGTTACAAGAAAACGGAATCGAATTCAATGAAATTCAAGTATATGAAACCGATTTAACACCAAAGAAAATTGCAAAAAAATGCGAAGGAATACTATTTTTTAGTCCATCAGCAGTTGAAAGTTATATAAAATCAAACACAATTAAAGGCGAAATGTGCTTCTGTATTGGAGAAACCACCGCCGAAGCATTAGAAAACATAAAAATAAAAAATATCGTAATTGCAGACAAACCATCGGTTGAGAATGTAATTGCTGCAGTAATTGAATATTATACAAATTAAAAATGATCAAAAACGACTTATTTCTTCGAGCATTAAATAACGAAACCGTTGAACGTCCTCCTGTTTGGATGATGCGTCAAGCCGGAAGGTATTTACCAGAATTTAGAGCTTTGCGCGATAAATATGATTTCTTTACGCGTTGCGAAACGCCAGAACTAGCTGCGGAAATTACGGTTCAACCCATCAGAATTGTAAAACCAGACGCCGCAATTTTGTTTTCAGATATTTTGGTAGTACCACGTGCGATGGGAATTCATGTAGAGTTGAAAGATAATTTGGGACCTATAATTCCAAATCCAATTCGGACTATGGAAGACGTAAACAGAACTTTTGTGCCAGATGTTCATGAAACGTTGGGCTATGTTTTTGATGCCATAAAATTAACCAAAGAAATGTTAAACGATGAGGTTCCGCTAATTGGTTTCGCCGGTTCGCCTTGGACGATTTTTTGTTATGCTGTGGAAGGAAAAGGTTCAAAAAGTTTTGATACCGCTAAAGGATTTTGTTTCTCTAATCCCGTTGCGGCGCATACGTTGTTGCAAAAAATCACAGACACCACAATCTTATATTTAAAAGAAAAAGTAAAAGCAGGTTGCAACGCGATTCAGATTTTTGATTCTTGGGGCGGCATGTTATCTCCAGTAGATTATCAAGAATTCTCGTGGAATTATATCAACCAAATTGTGGAAGCATTAGCAGAAGACACAAAGGTTATCGTTTTCGGTAAAGGATGTTGGTTTGCTTTGGGTGATATGGCAAAAAGTAAAGCATCAGCATTAGGAATTGATTGGACTTGTTCTGCTAGAAATGCGCGTTACTTAACTGGTGGGAAAATTACGTTGCAAGGAAATTTTGATCCAAGTCGATTGTTGTCGCCAATTCCAACCATCAAAAAAATGGTGCACCAAATGATTGATGAATTCGGGAAAGACAATTATATTGTAAACCTTGGTCACGGAATTTTACCAAATATTCCTGTGGATCACGCCAAAGCTTTTGTAGAAGCGGTTAAGGAGTATAATAATTAGGGCGTTACCCTTTGGGTCGGGCTTTCCGTTGCAATCTTTTAATTTTGAATTTCCCTTCGCTAACGCTACAGGTAATCAAAAAAAAGGATTTCCACTGCAATCCCTAACGCAAAACGTAAAACGATGAAAGAAAAATTTCTAACCTATATTCAAAACTTACAAGACCAAATCACTTCCGGATTAGAAGCGGTTGATGGTGTTGCCAAATTCCGCGAAGATATTTGGGAACGGCCAGAAGGTGGTGGCGGAAGAACACGCGTTATAGAACACGGAAACGTAATCGAAAAAGGCGGTGTAAACATCTCAGCCGTTCACGGAAAATTACCCGAAGCCATGCAGAAAATGTTTGGTGTTGGTGAAGCCGATTTTTTTGCCTGTGGATTAAGTTTAGTAATTCATCCTAAAAGTCCAATGGTGCCAACGGTTCATGCCAATTGGAGGTATTTTGAAATGTATGATACTTCGACTGCGCTCAGCACAGGTTCTCGGAAAGTAATTAATTCGTGGTTTGGCGGCGGTCAAGATTTAACTCCGTATTATCTATTTGAAGAAGATGCTACTCATTTTCATCAAACGTGTAAAACGGCTTGCGACAAGCATAACCCAGAATTTTATCCAAAATATAAAAAACAATGCGACAACTATTTCTGGAATGCACACCGAAATGAAGCACGTGGCATTGGGGGTTTATTTTTTGATTATTGCAAAGCAAATGACGATATGTCTATGGAAGATTGGTTTAACTTTGTAACCGAAGTTGGAAACAGTTTCCTAGAAGCGTACGTTCCAATTTTGGAAAAAAGAAAAGAGTTACCGTTTACCGATGCTCAAAAAACTTGGCAGGAAATCCGTCGTGGTCGTTATGTCGAATTCAATTTAGTTCATGATAAAGGAACGTTATTTGGACTAAAAACCAACGGCAGAATTGAATCGATTTTGATGAGTTTGCCTCCACATGTTCAGTGGGTTTATGACCATCATCCCGAAGTTGGAAGTGAGGAAGAAAAATTAATTAAAGTATTAGAAAATCCGATTGAATGGATTTAAGAATGTTGATTAACGATTAAAGATTGCAGAAGTTTGCAATCATTATCAAATCAAAAATCTACAATCGCTAATCTTATATCAAAAATAAAAATATGTTTCCATTACAAAGAGGTCGCCGTTTAAGAGTAAACGAATCCGTAAGAAGTTTAGTTCGCGAAACTACATTAAGTCCAAGCGATTTTATGTTTCCAATGTTCATTGCTGAAGGCGAAAACTACCAAGTAGAAATACCTTCAATGCCTGGCATTTTTCGTCGCTCTATCGACTTAACAGTTTTAGAAGTAAAAGAAATTTTCGCACTCGGAATTCGAGCCGTTAACATTTACGTAAAAGTAGACGAATCGCTAAAAGACAATACTGGAAAAGAAGCGTGGAACCCAAACGGATTAATGCAGCAAGCGATTAGAGCAATCAAAACAGCTTGTCCTGAAATGATTGTAATGCCCGATGTGGCTCTCGATCCGTATTCTATTTACGGTCACGACGGAATCATTGCAAATGGTGATATCGAAAATGATTCAACTAACGAAGCCTTAGTAAAAATGGCCGTTTCTCACGCACAAGCTGGAGCCGATTTTGTAGCGCCAAGCGATATGATGGACGGAAGAGTTTTAAGGTTACGCCAAGGTTTGGATGCTGCAGGATTTTCAAATGTTGGCATTATGAGTTATTCGGCTAAATACGCATCGGCATTTTACGGACCGTTTCGTGATGCATTGGATAGTGCACCAAAAAATAACAAATCAAATGCTGAGCTTGCCGAAGCGCCGAAAGACAAAAAAACCTACCAAATGGATTACGCAAACCGCATCGAAGCCATCAAAGAAGCACTTTCAGATGTTGAAGAAGGAGCCGATATGGTTATGGTAAAACCCGGAATTGCTTATCTCGACATCGTTCGCGAAGTAAAAAATGCGGTGAATGTTCCAGTAACCGTTTTCCATGTTTCTGGCGAATACGCCATGGTCAAAGCTGCTGCGGAAAGAGGTTGGTTGGACCACGACAAGATTATGATGGAACAACTAATGTGTATCAAAAGAGCAGGAGCAAGTTTAATTTCGACTTATTTTGCCAAAGAAGCCGCGATTTTATTGAATAAATAATATGAATAAATTAGTCTTTTTTTTAGCGTTTATTTTATTGGTGTCTTGTAAAAAAGAAAGCGAAGAAAACTTCGGAAAACCAGAAAATGAAAAAATTTCGGGACAAGCACTTTTTGAAGGTCAAGGAAACTGCATAGCATGTCATAAGCCCGAACAGAAGATAATTGGCCCAAGTTTGCAGGAAATTGCAACAATCTATAAATCCAAAAAAGGGAGTATTGTGGCATTCTTAAAAGAAGAAAGTGAACCCATTGTTGACCCAAGTCAATACGAAATTATGAGAACTAATTTCGCCATTACGAAAAGCATGAACGACGAGCAGTTGCAAGCTTTAGAAGATTATATTTATAGCTTTTCTAAGTAAACCCTAGTGAACTCCGTGACTTCTTTGTGAACTTTGAGGTTAAATAATTAACGTTATCAAATGAAAACTGTCTTCATAAAAACACCACTCGGAATCACTAAAATTGTGGGTGATGAAAACGGAATTTCATTAATTTCAATTCTCCAAGAAGGTGAACTTTCATCTGAAATTCCAAAAGAATTAACAGAAGCAGTAAATCAACTCCAACAATATTTTGATGGAAAACGAATTGATTTCACTTTCAAATTAAACCCAAAAGGAACCGATTTTCAACAAAAAGTTTGGCAGGAATTATTGAATATTCCTTTTGGAAAGACCATTTCTTATCTTGATTTATCAAAAAAACTAGGCGATGTTAAAGCGATTCGAGCTGCCGCTTCAGCTAACGGAAAAAATCCACTTTGGATAGTAATTCCGTGTCACCGCGTTATTGGAACTGACGGCTCATTAACAGGATATGCTGGCGGTTTATGGCGCAAGAAATGGTTGTTAGAGCACGAAAGTCCATCAAAGCAACATTCACTTTTTTAAACTTTTTCTTTCATATTTAAATTACTTTACTTAATTTTAAGTCGGTAAATTCTTAAATTCAGTAAGATGATAGATAAAATAAACCTCAATTATATCCTTTTTTTTGACATTGAAACGGTTCCAGAAGTTGACAATTTCAATACTTTAGACGACGAAATGAAATCTCTTTGGGATCAAAAAACGCAGTACCAGAGGAAGGAAGAATTCACTGCAGAAGAATTTTATGAAAGAGCTGGAATATGGGCTGAATTTGGAAAGATTGTCTGTATATCTGTGGGGTATTTTACAAATAAAGGTGATATTAGAAACTTTAGAGTAACATCATTTTTTGGAGATGAAAAGAAGATTTTAAAAGATTTTTCGAGTTTAATGGATTCTCATTTCAATCAGGCACAACATGTTTTGTGTGGGCACAATGCCAAAGAATTTGATATCCCTTTTATAGCCAGAAGAATGATAATTAATGAAATTGCAATTCCAAATAAACTCAATCTATTTGGTAAAAAACCATGGGAAATTCCACATTTAGACACTTTAGAATTATGGAAATTTGGCGACTATAAACACTATACCTCTCTAAAATTATTGACCAAAATACTTGGAGTCCCATCACCAAAAGGCGATATTGATGGTAGTCAGGTTGCACACGTTTTTTATGTTGAAAAAGATATCGATAGAATCGTAACCTATTGTGAGAAAGATGTGATTGCTGTGGCGCAAATTTTTCTACGATTCCGAAGAGAAGCCATATTGATAGAAGACGAAATTATTCATGTATAAAAAAAGTCCTCTGATTTTTAAAACGAGAGGACTTTTTTGCGAATAGTTAATGTATTAATTTCTTCTAAGAATTATTTTTTTAGAAACAGAATCTTGTCCACTTTCGATGTTTATCAAGTAAATTCCATCTTGAAGATTTTCGATTCCAAAAGAAGTATTCACTTGGTCAGTCACTTTCGACAGAATTTGTCTTCCCTGCAAATCAAACAATTTGATAGTCGCACTTTCGGTCAAAGCCGGAATAGCAACATTTACAATTCCTTTACTCGGATTTGGATAAATGC
This sequence comes from Flavobacteriales bacterium, assembly GCA_038202695.1. Taxonomy (GTDB): domain Bacteria; phylum Bacteroidota; class Bacteroidia; order Flavobacteriales; family Flavobacteriaceae; genus Flavobacterium. Next base: position 33,145 of record JBBRET010000006.1, read on the forward strand.
TACTGTTTAAAATTGGATTTGTTGGAACTGATAATGCAGTTTGAACACTACATAAATTAATACTAAAACTGTTGATAGTACCACCGTCCTCATTATTGTGGTCAAAAACTCTTAAGATCCATTCACCATCTGCCGGTAATGAATTTAGAGTACTTAACGCATCAATTGGAGCTATAATACCTGAAACAGCTGGATTGCCGTTACAGCCAGATGGAATTCCATCATCATCTATAGTACAATCGATGTTCTGGAAATCGCCGCAAGGAAGGTCTAACAAAGTAATAACTGGACTTCCAATAGATATAGGTCCTTCAAGAGTTACCGTGATGTCCCCAATCCATGTATGTGTAATACTCATACTGATGTTTATATCTCCAATAGTATAACCACCACTAACTGTTACAGGAACAGTAGCAACAGAATTCGGAACCGTGTCAATAAAGGCATTTGAAAAATCAGAGGCATCAAAAGTATTACTACAATCTAAAGTACCTGTTGCAAATGTATATACTAGTGCATTGGCAGCTATTCCGTTTCCACAAAAATTAGACGGAGTCACTCTCCAATAATATCTTGTAGCTTCTCCTAAGCCTGAAACAGTAAATTCATTTCCTGTAACAATTTCATTAGACACTATAGCAGAAAAGTCAGGAGTTGCAGAAACTTGAAGGGAATAAGTTTGAGCGTTAGGCTGTGCAGTCCAAGTTAAATTTGCTGTAGTTGATAAGCCTTGTTGTCCGTCTGTTGGCGTTTGTAATGCAACTTGTTGAAAAGTGCTGTTGAATACTCCTAAAGATTTATATCTTGTTTCAGTATCCGATGCGCTTGTCCCTTTTATTCCAACAAAATATTCATTTGGAGCTACATTTGTTAAACCTGATATGGTCATAGTAACAGGTCCATTAGCACTTAATGATGGTGGAGAGAAAGTTGCAGTTGCTCCGGTTGGTAAATCTACCGCAGAAAAAGTAGTTGTTCCTGCTCCAGATTGTGAATAGTTAAAGTTATAAACGGCATTTTGATTAGCGCAAACGGTTACATTATCTGAGGTTGAATTAAGGGCAAATGAAGAAGTTAGTCCTGTAACTACTAAAGCATATTTTTGGCTTCCCGTGACCAAGGTTCCTTTATGACTAACCGTAATAGTGTATTGACCAGCAGTTGGAGCATCAATTTTAACCTGTTCAACGTTATCCACTGCATTGCCTCCTAATCTTGTAGCTGGATTGTTTGGGTCAGCCGATAATTTCCAAGGGAAAAAAGTAGTTGAATTTCTGGTAATTCGGATGTCTAAATCGTTTACTAAAGCTGGAGTAGGATCATTTGCTCCCAAACCACCATTATTTGGTTCTCCAGGAAGATCTGTCCAAGAGATTGATGCGATTAGTGGAATTCCTCCAGGTGAATTTACAGTCATCGTATACACCTGATTGTTATTCAAATTCTCCTCAGAAATCCATGACGTCAAACCGTTGTTGGAAATGGTTTCTACCGCCTTTTTTGCATTTAACAAACCCCATCCAAAAACTGGATCTGGTCCTACATCACCGGCATCGTCAGCAGTGTGACATACTAATCCTTTTAAGGTTGCGGCACGCATAAAACTATTGGTAAAATTTTTATAATGTTGTTGTACTAAAATCAAAGTTCCCGCAACATTTGGAGAAGCCATTGACGTTCCCGACATAACAGTTGTAGCAGTATTACTTGAATTACTAGTCGAGGTTAGGCCAGATCCATTTCCGGTAATGTCCGGCTTAACTCTTAAATCATCTGTTGGGCCTTGACTACTGAAACTACTTACAGTAATATTCGCTGTATTTACAGATCCATCAGCCGCAACTGTTACATCTTCGCAACTGGCTACAACTAAATTGTTTTTTGCAGTTTTATTCGCTACTAATTTATCAAAACCAAAATTAATTGGTTCTGGATTGTTTTGATTTTGTCCGTCATTTCCAGCTGACATTACTGCCAAAAAGTATGGGGCGTTATAAGCAATATCATCCCAAGCTACAGCATCAGAAGAATAAGAACCAATTAACCAAGAAGGAAGCGTTACACCACTTGATGTAATGGGCACACCATAAGAATGATTAGAAATAAGCATTCCACCAGCTACTTCAGACACTGCTTCAGATTCATCATCAGTCCAGTTAAATGTTCTTGCATTGGCTTGATACGCCATGCCTTTGACAGTTGCTGGTAAAGCTGCAGCAATCATTGTTCCGCAAACATGAGTAGCGTGGGCAATAGTTGCTGTATTGTTTGGGTCGTCAACAACAGTTACTCTTCCTGCAAAAGCATTATGGGAAGCCCTAACATTTCCACCATCCCATTCTCTAACAGTCATCCCTTGACCGTTTAAATTTAAACCTAACGAACCACCTGAATTTAAATGATTTACTCTTGTTGCTCTGGCGGCATTTACATTGTCTGTTGCATAGTATATGGGCAATCCTTCAGGAGTAAGTTTCATTAATTCAGAAATGCTTCCGTCTTCCTTAACGGTATAAATTGGCCAGTTTTTAACAAGTGCTTTAGCAATTGCTTTCTTTTTTTCGGCACGCGCTTTTTCTCTATAAAAAACTTCTTTTTCTTTAAGTTTTACCAAGTCATATTGCGCAGTAATTTTTTGGATATCTTCTTTTGATTGTGCAAAAAATGAATTCGTTACTATAATAAGGGAAAGCAGTAGTAAGTATTTCTTTTTCATAATTATATTGAAATGGGTTTAATGTAAATAAAAGTCAGCTAATATATAAATCCTGAGTTAATTTATCTATTTTATTGTTAAATAATCACAAAAAATTAAGTGTTGTTTAAGACTTCATAATTGCCCAGAATAAAAAGTGCATTAATTTTTTGTTCAAAATTGATAAATGGTATATTTACAAAAAAACAATTTATGGTTTTAAGTAGATTTTGGCTAGCTATTTTTGTTTGTTCTCTACTATTTGTAGTGGTTAGTTTATCTGTAGGAACTAGTTATACCATTGATAATGTGTTGAATGGAAAAAAGGATGATCCTATTTTAATTTCTGAAAAATATTTAGGGCAAGTGCCAAAATTTGTGATGGACAGCATAAAAAAGGCACCTGAACAAACAATGATTGTCAATAGAGATACCCTGAATGCTGATACTACTTATGTTTATAAGGCAAAGACGGTTAAAATTTATTCCGGAGTCCAAAAATCGGATGGATTATTGCCAACCTGCAAAAACAGTTTACTTGATTTAATTCTGCCGTTGATTGCTTATTTAGCTTTTTTCTGTGGACTAATGGAACTGCTAATCATATCAGGTGCTTCTGGAAAATTAGCTAAAGCATTAAGCCCCGTTTTTGTTAAAGTGTTTCCAAGTATTCCCAAAAACCACCCTTCTATATCTTACATGACCTTAAACTTTGCTGCTAATTTTTTAGGGTTAGACTCTGCGGCAACACCCTTTGGACTTAAGGCCATGGAAAGTTTACAAGAAATAAATCCAGACAAAGATAAGGCTAGTGATGCACAAATTATGTTTATGTGTTTGCACGCGTCCGGTCTTACTTTAATTGCTACTTCTATTATTGGGTACCGAGCTGCTGCCGGCGCAAGCAATCCTGCCGATGTGATGTTGCCTTGTATTATCACGTCTTTTATTGGTACGATTGCCGCTTTTTTAATTGTTGGAATTAAACAAAAAATTAATTTTAAAAGTGCTTCCTTAGTGGTCGTATTGATGGGTTTGATAGCTGGAATTATTGGATTGTTGCTGTATGTAAACCAGTTAGACATCATTGGAAAAAACTATTTTACTACCAATCTATCTGCTTTGATCTTGATTGGAATTATTATTTTTACCTTGATTTTTTCATTCATTCACGAGAAGAAATTTGCTGAAGCTAAAACCACCGTTTTTGATGCATTTGTAGTTGGAGCCAATAATGGTGTAAAAACAGGTGTTACTATTTTCCCTTATGTTATGGGAATGTTGGTTGCTATTTCTTTATTTAGAAATAGTGGATTATTTGAAATTATTAGCAATTGGATAGCATTCTTTTTCTCGAATATGGGTGTGGGTAAGCAAATTACCGATGCCTTGCCAGTAGCGATGCTTCGTCCTTTTAGTTCTGCAGGATCAAGAGGATTTTTGATTGATTCGATGAATACCTTTGGTCCCGATTCCTTAACAGCTAGATTGAGTAGCATTTTTCAATGTAGTGCCGAAAGCACTTTTTATGTAATTGCTGTTTACTTTGGTTCAGTAAGCATAAAAAACACACGATATGCTCTGGGAACGATGCTTTTGGTTGATTTAATCTGCGTGATTACTGCAATTTTTGTGGCGAGCTGGTTTTTTTAAAAATATAAATAATAATTTCAAATGTCCTTCACCGAATCCTTTTCTGATTTCTACAATAATGTTAAAGCTAGTTTAGCTGATGGTACTTTTGCCAAATTAACGCTGGCAAAAACTATTGGGAATACCGATTTGATGAACATTTATGTTCGTCCGATTATAGAAGATGCTGTTTTGAAAATGGAATTAAAATACAAATTCCAGCAGGAAGAACAGATCGAAATTCATACAATTGACAGTGCAAGAGATAAATTAGTTATGTATATCAACAATCCGTTTATGTCGGCGATATTATTTACAACCCAATTTGATTTAAGGTACAAACTGAATAAAAAACGCGCGGTGAACATTACGCAACAAAGCAACACTTTCGGAAATGCTTCTGAAGTATTATTGGCGTATCTTAATCAATAATCATCTCCGGAATTTCTCCTTCAATAATTAAGTCTGCTTCAGTTGATGCTATGATGTGTGCTACAGAAACACCGGGTGCACGTTCCAATAATTTAAACCCTTTTGGGGTGATTTCTAAAACCGCCAATTCGGTTACTACTTTTTTCACGCAACCAACACCTGTTAAAGGCAAAGTACATCTTTTTAAGATTTTACTTTCTCCAGCTTTGTTTACGTGCATCATGGCAACAATAATATTTTCGGCAGAAGCTACCAAATCCATTGCGCCACCCATTCCTTTGACCATTTTTCCTGGAATTTTCCAGTTGGCAATATCACCGTTTTCGGCAACTTCCATTGCACCAAGAATGGTTAAATCTACTTTTTGACTTCGAATCATACCAAAACTAAAAGCAGAGTCAAAAAAACTGGCTCCAGGTAAAGTAGTTATGGTTTGTTTTCCGGCATTGATAACATCAGCATCTTCTTCGCCTTCAAACGGAAAGGGACCCATTCCGAGTACACCGTTTTCACTCTGAAATTCAACTGAAATATCAGTGCGAACGTAGTTGGCTACTAAAGTTGGTATGCCAATTCCTAAGTTAACATAATAGCGGTCTTGAACTTCTTTGGCTATTCGTTTTGCGATGTCGTTTTTATCTAATGCCATAATTAAAGTCTTTTTCGGGTTGTGCGTTGCTCTATTCTTTTTTCAAACGTTGACCCTTTGAAAATACGCTGTACCATGATTCCAGGAATGTGTATTTCATTTGGATTTAATGAACCTACAGGCAACAATTCTTCTACTTCGGCAATGGTGATTTTTGCCGCACCGGCCATACAAGCATTGAAGTTTCGTGCTGTTCCTTTAAAGATTAAATTCCCAGCTTCGTCGCCTTTCCATGCTTTTACAATAGCAAAATCAGCTTTATAAGCCAATTCCATTACATGCATTTTACCGTTAAACTCTCGACTTTCTTTTCCGTCTGCCACCTCGGTTCCAAAACCGGCCGGAGTAAAAAATGCAGGAATACCGCATTGAGCAGCGCGACATTTTTCGGCTAAAGTTCCTTGCGGCGTAAGTTCAACATCTAATTCTCCTGAAAGCATTTGACGTTCAAATTCAGCATTTTCTCCAACATAAGAAGAAATCATTTTTTTGATTTGTTTTTTTTGAAGTAGTAGTCCAAGACCAAAATCATCTACGCCGGCATTATTGGAAATGCAGGTCAGGTTTTGAACATTTTTTTTTACTAATTCGGCAATGCTATTTTCTGGAATTCCACAAAGTCCAAAACCACCAAGCATGATGGTCATATTGTCTTCAACACCTTGAAGTGCTTCTTGAACAGAATTTACTTTTTTGTTAATCATAGTTGTTTTTTTAGCCCTGATAGTAGTGGAAATCTCCCGATTTTTGATCGGGAATTGCAACGGATAGCAGGAAATAGCTCCTGAAACTCTGAAATAAATTCAGAGAAATTACATTCAGGATAAATTCTAAATATTAAAGTCCAAATTCATCTGTGTTTTGCTCTTCACCGGGAGAAACTGCTGTCGAATCGACTTCTACTTTTCTGGGTGCCCAGCAATCTACTTTTATGGATAGGTTTTCGGGTCTTTCAAAGGGATCTTTGGAGATCAGTAAATCTTTATCTTCATAGCATTTCTTCATCATATAACCCCAAATTGGTAGGGCTGCTGTTGCACCTTGCCCGTAAGTGATTCCTCTGAAACGAGCTGAACGGTCTTCACAGCCGACCCAAACGCCAGTTACTAAATTGGGCACCATTCCAATAAACCAACCGTCAGATTGATTTTGAGAAGTTCCAGTTTTACCAGCAATTGGATTGGTAAACATATAAGGATAACCAGTCCAACGATTGTCACCGCTTCCGCCACCTTGTGTTCTAAGACGAACTCCGGAACCTTCTTCAGTAACCCCTTCTAGAAGTTTTATCACGGCATATGCGATGTCTTTATTCAAAACATCATGCGTTTCTGGAACTGGTTCGTATAAAATCACCCCATTTTTATCTTCGATTCTGCTGATGAATTGCGGTTTGATGTAAACACCTTGATTGGCAAAAGTACTGTAAGCCGCAACCATATCTTCCACTGTAATTTCTACGGCACCGAGTGCAATAGAAGGTTGAGCTGGAATTTCTGATTTTACGCCTAATTTTTTAGTTAATTCTACTACAGCTTCTGGACCAACTCTATCCATAAGCTTTGCTGAAACGGTATTGATAGAATTTGCTAATGCTTTTTTGAGTGTCACCATTCCGCGGTATTTGTTGTCGGAATTTTTTGGAGTCCATGAAGCGGTAACGTGGTGTCTTCCGACTGGAATAGTAAACGGTGAATCAATTATGGAATCACAGGGTGACATTCCCAATTTTTCGATAGCCGTAGCATAAACAAATGGTTTAAAGGTAGAGCCTACTTGTCTTGCTCCTTGTCCAACGTGATCGTATTGAAAATATTTGTAATCAATTCCACCTACCCAAGCCTTGATATGTCCGGTTTGCGGTTCCATTGACATTACACCAGTTTGAAGAAAATGTTTGTAGTATCGAATCGAATCAATAGGAGCCATCAACGTATCAATTTCTCCATTCCATGAAAATACTTTCATCTTTGTTTTGATATCAAAAGAAGCAATAATTTCATCTTCTGATTTGTCTAACTCTTTCATAACGCGCCAACGTTCTGATGACCTCATGGCTTTGTCCATGATTCTCTTAGTTTCCTCTGGGGTAATTTTTAAAAAAGGAGCGTTTTTATTGTCTTTTTGCTCCGCAAAAAATTCTTTTTGAAGATTCTTCATGTGAGCTGCAACGGCTTCTTCGGCATGTTCCTGAATTTTGGAATCGATCGTAGTGTAGATTTTCAAACCATCACTATAAATGTCGTAATCGCTTCCGTCAGATTTTTTGTTTTCCTTAGCCCAATTTTTCATGTACTCGCGAAGGAATTCTCTGAAATAGGTGGCTGTTCCTTCTTTGTGACTTTCGGGATGAAAGTTTAAAACTATAGGTTGTGCTGCTAATTTATTTTTGGTGGCTTCATCTAAAATTCCGTTTCTAACCATTTGACCTAAAACGGTATTTCTTCGTAAACGCACTTTTTCACTCCGACGCAACGGATTGTAAAGGGATGGATTTTTAAGCATTCCGACAAACATGGCAGCTTCATCAACAGTCAAATCTCTGGGTTCTTTTCCGAAGTAGACTTTAGAAGCGGACCGAATTCCAACCGCGGTATTTACAAAATCGGCCTTATTAAGGTACATGGCAATGATTTCGTTTTTAGTATATTGACGTTCCAGTTTTACTGCAATAATCCATTCTTTTACTTTTTGGATGACACGAAAAATCTTAAAACTTGAACCTTCCCCATGGAATAATAATTTGGCTAACTGTTGGGTTAGTGTACTGGCTCCACCATTAGAACCCAATTTTAAAGCCGCACCAAAAGTTCTTTTGGCATCAATGCCCGAATGTTCGTAGAAACGCTCATCTTCAGTAGCTACTAGTGCTTTTACCAAATGCGGAGGCAAATCTTCGTATTTAATTGGCGTTCTGTTTTCGTTGTAAAATTTACCTATTGTAACACCATCTGAGGAAATAACTTCGGTAGCTAAATTGGATTCTGGATTTTCTAAATCTTCAAATGACGGCATGTTTCCGAAGAATCCCCATGATGCCAAAGTAAAAAACAGCGCCATGACCCCTAAACTATAAAAAAAGAGTTTCCAAAATTTCTTTTTGTAGTAATTGATGTCTTTGACGGTAGTTGTGCTAGTTTTTTGTGCCATAATTTATTCTGTAGATTCTATTCGGAAACCAACATCTGAAATTCCAGGAAGCGCAGTAACCCCTTCTATTTTTCCGGTTTGTCTGGTGGCTTGCCGAATATGAATTTTATAAATGCCTTTTTGTTTGAAGGACACTTTGTCTTTATAAAACAGCTTGTTTTCCTTAATGTCCGAAAAGCCATCTCCAAGAAGTGTGCCATCGGGATTTGCCATTTGGTACTCTAATGTATCAACTCTAACCTGTCTGTTAGGCATTTCTAAAGAAACAATCAGAAACATATTGCTAAACGGATAATTGTCGTTATCTCTGACATTTACGAACAAATTGTACCCTTTTTTAGAGTCTAATTTTGGTAAATCAAAAGTCACGATACTGTCTTTATGCCATGTAGTTCCAACCGATTTATATTGGTCAAAAACTCTTTTTTTATCACAAGAAATAACCAAAACGAACAGCAGAATAAAAAGGATGCTAGTCTTTATTTTCATTCTTTTTGATAATTATAGGTTTTTTATCTTGCGGTTTTGGTTTGATATTTTGTTTTGTATTCTTTCCTTCTACTTGGTTTGTATTTTGAGCTTGATTTTGGTTTGAGTTTTGGTTCGTAGTAGGAGTAGCAACTTTATTTTTATTCTTGTTTCTGTTCTTGTTTTTGTTCTTTTTAGGTTGGTCAAATCGAGTTAAACTCTCTTGTCCCATAGCATTGTTAAAGTCTTTTTCAGGCTCAACTAAAATTTCTATAGCAAAATCTTCAAGAGAACTTACTTTTTTGTTTTGCTTATTCTCAGCCATGATTTCTTTGACTTGTTCAATATTCAACACATGCCAATTTGCAAAATTATCGGTGTAAGCAAACCACATAAGCCCCTTAAAAATATCTTGTTTTTGACAAATTGCATCCCCTTTTTCGGTTTTTAATTTGGTTTCAAAATCTGGAAATCCTTTTAAGGCATCCATATAGGTGTCTAATTCATAATTCAAACAGCATTTTAATTTTCCACATTGACCTGCTAGTTTTTGTGGATTTAGAGACAGCTGTTGGTAACGGGCAGCTGAAGTGTTGACGCTTCTAAAATCAGTCAGCCAAGTAGAACAGCATAACTCCCTACCGCAAGACCCAATTCCTCCAAGTCGCGCTGCTTCCTGGCGTAAACCTACTTGTTTCATTTCTATTCGGGTATTGAAAACCCTTGAATAATCTTTGATAAGCAATCTAAAATCGACTCTGTCGTTTGCGGTGTAATAAAAAGTTACTTTAGAACCATCGCCTTGGTATTCAACATCAGAAATTTTCATTTCCAATTTGTGAATAATGGCCAATTCACGTGCTTTTACCTGCATTACTGCTTCTTTATCGCGAGCTTCACTCCAAATATCGATGTCTTTTTGAGATGCTTTTCGATAAATTTTAGCAATGTCAGGGCTGGTGTGATTAACCCCTTTTTTCTTCATTTGAATTTTCACTAACTCTCCGGTCAATGTTACGATACCAACATCATGTCCGGGCGAAGCTTCAGTCGCTACGACATCTCCTATGCTCAAGGTCAATTTTTCGGTATTGCGATAAAACTCTTTTCTACCATTTTTAAAACGGATTTCAACGCAATCAAAAGGCGTTTCACCATTAGGCAAACTCATGTTCGCCAACCAATCAAAAACAGTTAATTTGTTGCAGCTATCGGTGCCGCAAGTCCCATTATTTTTGCATCCTTTAGGTGCGCCACCATCAGATGTTGAACAACTTTGACAAGCCATAATTGTATATATAGTGTTGCGAGAAGCAACTTATAATTCATAAATCGTTTAATGGGTAAAGATAGTATTTTTTAAATTCAGTAAAAATCTTTTAAGTTTAAATGTTTACAGAAAGACGCTTTGTATTATCTAAAGTTTTTTCCTATCATTGTAATCTAATTATTAAAATAAAAAACATGAAATTATTAAAATTATCCATTTTTCTTCTTCTAGGTCTTTTCGTTTTATCTTGTTCATCAGATGACGGCGCTACAACATCTGGGGATTTAATTGGGAAATGGTATTTCAAAGAGTATAAAGTACAAGGGCAAACTATTCTTTATGACGATCACGAAGAATGTGGTAAAGATTACATTCAATTTAATGTTGACGGAACAGGTGCTAATGTAGATGTTTATAATTGCGTAGAGGATGTTGCACCTTACACTTACACTAGGTCTGGTAACAACATTACTGTTATTTCTGATGGAACTGCAGATACGGTTCAAATCACAGAGCTGTCTTCAACCACTTTTAAGTTTAAAACTAGATATGATTTTGATGACGATGGCGATGAGGAGTCTGTTATAATAGTTTTTACAAAAAACTAATTTAAAATTTTAAACGCCGATTTTAATCGGCGTTTTTAGTTATTCTAAAATCTTAAACAATTTATCTGATAAACGAACTCGGAACGGCAAACACATAGTGACTTTATCTCCAGGTTTAGCATTAGGATTTTCACTTCCGTTAACGAACATTTTTTCAATAATAATTTGTTCATTTCCTGTTGTTGGTCCAGAAATTAGAATTTTATCTCCAACGATTAATTCTTGGTTTTCAATACTAAAAAGTCCAACTCCTGCTTTTACATAATAATGTTCGGCTTTGCCTACCAAGACTTTTTTGACTTTTATTTTTTGGCGAATATCTTTGGGTTTTTCGGCCAACCCCAAGGGTTTATCTGATAATTCACCGGAGTGTTTGAACAATAATTTATTCGACTTTCCTTTTCGGAAAATCATGTTTCCATTTTTCACACCACGACGTAATTTTACTTGGTCCACTAAAGACATGTGAATGATTTCCTGACATTCAGTCGAACAACAATTTTCCATTACTGCTTTGCATTCGTCACATTGTAGAAATAATAAATGGCACCCTTCATTTTCGCAATTCGTATGGTTGTCACAAGGTTTTCCGCATTGATGGCATTGGGAAACAATCTCCTCTGTAATTCTTTCGCCAAGACGATGATCGAAAACGAAATTTTTACCAATAAATTTGCTTTCCAAACCTTCTTCTTGTATTTGTTTGGCATAATTGATAATTCCACCTTCAAGTTGAAAAACATTTTTAAAACCCTGATGTTTGAAATAGGCCGAAGCTTTTTCGCAACGAATTCCTCCGGTGCAATACATCACCAAGTTTTTATCTTCTTTAAAGTCTTGTAATTGCTTGTTGATTATTGGCAAACTTTCTCTAAACGTTTCCACATCTGGAGTTATGGCGCCTTTAAAATGTCCAATTTCACTTTCGTAATGATTTCTAAAATCAACTACAATCGTATTTGGATCGTCTAAAATTGCGTTGAATTCTTTTGCTTTTAAATGCACTCCGATATTGGTTACGTCAAAAGTTTCGTCGCTTAATCCATCGGCTACAATTTTGTCACGGACTTTAACCGTCAGTTTTAAAAACGAATGATCGTCTTGTTCTACAGCCACATTCAAACGGATGTCTTTCATGAAAGCGTAGGCCTCTAAAGTTTCACGGAAAGCCTCCATATTTTCGGCCGGAAGACTCATTTGAGCATTGATTCCTTCTTTAGCAACATACGTTCTGCCAAGAGCATCTAGGGCATTCCAAGCAATAAATAAATCGTCACGAAATTTTTTTGGGGCTTCAATTTTGGCATACGCATAGAAAGATAATGTAAGTCGTTGTTGTCCGGCTTCATCAATTAATTCTTTTCTTTCTTCTGCGCTTAAGGTGTTATACAGTTGCATGCTATAAACGTTTTAAGTGAGAAATATGTTGTGAACTCTAAATGGAAGAATTCAATGCAAATTTAGTTATTTACCGCAAAGGCGCAAAGGAATTTCGCAAAGTTCGCAAGGGTTTATAAAAACAAACCGCGAATTCGCAAATTTTCATCTTTTTTGAGAATGTAATTTGCGAATCTACGGTAAATAAATTTAAGATTTCTTCGCGAACTTCGCGTAAATCTTTGCGTTCTTAGCGGTTAGAAAATTAACAGAATTCTGCGTAAGCGTCTTTTAAGTTTTCTGCAATCATTTCAGCAGGGCGACCTTCAATATGATGACGCTCTAACATATGAACTAATTCACCGTTTTTGAACAAAGCCATGCTTGGTGATGAGGGTGGAAATGGAAACATTTCTTCTCTAGCAGCATCAACCGCTTCTTTGTCTACTCCAGCAAAAACTGTCACTAAGTGATCTGGTTTTTTTGCTCCGTCTAAACTCATTTTTGCACCTGGACGAGCATTTCTAGCTGCACAGCCACAAACTGAATTTACGACTACTAACGTTGTCCCCTCTGCTTTTATAGCATTTTTAACTGCTTCTGCACTATATAAATCTTGAAAACCAGCTTCTGAAAGTTCAGCGCGCATTGGTAATACCATTTCTTCTGGATACATAATTTTAATATTAGATTTTAAATATTTGATATTAGATTTAAAAAAATCTACCGCAAAGGTAATTAGAAATTCAAACTTTTATTTTAAAGAAATCATAAAGATTCTTTATGCTTGGATTGTAAATTTTAACATCAATCATTTCGCTGTATTTCTTACCTTCAAAATAGTTTCAACATCGGCAAGAGAAAACCCTTTCACTTGCAACAAAAGCAAATAGTGATACATCAAATCAGCGGCTTCATTTAAGAACAAATCAGCATTGTCATCTTTGGCTTCAATGACCAGTTCTACTGCTTCTTCACCTACTTTTTGAGCGACTTTGTTGATACCTTTTTGAACTAATGAAACCGTATAGGAATTAGCATCATTACTTTCGATACGGGATTTTAACGTGTTTTCTAATTCATATAAAAATGTAGTTTCAGTAGTTGTTGCAAAACAAGAAGTCGTTCCGTTGTGACAAGTTGGTCCTTTTGGTTTAGCCATAATCAACAGCGTATCGTCATCACAATCTTCATAAATGGAAACCACTTCCAAGAAATTCCCCGAAGTTTCGCCTTTAGTCCACAGTCTGTTTTTACTTCTGCTGAAGAAGGTTACGCGATTTTCAGTTTTTGTTTTTTCATAGGCTTCGTCATTCATGTAGCCTAACATTAATACTTGCAAGGTTTGAAAATCTTGAATGATTACTGGAATTAATCCATCTGATTTATTGAAATTTATAGACATCGAACAGGTATTTTTTGAGTTTGTAAATAGGTTTTAAGTTCTGAAATCGAAACTTCATTGTAATGGAAAATACTGGCTGCTAATCCGGCACTAGCTTCGGTTTTTGAAAATAAGGTTGCAAAATCTTCAACCGTTCCTGCGCCACCAGAAGCAATTACGGGTATAGAAACTGCTTTACTGATTTGGTCTGTAATTTCTAATGAAAATCCTTTTTTTTCGCCATCGTTATTCATCGATGTCAATAGAATTTCACCTGCGCCTAATTCGGTTACTTTTTTTGCCCAATCAATAGCTTTCCAATTGGTTTTTTCCGTTCCGCCTTTGACAAAAACAAACCAATCGTTTTCAGTAAATTTTATATCAATCGCAACCACTACAAATTGACTTCCGAATTCGCTTGCCAAATCAGTAATTAAGTTTGGATTTTTTACTGCAGCCGAATTAATACTGACTTTATCAGCACCATTTTGAACCATGATTTTGGCATCTTCAACCGAATTTATTCCACCACCAACGGTAAACGGAATGCTAATTTTATGTGCTATTTGGTTGACCAAATCGGCCAATGTTTTTCGGTTTTCTACTGTGGCGGAAATGTCTAAAAAAACCAATTCATCAGCACCATTTTCGGAGTAGAATTGGGCTAATTCGAGCGGATTCCCAGCATCTTTCAATCCTTCAAATTGAATGCCTTTTACCACACGACCGTCTTTAATATCCAAACACGGAATAATTCGTTTCTTTAACATAATTTCATTAAATCTTTTAGATTAATTGTGTTTTCATAAATGGCTTTGCCAATTATGGCACCTTCGCAACCTAATTCTTTTAGTTTCAAAACGTCGTCAATTGTTGTAATTCCACCACTTGCTATAAGTTTGACATTTGATTTGGCAATTATATCTTGATACAACTCAAATGATGGTCCGCTAAGCATTCCGTCTTTTTCAATATCAGTCGAAATTACATAGTGAATTCCTTTCTTTTCGTACTCCAAAATAAAATCTACCACATCCGTTTCAGAAGTTTCTAACCAACCTTGCGTTGCAATTTTTCGGTTTAAAGCATCAGCTCCGAGAATGATTTTTTCAGCACCAAAACGCTGCAACCATTCTAAGAATAATGCTTGATTTTTATAAGCAATACTTCCGCCTGTAACTTGATTAGCGCCGTTTTCAAAAGCAATATCTAGGTCTTTGTTTTGTTTTACTCCGCCACCAAAATCAATTTTTAAACTGGTTTTTGAAGCAATTTCATACAATACTTTATGATTAATAATCGTACTCGATTTTGCACCATCTAAATCGACTAAATGCAAAAATTGAACGCCATTATCTTCGAAAAATTTGGCTACTTCCAATGGATTTTCGTTATATGTTTTTTGGGTAGCATAATCGCCTTTTGTTAATCGCACGCACTTTCCGCCGATGATGTCTATTGCTGGAATTATTCTCATTTTTTTATTTTTATTAAGCCACGGATTATACTGATTATTACAGATTTCCCACAGACACCTTAATTTTATAATTAATATTTTAACTATTGTCCCACTGAGCTTGTCAAAGTGCTTACAGATAGGTCTTTACTTCCTTCGTCAGCACAGGCTAGCTCAGACTGACATTTAAGTTTTAGTTGATTTCATTTACATTTTTAAAAAGTTAAGTAAAAGTTGTTCTCCGATTTTTGATGATTTTTCAGGGTGAAATTGTGTGGCATAGAAATTATCTTTTTGCATTGACGCACTAAATGGATTGATGTAATCGCAAACAGAAGTTGTTTCTGAACAAATTTCCGCATAATAACTATGTACAAAGTAGAAATCAACATCGGCTACAATTCCGGTAAACAATTCTGAATTTTGATTGCTTAAATTGTTCCAACCCATGTGTGGTACTTTTTCTTTAGCTTCAAATTTTCGTACTGTTGCATCAAAAATTCCCAAACATTTTGTATCGTTTTCTTCCGAAAAATTACACATCAATTGTTGTCCGAGACAAATTCCAAGAACTGGCTGTTTTAGGTTTTTAATTACTTCATCTAATTTTCGTTCTTGTAAATACTTCATCGCTGAACTTGCTTCGCCAACTCCAGGAAAAATTACTTTTTCTGCAGATTTTAAAATCGTTTCATCATCGGTAACGATGCATGAAAAACCAAATCGTTCGACTGCATTTTTCACCGATTGGATGTTGCCTGCGTTATATTTTACTATAGCTATCATAAAATTCCTTTTGTGCTTGGTATTGAATTTGAACCATCTTTTTTGACTGCAATTTTCAATGTTCTAGCAAATGCTTTGAATATGGATTCTATTTTGTGGTGTTCATTTTCGCCTTCACATTTGATGTTTAAATTACATTTAGAACCATCAGTAAACGATTTGAAAAAGTGTGAAAACATTTCGGTTGGCATTTCGCCTATTCTTTCACGTTTGAAATTTGCATCCCAAACCAACCATGAACGTCCGCCAAAATCAAGCGCAACTTGCGCCAAACAATCATCCATCGGAAGTACAAATCCGTAGCGTTCAATTCCTTTTTTGGAACCCAATGCTTTTGCAAAAACTTCACCCAAAGCAATTCCGACATCTTCAATTGTGTGGTGTTCATCTACATATAAATCGCCTTTTACTTCAATATTTAAATCCATATTTCCGTGTTTGGCAATTTGTTCTAACATGTGATCAAAAAAACCTAAACCGGTTTGAATGGAACTTTTTCCGCTTCCGTCTAAATTCAATTCAACTTCAATTTTAGTTTCATTCGTATTTCTAATAACAGCTGCTGTTCTTGGTTGCTGACCTAAAAACTTATAAATTTCTTGCCATGAAGTTGTGGTTAAACTTGCTTTTTCATTGACATCATTTGTAATAAAAATAGCTTGACAACCTAAATTTTCTGCCAATTGAACATCGGTAATTCGATCGCCAATTACGAACGAGTTTTTCAAATCATAATTTCCTTTGATGTACTGTTGTAACATTCCAATTCCAGGTTTTCTGGTAGGCAAATTTTGCTCTGGAAAAGACGAATCTATCAACACATCGCTAAACACAATTCCTTCATTCTTGAAAGCTTGAATAATTTTATTTTGTGTTGGCCAAAATGTATTTTCAGGAAACGAATTTGTTCCCATTCCATCTTGATTGGTAACCATCACCAATTCATAATCCAACTCCGAAACGATTCGAGCAAGATTCTGAAAAACTCCAGGATAAAACTCTAATTTTTCTAAAGAATCCAACTGAAAATCTATTGGTGGTTCGATGACCAAAGTGCCGTCTCTATCTATAAATAATACTTTTTGCATCTGCTATAAGTTGTAAAGTGTATAGTAATAATTCGTTTTCTTGTGGCGTTCCAACCGTAATTCTGAGGGTGTTTTTTACTACTGAATTTCTGTTTCGAGTAATGATTTGTTTTTCGATTAATGCTTTAAAAATTTCAGTAGCACGGTCCATTTCAACCAAGAGAAAATTGGCATCGGAAGGATAAATTTTGGTTACAAAATCTAATTCTAGCAATTTTATTTTCAGTTTTTCGCGTTCTTCCATAATTAAATGGATGTTATTTTTAAAAACACTTTCATCTGCCAAAGCATTTATGGCAGCTTTTTGATTCAATTCACTAATATTATAAGGCGGTTTTACTTTTGATAAAACTTTGATAATTTCGACATTGGCGTAGGCAACACCAATTCGAGCCGCAGCCAAACCACGTGCTTTACTAAACGTTTGCGAAACGATTAAATTGGAGTATTTTTTAATTTTCTCTACTAATGAAGTTTCATAGCTAAAGTCAATATACGCTTCGTCCAAAAATACAATTCCGTTGAAATTCTGAATAATATATTCTAAATTTTCCAAAGAATTTCCTGTCGGATTATTTGGTGAACACAAATATAAAATCTTTGCTTTTTGATTTAAAATTGCTTCTGTATTTAGTTGAAAATCGTCTGTTAACGGAATCGAAATCAGTTTTAAATTATTGATGTTCGCATAAACTTCATACATTCCGTAAGTTGGTGGACAAATGATAACGGAATCTTCATTGGGTTCGCCAAAAACACGTTGCACCAAATCGATAATTTCATCACTTCCGTTTCCGATTAAAATGTTGTCGATGGCTATTTTTTTCTGACTACTCAAAATTTGTTTCAAGCGCCATTGATAGGGATCGGGATAACGGTTTAGATTTCCAAACGGATTTTCATTCGCATCTAAAAAAACGCCTTCGGTTCCGGAATATTCATCTCTTGCGCTCGAATAAGGCGAAAGCGATAAAATATTTTCTCTGATTAATGATTTGATATTATCCATTTTGTAATTTTTTTAATCGGATTGAAACGGCGTTTTTGTGTGCTTCTAATTGTTCGGCTTCTGCCATTAATTCTATTGTTTTTCCTAAATTTTGTATACCGGTTGCCGTAATTTTTTGGAAGGTAATTTTCTTTACAAAACTGTCTAACGAAACGCCACTGTAATTTTTAGCAAAACCATTGGTGGGCAAAGTATGATTGGTTCCTGATGCATAATCGCCAGCACTTTCACAGGAATAATTCCCAATGAAAACAGAACCCGCATTTTCTATTTGAGATAATTTATTTTCAGCATCCTCAAAGGCTAAAATCAAATGTTCTGGAGCATAAAAATTACTGAAATTTATCGCTTCATCAATTGAATTTACTACAATTGCTCGACTATTTTCCAATGCTTTTTCAACAATGGAAACTCTTGATAATTGGACTTTTTGGATCATAATTGCTTCATTAACTTTTTCAACTAGCGCTTCAGAAGTAGTTACCAAAATCACTTGGCTGTCTCCGCCATGTTCCGCTTGCGATACTAAATCAGAAGCTACAAAATCGGCATCGCTAGTTTCGTCAGCAATAACTAATAATTCACTTGGTCCAGCTGGCATATCGATGGCAATTCCGAGTTGTTGTGCGTATTGTTTTGCAGCAGTTACATACTGATTTCCTGGTCCAAATATCTTAGACACTTTTGGAATGGTCTCAGTCCCGAAAGTCAAGGCAGCAATGGCTTGAATGCCGCCAATTTTGTAGACAGATGTTACGCCAGTGACTTTAGCTGCATATAAAATGGCTGGATTAATTTTTCCGTTTTTATCTGGTGGCGAACACAGAATTATGTTTTTACATCCTGCAATTTGTGCTGGAATAGCTAGCATTAAAACCGTTGAAAAAAGCGGTGCAGTTCCACCCGGAATATAAATTCCGATGGTTTCTATGGCGCGACTTTCTCTCCAACAAAAAACACCTGATGTAGTTTCTATTTTAGTAACCGTTTCTTTTTGTGAAGCGTGAAATTTCTCAATATTACTTGCTGCTTGTTGAATCGCTTTTTTTAATTCGTCAGAAATTAAATCTACTGCTTGTTGAATTTCTTGCACAGTAACTTTAAAATCAGAAATAGAAACACCATCAAAAATACTCGTGTATTTTGAAACTGCTTTAGTGCCATTTTTCTGTATATCATTAAAAACTCCTTTTACAGTTTCGTTTAAATCGGCTACGGCAAATGTTTTTCTTTGGGTTAATTGTTCCCATTGAGAAAAGTCTGGATTTACTATTTTTTTCATAAATAAGTTTTCAAATTATACAATCATTTTTTCAATCGGAATAATCAAAATTCCTTCTGCGCCAAGGGATTTTAGTTGCTCTACAACATCCCAATACTCGTTTTCTTTTACTACTGAGTGCAAACTGCTCCAACCTTCTTCCACCAAGGGCAAAATGGTTGGTGATTTCATTCCGGGTAAAATTTCACAAATTGATTTTATTGCTGAGTTTGGTGCGTTTAGCAAAATGTATTTATTCTCTTTTCCGTTGCGGTACGATTCGATTCTGAATATTAATTTATTTAGAATTTGTTTTTTTTCATCTGATAAAGAATCATTTGATATCAAAACGGCTTGGCTTTTAGAAACCACTTCTACTTCTTTCAAGCCGTTCATTAGTAAAGTACTCCCCGAACTTACAATATCAAAAATAGCATCGGCAAGACCAATTCCGGTTGCGATTTCAACGCTTCCGCTGATTTCTTCAATGATTACTGGAATGTTTTTGGAATTAAAAAAATCGGATAAAATTTTCGGATAACTGGTGGCAATTTTTTTGTTAATAAAAAAACTTAAATCTGTATAAATATCTTCTTTAGGAATTGCCAATGATAATTTACAAGAAGCAAAGCCAAGTTGGGAAATTATAGTAACCTTCTTGTCTTTTTCCCAAACCTCATTCTCGCCAAGAATGCCAATATCTGCAACGCCTTGTTCTACATATTGCGGAATATCGTCATCACGTAAATACAAAACTTCGATTGGAAAATTACTTGCAACGGCTTTCAGTTTTCGATCTCCGTTAGAAATTTGAATGCCACAAGATTCTAATAATTGAAGTGATTTTTCACTCAGTCGGCCACTTTTTTGGATGGCAATTTTTAAAGTACTCATTATTTATTTTGGATAAAATCTGAGTATAACGACTGTTGTAAAAAGAAAAAACCGTCAGATTTACTCAGACGGTTATTAAATATAATTGGCTACAATGCCGCATTAACTCGCCTGTGTGGTGAGATGATGGTGATGCATTTGTGTAGTTGAAAATTTCATTTTTATTTTTTGTTGGCTCAAATGTAGAAAGTAAAATTGGAAATCAAATGAAGTTTTAAAAAGTTTAACAGTTGTTGATTTAAAATAATCTTCTGAAAAAAGCTTTTACAAAAGGAAGTGTTGGGCATTTTAGCATCACTTTCAAATCTTCCCAAAATGAAGTTTCTTCATCTAAAAATCGGAATATTAGTAATGGATTCCCTTTCTTGAATAATGCAGCAAATACTTCAGAGCCCAATTCGTTATTTTTGTACAAAACATCAATGAAGAGTAAATCATAGAACCAAAATTTATCCGTTTTATGAAATTGTGTAAAGTCGTTTTTAGAGATTATAAACTGCACTAATTCTTTGGATTTCTTAGTTACATTTTTAAAAGTGAAACCGGTACTGGCTTTGGTCCAGCCGCCAGCCGAACCAATATGTACAATATTTTTAGAATTGTGCTTCCAAAATTCATAAGACGTCATCGGAATGTTGCCTTGTTCTTTTTCAACTATCTCATATTCCGTTATCCCAAGTTTTTGCATGTAGTTTTGAATTTCGTTTTCGTATTCCTCTTTCGGGAGCAAATCTTTTGAAAACAAAGTATATTCTAACAATGCTTCAGTTTCACTGGTTGGCAAAACGTACATAAACCGAGTATTGCCTTTTTGTTCCACTGAAAAATCCATAAACGTAGCACAATTTGGATTGAAAACAGCTTCTTTACTTTTGATAAACCAACCAATAAAATGTTGTTGCAACAACGGATATTTTGTTTGTGATTTTACAAGATTTGCATTAAAAACAGAATTGAAAATCTTGTTACAGGTGTAAGTTTCCTGTTCGGTTTTGACTATACAATGATCTCCTAATTCTTCAAAATCAAGTACTTTTTGATTGCAAAAACGAATATTTTCTTGTTTAGACAGTAGGTCAAAGACGAGATTGTAAAAATCTAATCCTCGAATCATTTTGTATGGATAGGGATTTAGATTTAATATTCGTTCAAAATTTTCAGTTGCAAAAAGGGCTTCATTCCATTTTTTTGAAATGATTTCATCAAAACTAGAAGAGTCATCCCAAAAACACCAAGTTCTGTCGTTTGATTTTTTAGGGTTTTCATCAAGTAATAAAATAGTTTTATCGTTAAATTTTCCGGACAAAATCATTTCATAAACGGTCATCAAAGCCGATAATCCTGAACCCGTAAATATGTAATGGTAGTGTTTCATGTTAAATTCGGAATGAAAACCCTAACGCTATATAATGATTGGGTGCATTAGTTGTAATTCCATAACCTGAAGACAAATCTAACATAAAATTATTGCTAATCAAATAGGTAATTCCACCGTCAAAACTATGGTTTGCTTTCTCTTTTTCTGGAGCAAATCCAAATAATTCTATATACGCACCCAACTTGTCAGTAAAGGAATATCCTGACGCAATGGTATAAATAAGGGTAGCATTTGGTAGAATTCCATCCCATTCTGCTCCAAGGTTATAACTGAAAGACATTTTTTTGGATAACGTATGTTGCATTACAAGACGAAATTCAGGTGCAAAATAATTAGACTTGAAACTTTTTGAAGCCATGTTAGGAAGTAAAACATGTCCAATGAAAGATGTTTTTGGAAAAATTCCTTTTTCATCTGAAATCTTGATTTTGCAACCTATCAGTATTGGATTTAATCCTGAAATGGTTTTGTCAACCATTTTTTCTGAAACCAACTCGGTTATCAAACGGAGTTCAAAGTTTTCGTTTACGCCATATTTCCACAAAGTAGAAGGGAGCATATTGGTAGTGCTACTGTTGTCATTCTTTTGAAAAGAAAAGCCAGTTTCAACTTGAAACATTCCTCGAGGAACGATTGCCGGAGTTTCGGTTTGGTCAGGACGATCGGTTTGAATAGGCTCAGTTTCTTGCGAATGACAAATTAATGAAATAAGAAGTAATGAAAATATAATAGTAGTTTTCATAATTACCTTTTTTAGACAAATCTAAAAAAATATTTACTCAACTCAAATTTATTTTTATATTTGTGTAAATGTTTAGATATGAGCAAGTCATTAGAAGAAGTACATGAATCGATTGCCACACAAGGCAAAACTTCAACCTTTAGAAAAATATTGGCGTTTTTTGGACCAGCTTATTTAATTAGTGTTGGTTATATGGATCCAGGAAATTGGGCAACTGATTTGGCTGGTGGAAGTCAATTTGGCTATTCTTTGCTTTGGGTTTTGTTGATGAGTAACATTATGGCGTTGCTTTTACAAAGTTTAAGTGCGCGATTGGGAATTGTTACACAACGCGATTTAGCGCAAGCATCACGAGAAACCTATTCTAAACCCATAAATTATATTCTTTATTTTTTGGCAGAAATTGCTATCGCAGCTTGCGATTTGGCTGAAGTGCTTGGAATGGCGATAGGATTGAATTTATTGTTTGATATTTCGCTTATCAATGGTGTTATGATTACTGTTTTAGATACTTTTTTATTGCTTTTTCTAATCAATAAAGGCATGCGAAAAATGGAAGCTTTTATCATTGCCTTAGTTGCAATAATAGGGTTTTCATTTGTTTTTGAAATGATTTTTGCCCAACCAGACGTTACCAAAGTTCTAACCGGATTAATTCCCTCAATGCCAAGCGAAGCAGCACTTTATATTGCCATCGGAATTATTGGTGCAACGGTTATGCCACACAATCTATATTTACATTCGTCCTTAGTTCAAACCCGAAAATTTGACCGAAGCAATGCTGGAATTAAACAAGCATTGAAATATAATTTTATTGATTCTACCATTGCATTAAACTTAGCTTTTTTTGTAAATGCTGCGATTTTAATTCTAGCTGCGGCAACTTTTCATAAAGCAGGTTTATTTGAAGTAGCCGAAATTCAAGATGCACATCAACTTTTAGCTCCAATGCTAGGTACAAAATGGGCGCCAATTTTATTTGCTGTTGCCTTGATTGCTGCAGGTCAAAGTTCTACCATTACCGGTACTTTAGCTGGGCAAATCATTATGGAAGGCTATCTTAATTTGAGAATTCAACCTTGGGTGCGCCGCATTATTACTCGTTTGATTGCTATTGTTCCTGCGGTCATTATCATTTCTATTTTTGGAGAAAGTGTTACCGGAAAAATGCTGATTTTGAGTCAAGTGATTTTAAGTTTGCAACTCGGTTTTGCCATCATCCCATTAATTCATTTTGTAAGTGATAAATCGAAAATGAATGGTTTTCATATTTCAAAAAGCACTCAAATTGCATCTTGGTGTGTGGCCATAATAATTGTATCATTAAATGCAAAATTAGTGTACAACGAAATACAAGGTTGGTTAGCAACCTCTGAGAATCCGATTGTTTTATGGCTAACCGTTGTTCCATTAGCAATAGGGTTTTTACTATTGCTTTTATACATCGTTTTTAAGCCTCTTATAACCAAAGCTAAACACGAAATACAGAATCATTTACCCCATAATTTTGAATTAAATTTTTCAAAAGTTGAAGCTTACAGTAAAAAAAATATTGCCATTTCTGTTGACTTTTCCGATGCGGATCAAGTAGCACTTAATGCTGCCTTTGAATTGGGAGGGAAAAATGCCAATTACACCTTGATTCATATTGTAGAAACCATTGGCGCAATGATTTATGGCGACAATATTGAAGATCATGAAACTACAATTGATGAAAAATTACTGAAACAATATCAAGAAATGTTGTCCAAAAATGGGTTTAAAGTTGAAATTAAACTCGGATTTGGAAAACCAAATTCCAAAATTCCACAAATCATAAACGAAGGGAATTATGATATTTTAGTTATGGGAACTCACGGGCACACGGGTTTTAAAGATATACTTTTTGGTACAACAGTTGATAAATTGAGGCACAAGATTTCCATTCCGTTATTTATCGTAAAAAATTAAAAAATGACTTTTTCAGAAGAAAATTACCTCAAAACCATTTACCATCTGACAACAGTTTTAGACGGTGAAGTAAGCACGAATGCTATAGCTGAAAAAATGGAAACCAAAGCGTCCTCAGTCACGGATATGCTTAAAAAATTAGCTGAAAAAGAACTGATTGATTACAAAAAATACCAAGGGGTTTTATTGACAGAGAAAGGAAAATTATCTGCAAAAATGATTGTTAGAAAGCACCGTTTGTGGGAAGTTTTCTTGGTAGATAAACTTAATTTTACTTGGGATGAGGTGCACGATATTGCCGAACAATTGGAACACATCAAATCGGAACAATTAATCAATAAATTGGATGATTTTTTAGGAAATCCTACAGAAGACCCGCATGGTGATCCAATTCCAGATATAAACGGAAAAATTAATAAAGTCGAGAAACTAGTATTGGCTGAATTGAATGAAAATCAAACTGGAATTTGTACGGGCGTAAAAGATTCCTCGACACAGTTTTTAAAATATTTGGATAAAAATCAAATTACTTTGGGTTCTAAAATTACCGTTTTGTCTAAAGAAGAGTTTGATTTATCACTGAAAATAAAAGTAGAAGAGAAGGTGGTGACTGTTTCGAATAGCATCGCCAACAATCTATTTGTAAAATTGATTTAATGGCAACCGCAACCATCATCACCGCAGTTTTTCTTTGATTTTTTCTTCCAAAAAAACTTTCGGATAATATAAGCCAAAGCAACAATTACGGTTATATAAACTAATATTTCTTGAAATTCCATATACAAAAGTAAAGCATCTCAAATTAATGAGATGCTTTTATTTTTAATTAAAATTTGGCACCAATGCTAACATAAAATGTTCTTCCTTCACCAGGTAAAATTCCTGGTCCAGGATAACCGCCGCTTCTTCTGGTAGCGTACTCTTCATCTGTAAAATTATTAACACCAGATCGAAGATTGTATTTTTTTAGAAACTTGTATTCCGCTGATAAATCAAAAACGCGGTATTCATCCAGTAATCCGGTTACGCCATTTGCAGAAGGCGTTTCCGTATTGTTAGCATCTGTATAAATCTTTCCAGAAATTTTATGCTGAATCGTTGCAGAGAAATTATTATTACTCCACGAAACGCCAAAATTATGAATATATCTTGGTGCATTTTCTACTCTATTGCCGGCTAAATTACTTTCAGTGATAATAACGTTTGGCGCCGTTCCTGAAGTTGTTGTTGTTTTAAAATCTGTATATTTTGAGTCAATGAAAGAAACCGTTGCGAAAACATCTAGATTACCATATGGTTTTTCAACATCAAATAATCGAGTAACATTTACATCCACAAATCCCTCTATTCCTTTATTGACCGTTTCGCCAAGATTAGTTCGGTATAAATAAGTTCCTAGTGATGGATCATTGTTTACGAATTGACGAACACCACCGATTCTATTATTATAACTCAAGTAAAATAAACTAAAATCAAAATTTAAAAACCCTTTATGGGTTCCACGATAGCCTAAATCAGCATTGAAACCATCGGCATCTTTTAAGTTTGGATCAATCACATCAGTAACCGCTGGCGGCGTTAAATCTGAAAATAAAACGGGACGGAAAGCCTGAGTTATATTAGCATAAACATTAGTACTTCTAAATTTATATTCAAATCCGATTCCCAATAACGGTTTGTTTCTAGTGATTGTTTTTTCGGCTAGCAAGACATCATTTCCAGAAGAAATTCCTAATCTTCCGTCACCAACAGAAGTAATGTGCTCAAAACGGATACCAGGAGTTACGCTAAATTTTTCAGTAACTTTAAATTGATTTTCAGCAAAAAGGGCTACGTTTCTAGTGCTAAAATCTAAATCTCTGGGATAGCCATTTTCTACAGATAAGTCAAAATCAGAACCCGTAGTTCCTTTCCCTTGTTGTTTTCTTTCTGTTTTTGCTTGGTATAATCGAACACCAAATGCTAGATTGTTTTTTACTTTTCCTAGATTGTATCGATAAATACTTCTGGTCTCAAGACCAAAGTTTTGATAGTAATCTCTGTCTACTTGACGATTTGAATAATCATTGGTTGCTGGATTGATGACATCTTCAACATTTGGAGTTGTTGTAACGCCAACGCTGTTTCTTTCGCCAATTACACCAAATAGTTTCGTGTTAAAATCCCAGTTTGCATTTATTTTGGTGTCAAAATTGATCGAAAATAAGTTCCATGGTGTTCCAAACCAATTGCGTTCTCTTCCCGATTGTCTTGGGTTGTCATCGAATTGCTCATCGGTTAAACCACCAGGTTGTTGCATTTCATAATCTGAATTTGTGTATTCAGCAGAGATTTTAGTTTTTTCTGTAAAGCGATATTCTACAAATGCATGCGTATTTCTAACGGTAAAACGATTGTTTTCTCTCCAGCCATTTCCGCTGCGAGAATGGTTGTAAATATAGTAAGAGAATTTTTTTAAGTTGCCACCAATAGCATTGTAGGAACTCATCAAATTGTAACTTCCAACCGTATTTTGTGTTTCAAATGAAAAAGGTTTTTCTTTTTCTCTTTTCAAAACATAATTCAACATGCCACCAAATTGTGGTCCAAATTGTAGTGCTGCGCCGCCACGAATTAATTGAATAGTTTCTACGGCTTCTAACGGTGGATTGTAATACGCTTCAGGATAACCAAATACGTCGGATGAAATATCATAACCATTTTGGCGTGTGTTGAGTTCCCAACTTCTATTTGGACTCAAACCTCGAACCCCAACATTAATTTGAATTCCAGACCCTTCGTTTTCCCATACAGTAACGCCAGGAATTCTAGAGAAAACTTCTCTTGCATTATTATTGGTTAGATTAGCATTGATATTGGAAAGTTTTAGGACCTCATTTTTTTTACCAGAAAACAATACATTTTCTTTTGTTTCGGGCATTCGTTCTGGACTTTGTTGCTTGGCAATTAATACAACAGGAGCTAATTTTTTTATGGTATCGTTTTCGAGTTCAGCAAATTGATCTTGGGCAAAAGCTACGGATGAAGTAGCGAATAAAAGCAGGCAATATAATGATGTGCGCATGTCTAAATGGATTTATTTTTGGCAAAGATAATCCTTATTTTTATTTAGACAAATTATAAATAATAATTTTTTAAAAATTTTATTTCAAAATTTGGTAGGCGATAAGTGCCGTAATGTAGGCAAATCCACTCATGAAAACCAACTGAACCAAGGGCCATTTCCAAGTATTTGTTTCTTTTTTAGTTACGGCAAGTGTGCTGGCGCATTGCATCGCAAAAGCATAGAAAAGCAATAGAGAAACTCCAGTTGCAAAATTAAAAATTTTGCTACCGTCAGGGCGAACATCAGCCTTCATTTTACTTTTTATTGTGCTATCGTCATCATTATTTTCTACACTATAAATGGTTGCTAATGTTCCAACAAAAACTTCACGTGCAGCAAAGGAGGTAACTACAGCAATTCCGATTTTCCAATCATAACCCAAAGGGCGAATAACAGGTTCAATAGATTTCCCGATGATTCCGATATAAGAGTTTTCGAGTTTATAAGTTCCAATTTCGTTTTCGAGTTGCTTTTCATTTAGAGTAATACTTTTATTTTCAGCATTTTCAGCAACTATTTTTTCAGCATTTTTAAAAGTTTTACTCGGTCCGTGAGACCCTAAAAACCATAGAATTATAGAGATAGCTAAAATGATTTTCCCTGCACCAAAAACAAAGGATTTTGTTTTTTCAATTACGTTAATCGCAACGTTTTTAAATAATGGGAGTTTATAGTTTGGCATTTCGACTACGAAATACGATTTGGTTTTAAACTTGAGAATTTTATTCAGAATAAATGCAGAAAAAAGCGCCATTCCAAACCCAAGAAGGTACAAAATCATTAAAGTTGCGCCCTGCAGGCTGAAAACTCCAAATAAACGGTTGTTTGGAATTATGAGTGAAATCAAAATAGCATAAACGGGTAAACGTGCAGAGCAAGTTATAAAAGGGGTAACTAAAATTGTGATTAATCTTTCTTTCCAGTTTTCGATATTTCGGGCACTCATAATGGCCGGAATAGCACAAGCAGTTCCAGAAATAAGGGGAACGACACTTTTACCCGAAAGTCCATAACGGCGCATGATTTTATCCATCAAAAAAACAACCCGACTCATATAGCCACTTTCTTCAAGTACTGAAATGAATAGAAAAAGAAAGGCAATTTGTGGAATGAAAATCACGATTCCTCCAATTCCAGGTATGATTCCGTCACAAATCATATTGGTAAATTCGCCGACCGGCAAATGGGTTTTTGCATATTGTGCTAAATCAGCAAAAGAAGCATCAATATAATCCATCGGAACACTTGACCAATCAAAAATAGATTGAAAAATCAAAAGCAAAACTCCAAAGAAAATCACATATCCAAAGATTTTGTGGGTTAGAATTCGGTCTAGTTTTGAACGTAAATCAGTAGCGTTTTCAGTATTTATAGTTTGCCCAATTTTCAAGGTATCATTAATGAATTGGTACCGTTTAATGGTTTCTTTTTGCTGTAATCGTTTTAATTCAGAATGTGATTTGGTAAACGAACTGACTACTTCATCCCGATCTAAATTTAGGAAATTCACATCCTGAGTGATAACCAACCAAAGCTTGTACAACAGTTGATTTGGGAACGCTTTTCGAAGTTTATTGAAATACTCTTCATCAATGCTAGATGCATTTAGACAAGGTTCAGTTGATAATGATTTGTAGTCAACTATTTGGTTTTTTAATTCCTCAATTCCAGTTCCTTTTCGTGTGCTAATCAACACAACCTTGGTTTTAAATTGGGCTTCAAGATGCGAAATATCAAGCGAAATTCCCTTTGGTTTCATTCGGTCAATCATATTGATAACCAAAATAGTTGGGATTTCTAAATCTTTTATCTGTGTAAAAAGCAATAAATTTCGTTTCAGATTTTCAACATCTGTAATAACAACAGCTACGTCTGGATAGAGTTTGTCGTTTTTATTGAGTAGCAATTCAATAACCACATTCTCATCAATTGAACTGGCATTCAAACTATAAGTACCGGGTAAATCAAGAATATTGGCTTTTATATGATTGGGTAATTTGCAGAAACCCAATTTTTTTTCAACGGTAATTCCAGGATAATTCCCCACTTGTTGGTTCAATCCAGTTAACTGATTGAATACCGAAGTTTTTCCGGTATTTGGATTTCCAATTAGTGCTACTGTGATGTTTTGAATGCTCATTTTTGACTATTTCTCGTGGAGTTCAACTTCAATCTCGTGAGCGGTTTCTTTACGTATAGCCAAATGAGAACCGTTGTTTACGTTGATATATATAGGGTCACCAAATGGAGCGATTTGAATAATCTCCAACTCATTATCTGGTAAACATCCCATTTCTAAAAGTTTTAGCGGGATTTTGTCCAAATCAACGTGGGTAATTGTTGCTTTGTCTCCAATTCGTAATAAATCAACAGTGGTTT
Source organism: Flavobacteriales bacterium (assembly GCA_038202695.1). GTDB lineage: Bacteria > Bacteroidota > Bacteroidia > Flavobacteriales > Flavobacteriaceae > Flavobacterium. The sequence continues at coordinate 62,859 of JBBRET010000006.1, forward strand.
TCAATACTTATTTAGATTGAATTAAGATTGCAAAAGTAGGTATAAAAACAGAATATAATGTGATAATTATCAGTTTAACTACTTTTTATCATTTTTGCAAAGCCAATGAATGTCTTCAATTAACCGCTGTATATCTTCTTTTTTGGTTCCGTCATAAAAACCGCGAACGCGTCGTTCCGCATCAACTAAAACAAAATTTTCGGTGTGAACCATATCATATAATTCCGATGGCTTGCCCAATTTGACTGCCAAATAAGACTTCCGCGCCATGCTATAAATATCTTTTTTATCTCCCGTAACCAAGTTCCATTTAGCATCAACTACTCCTTTTTGAACAGCATATTTTTTTAATACAGGTACACTGTCAATTTCTGGAGTGACGGTATGCGACAACAAGAGTACTTTTGGATTGTTTAGAAAAGCTTTTTGCACATCTACCATATTGGTGGTCATGATTGGGCAGATTGAGCCACACGTTGTAAAGAAAAAATCAGCAACATAAATTTTTCCTTCGTAATCTTTTTGAGTGATTGTTTTCCCGTTTTGATTCACAAATGAAAAGTCAGCAATTTTGTGTTCTCTAGCAATATATTGTACCGTTGAATCTACCAATTCCGGATTAACATCTGCCGGATTTTTGGGTGTAAGTCTTTCCTTTATTTCATCTTTCTTTAAAAGATTGTAACTGATACTTATAAACACAACCGAAAAAAGAAGAAAAAAACCTAATATAATCTGGTATTTCTTTATAAATTCTAACATTGTTTTTTTTGCAAAATTACAAAACCAAGAACTTGTTTCTATCATTTAAAAAGTAATAATGACTTATAATTTTGTTAAAAAATAATTTATTTCAGTTTAAACTATAAATTTGTAATAACTAACAAAAAAGCAACAAATTATGAAGTTCAATACGCACTCTAAAACATTGTTGATAGCACTTACATTGGGTAGTGTTTTTCAAATCAATGCACAAGAAAAAACCCCAGGAATTGGCTTAAAACAAATGGATAAAACGACCAGTCCAAAAGACAATTTTTTCCAATTTGTGAATGGAACCTGGTTGAAAAATACCGAAATACCAGCAGATAAAACCCGTTGGGGAAGTTTTGATGAATTGCGTCAAAACACCGATAAAGATGCTTTGTTTATTCTAAAAGAGGCAGCTAAAAATCCCAAGTACGCTTCGAATACTGATCAAGGAAAAGCGATTAGCATGTACAAATCAGTTATGGATACCGTAGCTAGAAACAAGCAAGCCATTGCCCCATTAAAAATGTATTTGGCCAATATTGATGCTGTTGCCAACGTCAAGGATTTACAAAAATTAATGATGGAAATCGAAGCCAAAGGAGGCGGAGTTGGATTTTTTGGATTTGGAATCGGAGCTGATGATAAAAACAGCAAAAGAAATGTAGTGAGTCTTGGTGTTGGAGGTTTAGGTTTACCAGATAGAGATTATTATGTTTCGGATGAAAAAGATTCAAAAGAAAAACGTGAAAAATATCAGGCCCACGTTGCAAGAATGTTAACTTTTTTAGGAACGACTTCAGACCAAGCCAAGAAAGATGCCGAAAAAATCTTGGCTCTAGAGATTGCAATGTCTATTCCAAGATTAGACCGTGTTGAAAGAAGAGATCCCAAAAAACAATACAATCCAACCGCTATAAGTGATTTAAAAAAAATGGTACCGCTTGTTGATTGGAATGGCTACTTGCAAGGTATTGGAATAGCAAAAACAGATACTGTAATTGTTTCACAACCACGATATATGGTTGCATTGCAGACTCTTTTCGCTGAAAACAAAGTCGAAGATTGGAAAGCATACATGCGTTGGAACTTATTAAGAGGTGCAGCGGGACAATTATCAACAGATATAGAAACTGCTAACTTTGAGTTTTACGGAAAAACATTAACAGGTGCGTTGAAACAAAGACCCCGTCACGAAAAAGCACTTCAGGTAGTTAACGGAACCGTTGGTGAAGCTTTAGGTAAATTGTATGTTGAGAAAATGTTTCCAGCAGAGGCAAAAGACAAAGCCTACCGCATGATTAGAAATGTAATGCGTGCTTACGAAAGTAGAATCAATAATTTGACTTGGATGTCGGCAGAAACAAAAACAAAGGCTATCGAAAAATTGAACAGCTTGACCATCAAAATTGGATATCCAGACAAATGGAAAGACTACTCTGATTTATTGGTTAAAAGTCCAGAAGATGGAGGAAGCTACTTTGAAAATGTCAAAATTATTTCAGAATGGAACTGGAGAAAAGATTTAGATAAGTTAAGTAAGCCGGTTGATAAAACCGAGTGGGGAATGTCTCCACAAACCGTTAATGCCTACTACAATCCTTCCTATAACGAGATTGTTTTTCCAGCTGCAATTTTGCAACCGCCATTCTATAACTACAAAGCTGATGAGGCTGTAAATTACGGTGGCATTGGAGCGGTTATTGGACACGAAATTTCACACGGATTTGATGACCAAGGCGCAACATTCAACGCTGAAGGAAATTTAGTTGATTGGTGGACCGCGGATGATTTGACAAAATTCACCTCATTGGGAACTGCTTTAGCCGATCAATATTCTGCTTTAGAACCATTGCCGGGAATTCATGTTGATGGTAAATTTACTTTAGGAGAAAACATTGGAGATTTGGGCGGAATTAACGCAGCTTATGATGGTCTACAATTGTATTTAAAAGAAAACGGAAACCCAGGATTAATTGACGGTTTTACTCCAGAGCAAAGATTGTTCATTTCTTGGGCAACCATTTGGAGAAGTAAAATGCGTGATGAAGCATTAAAAAATCAAGTTAAAACGGATCCACATTCACCTGGAATGTATAGAGCATACGTGCCATTGTTAAACTTAGACACATTTTACAGCGCATTCGATATTAAACCAGGCGACGGGATGTATGTAGAGCCAAACAAGCGCGTGAAAATCTGGTAATCTGATTCCAAAATATAACTAAAAACCTCAAGGTAATACTTGAGGTTTTTTTATGCTTTTTAATAAACCAATACAACTTACAAATACCCAAGTTCCTTCCAGAATCACAAACGGAATGTATTGTATAAGATAAGAAGTAAAACAAGCAATACTAGCACCAATAATATTCATTAGATAAAACAAGAGTCCCTCTTTTTTTATCCAAGAAAAAACATTTAAAAAATAAGCAAGTAGAATTATACCAACGCCAATGGCACCAATGATGTCAACTGTATTCATCAAAATTAATTCATTAAATAGTTTTCCATAAATTTAATTACGGCCAAACGCTGAAAGTCTATATTTGCTTTTTTCTTAAATCCGTGTCCTTCATCTTTTGCTTCCAAATACCAAACCGTATTTCCTTGTGCTTTTAATTTATCTCGCATTTGAAGTGCTTCTGTTAGCGGAACTCTTGGGTCGTTTGTGCCTTGAATAATGAACATTGGTTTTTTAATTTTTTGGGTATTGTTTAAAGGAGCGGTTTTTTCAAAAAAAGCAGCCATTTCTGGAATTCTTTCATCACCGTATTCCACTCTTCTTAAATCTCTTCTATAGTCTTCGGTATTTTTCAGAAAAGTATTGAAATTTGAAATCCCAACAATATCAACCGAACATCTTATTCTATCGGCAAAGTGGAAAGCAGTTGCTAACGTCATGTAGCCGCCATAGCTTCCGCCCATAATCATTACTCGGTCTTTATCTAATTCGGGCTGCAAGGCAATCCAGTCTAAAAGCGCACCAACATCTTTAACGGAATCTTCTCTTAAAAACCCATTATCTTTAGCAATGTAAGTTTTACCAAAACCTGATGACCCTCTCACATTTGGATAAATAATAGCAATTCCCATTTCTGCAGTGTAATAATTGTTTGGTCCTAAAAACGAGGCTGATGATTGTCCTTCTGGCCCACCATGAATAAGAATTAGAACTGGTCGCTTCCCTGAAAATTTAGCAGCAGCAGGATAATAAAATCCAGAAATTTTTAGTTTATCAAAACTGTTCCACTCCACATAGTTGGGTTTTGACATGTCTTCTTTTCGCATTTCGCCTAATTCACTTTCTGTCCAGCGAACAATTTCGTTTGAGTTTAGATTAAGTTGATAAACGTCTGAGGAAGAATCCGCAGTTGATTGTGTATAAAACAGGGAGTTTTTATTTTTTGTAAATCCGATACCACTGATTAATCCGATAGGGATATTTTTAACTTCGTTAAATTTTTTGGTTGCTGAATCCATCAAATACATTTTATTTAATCCGCCTTCGTTAGTAACAAAAGCTAACTTTGTCTTGTCTTCCGTTAAAACATATTGTGTAACATCCCAAGGAATACTCGTGGTATGATAGACAACTTTTTTAGAAAGTAAATCCATTGAAGCCAATCGCTGAAACTCATTGTCTTTATCGGTGACAAACCAAATTTCATTAGGGTTTGCTGAAAATTTGGCTTTTGTTTGAACAATGCTTTTTGTAGTTCTATTAGTGACTTCAGATAATTTTGAGCTTTCAATATCAAGTATCCAAAGATGAGATTCGTTTGCAGAAATATATTCTTCCACAAGTAGTTTTTTTTCATCGGATGAAATATCTCCAATTCCCCAACCGCCGCCTTTAACTTGCAAAATTAGTTTGGTGCTTTTTGGATCATTCGAATTCATATAATAAATATCACGATCGCCGCCGTTTCGTTTTGTTGAGGTAAAGAAAAAACCCGTACCCTCTTTTTTCCACGTTACGCCACCATTTTGTGATCTTCCGCCATCAGTTAATAGCGTTGATTGTAATGTTTGTAAATTCATGCTGTAAAGCTGCCCAAATTCGTTTCCTCCAACATCCTTAGAATAAATTATGTATTCACCTTTTGTTGGTTCATATTGCGCATTACTCAATGGCTCATCAAAAAAAGAAAATTGTTTCCTGCTACCAAGTGGTTCTGAAACTTTATGAAATTGAGGCGTTGAACCAAACCGTGTTGTAATTATAATTTCGTCTTTTAAAGGATTAATTGCCACAAAAGAAGCACCTCGGGATTCGGTATATTTTTTTACTCGATTGGCTACATCTTTTGATATTTCCGGAATATTTTCAGTAATCAGATTTTCATTTGGCACAACTAAATTTTTGTTTTGTTGACCAAAAGCGATTCCCGATGTAGAGAGGAATATTAAAATAAATTTTCTGGCATTCATAATGTTGTATTTTGAAATTTATAATCTAAAATGGTTTCGATTTTATCACTCATAATTGTTTTCCCAACGGTAATTTTCCCTTCGTCAAATTCAGGAAAAGGCAAATTGAATTCGATTGCTTTTAGCGTGTAATATTCTTTTCTAGTTGGATGAAAAGGGGCAACTGCATTGAACACTTCATTGTTATCTATCTTGTCTGACTGAGCTTGTCGAAGTCCTCTTTCTATAATAGATTCGATTATGCCAATACAATCCAATTGGTGAATCAGATTAATAGGCGCATTGGGATTTTCAACATTTTTCCGTCCAGCTAAAAAGTGAATTGGATGCCTATTTTCGCCAATCAATCCGCCAAAACGAATTACGGTAGTTTTAAAGTTCAGATTACTCTGCAAAATATTTTCGGCTTCTAATAGTTGTTTTCCACTTTCTGTTTCAGGTTGTGGCAAGGTAGACTCTGTAACAACGGAATTAACATCAGCATAAACCGAAGTTGAGCTTACAAAAAGCACTTTTTTAATCGCAGCTTTTTCAATAAATGGAATAAGATTTTTAATTTTTTGGACAAAGTTTTCTGTAGAATTCCCTTTTAGTTTTGGTGGAATATCAATAATCAAAACTTCTGAATTTTCTAGAAACAAATTAATTTTTCCTTTGATTTCCTGTTCCGATAATTCAATTTGGAATGGTTGAATTCCATAATTTTCTAATACTGAAATCTTTTCAACAGAAGTTGTCGAACCTTTTACCAAAAAATCTTTTTCCAATAATGATTGTGCTAAAGGCAACCCCAACCAACCGCAACCTAAAATAGAGATTTGTTTCATTGTTTCAAACTATCAATTGCAACTGTCAAACGGTCTCTTCTAATTGGATATTTTCTGAAAGCAGTAGCTTCTTCAACTACTTTTGGTGTTGGTTTAATTTTTTGTTTGATAATTACAGCGTCATTTAAAACAAATGGTGTTGGTATCATCCAAGATTTTCTTTGATTCATTTTCAGCAATGGATTAGTGAGTAAATCAAAAGAACTTTCCAGCAATTCTATATCGAGTTTAACGTTATTGCTGATTGAGAATTCTATTTCCAACGGCAGCTTATTTACCACATAATACGTCAACAATTTCCCCGAAGTTTTAGAAGCAATTTTACTTTTAAAATCAACGGATTTTACACCATTGGCTCTGAAATTATTAATTTGGATGTTGTTTTTCACAAATATATCATAGCGGTTTACCTCGCGGTTTGAGGTGATTCTTATTTTGTATAAATGCTGATTGCCTTTTATCGTATCACGAAGGAATTCAACAGTTGGTCTGGCAAAGTTTTTCAACGGAGCATCAGCAGTAAAAGTATATTTAGAACCGTATTTGCTATACAATTTATTCAAGTTTAAAGTCGAACCATTTTTTGGTTTTTCACCCAAATATGCTTTTGTCCATTCATCCAAATTAGTATCATAAGTTGCCCAATTCGCTTTATTGGAATCGGCATTTAGAATATAAACTAAACTGTTTGGTTTCGCCTTTTGATTCGTGTAAGCTGAATCAAGATGCGCTTTTACAAAGAAACCAATGGAAATCAAAATGAAAAATAGAGCCCAGATTCCTTTCTTTGTAAACGAACCAAAAATGGGTAATAGTAAGGTGAAACTCAGCACGGTTAAAACAGAACTTCCAGCCAGAATTTTCAAGCCCAAACCAATCGGAAACATTTGAATAAAGGGCACTAAAAGAATCAGCGTCGGAATTGCTAGAATACAATTTAAAATCCAGCCCGACTTTTGTGTAAGCACATAAAAACCTAACATTAACGTACTAAAGAAAACTGGAATAATTAAAAAACCTGCACCTTGCAATTTAAAAGCAATGCCAACATTTATGAGTAGCCAAATAAATAATGGCGCAACCATCTGACTCATTTCAGGATTTCGTTTACCGTTATTGTGGTAAAACAAAAAGCAAATAGCAATTGACAAACTAACAAAAGCATAAATATAATCGTGACCGTTATAAGTGAAACCTTGAAGAATATCATTGTACTGTGGATAGAAATTTTGTAACATAATCCAACCTACATAAGTAAGCAAGCCTGCCGTAACAAGCGAACCTAAAAGCGGTACAAATCCTTTAATAATTTCGTCTAAACGTAAAGCACGTTTGCCCAAGCCAATAAAAACAAAAAGGAAAAACAATCCAAAAGCTACAATTAGCATTGGAATAATCCATGCAAAAGGATAACTCACAAAACTAAACGGCACATTGAAATAAACATCGTCGTCATTCGAATTTAAATCGGTTAAATCAACATTCGAAAAATAATTTAGCAACGGAAACAAATAACTACCTTGATGTGCCAGAGTTTTTGGGTCAAGATTTTCAAAGTTATCTTGCGTTGTGTGATAATTAAAATGATTGTCAATAAAAGCAAAATTGAACCCTTGAATTTTTCCTTGTGTTCTAAAAACAGTCAAATCGGTGTCGTTAGGAAGCATTTTATAAATGCTGTACATTAACGAATTTGAAACCGGATAATTTGCATTTCCTGCTTTAAAAGCAGCTACCATTTTAGCATTTCCATCATTGGTTTCCATGAGCATATAACTTGGACCCGAACTTCCGCGCGCTTCAAAATTTAGCACCAAACCAACTTCTTTAGCTAATTTATGCTGCGTTACAAAAAGCGCCGCACCGTTTAGACCCAGTTCTTCCGCATCAGTAAAAAGAATGATGATGTCGTTGTTGTGTTTGGTTTTGTTATGCAAAAAAGCACGAACACTTTCCAAAATTGTTGCAACGCCTGAAGCATCATCACTCGCGCCTTTTGAGAAAGAATGTGGTGCCGAATCATAATGCGAAAGCAACAACAATGCTTTAGCGTTTTTAGAACCTTTTAGTGTGGCAATAATATTTTTTGATTGAACCAAAGTACCTTTTTCAGTCATGGTAAAACCCTCTTGAACAGAAGTTTCTAGACCTAAATTCCGCAATTCTTTTTGGAGGTAAGAGGCCACAACTTGATGGTTTTTGGAACTTACAAAATGTGGTTGTTTTGTAATTTCTTTTACGGTTTCTAAGGCGCGTTTGGTAGAAAACTCTGAAAGTGATGCTTCAGTTTCGTCATAGCTTTGAGGCATCATAAAAAAGAAAACACCAAAAATCAAAGCGGCCAGTAGGAGTAGGGAATATATGGGAGCGTAGTTTTTTCTCATTAAATTAAAATTAATGTTCTTTTTTTACTAACATGTAAAAATCATTATCTAAAAAGCGATATCCCTGATCATATACAAAATAATACGTATTTCCCGTTCCAGTATTTAGGATGTTGGTAAAAAAATCAAAGTCAAAACCTTTACTTAAGAGCTTGCTTTTAGTTGTTTTTGATTTTCCATCTAGATTTAGGTTAGACAAAATACGGTAATTTTTACGTAACTTGTTGTTGATGTTCCGCATATAATTAGTACTGTCTTTATTTATTTTATTATTGTAAGCATTGCGGCAGCCATCACTACAGAACTTTTTGTCCTCGCGACCCACAATTTTTTCATTACATTCTAAACAGGTTTTGTTCATAGTTTCTTAATTTTGTTTAAGGTATATAAATCGTGTCTTCTGTCTTTCATGGTTTGCACACTGCCGTGCTCGTGCAACTCTTTTAATAAATTTATATCGACATCAACTATTAAAGTCATTTCAGTATTTGGAGTTGCCTCTGCTTTAATTCCGTTACTTGGGAAAGCAAAATCGGAAGGTGTAAATACCGCAGCTTGTGCGTATTGAATGTCCATGTTATTCACTTTGGGTAAATTACCAACACAACCTGCAATAGCGACATAACATTCATTTTCAATAGCGCGCGCTTGAGCACAATGTCTAACTCGAGTATACCCATTTTGAGTATCTGTTAAAAAGGGCACGAAAAGAATATTCATTCCTTCGTCAGCCATTAAACGCGATAATTCTGGAAATTCAACATCATAACAAATGATAATTCCTATTTTTCCACAATCGGTATCAAACGTTTGAATGATATCGCCGCCCGTCATTCCCCAATGAAAAACTTCGTTGGGTGTGATGTGAATTTTACGATACATTTCGTTTGTTCCATCCCGTTTACACAAATAACCAACATTAAATAAATGTCCGTTTTCTTGAAAAGGCATACTTCCTGTGATAATATTGATGTTATAAGAAATAGATAATTCCTGAAATTTTTTCTTAATAGGTTCGGCGTGTTTAGCCAATTCCCTTATGGCATCTCCTTCTGAAAGATGATTGTAATCGGCCATTAAAGGGGCAATAAATAATTCAGGAAATAAAGCAAAATCACTTCCGTAGCCCGAAACAGCATCTATAAAGAATTCAGCTTGATTAAAAAACTCTTCTAAATTGTTAAGTGAACGCATTTGCCATTGGACCAACCCTAATCTTATAATACTTTTTGTAGTGTTGATGTATTGTGGACTTTCATCATAATAAATGTTGTTCCACTCCAACAATACTGCAAATTCTTTTGATTTCTTATCGCCTTCTAAATAGTTTTTCATGACCCGCATTACATGAAAATCATTGCTTAATTGAAAGGATAAAACGGGATCATGTAATTCTTTCTTTTTTACTTTTTCGATGTATTCTTTTGGAGTCAGTTCGTCTGCATATTTTTCATAGTTTGGAATTCTTCCAGCAAAAACGATAGACTTTAGATTTAATTGTTCTGCCAATTCTTTTCTGGCATCATATAACCTTCTCCCTAAGCGTAAACCTCTATAATTTGGGTGAATAAAAACATCGATACCATAGAGAATTTCGCCATTGTGATTGTGTGTTGAAAAGGAATAATTTCCAGTAATTTTTTTGTAATCATGATTTTTATCTACAATGTCTTCATCAATTATTAAAGAAAGTGCTGAGCCAACAACTTTACCGTCAACAACAATTACCAATTGACCTTCAGGAAAAATAGCGAGTAATTTTTCAATTTGTTCTTCTCTCCAATAGCTATTTTCCATTCCAGGATATGCTTCTATCATAGAGTTTTTCAATTGTTTGTAATCTTCAACTTGTAAATTTCTTAGTTCTACTGATTTAATACCTTCACTCATAAATAATTGATTTCCAACAAATATAATTAAAAAATTTCCGTTTACAAACGCTTACAAACAATTACAACCGAAAGTAAATGGTTAGTTACCGAATAATTTTTAAAACCCACCACAACTTTGCCTCGTTGATTATGCAGAACTTGTTTCAGTAACTCAATAAAAAATCTATTTAGTAACGAATCTGAAATGGAATCAGATTAAAATTTTAAACGCCATGAATGCAATGAAAAACAAAGTACAGTTAATTGGACATGTAGGACAAGAACCAGAAATCAAAACTTTTGACGGTGGGAAAAAACTAGCGAACATCACGATCGCTACAAATGAGAATTACACCAATGACAAAGGTGAAAAAGTAGAACAAACCGAGTGGCATCGTGTAACGGCTTGGGGTAAAGTAGCCGATATCATCGAGAAGTATGTGACTAAAGGTAAAGAAGTCGCCATCGAAGGAAAACTTACGCATAGAAGTTACGACGACAAAGACGGAACTAAACGCTACATCACGGAGGTAGTAGTAAATGACATCCTTTTATTGGGTAAATAAAAGTTAAAAAGAGCGCAATGAATATCAAAGTATTTAATATTCGACTAAGAAAAGAGTATTGTCAGAATGATCAAAGCAGGATGAATGCCTTTTTAGAAGCTGTTGATGTAAAGTTAACTTCGACAAATTTTGTAACGACTGGAACAGAAGATTTTTGGTCGGCTGTGGTTTTCTTTGAACCTAAATCGATTACAAAAGAAAAAGCAGTGACCAAATTCTTAGAAGAAGAGTTGTCTGACGAAGAAATGAAAACGTTTAAAGCGTTGCAAAGTTGGCGAAATGACTTAGCTAAAAAGCAAGAATGGTCTTCTTACCGAATTTGTCATAATTCTCATTTAATGGCTATTGCCAAAGTAAAACCACAAAACACAATCGAATTAGAACAGGTTTTTGGTTTTGGGAAAGCAAGGACTGAAAAATATGGAGAAGCTATTGTATCAGTTTTAAATGCTTTATAAATTTTATTGAACTTATTAAAAGCGGTGAAAGTGTAACTTTTGCCGTTTTTTGTTTGTCATAATTGTAAAAATTTAACGCAAAAAATAACAAGTTGTCAACACGAAAACGTTTTCGGTATCGATTTAGAAACAACCAATTAACGTTTACAGTTCAATTTGGTTACTTTTAAAGAGTCAAAAAAACAAAACCATGAACAAATTAAAGTTAGTACTGATTTTAATTCCAGCCCTTTGTGCTGTAAATTTAGGTTTTGCACAAGTTGGGATCAATACTATAAATCCTTTAAGTACACTTGATATTAATGGAAATTTGTCGGTAAAGGTTGTTACATTAGCTGGTGGTTCCTCAGGAGCACCAACTCTAATATCAGATGGCGTGTATTTATCCTTGGATCCAAGAAATGGCTCAACCGATTACTATGAATTTCCAGCACCGAGTACTGTTCCGGGGAGAATATATATTGTGAGGAACATAACCGATTTTGATACAGCGCAACTCACTATTTCCGGTGCAACACAACGCTTTTTCCCTAAAAACTCTTCAACAGGTTCTTTTACGCTTTCAATGCCACCAAATGCAGTTAATAAAACGCTAATTTTAGTGAGTGATGGAATTAATTGGACTTATATCAATTAGAAAATCAAAGTAAAATTCTCTAAACAGCTTATTTTTTTCTAAAGTTTTAAAATTACGATGTGCTGCTTGATAACTTATTTTTTCGTGTTCCCAAGTCTTGTGATAAAAATTTAAACGAACTAGCATTAATTTTTGATTTAAACGAAATACAATTTCTCGTTGAGATTTCTTTTTGAATAGAAAACCAAGATTGTTTAATTTAATAATAAATAGCACTTGCTGATCTGAAGGTATTAGCATGTGCTTCAATAATCGTTTTTATTTCGGGTGAATAACCGCCACCCATACTTACCTGAATTGGAATTTGATATTTTTTGCTGAGTGAAAATACAAATTCATCACGTTTTTTGCAACCCAATATGGTACAAGATAATTTGCCCAATTTATCAGAAGCTAGAATATCAACTCCTGCTAAGTAAAATAGAAAATCAGGTTTTTGTTGTTCAATTAATTGTGGTAAAACTTCTTGTAGTGTTGCTAAAAACAAATCATCGGTTGTGAAATCCGGTAACGCAATGTCTAAATCAGAGGCTTCTTTTTTAAACGGATAATTCGTTTTTCCATGCATCGAGAAAGTAAAAACCTGATCATTGTTTGCGAAAATTTCTGCGGTTCCGTTTCCTTGATGCACATCTAAATCTATGATTAAAATCTTGGTTGCAAGTTTATAATTTAATAAATACTGAGCACCAATGGCTTGGTCGTTGAGTAGGCAAAAAGCTTCGCCACGATCTGTAAATGCATGATGCGTTCCGCCAGCTATATTAAAAGCAACACCTGTCTCGAGGGCTTTTTTACATCCTAAAATTGTTCCTTCGGCAATTCGAAGTTCGCGTTCAATTAACTGATGAGATAAAGGAAATCCAATTTTGCGAGCAGCTTTAACATCTAGCGTTAGGTTCTTTAACTGATGAACATAGTCTGGGGTATGCACAGCTAAAACATGTTTTAAATCGCAAATTTCAGGTTCAAAAAAATTACTTTGACTGGCTGTTCCTTCGTGCAAAAGTTGTTGCGGTAACAAGTCGTATTTCAACATTGGAAATCGATGTCCTTCGGGTAACGGATGTTTATATATGGGATGAAATGCAATTGGAAACATTTTCAATCGTTAATTAAATCACGAAAAACTTCAAGTTAAGAACAGACTACTTGATTAAAATTGGTAAAATGTCTGATATTTTTTCTAAGGTTCTAAAATTAGGATGTTCCACTTTATGACTTATTTTTTCGTGTTCCCAAGTGGTGTGAAACGGTATATGAACGGCATAACTACCGATGGCTAAAACAGGTAAAACATCCGACTTTAAGGAATTTCCAATCATAAAAAATTCTTCTGGTTTTATTTCGAGACGATGTAACAAGTCAGAATAATCTTTTTCTTGCTTGTCTGACATGACTTCAATATGGTGAAAATAAGCCCCTAAGCCCGAATCGTGCAATTTGCGTCTTTGGTCTTTCAAATCGCCTTTGGTCGCCACTACTAATTTATAATTTCCGTGAAGCGCTTTCAAAGTTTCCTCAACACCATCTAATAATTCGATTGGTCTTTGCAGCAATTCTTTCCCGTAGTCAATAATTTTTTCGATAATTTCTAATGAAATAGTGTTGTTAGAGATTTTCATTGCCGCTTCAATCATAGAAAGGATATAGGCTTTAATGCCATAACCATATAAATCTAAATTGCCAATTTCGGTTTTAAACAATTCCTGAGACAATCCTTGGTGTGATAAATAATCACTCATCAAGGCACAGAATTTTTGTTCTGTTTCTTGAAAATAAGGTTCATTGACAAACAAAGTGTCGTCAGCATCAAAAGCGATTACTTTTAGATTCATATTTTTTAACTTATCAAAGATCCATTATCAACACCATCAGTATCTGGGTTTACGAAAACCAATTTTCCTGCGGCATCATTAGTCATTAAAATCATGCCTTCGCTTTCAACTCCGCGTAAAGCTCTTGGAGCCAAATTGATTAAAACAGTAACCCGTTTCCCGATGACTTCCTCAGGTGTAAAATGTTCAGCAATTCCAGAAACTATAGTTCTTACATCTAAACCGGTATCTACTTTTAAGACTAAAAGTTTGTTGGCTTTTGGCATTTTTTCGGCTTCAAGAATGGTTCCAACTCGAATGTCTAATTTGGCAAAATCGTCAAATGTAGTGGTAGCCTTTTGAGGTTCTGTTATTTTATTTTCCATTGCATTTGCTGTTTTGGTGGCTGCTAGTTTTTCTATTTGCTTTTGGATTTCTGAATCTTCAATTTGTGCAAATAAAATCTCTGCTTCTCCTATTTGGTGTCCTGCAGGTATTAAGTCTGATGTTTCTGAAACGGATTTCCATTTTAAATTCAAATCTGTTTTTAATATTCCAGATAATTTACAAGCAGTAAAAGGCAAAAAGGGTTCACACAAAATTTTTAATGCAATAGCAATTTGAAGTGCAATATACATTTGCGTTTGCACTCGTTCTGGATTGGTTTTGATCATTTTCCAAGGTTCTTCGTCGGCTAAATACTTATTTCCCAAACGAGCCACATTCATTAATTCGCCTTGGGCTTCTCGGAATCTATATCTTTCAATTGAACTAGAAATCACAGCAGGATATGCTTTCAATTCGGCTAACGTTTGCAAATCAACATCCGAATAATCATTTGGAGTTGGAACAATTCCGCCATAATATTTGTTTGTCAGCACAACGACGCGATTGATGAAATTGCCAAAAATTGCAGCCAGTTCGTTGTTATTTCTTGCTTGAAAATCTTTCCAAGTAAAGTCGTTATCTTTGGTCTCAGGTGCATTTGCTGTCAAAGCATACCGCAAGACATCTTGTTTGTCTGGAAAATCCTGCAAATATTCGTGCAACCAAACCGCCCAGTTTTTAGAAGTAGACAATTTGTTTCCCTCCAAATTAAGAAATTCATTTGCCGGAACATTATCTGGTAAAATATAACTTCCTTCAGCTTTCAACATTGCTGGAAAAATAATACAGTGAAAAACGATATTGTCCTTTCCAATGAAGTGAACTAGTTTCGTGTCTGCTGATTTCCAATAATCTTCCCAATTTTTTCCTTCTCTTGCGGCCCATTCTTTAGTAGATGAAATGTATCCAATGGGCGCATCGAACCAAACATATAATTTTTTTCCTTCAGCACCTTCCACAGGTACATCAATTCCCCAATCTAAATCACGCGTTACTGCACGTGGTTTTAAACCGTCGTCCAACCATGATTTTACTTGGCCAAGCACATTAACTTTCCAGTCTTTTGCATGATCCACCAAGATCCATTTTTGTAAAAAGTCTTGATAGTTATCTAACGGTAAAAACCAATGCTTAGTTGCTTTTAATATTGGCGTTTCTCCCGTTATGGTTGATTTTGGATTTATTAAATCAGTCGCGTTCAAAGTCGAGCCACAACGTTCACATTGATCGCCATAAGCTTCTGGATTGTCACACTTCGGACAAGTTCCCGTTACAAATCTATCGGCTAGAAACTGATCAGCTTTCGCATCATACAACTGCTCAGTAACTTCTTCAATAAAGTCATTGTTGTCGTATAATTTTCTGAAGAATTCTTGAGCGGTATCGTGGTGAATCTTTGAAGATGTTCTCGAATAATTATCAAATGAAATCCCAAAATCGATAAAAGACTTGCGAATAATTCCGTCGTATTTATCAATAACTTGTTGTGGTGTGATGCCTTCTTTTTTGGCTTTCATCGAAATGGCCACACCATGTTCATCGCTTCCGCAAATAAACACAACGTCTTTTTCTTGTAATCTTAAATATCGGGCATAAATATCAGAGGGCACATAAACTCCGGCCAAATGACCTATATGAATGGGACCATTGGTATAAGGCAACGCAGCCGTAATGGTATATCTTTTTGGGTTTTCTAACATTATAAATTTTATTGGTAACGTAATGTGTTATAGAATGACTGCAAAAATAAGTATTTTTAGGCCACTAATTCACTAATTAACTTGGTGATTTGATTACTTTTGAAATAGACTATTTTCTAATTAAAACGGATTAATGCGAACTGTTATTCTTTTCTTATTTTTATTCACAATTTCTTCTCATTCACAAAAAAAGATGATTACACCAGCTTATTTACAAAAAGGCGACACGATAGCCATTGTTTCTACTGCACGAAAGAACATCGATGATAATTTAAAACCAACCCTTGATTTGCTTGAAGGATGGGGGTTAAAGGTCAAACTCGGAAAAACAATAGGGTTAGATTATTATCAGTTAGCGGGAACAGATGATCAACGTGCAGCCGATTTTCAGGAGCAAATGGACAACCCAAACATCAAAGCCATTTGGTGCGTACGCGGCGGATATGGAACTGTAAAAATCATTGACAAATTAGATTTCACACAATTCAAACAAAATCCAAAATGGATTATTGGTTTTAGTGATGTCACGGTTTTACACAGTCATTTAAACCGAATGGGTATTGAATCTATTCACGGAACGATGCCTGTTTCTATTGCTAGAGCTACAGACGAAGCCAAGAATTCGTTGTGCGCCGCTTTATTTGGCGATAAATTACAGTATACTTTAGCGTGTGACGCCCTAAATCATAATGGCAAATCTAAAGGGGAATTAGTTGGCGGAAATCTTTCTATATTGTACAGCTTATTGGGTTCGGAATCTGCGATTGATTGTAGCGATAAAATATTGTTTATCGAAGACCTAGACGAATACTTATACCACTTTGACCGAATGATGATGAACATGAAACGCAATGGATGTTTATCAAGTTTAAAAGGCATAATTGTGGGCGCAATGACGGAGATGAAAGACAACGAAATTCCATGGGGTAGAAATGCTTTGGAAATAATCGAAGATACTGTTAAAGGATTGGATATTCCAATTATTTATAATTTTCCAGCAGGACATATTAGAGATAATCGGGCTCTAATTTTTGGAAGACAAGTTAGTATTGAAGTAAATGCTGAACAAAGTAAAGTGACTTTTGAATGATTAATGAAGAGTAACGATTTTTGATTTCAGAAATGACTTCTGCAATCTTAATTCATCAATCTAATATCCTAAATCTTATGGCAGAACATAATGAACTAGGCAAATTTGGAGAAGAACTAGCCGTGGCATTTCTTCAAAAAAATGGCTATCATATTCTAGACACTAATTGGATTTTTCAAAAAGCGGAAATCGATATTATTGCTCAAAAAGAGAATATTTTGGCCATTGTAGAAGTTAAAACCCGAACTAGTATTGAGTTTGGATTGCCTCAAGATTTTGTTAAACCAAAAAAAATTCAGTTGTTGGTCAAAGCCGTAAACGAGTATGTGATTTCTAATGATTTAGATGTTGAAGTCCGCTTTGATATCATTGCTATTAATAAAGAAGACAAAACTTATAAAATCGAGCATTTAGAAGATGCTTTTTATTATTTTTAATTAAACAAATCTTAAAAAATCGCATAAAATTTAGTTATATGTTGAATTTCAATAACTTTACACAAATAAATTATTAATTACTATGAAAAAATACTTACTACTTATTGCATTATGTTGCATGACCAGTTTGTTCGCACAAAACAAAGTAGGTCAAAAAATACTCGAATTGCAAAAGTTGCAATCAGTTTTCAAACCCTTGTCAATATTGACTTCAGAGCTAAACCAGACAAGCAGTGAAGTAAATAAAGTTGTTGAGGGTGCAACATTGGCCACTTTAAATTTGATAACAGTTAATGAGATTGTAGCCAATCAATATGAGACGATTGAACTTCAAATTCCGTATCAAAACCAAAACATCAATTTGCTTTTATACAAAGTAAATCCTTTTGCTGAAGGATTTCATGTAGATACAGATAAAGCGAAAAACACAACTTATCAAAAAGGAGTTTATTACCGCGGAATTATCAAAGGAGAAGTCAAATCTGTCGCTGCTTTCAATTTCTTTAATGGAGAATGTAACGGGATTTTTTCTGATGCTGCGTTAGGAAATGTTGTTGTCGGCAAGTTGATTAAAGTAAACAATCAAACAGATTATATTGTGTACTCTGATGCTAAAATGAAAATATTAAACGACTTTGATTGTCATGTGAAAGATGAAGATATTCCGGTAAGAAACAAAGGCAACGCGAATAGAAATGTAAACAGTGAAAGATGTGTTTCTTTTTATTTTGAGGTAGATAATGACATCTATGTTCAAAACGGCAGTAACGTAACCACTACCACCAATTGGATGACTTCTGTTTTTAATAACGTACAAACATTGTTTACCAATGATGATATCACTGTTTCTTTAAAATCGATGTTTATTTGGACAGAACAAGACCCTTATGATGGAGCTGGCACAACTTCTGGACCGTATTTGAATGCTTTTAATCGATTTAGACCTGTTTTTGACGGCGATTTGGGTCAGTTGGTAGGTATAGATGCGGGTGGACTTGGTGGTGTGGCTGTGACTATAGACGGATTGTGCAGTACATTAAACTACAGTTATTCCGATGTTAATTTTAGTTTTAGTACAGTGCCTGTTTATTCATGGACTGTTCAGGTAATTACACACGAATTTGGACATCTTTTAGGTTCAAGACATACACATGCTTGTGTGTGGAATGGCAACAATACCTCAATTGACGGTTGTGGTACGCAAGCCGGATTTATGGAGGGTAGTTGTCCACAAGGACCAATTCCGGTTGCTATAGAAAAAGGAACTATAATGAGCTATTGTCATTTAATTAATGGAGTTGGAATTAGTTTAAGTAATGGTTTTGGACCACAACCAACACAAGCCATTTTAGATGATGTTAATAGCAGTGTGTGTTTAAGCGCAGATTGTTCTGGAAGCTGCCCTAATACAGTAGTAGAAATTGCAACTTCTAGTATTACTAACGATTCAGTTCAAATCACATGGGATGAGATAGGATCAGCAACTTCGTGGCAAGTTGCAGTAACGCCGTTTGCGTCATCAAGTATTGTTTGGAATACAGTTACAACAAACTCCTATACAGCAAGTGGATTAAATCCAAACACCTATTACAAAATAAGAGTTAGACCATTTTGTGCTGATGTAGAGCCATCCGCAAGGGTACAAATATTTGCTACCACCACTACTAATGTATGTGCAAGTGTTCCCTTTACAGATACTGGAGGCGCTTCAAATTATACCAATATGGAGTCTTGGGTAAGAACAATGACTCCCTTTAACTCTGGATTAAAATTGAGAGTAACATTCTCAAGTTTTAGTTTAGAAAATAATTTTGATTACTTATATATTTATAATGGACCAAATGAATTTTCTCAAGATCTAACATTAGGAGGATTAACGGGATCGTCGCTTCCTAACCCTTTTAATTCAACAGCTCCTGATGGTTCACTTACTTTTAAATTTTCTTCAGATCAAGGTTCGGTTGCTTCGGGATGGAATGCTACAATAACATGTACAGGAACATTGGGGAATGAAAACGAAAATTTCTTAGACTATAGTTATTACCCTAATCCAACAACTGGAACTGTAACTATTACTTCTAAAGATGTCATAACCGAAGTTGCTGTTTACAATGTGCAAGGGCAATTATTGTATAACCAGAAATTAAATGAACTGAATACCAGTGTAGACATTTCACAGTTTGCTAAAGGAACCTATTTTTTCAAATTGAAAATAAATGATAGGGAAGCTAATTTCAAGATTTTAAGAATGTAGTTTTAATTATAAAAGAGTATAGAAAAGCCCAGAGAAATCTGGGTTTTTTTGTTATGGTTTCATCATTTCCATAAATTCTAAGGCCTTGTTTATGGATTTTACATTCTCGAAAGTCAAGAGCAATCGGAGTCCGTTTTTAGTTTCTTTCTCCTTCATTTTGCAGATGTTTCCATTTTGCTGAACAAATTGCAGCATATGTCTAAATTGCTTTGAACCGTAATAATTCGATTGTTGGTCGCCAACGAAATACCCAATCAGTTTGCCCTGTTTCATGATGATTTTTTCGATTCCCATCTGTGTTGCAATCCATTTAATCCGGATGCTATTCAGTAACGCTTTTGCTTCTTTTGGCAACGGACCAAAACGGTCAATCAGCTTTTCTTCATATTTCAATAAATCCGCTTCATTTTTGATTGTTCCGAGTTCATTATACAAATTCAAACGTTCCGTAATATTATTGATATATTCGTCAGGAAATAGTAATTCAAAGTCGGTGTCAATCTGTAATTCTTTTACGTATTCTTTATTTTCGTTATCGTTTTCTTCCTGATATAATGCTTTGAATTCGTTTTCTTTCAACTCTTCAATGGCTTCGTTCATGATTTTTTGATAGGTGTCAAATCCAATTTCGTTAATGAAACCACTTTGTTCGCCGCCCAATAAATCGCCCGCACCACGAATCTCCAAATCCTTCATTGCAATATTAAATCCACTGCCGAGTTCACTGAATTGTTCTAACGCCTGAATACGTTTCCGAGCATCATCCGTCATAACAGAATAGGGTGGACAAATGAAATAACAGAAAGCTTTTTTGTTGCTTCGACCAACGCGACCGCGCATTTGATGCAAATCAGATAAACCAAAATTATTCGCATTATTAATGAAAATCGTATTGGCATTAGGCACATCCAAACCACTTTCTATAATGGTTGTGGCTACTAGAACATCAAATTCTCCGTTCATAAAACCAAGCATCAATTCTTCCAATTTGTTGCCTTCCATTTGGCCGTGACCAATACCAACACGCGCATCGGGAACCAATCGTTGAATCATACCAGCAATTTCTTTGATGTTTTCAATTCGATTATTAATAAAAAATACTTGTCCGTTTCTTTGAATTTCATATGAAATCGCATCTCGAATTAATTCTTCACTAAACCCAACAACCTGAGATTCGATTGGATAACGGTTGGGCGGCGCTGTTGTGATTACGGATAAATCCCGAGCAGCCATCAATGAAAACTGTAATGTTCTCGGAATTGGGGTTGCGGTTAAAGTCAACGTATCAACATTTGCCGCAATGGTTTTTAATTTGTCTTTTACGTTTACACCAAATTTTTG
Organism: Flavobacteriales bacterium; assembly: GCA_038202695.1. GTDB lineage: Bacteria > Bacteroidota > Bacteroidia > Flavobacteriales > Flavobacteriaceae > Flavobacterium. The sequence continues at coordinate 83,812 of JBBRET010000006.1, forward strand.
TTCTTCATCTACAATCAATAAACCTAAATCTTTGAACTGTACATTTTTGCTCACTAATTGGTGCGTTCCAATAAGAATATCTAATTTTCCAGAAGCTAAATCTTCTATCGTTTGTGCTTTTTGTTTGGCTGTTCTAAACCGGTTGAGGTAGCCAATAGTAACGGGCATGTCTTTTAATCTTTCGGTAAAGGTTCGGTAATGTTGGTAAGCTAAAATTGTAGTCGGAACCAAAATCGCAACTTGTTTGCTATTGTCAACTGCTTTGAAAGCGGCACGAATAGCAACTTCTGTTTTCCCAAAACCTACATCGCCACAAACCAATCGATCCATCGGACGGTCTTTTTCCATATCGGCTTTCACGTCTTGCGTGGCCGTAATTTGGTCTGGAGTATCTTCATAAATAAAAGAACTTTCGAGTTCTTTTTGTAAATAACTATCCGGCGCGCAGGCAAAACCTTTTTCCAAACGGCGTTTTGCGTACAACTGAATTAAGTTGAACGCAATGTGTTTGACACGAGCTTTGGTTTTTTGTTTTAAGGTTTTCCAGGCATTGGAACCGAGTTTGTATATTTTTGGTGGTGTTCCGTCTTTTCCGGTGTATTTTGAGATTTTGTGAAGCGAATGAATGCTAACATACACAATGTCGTTATCAGCGTAAGCTAATTTTATAGCTTCCTGCGTTTTGCCTTCTACTTGAATTTTTTGCAAGCCACCAAACTTTCCAATTCCGTGATCAATATGGGTTACATAATCTCCAACAGATAGTGAATTCAATTCTTTAAGCGTCAGTGTTTGCTTTTTTGAATACCCATTTTTGATGCTAAATTTATGGTAACGCTCAAAAATTTGATGATCAGTGTAGCAGGCAATTTGGTTTTCTTCGTCAATGAATCCTTGGTACAAAGAAGAGACTATAGTGTGGTATTGTTTTCTGATATTCTCGTGATTTTCTTCGTCTAAAGATTCGAAAATATCATGAAAACGATTCGCCTGCGCTTCATTGCTACAAAACAAATAATTGGTATATCCATTAAAATGATTGTCACTCAAGTTGTTCAGCAGCAAATCAAATTGTTTGTTAAAAGAGGGCTGCGGTTGTATGTGGAATTCAAAAGATTTAGTCGTTTTGAATACTGGTTTATTCGATAATTCGATGATAGAAAAATCCAGCGCTTTACGCAAAAACCCTTCTTGATTTAGAAATAAATGTTCGGGCGCAGCGTGTTTGACATCTTTGGAAAGTTTGTCGAAAGTTTCTATCGCTTTAGCGAAAAGTTTATCCAATTGAGCCGTTAAAAAATCAGTGTTTTCAATACAGATAATCGTTTGGGCACTGATATAATCCAAAAAAGGTTCGCGATTTTCTTGAATGAATTTGTTCTCTAAATTTGGAATAATCGTAATCTTATTTTGCTTTTCAACTGAAAGTTGGGTAGCTACATCAAAGGTTCGAATGCTCTCTACTTCGTTGCCAAAAAACTCAATTCGATACGGATTGTCATTAGAAAACGAAAAGACATCTAAAATGCCCCCACGAACAGAAAACTCGCCAGGTTCCGTAATAAAATCAACGCGTTTGAATTCGTATTCAAATAAGACTTCGTTAATGAAGTCAATAGATACATTATCGCCAACTGAAACTTTTAATGTGTTTTTTTCGAGTTCTTTTCGGGTTACTACTTTTTCAAAAAGCGCTTCGGGATAGGTAACAATTACGGCTGGTTTTTTACGAGAATTGATTCGGTTCAAGACTTCAGAACGCAATAAAACATTCGCATTATCGGTTTCCTCAATTTGATAGGGTCTTCGATAGGAACTTGGATAAAACAGTACATCATTGGCACCAATCATTTGTTCCAAATCATTTAAATAATAAGCGGCCTCTTCTTTTTCGTTAAAGATTAAAAGAAAAGGGATCTCTGTTTTTTTAAAAATAGCTTGAAATACGAATGAGAACGACGAGCCTAAAAGTCCTTTTAACTGAATTTTGGTTAAAGGATTTTCAAGAGAGTCAGCTATTTGTTTGACTTTAGACGAGTGAAGATAACTGTTGTATAAGGAAGCTATACTCAAAACTTATTTAATGTTTTTTGGATTTGGATTACTCGGAATGGCTCTTGTCGTGTCTAACATTTTAATCATGTCGGCTTCGCCGTCTTCTATTTTAATTTCACTTTTACGTTTGATTTCGTCTATTTGAGTATTCAACGAAGCAAGTTCTGTGTTGATTTCTTGAACTAATTGTACAATTTTGGTGTCTGGAATTTGGTTCAAATGAATGTATAAATTTATGGCGTTGACCTTGGTGGTTATTACGGCAATTCTACTTTTTATTTCTGGGATATTAAATTGTATTGGGATGTTGTTGTTAAGGTCAAGTGCTCTTTTAGAAAGCGTTTTAGCTTTTTGTTGAAACGCTCCAATACTACTTTTTGGTTTTTGTTTCATTTCGTTCAAAAACACACGCCATTCGGCCCAAGTTGCTGTTAAATTACGTGCGGTTTCATTAGACGGTTGCCAGTTAAAATTCCAGCCACTATTGATTCGATTAAAAATAACTTCTTTTTTTTTCGCTTCTTTTTCTTGTTTCTGGATGCGAACTTTTGGATCTTCCTGACAAGATGTAAAACATACGACAAATAACAACGCTGAAAATAATAATTTCATACAAATGAATTAACGACACAAAGGTACAAAGGTAAACTGAAACTTTAGTTGAATGTAGATGATGGGATTGTAAAAATTAAAAAACCTGCCCAATCTAAAAGACTTGACAGGTTTATAAATGATTTAATTGTGCTTTTATTTTTTTGCTGCAAAACCTCTCGCTCGCATCAAAGCATCCGTTGTAACATCTCTACCTCTGAATTTTTTATAAGCAATAGCCGGATCAACAGTATTTCCGATACTGAACACGTTATCATATAGTTTTTTGGCAACTTCTTTATTATATAAACCGCTTTTGGTTTCGGTAAAAGCTTCTGTGGCATCAGCACTAATAGCATCGGCCCACAAATAACCATAATACCCTGATGCATACGCATCGTCAGAAAAAATATGACCAAATTGTGGAATACGGTGACGCATCACGATTTCTTCGGGCATGTTCAAACTGTCTAAAGTTTCTTTTTCAAATTTTTTCGGATTGATATCTGGATTTTTTAACAAGTGTAATTTCATATCAACTAAGGCACTTGCAATAGTTTCAACAGTTGAAAACGCTTCATTAAATGTAGCCGCTCTTTCATTTCTTTCTACTAAAGCTATTGGCATTGGCGCACCAGTTTTATAATGCAAAGCAAATTGATTTAATACTTGAGGTGTTGCCAACCAACGCTCCATTACTTGCGATGGAAATTCAACATAATCTCTCGGAGTATTGGTTCCAGATAAACTAGGATAAGTAACATTAGAATTTAAACCATGTAATGCATGCCCAAATTCATGAAATAAAGTGCTAGCATCTTCCCATGAAATTAAGATTGGTTCTCCATCATTTCCTTTGATAAAATTACAATTGTTTGATACAATCGTAATCACATCTCCATTTACTCTGCTTTGCTCTCTAGTAGCATTCATCCATGCTCCGGAGCGTTTGCCTTTTCGAGCGTAAGGGTCAAAGTACCAAACACCAACTACTTTATTGGTTTCTGTGTTAAAAACTTCCCAAACCCTAACATCCGGATGAAAAACAGGAACATTAAAGACTTGTTTGAATCCTAAATGAAAAATTTCACCGGCGACCCAAAACATTCCTTCGCGCAATTTTTCTAACTGCAAATAAGGTTTTAAATCATTTTGATCCAAATCATATTTGGCTTTTCTAACTTTTTCAGAATAGTACCGATAATCCCAAGCAGCAATTTTGAATTTTCCACCTTCGGCAGCAACCATTTTTTGCATTTCGGCAACATCCGCATGAACTTTTTCAACAGCTGGTGTCCAAACAGACATCATTAAATCTAAAGTTTTCTGTGGCTTTTGCGCCATTGTATTCGATAAGCTCCAGTCGGCAAAGGTATTGAATCCTAGCAATTCAGCTTTTTCAGCACGAAGTTTTAAGATTTGAACTAATGTTGCATTATTGTTATTGGCATTGTCATTATCTCCGCGCATAGTGAAAATTTTGAATGCCTTTTCTCTTAAATCACGGCGATTTGAAAATGTCAAAAAAGGTTCGATAGAGGAACGCGTATTGGCAATGCATCCCATAACTTTAAGTTTTCTTTCTTTGGCATCTGCAATGGCGGCATTTTTTAATTCGGTTGGCAAACCATCAAAATCAGCTTCAGTTTTTAACTCTAAATAATAATTACTTTCATCAGCTAATTGATTTTGACTAAACTTGGTAAATAAACCAGCTAACTCTTCATTAATTTTTGCAATTCGAGTTTTGCTATTGGCATCAGCATTGGCGCCTTCACGAACAAAATTTGAATGATACAACCAAACCAAACGTTGTTGTTCCCCTGTCAATTTTTCTTTTTCAGGCGAATTATAAACTTTTGAAATCCGTTCAAACAATTTAGCATTTTGGTAATATTTGTTGTTGAATTCTGAAAATTTTGGAGTCATTTCAGTTTCTATAGGTTCAAATTCAGGACTGTTCATATTCGAGCTATAAATACCGAAAATAGCATAAACTTGATTTAATTTTTTGCCAACTTTTTCTAAAGCTACAATTGTATTGTCAAAAGTGGCAGGTTGTGGATTAGTAGCAATAGCATTTACTTCATCCAGTTTTTCCTGAATGGCAATTTCAATGGCAGGTTTTAGATCTTTCAATTTATATTCTGTAAATGCAGGAACTCCGCCATAAGGTCCGCTCCAATCTTTTAAAAAGGGATTGTCATTCTTTTTTTGTGCGTTTACAGTAAGGATAGGAACAATCATAATCAAGGTTAAAAATATTTTTTTCATTAGTTTATTTATTTGATGAATCAAAAGTAGTGAAAATTGGTGTAACGAAAACCAATTGAAAATCATTGCAAATAATTCAATAAATTTGAGAAAAAGAAAGCTATGTTTCAATCGAGAAAAGACATCGTTTATGTTGTTCTTGCCGGAATATTTATAACCAACGCAGTGGTTGCTGAACTTATAGGTGGGAAACTTATTGATGTGGGTCCAGCCGTGATGAGCATTGGCATACTACCTTGGCCAATAGTTTTTGTAACGACCGATTTAATCAACGAGTATTTTGGTGAAAAAGGGGTCCGAAAACTATCAATAATCACGGCCTGTTTAATTGCTTATACGTTCCTTATTTTGTTTTTTGCAATGAAGATTCCTTCTTCGGATATTAGCACAGTTTCGACTACGCAATTTAATGCTGTTTTTGGGCAAAGCCAATTGATTATTGTGGGAAGTATTACGGCATTCTTAGTTTCACAGTTAATCGATGTGAGTATTTTTCATTTTTTTAAAAGAAAAACAGGTGATAAAAAGATTTGGTTGCGAAGTACTGGTTCTACTGTTATTTCCCAGTTATTTGATAGTTTTATTGTACTCGGAATCGCCTTTTGGATTCCAGGAATTATGGATACCAAAACCTTCTTCCTTTCGGCAATGACAGGGTATTCTGTTAAACTGGCTATTGCGGTTTTGATGACGCCAATGATTTATTTAGGGCATAATTTAATAGATAAATACATTGTAAAAGATGGAAAATAAAATTCGATGCACTTGGTGTGAAAAAGACGATTTATATAGAGATTATCACGATAATGAGTGGGGAAATCCCATTTATGATGATGACAAACTATTTGAATTTTTAGTTTTGGAAACGTTTCAAGCGGGTTTGAGTTGGCATATGATTTTAAAGAAACGTGAAAATTTCAGAAATGCTTTTGCCAACTTTGATTATCAAATTATAGCTGTTTTTGATGAATACGAAGTAGAAAAATTATTGAAAGATGCCGGAATAATTAGAAATAAATTAAAAATAAAAGCTACTATTACTAATGCTATTGCTTTTATGAAAGTACAACAAGAGTTTGGAAGTTTTTCAAAATACATTTGGGGATTTACTGAGGAAAAACCTATAGATAACTTTCCTAAAACTTTGAAAGATGTTCCGGCTACTTCTTTACTTTCAGATAAAATTAGTAAAGATTTGAAAAAACGGGGCTTTAAATTTGTAGGTTCGACCGTTGTTTACGCGCACATGCAAGCAACCGGAATGGTTAATGATCATGTAGCAGATTGCTGGAAGAGGTAATAGAGGCAGATTTCAAAAAATCAGAAGGCAGATTTCAAAACTTTCATAAACGTTTCTCGCGATACTTCGAATGCGCCTAGTTTCTCCAAATGGTCATTGTGTACTTGACAATCGAGTAGTATGTAATGGTTCTCTTTTAGATGCTTTATTAAAGTTACGAACGCAATTTTGCTAGCATTTGGCACTTTGGAGAACATGCTTTCACCACAAAAAATCTGTCCTAAATCAACACCATACAATCCGCCGACTAATTCGTCATTTTGCCAGACTTCAACTGACTTGGCAATTCCCATTTCGTGGAGTTGGGTGTACGATGCAATGATGTCATTTGAAATCCAAGTTCCGTCTTGACCAGCACGCTCTATTTGCTTACAACCAGCAATTACCTCTTTGAAGTTTTGATTAAAGGTAACTTTGAATTTATTTTGGTTCAATAGATTTCGGATGCTTTTGGAAACTTTATAAACAGACGGTACGACCACCATTCTTTCTGGCGGCGCCCACCACAAGATAGGTTCGTCTTCATTAAACCACGGAAAAATTCCGTTGCGGTAAGCCAACAGTAATCTATCAACAGACAAATCCCCGCCAATGGCAAGAATTCCTTCATAGGAAGCTTCATCTACCGGCGGAAAAAATAAATCTTTGGATATAAAATACATTACTAAATGATAATAGAAAAAAGAAGCAAGAGCAATGAAATTTAAAAAAATTAAATAAAAAACCATTCTCACATTTATAATTAAACTGTTAGAATGGCCTTTATTTTTTTATTTGCTCTATTTCTAGAAAGGCAAATCGTCGTGCTCTTCTTCGTTGAAGTTGGTTGCTGGAGCAAAAGCTTCTGCTGGTGGCATTGGAGCCATTCCTGTTGCAGCGGTTGCTTCAGTTTGCATTTTCTCAATTCTCCAACCTTGAATGTCGTTGAAATATTTGGTTTCACCTTGTGGATTTACCCATTCTCTACCTCTTAAATTGATAGAAACTTTTACGGCATCTCCCACATTATAGTTGTTCAATAAATCACATTTGTCTTGCACAAAGTTAATGGTGATAAATTGCGGATACTGCTCTTCTGTAGCCACAACTAATTCTCTTTTTTTAAAACTGGCGCTTACTTGCTGCTCAGGATTAACTACTTTAATTTTTCCGGTAACTTCCATAATTATTGTTTTGCTAAAAGCACGTTCCATGCAGAAAGTGCGTCATTATTATTCAAATATTCTTTTGCTTTTAGGTGGATTTTAATTGCATCATCCGAACTCAAAACACCTTTTACAGCAAAATTTTGTCGTACAAATATAGTAATTTCTTCTTGCGTAGGCAATGCTTCTACATTCCCTAATTTTCCCAAATCATTCCCATCAAAAACAGCACTTTCTTTAACAAAATCAGGAATAGCGTCAACTCCGATTCCCAAAGTTGTTAAAGGTTTTTCAACTTCAAACAAGCTTTGATTGGAACGCGAATACCAATTGCCGCCAAGACGTGCAACTAAATCTATTTTCGTTTGGTCAATCATTCCGTTGTCATCCAAAACATTTTCATGAATGTGAATTTTAATTACTTCACAAATGATTAAATTTCCGGCTCCACCTTCATTTCCCAGAGCGATTATTTCGTTGACTTTGCATTCAAACTGCACCGGACTTTCGGCCACGCGATATGGTTTTACCTTATCTGAGGGCAACATTGTTAAACCCGATTTCAGAAATTCATTCACACCCTCTGGATATTCTGTACTGGATAATGAGGCTTGTTGCACCATATCATAATTTACTACATTAATGACCACTTCTTTTGTGGCCTTACAGTTTTCGAGAGTATGCTTCGTGGTGTTGTTCCTAACGCGTCTTGCTGGTGAAAACACTAAAATTGGCGGATTTGAACTAAACACATTAAAGAAACTGAATGGAGATAAATTGGGTTTGCCATTTTTGTCCATTGTACTAGCAAAGGCAATTGGTCTTGGTGCTACTGCACTTTGCAAATACCCTTGTAGTTGTGCTGGTGAAAGTGTGTGCGGTTCGAAACTGACCATAATGTATATGTTTTTACAAATGTAATTTTTTATGTTTTAACTAAACAATCGAAATCGTCAAAAAAACGGAGTACTATTTTTTTTTACTACTTTTAAACCAAATTAGTATTCATGCAGTTTTCTGAGAAAAGAAACCTTACCCGTTGGATTATCATTTTGGCTTCGTTTGTCATAGTGATTATGATTTTGTGGAATACCTATTCTTTTTTTCAGATTTTTAAAAATGAAGAACGTGTTAAGATGCAGAATTGGGCCTTAGCACAAAAAAAGATTAACAGTGCCGATCCCAATGCCGATGTGGATGTAGAACTTCCGTTTCAAATAATTCAGGAAGCTACAATTCCAATTATACTAACTGAAAATGATTCGATAATCAAAACGAATAACATTGATAGTGATATTCTTAAAGATAAGGCAAAGTTAGCCGACTTTTTGCAAAAATTAAAAAATCAAAATGATCCTATAATTATGGAAATTTCCGAAGGGCGATCCCATAATTTGTACTATGGTGATTCTTCTTTACTCAATAAACTAAAATATTATCCTATTGCATTGCTGCTGATTATTTTTCTTTTTGGAGCGGTGGTCTATAATTTTTATCGCAGTACTAAAATGGCTACCCAAAACAAACTTTGGGCCGGAATGGCGAAAGAAACAGCGCATCAAATAGGAACACCTTTATCGTCATTAATTGGTTGGCTCGAAATTATGAAAGCAGATAATGTAGACGAAACAACCATAGCTGAAATTGAAAAGGACATCAACCGATTGCAAACCATAACCGATCGATTTTCTAAAATTGGTTCTGAACCTATTTTAGAACCTATGAATATCATAAAAGAAACAGAAGATTCATTTGACTATTTAAAATCGAGATTCTCTAAACAAGTCGAATTTTCGTTTCAAGCACCTAAAAAACCTATTATGGTTTCTTTGAATCCGGCGTTGCACAGTTGGACTGTTGAAAATTTAGTCAAAAATGCCATCGACGCCATGAAAGGGAGAGGGAAATTATCTGTTGTAATTATAAACGAAGCAAACCTTGTCAAAATCTTAGTTTCCGACACAGGAAATGGAATTCCGAAAAATCAATTCAAGAGTATTTTTGAACCGGGTTTTACGACCAAAAAAAGAGGTTGGGGTTTGGGCTTGTCTTTAACCAAGCGAATCGTAGAAGAATACCACAAAGGGAAAATAAAAGTAGCACATTCTGAAATTGGAAAAGGAACGACCATGCAAGTTTCATTTACAAAGGCATAAAAAAATCCTGATTGCTCAGGATTTTATTTTATAAATTACTTTGAATAACCTTGGTTAATTCTTCAAATTCTTCTTTGGTTAAAGAAACTTTTCTTTGAAAGCGCATATCATCCATATCGTGCAACGGAATTAGGTGTACATGAACATGAGGCACTTCAAGACCTACTACAGCAACACCAATTCTTTTACATTCAACAGTTTTCTCAAGAGCTTTAGCCACTTTTCTTGAAAATTGCATTAAGCCTAAATACAACCCTTCCTCCATATCAAAAATTTTGTTGATTTCTTGTTTCGGAATGCAAAGCGTGTGGCCTTTGGCATTTGGATTTACATCCAAAATTGCAATAAAATTTTCATCCTCAGCTATTTTATAACTTGGAATTTCACCGTTTATTATTTTGGTAAAAATACTAGACATTGTATTAATTTAATTAAAATTATTTCGAATGCACTCTCTCGCTGACAAAAATTAATCTCGTGAAATCTCTAAAACTTCGAAATTTAATTTCCCGTTCGGAACTGTAATTTCAGCAATTTGTCCAACAGATTTACCCAACAACCCTTTTCCAATTGGAGAAGTAACTGAGATTTTCCCTGTCTTTAAATCGGCTTCGCTTTCAGCGACCAAAGTATATTTCAACTCCATGCCATTGGCTTGATTTTTAATTCTAACATTAGATAAAACTAAAACTTTAGAAACGTCTAGATGTGTTTCGTCAATTAATCGCGCATTAGAATGAACTTCTTCCAACTTGGCAATTCTCATCTCAAGCATTCCTTGTGCTTCTTTTGCAGCGTCGTATTCTGCGTTTTCAGATAAGTCACCTTTATCTCTTGCTTCTGCAATTGCTTGAGAAGCTTTTGGTCTTTCTATGCTCTTAAGTTGATCTAATTCCTCTCTTAATTTTTTTAATCCTTCTGCTGTGTAATAAGATACGTTACTCATATTATGCTCATTTATAAATAGAAAAAATCCCATCGCGACGGGATTTCTTTTTGCAAAGATACTATTTTTTAATATTATTTCAATTTTGTTTACGTTTTGTAACGCTTGTCAAAGTTAATTAAATTAAATTTGTTTCGCTATGTATTTCAAATAAATTTACTATGAAGAGGATTTTAGTTCTATTGGCTTTCTTTCCAATACTTTATGGCTGCGACGCTGGAACCATTAATTACAACAATCCCAACATTCCAAATTATCCGGTCAATTTGACTATTAATATGAATTTGCCGCAATACAGTAACCTACAATTCCCAAGTAATTTTGTTGTAAATTATACTCAAGGTGCTCGTGGAATTGTGATTTTTAACACCGGAAGTGGTTATAATGCTTTTGATTTAGCTTGCCCAAATCAAGCATTCAACTCTTGCACATCTGCCATGACAATTATCGGCATTGAAGCAAAATGCAATTGTGACACTAGTGAAAGACCTTACAGTTTGTTTTCTGGACAGAGTCCGGGACAACGGTATACCATGAAGCCTTACCGCATTGAAATAAACGGCGGGAATTTAGTAATATTGAACAATTAAGTAGTCCCCACTTTTTTTAAAAGAAGGGACTTTTGTTTTAAAACTTTAGAGTGGCTCCAGCTAAAAAATTTATTCCAGCTTGCGGATAAAATCCAGCACCTTCAATAGTTGTTGTTACTCCAGGTGATGAAAAATCGTCGTCATAAGTATAGAAATAGCCGTTTGACTCGTATTTGAAGTTAAAGATATTATTCACCAATCCCGAAAAGAGTATCGATTTGATTCCTTTATCAATCGTCCATAAATAAGTCACATTCAAATCGTGTACGTTATAAGCTTTCAAAATAGATTTTTCAGAATCTATATTGCCCATAAATTGCTTTCCAACAAACTTATTTAACAAAGTCAGATTCATATTTTTTAGTGGTGAATAAGTTGTGGCATTTCCGAAAACAACAGCAGGTGAAAATGCAATAGTGGTGTTTTTAAGATTTTGTAAAATACCGTCACGCTTAAAAAAGAATTCCTCGTTTTTATTCTGACTCAAGGTAATGTTTGGCTGAAAAGTTAGCTTTTCCATTACTTTTATCACTGATTCTACTTCAATTCCAATACGATAGCTTTGACCACTGTTTTCAAAAACAGGAGAGCCAACATCATTTAATGCACCCGTTAAAACCAATTGATCTTTGTATTGCATGTAAAAAATATTGGTGTTTAGAGTTGTGTTTTTCGAATTGTATTTCCAGCCCAATTCATAATCGTATAAGCGTTCAGGCTTTGCACTTCCGTTTTCATAATCATCGCGTCTAGGTTCTTTATTAGCAATTCCGGCATAAGCATAGATTGCATTTTTGGAATTCAGTTGATAGTTAGCGCCCATTTTCGGGTTGAAAAATCGGAAGGTATCATTAACGTCGATAAATGCTACACTAGTTGCATTGTAGAAAACCATTCGGTATTGCAAATCAGCAAATAGGTTTATTTTTCCAAAGGACTGGGACACTTTTGCATAGCAATTCACATCGTCTTTATTTCCGAAATCATTATAATATCGATTAGGCGCTGGAACATAAAACGGCGTCCAAACAACTGTTCCAAAATGTTTGCCTAAATACCTGTTGGCAGCACCACCTAGCAAAACATCCGTATTGTTGTTTTTATAATTCAAAGAAAATGTAGCGCCGAAAAAGTCATTATCTAACCATCTTTTTCTGACTAAATCAGCCACAGCATTTCCCTGAAAATCGGGTAAATTATAATCGGATAGGGTTTCGTCTTCTTTGTATTGTTCAAAATAACCTTTCCCTAAAGTATAGTGCAAAGCAACGTTTGAAATCCATTTTTCAGACCATTTTTCAGACCAATGCAATTGAAAATGATGTTGCCAATAATTATCGGTTTCATTATCATAAAATTTTGTGTTCCCAAATTCATCCGTATACATTCCAGAAACATTGTAAGTTCTATCATTTTCAAGTTTCTCCGGATCTTCCAATCCGTACCAAGCTTGATAGGTTTTTTCTTTTCCGCCAAATGCTAATGCTTTGATTAATGTAGTTTTGGTTGCATAATTTGCGTTGAAAAAATAACCAAACATTTTAGAGGAAGCTCTGTCGATAAAACCATCGGAAGCAATATTTGAGAGGCGAGCGTTCATTTCAATATTGTTGTGTAAACCGGTTCCGAATGCTACCGTGTGTTTTCTGGTTCCAAAACTTCCGCCAGAGTTAGAGATTTCTGCGTAAGCTTTATCCTGAAATGATTTAGTTTGCATGTTCAAACTAGCACCAAAAGCTCCGGCGCCATTGGTTGATGTACCAACACCACGTTGTAATTGTACACTTTCAAGAGAAGATGCAAAATCGGGTAAATTGACAAAAAATGTTCCTTGGCTTTCACTGTCGTTAAACGGAATTCCGTTAAGTGTTACATTGATTCTCGATCCATCAGCACCACGAACGCGCAGGTAAGTGTAGCCAACGCCATTTCCGGCATCAGTTGTTGTCACCACCGAAGGCAGAAAGTTTAGCAAAACGGGAATGTCTTGCCCAAGGTTTCTGGGAGCAATTGCTTCTTTGGTCACATTTGTATATGGAATTGGATTTTTTTTGCCGGCTCGAACACCGGAAACCACAACTTCATCTAGTTGGTTGACTTTGGTAGTGTCTTGTACCTTTTGCTGTGAAAAAGAAGCAAGAGGTAAGAAGTAAGAAGTAAGAAGTAAGATGACAATCTTTTGTCTTGTCTCTTTTTTCTTTTTCCTGAAAGCGAATAAAATTTCCATCCGTAAAAAAATTACGAATAAAAAGAGGTAATTATTCTTGGTTAAAAAATAAAAATGGTTGTTAACTGTAACTAAAAGCGTGCACTCTTGTCAGTCACTTTTCCCTAAACAGCATTACCTGTTCTAGGTTCATTGGGTATAATCTCAGCCTTGATCTGAATATAATTCAGATTCTGAAACAAGTTCAGAATAAAGCACCCCTTTTGAGACGAAGCAAAGATAGCAAAACTAATAAAATGGGAGCACTAAGATTTAAGATTTTATTTACCGTAGTACTAAAAATTGGGTTTCTTCCTATTTTGTTTAATTTCCGAAAGATTTCGTTTTGCTTTTATTCTTTTTTCAATAACAGAACGCGGCACTTTGGTAGCTTTCCTTTTTTTGGGAACAATCAAAGCATTTTTAATTAAATTGATAAAACGTTTGGTTACGATTGCCTTGTTTTTGAGTTGGCTTCGTTCTTCGTCACAGTTTAAAATCAGGATGTTTTCGGAAGTCAGTTTGCTTGACAATTTGGTTTCAAGTAAGCACTTTTCGGCTTCGGTTAATGCTTGAGAAGCCATCAAATCAAAGGTCAGAACTACTTTTGAGGAAACTTTATTTACGTTTTGTCCACCAGCGCCTGAACTTCTAACAGCTTTATAAAGTAATTCAGTTAATAGTTTTTCAGTTTCCATATTGAGGTTGATGTGCTGGTTTTAGCAAATCATTTACTGTTTTTACAGGATTAAATGTAATCAACGGAACTTCAACAAATACGGTGATCCATTTTGCCATAGCGCCATTCCAAAGTCCAGGTAATTCATAGGCTTTCAGTTCTTGTCCGTTTCTGTTTTTGGTGACTATAAATCCGGTACTTGAATCAATAAATTGTGACAAATCAAACTTTTCGCCGTGATAGTTTTTGGTAGCGCAAACCAAGTCAACAGGATTAAAGTGGGTCGCTTTCGCTAAAATTTCGAATTGTTCTGTATTACTTATTTCGACTTGTGAGCTTTCTACAATTTGCAACGAAACATTGCCTTTATAACTTCTTACCCAAAAGGGTCCACCACCGGGTTCGCCTTCATTTTTTACCATACCACAAACACGGATTGGTCGGTTTAATTTGTTGATTATGAATTCAATCTTATTTTGTAAAGTGTATTTATTAAAATCTTCTAGAATATCAATATTGAGTTTTTGCACCATAAAATTGATGATTTCAGGAAGATGACTTTCCTGGATTTTGTTGTTTTCAATATTTTTTAGAATAGTAAAAATCTGTTCTTGTAAGTCAAGTAAAAGTCCGGCCAATCCTTTTTTATAAAGTGTAATTTCCTGAACGTGATTCTGTATAACATTGTCAATGTTTTTAATAAAAATCACATCGGCATCTAAATTGTTCAGATTGTTAATAAGAGCTCCGTGACCCGCTGGGCGAAAAACCAAGCGATTGTCTTCACTACGAAAAGGCTCATTATTCATCGAAACTGCTATAGTATCCGTGCTTTTGTCTTGATGGGAATAGCTAACGTGCACAGCTGTTTTAGATTTGTTTTCTATTTTTTGTTTCACACTATTAATAATAGATTGAAACAATATTTCGTGATGATCTGAAACTGTAAAATGCAAATGTGAAATAGAGTTAGAACTGGCATAAAAAGCACACTCGTTCAAATGTTCTTCTGCTGGAGTTGTTATTTCTGTTTCGTATTTATGGAAATCTAAAATTCCTTTTGGCTTGTTAGCAAAATCAAAATAGTCCGAAGATAACATCGTTTTGATAAACAAATAGCTTTTTTCATGACTTTCTAAGGAATAGTAATCTTGATGAAGCTCTTTTACTTTGTTTTTGATTTCTTCATAAAAGGGAAATTTTTCTATTCCGGCCAAAAAAATGGGAAGGTTTTTATCTTTTTTCCTATTGATATAAGCATTGATAGTTTCGTTCTCATGATCGAAAGCATTCAGAAATTCGTTTAAAAACTTGAACATTCTACTCGCAGCTCCTGAAGCGGGAACAAACTTTTTGAGTTTCAAAGTATCTTTTTTTGCATCAAAAGAGTTGGTAAATTCCTGAAATTCTCCTAATGAAAGTTTTACAATTCCGTCACCAATAGTGGCTGGTTTTTTGAGTGTTATTTTTGGAATTCCCAATCGGAACAAAAAAAGTTCTCCCTCGATTTTATCCAAAGCAATATTTAAAGCATCGATTTGTTCAAAATCAGCTTCTGAAAAACCGTATTTTTTTGCTAAATTATTTTTTGTTGTAATGCTTTCTTCCATTCTATATAGCCAAAAACAGCAATTATTGTAAAAATTAAATATTGAATACTCGTAAACGAATATCCTTTGACAAAGTACATTGGAATGGAAATGATGTCGCCAATAATCCATAAAATCCAATTCTCGATTTTTCTTCTGGCCATTAGCCACATTCCAACAAAGAAAATTCCGGTGACTAAGGTATCAACATAAGAAGTCCAATGGGTAAATTTATCAAAAAATGTGTAGACGGCAATGACGAAACCCACTGTTCCGATGAAAAGCAGTATAGAAACTTTTATTTCGTAAGTATTCATCCTTGAAATTGGAAACGCAACAACATTATCTTTCTTTCGTGTCCAATGATACCAACCATAAATACTCATCACTGCATAGTAAAAATTAATCATCATGTCGCCAAGCAATGCCCATTTCCAAAGTAGGTACGTATAAATAACCGTGTTGATGATTCCGGTTGGGAAAACCCAGATGTTATCTTTTTTAGCAAACCAAACACTCAACAATCCGAAAAGTATCGCAATTACCTCAAATGCGATTTCGTATGTTGGATAGTCTTTATATTGATTAAATAGGAACTCGAACATTAGTCAAAAAAGGTTATGTCATTTTCAAAAGCAGTTCCGATGACTACTAAATTGGCACCAGCTGCAAAAGCTTCTTCGATTTGTTTTTTCGATCGAATACCACCACCAACAATTAATGGAGCTGAAATTCTTTTTGAAACAGTTGAGATAATATCTAAAGGGACTGCGTTTTTGGCTCCACTTCCTGCTTCAAGATAGATTAGTTTGTTTCCAATTAACGTTCCGGCTTTTGCGGTTTGAGCAATATAGTGACTGTCTTTTTTTGATAGCGGTTTTGTTTGGCTTACCCGTTCGACTGCAGTTTCAGCGCCACTTTCTATCAAAATATAACCTGTAGAAATGATTTCTAAATTGGTTTTTTCCAAAATGGGAACCGCGTTAATTTGGTGTTCAACCAAGAAATCCGGGTTTCTTCCTGAAAGCAACATTAGAAATAAAATACCATCAGCTTCAGCTGAAATTTGTGATGGATTTCCAGGAAAAAGCAGTATTGGCAATTTGGTTTTTGATTTTAAACGAATCATAATTTCGTCTAAATGAGTGCCTTCAAAAGAACTTCCGCCAACAAAAATATGAGTTGCTGGAGATGGATTAATCTTTAAAATTAGTGTGTCGATTGAATCCAAGGCTAGTTTGTCAGGATCAAGAAGAACCGCAAGTAGTTTTTGGTTTTTAGCGCTCGATTCGAGTATGTTTTTATAGATATCTCCCATTATTTTTTTTCAAAAGCACATACAAAAACATAGTTTTCGATAAAATCGAAAAGAATATCAAAGTACTCAGTTTTATTGTCAAACCTCAATTCAACAGTACATTTTTTATCTTCCAAATTGAAATTATTTTCAAAAATATGGTCTTTAAAACTGATGCCGATTTCATTTTTAATTTTAAAAACCGATTCTTTGATTCCCCAAACAACTGTTGCTTTTACCAATTGGTTTTCTTTATTCGTATTTTCTAGATGAGAAATATCCATGTATCTTGGTGCGAGTTGGAGTGTTTTGTCTTTTAGGATTTCTAAATCAGCTCCAATACAAACGTCACTTAAGACAATCACCGAAAAGGCATTCGAATGCGAAATCGAGATGTGTTTGCCGTCCTTCAAATGAGGTTTACCAAATTCGTCGTAATACAAATCAAAATCGGTATACCCAGCGGTCATCAACAAACGGCGCACGCTTAAAAACCCGTTTTGATGGCTTTCGGCCTTCATCCTTTCTACTCTAGCCAAAGAAATATCTTTCAAAGCAACACTACTAAACAGTTCATCAAAAGTCTCGGTTATTTTCCAAACTAACAATTGAGTGTAATCGTTTAAAGCTATGGTTTTTAGTAAAGGCATTAGATTTTAAAATTATCTATTTGTATTTCAGAAAATTAAGAGTTTAAACAATTCATAAAAAAGTATGAAACGTTTTTTTAATTCTTTCTTATTATGTAATTTTGCACCGAAATTAAAAAAAACAAATATACACAATAGATGAGTACACAAACATTACCTTATGTGGCTTTTAAAGTGAAAGATATTTCACTTGCAGCTTGGGGAAGAAAAGAAATTGAATTAGCAGAAGCTGAAATGCCGGGACTAATGGCACTTCGTGCAGAATATGGTGCAAGCCAACCTTTGAAAGGTGCCCGTATTGCAGGATGTCTTCACATGACAATACAAACTGCAGTTTTAATCGAAACATTAATTGCTCTTGGAGCTGAGGTTACTTGGTCATCTTGTAACATTTTCTCTACTCAAGATCAAGCTGCTGCTGCTATTGCTGCTGCTGGAATTCAGGTTTATGCTTGGAAAGGTTTAGACGAAGAGTCTTTTGATTGGTGTATTGAACAAACCTTATTCTTTGGTGAAGACAGAAAACCATTGAACATGATTTTGGATGATGGTGGCGATTTGACTAATATGGTTTTTGACCGTTACCCTGAATTGATTCCTGGAATCAAAGGCTTGTCTGAAGAAACTACAACTGGAGTTCACCGTTTGTACGAAAGAATGAAAAACGGAACGTTATTCATGCCAGCTATCAACGTAAACGATTCAGTTACTAAATCTAAATTTGATAACAAATACGGTTGTAAAGAATCAGCTGTGGATGCTGTTCGTCGTGCAACAGATATTATGTTGGCTGGAAAAAGAGTGGTTGTTTGTGGATATGGTGATGTTGGAAAAGGAACTGCTGCATCTTTCCGTGGTGCAGGTTCTATAGTAACAGTTACCGAAATTGATCCAATTTGTGCTTTACAAGCTGCAATGGACGGTTTTGAAGTTAAAAAATTGAACACGGTTATTGCTACTGCTGATATCGTTATTACTACAACTGGAAATAAAGACATCGTTCTAGGTTCTCATTTCGAACAAATGAAAGACAAAACTATCGTTTGTAATATTGGTCACTTTGATAACGAAATTGATATGGCTTGGTTAAACGGAAACCATGGTGCTACCAAAGTTGAAATTAAACCACAAGTTGACAAATATACTATCGCCGGAAAAGACATTCTTATTCTTGCTGAAGGTCGTTTAGTAAACTTAGGTTGTGCAACTGGTCATCCAAGTTTTGTAATGAGTAACTCCTTTACAAACCAAACACTAGCTCAAATCGAATTATGGACAAACATTTCAGCTTACAAAAACGAAGTGTATATGTTGCCAAAAATTTTAGATGAAAAAGTAGCCATGTTACACTTAGCTAAATTAGGGGTTGAATTGGAAACGTTACGTAAAGACCAAGCAGATTATATTGGTGTTGGTGTTGATGGTCCATTTAAACCAGAGTATTACAGATACTAAATCCTGTCATTCCCGCAAAGGCGGGAATCCAATCTTAAATAAAGAAACCCTTGCAGTACTGCAAGGGTTTTTTGATTAAGCTATTTTACGACCAATTTTTTAACTGTTATTTTATTATCTGAACGTTCCAAACGAACGATATAAATTCCTTTTTGAAAGTTTGAAATGTTTACTGTTAAAGTATTTTGGTTTGCCTTAGTGTTGTTTTCGTATACTCTTTTCCCATCAATAGACGCTATTGTAATTCTTTTTATAAAGTGCAAGTTCCCTGATATTGTAACTTGTTCCGAAGTAGGATTCGGAAAAATCGTCAAATCATCAAGGGAGTTTTCAACATCAGAAATTGCTAAAGTCCCAAATCCATCTAGTTGATTATTAAGATTTTCTGCTTTGAGGTAGAGTAATACAGCACTTTGTCCATTATAATTGGAGTTTCCCCAAGCAGGTACTCCAGTTACTGGAATTTCTCCGCCAGTGCCTATATGATATCCAACTGCTACAACACCGTCGGCAACTTTACAAATTCCCAAAAGCTCTACATTATTCCCGCCCGCACCAGTTACATGATTCCATTCTCCGGTTGCAATCGAACTGTATAATGGGTTTGATAATGAAGGAGTATATACTCTGATAAATTGGTTCCAAGTAGACGAGCCTTCACTTTGCTTAATCATTTTTTGCCAAGCATTAGTTGTGGTAATCGTTCTTCTGCCTGTTCCTAATACGACAACAGAACCATCAGCAGTAACCTTTAACATATTTTTCCGCAAATAGGTAGTATTTACATTTGGCCATCCTGTATTTGGATCTTCCCATCCATCAAGATTTGGATTTAATGATGGAGTTCCTAATCCAGTGGTACTATCAGCACGTTCTGCCATGTACGTGCTATTTTTTAGTTCACCTTGAGATAAGGATAATTTTCCTAGCCATGAAATATGGATGTTTCCATTACTTCCGGTAAAGTTATTTTGGAAACCTTGGGCAGAATTATTGGCAACTATAGTATTTCCCTCCCAAAAGTTTTCGGTGTTGTTCCCGTGACAACGCGCACCTACAACTAGATTTCCAGATTGAACTGGAAGCGAATAATCAATTGAAATTGCATCAATATATTGATCAGGTGTCGAATTATGGAGTGTTCCGTCAGCGCGCTTTTCATGATACAATCTGCTCCACCATTTTAGTGCTCCATCCTCACTCATTGCCATAACTGCTGGCTCAAAATCGGGCTGCCCATCAGGCAGTGTGCTTTTTGCATTGAATCCTATATACATATGATTTGTACGGCGATCGATTGCTATAGATGAAGGTCCATAAGTGAAAGTTGCTGCCGGACTATAGCCTGTATACCCTTGTCCTGAAGTTGTATTTCCTGATCCTCCAGCAACACATGGCCCATTATACAATACATCTAGCGGCCATTTCCCTTTCTTAGTTCCGCCATTTCCATCTGGTTGCCACAAATCGTAGTCAGCTTGTGACGTAGAACGCAATTCGCAACGGTTAGGATCGCGTTTAAATACAATGGCACTGTATAACAACCCTGAAATTCCACCTGAAAAATCTGAAGCCGTTCCATAAAATTCTCCTCCTCCTGATTTCCAATGGACTCTCCAGTAGTTGACAACATCATCACTACCATCAGCTTTAATTTTATATATCGCTGACCAATTGTAGTCATGAGAATCTCCAGTAGCATAAATGACTTTCCCGTCTCCACCTACATCCCAAGGTTGATAGATTTTTGGATATCCTCCTGCAACGGCATTAATGTTCTTCGCCCAAATAAAGCCAGTTGGACTGCCATTTATAAAATTATTGTTAAGCTTTCCAATGAAATATCCTGTAGATGTCGTTCCACTTACATAAACTAAACCTGTTGTCTGACCAGGAATAGTAGTAGTTTTTATAAATCTAAAATCTTCAGCTGCGCCTTGTGGGAGTGCATATACCATAAGCATTTGCTGAAGTGTGGCATCAAATTCAATAATAAATGCAATTTTTGCTGATGGAGCAGGATTCGATATTCCTGAGTTTGACAAAGTAACGATTGGCACAGAACCGGAAATCCAGCCGAGGTCACTTGCGGCACCTACTACTAAAAAATGTCCGTTTGAAATTTGTATTACATCATTAAATGATTCTGTTCCTGAGTTTCCAGCATATGTAGCAACTTGGTTTTGGGAAAAAGAGTTAATACTCCAAAAAAATATATAAAAGAGAATAAGATTTGAATAAATTTTCATAAAAGTATTTTTACTGTTTATAAATGTATTAAAATGATTTGGTTAAACAAAAAAATGCTTAATATTAGTTTTAATTAAGATTTACAAAATATTAAGTTATATGTCCTCACAGAATATAGCAAGGTTTTTGTTTACAAGTAAAAAAGGCGAATCAAGTAAATGAATCGCCTTTAAATATGTTTTAAAAAACTGTTTATATTTGCTCTTGAACCAAATTGATAATAGTATTGGCATCTAATTCTCCAGATTGTCTCCATACCATTTGACCTTCTTTGTAAATCATCAGTGTTGGCAATCCTTTAATGCGAAGGGCATCGGCCAATTCCTGATTTTTGTCAACATCAATCTTGATTACTTTTGCTCGGTCACCAAGTGCAGCGGCTACATCTCTAATTACAGGATGCATAGAAACGGAAGATTCGTTCCACTCTGTATAAAAGTCAATTAATACAGGAACTTGAGCGTTGATTAATTCTCCAAATTTTGACATAAAACCAAAATATTTTTAGTTCTTATAATATAGTAAAGAAATAGTAAAGCACAAATGTAGCATTTTTAACTAATTATGCTACAATATTGCCTTTTTTTAGTTCAAAAACCGTTATTTCAGGCATAATACCAACACGGCCTGGATAGGCATGGAAGCCAAAACCTCGGTTTACATAAACATATCGTCCAAATTCTGTATACAAACCTGCCCATTGTTTGTACATGTATTTTGCCAAACTCCACTTAAAAAACCCTGGAATTTCTATGCCAAACTGCATTCCGTGTGTGTGTCCAGAAAGGGTTAATTGAATGTTTTTTGGATGCTGTTTTACAATGTATTCCCAATGACTTGGATCGTGGCTCATCAATATTTTGAAGTCGGCTGGAACAATATTTTCTGTTGCTTTATCGATATTGCCAAACTCTCCAAAATGTTTCCCCCAGTTTTCTACACCAATTATTGCTATTTCATCTTCGCCTTTTTTGATTTTGATGTTTTCATTCAGTAATAATTTGAAATCAATTTGGCGGTGTAAATCTTTTATTGCGATAAAGTTTTCGGCTTTTGCTTTTTCAGATTTCCAGTCTAAGTACTCCCCATAATCGTGGTTGCCTAAAACAGAATATTTTCCGTATTCGTATTTTTTTAATCCGTTAAAAATGTCAATCCAAGGATGCATTTCATCGGCCTTTGCATTTACAATATCTCCAGTAAAAAGCAACAAATCAGCTTCTTGTTCATTGATTAAATCAATAGCGTATTTTATTTTTTCTTCATTATCAAAACTACCACTATGGATGTCTGAAATTTGAGTGACTTTAAAACCTTCAAAAGCTTCTGGTAAGTCGGGGAAAAATAAAGTCTGTTTAATTACTTTGAAATTGTATTTGCCAATGGTCATTCCGTAAATTAGTGAAAGAAATGGCACAGCCGCTAATCCAAGTGCCACTTGACTTACAAACTTTCGTCTTTCAGGCAAAAAGCTATCTGAATTGTGACCCATAATGTGCGTTACAGTTCCCATCATCAACCTAAGCACATCTTCCATTAACATTACAAATGTCAAAACTAATTTTGGCAACAAAATCAACAGCAATAATCCTAAAGTGATTAGCGTCATTTTAGTTTGTCCAACACTGCGGTCAAATTTCATAAATTCATAAGCAATGAAAAGTAACGCCACAATAGAAATTAAACCATAGGCAACTAAAATCCACTTAGATTTAGTTAGGGTCTTTATAGCTTGAAAGGCATAGAGTTCAACTATAGCCAGTAGGATAAAGACAAGGAGAAAGCGAAATGCCATTTTAAAAATTTTAGCAAATTAACAAAGAAAACCAATCCGTTAAATATTATTAAATATTATTTAACGTTAGTTCAATAATCTTATACTATAATATTTAAAGTAATAAGTAAAGCTGTTACAAAAAGAAAGGTCAGCCCAACAAAAAAAAGGATATCCGCAAATTTTTCGTATTTGTGGCTCATTGCGGTTTTACTTCGCATTGATAAAAATGACAAAATACAGCTAAACATAAACGAAAATATTGCAAATGCAGTCAGTTCATCAATTAATGTAGCGGCTTTCATTTCAAGGATTTTTCTCGAAGTTAATACTATAAAACATAACACCAATAAGTTGGCTGAAGTATTTAGAATGTGCTGCGAATTGGAATTTCTCTCGTTCATATTTTAGGTTTTCAGGAGTTAATAATTAATCTTCCAAACTATAGAAATTTTAATTTAAAAGATATTTTATCGTTCAAAATTACATCTTAAAAATTAAATTTTAGTTATGATTTTGCCAAATGATATACTTCAAATCGCTATTTTTACACCTCGTTCTGAATTTATTTTAGAATCTAATTTTACTAAGATTATGTCACAAAAACGCCTTTTCCTTCTTGATGCTTACGCCCTTATTTTTCGTGGATATTATGCTTTTATTAAAAACCCGCGTATTAATTCTAAGGGAATGGACACTTCTGCCATTATGGGATTTATGAATGCATTAATGGATGTTATCAAACGTGAAAAACCAGATCATTTAGCCGTTGCGTTTGACAAAGGCGGTAGCGATTATCGATACGAAATGTATAAAGAGTACAAAGCACATCGCGATGAAACTCCAGAAGCGATCAAAATTGCCGTGCCCTACATTCAAGAATTGTTAAAAGCCATGCACATTCCGATTATTGAGAAAGCAGGTTTTGAAGCCGATGATTTAATAGGGACTTTGGCCAAACAAGCAGAGAAAGAAGATTTTCAAGTTTTTATGGTGACACCCGATAAGGATTTTGCCCAATTGGTTTCCGAAAATATTTTTATGTATAAGCCAGCCCGAATGGGGAATGATATTGAAATTTGGGGCATTCCTGAAGTGTTGTCTAAATTTGAAATTGAACATCCTGAACAGGTAATTGATTTTCTTGGAATGATGGGCGATGCTGCAGATAATATTCCCGGTTTACCCGGAGTTGGGGAAGTTACAGCCAAGAAATTATTAAAAGAATTTGGGTCGATGGAGAATCTTTTGGCAAACACTGACAAGCTGAAAGGCGCTATGAAAGAAAAAATAGAAGCGAATGCTGAACTCGGTATTTTATCCAAAAAATTAGCCCGAATCCTGTTAGACTGCCCTGTGACTTTTGACGCAACGGATTATGAACTTTCAAAACCCGATGTAGAAAAGACGGATGAATTATTTCAAGAATTAGAATTCCGTCAAATGAAAGCCCAATTCGACAAGTATTTTGGTACTGGAAAGGAATATGACGAAATAGACACCAACGGAAACACTTCTGAAATTCCACAGGTCGCAAAAAAAACAGTTGCAAAAAAATCAAACGAAGACCAATTTGATTTGTTTGGTTTTAGAGACGAAGAGACAGATGAAGTTAAACCACATTCTTATTATGCAACACTAGAAAATACCGAACATTTCTATCAATCAGTACAAGGGGATTTGTCGGTAAAATTGTTGTTACAGAATTTATTAAATCAAGTTTCGGTTTGTTTTGATACCGAAACTACTGGAATTGATGCTTTGAATGCCGAATTGGTCGGAATGTCATTCTCCTGGGAAAAAGGGAAAGGTTATTATGTTCCGGTTCCCGAAAATCAAGATGAAGCCATTGCTTTGGTCGAAAAATTTAAACCTTTTTTTGAAAGTGAAGCCATTGAGAAAATTGGGCAAAACCTAAAGTATGATTTGAAAGTCTTGTCCAAATATGGAATTCAGATCAAAGGGAAACTATTTGACACCATGATTGCCCATTATCTGATTAATCCGGATATGCGACACAATATGGATATTTTATCGGAAACGTATTTAAAATATTCACCAAAATCTATTGAAACTTTAATAGGTAAAAAAGGTAAAAACCAAACGTCAATGCGTGATGTTTCACTAGAAGAAATTAAAGAATACGCTGCAGAAGATGCCGATATTACATTGCAATTAAAAGAAGTTTTTAGTCCGATTTTAGACAAAGCGGAAACCAAAAAGTTATTTGATGAAATAGAAATTCCACTGATTCCAGTTTTGGCTGCAATGGAAATGGAAGGCATTAATCTTGATGTTGCGTTCTTAAAATCAATGTCGACTGAAATGCAAAAGGACATCAACGAATTTGAACAAAAAATTTATGAAACCGCGGGAGAA
>JBBRET010000007.1:0-97106 GCA_038202695.1 Flavobacteriales bacterium
TATGACAATGTTCCGGCAAACCAGCGCCGGACAGGTCCATTTTGCCCAGGTCCGAGAACAATACTATATCTTTCTTCTCAATAGCCACAATGCCGGTGTCGTTAAATTAAACGTCTCAAAACCAACTAGTCCGCTAGTATCACACAACTCATAATCCGGCGGAACTGTTGCCTCTGGGGTTGGGTTGACATTCAATTTTAATTGAACGAAATTAGCACATCCTGTTAAAGTATAAAATACCCGTACATAAAGAATTTGTGACCAAGGTCGGATGTTGGAATATAGAACCGATAAATCTATCGGACTAGCGCCAATATTAGCGTCATCTGGGGTTTCATGATAACTTACCGAAACTCCTGGAGGTAATATTCCTCCAGCAATTAAATTGGTGGCAGTATTCAAATCAAATTCTCCAAATCCATCATTATCAGGGTCACAATATTGTAATGGAAGTGGCGAAATGGCAATAGGACCTTGAGTTACTCTCAACAACTGTGTAGTAGTAACGTAACATCCGGTAACATTATTTTCTACTCTAATGTATATTATCTCATTATCAGTACCTGGATAGTTGTTTGGAGCTTGTATAGCGTTTGCTAAATTTCCATTTTGAGCATCAAGAAGTGTATTATAATAGCTTACTGTTAATCCTGGAACGCCATTGGTAACATTGATTCTGTTCACCGTTAAGTCAAATATCGCATCTAAAGTCAAACCATTACTACATTCAAATATAGGTTGTGGTGCAACTGCAATTGGTAATGGATTAACCACCAAATTAAAGCTACCTGTGGTATTACACCCGCTTACAGTATCACTAATGTTAAACCAAATTTGTTGTGGATTACTAGTATTTGAATATAATATCGGTAATGGTGTAGCAGTAGTTGGATTCTGAGCGTCTGCTAAATTGTCATAAAACCTTACGGTTACACCCGGTAAACTGGTTATCTGAGGAATCATCGTTCCTAAGTTAAATGTTTCTTGGTTTACAGGTGCATTATAATCACATAACTCATAATCCGCAATATTTCCATTTGGAATTGGAATTGGATTGACAATTAAATGGAAAGAAGTAATCGAATAACAAGTAGGAGCCGCAGGGTTAACAACTCTTACAAAGATTTCTTGATCAAAGTTGTCTATATTACAATACAACCCAACAATCTGATTTGTAATACCACCTAATTCAGCATCGGTTTGAGTTTCATAATAGCTAACAACGTTTGGAGCAGCAGTGATTTCTGCATCTTTGATTGTTAAATTAAATGCACAAAATAGGCCATCATTATTTAAACTGTCATCACATACAACATAGTCAGATGGGGTATTAATTACCGGAGCTGCAATAATTGTTACAGTTGCAATACTAGTGTCAGTAGTACATGGAGCGACTCCTGTTACTGTATAGGTAAAATTAGAAGTAGTTGCTCCGATAGCTGTTGTAAATGTTCCTCCGGCAGCGTTGAAAATTCCTCCAGTTCCAGGTAATGTTCGGGTCCAAACGCCTCCAGCCTGTTCACCCGTTATTAAGCTAAATAAATCAATAGTTGTTGCACTCGTTTCACAAACAGTAGAAGCGCCATCGGCACCAGCAGTGGGCTGAGCGTTGATAGTAACCGTAGCCACACTACTATCAGCAGCACATGGTAAAGATCCAGTTACAGTATAAGTAAAGTCAGAAGTAGTTGCTCCTAGAGCCGGAGTAAATGTTCCCGCTGCAGCATTGAAAGTTCCTCCAGTTCCTGATCCGGTTCGTGTCCAAACTCCACCTGCTTGTTCACCAGTAATTAAATTAAATAAATTTATTACGGTTGTACTAGTTTCACAAACTGTAGTACTACCATCGTTTCCGGCAGTAGGTTGTGGGTTAATAGTTATAATAACGGTACTACTATCAGTAGTACATGGCACTGTTCCAGTTACTGTATAGGTAAAAGTTGAAGTAGTTGCTCCTACAGCTGGCGTAAAAGTTCCCGCTGCAGCATTGAAAGTTCCTCCGGTTCCCGGTAATGTGCGGATCCAAACTCCTCCTGCTTGTTCACCTGTTATTAAACTAAATAAATCAATAGGGGTTGTGCTAGTCTCACAAACTGTAGAAGCACCATCAGTACCAGCAGTAGGCTGAGCGTTGATAGTAATCGTTGCTACACTACTATCCGCAGCACAGGGTAATGTTCCAGTTATAGTATAAGTAAAGTCAGAAGTTGTTGCTCCTAAAGCTGGAATAAATGTTCCTGCAGCGGCATTAAAAGTTCCTCCAGTTCCTGATCCGGTTCGTGTCCAAACTCCACCTGCCTGTTCCCCAGTTATTAAATTAAATAAATTTATTACAGTTGTACTAGTTTCACAAACTGCTATACTACCATCGTTTCCGGCAGTAGGTTGTGGGTTAATAGTTATAATAACGGTACTACTATCAGTAGTACATGGTACTGCTCCTGTTACTGTATAGGTAAAGGTTGAAGTAGTTGATCCAACAGCTGGCGTATAAGTTCCCGCTGCAGCATTAAAAGTTCCTCCAGTTCCGGGTAATGTGCGGGTCCAAACTCCTCCTGCTTGTTCACCTGTTATTAAACTAAATAAGTCAATAGGGGTTGTACTGGTTTCACATACTGTAGCACTACCATCAGTACCCGCAGTAGGTTGTGGAACAATAGTCACAACTACTTCACTCGTATCTGTAATACATGGAGCAACTCCAGATAAAGTATACGTAAAAGTTGAGTTGCTTGCTCCTATTGCTGGGGTAAATGTTCCATTAATTGCGTCGAAAGTCCCTCCCGTTCCTGTTCGAGTCCAACCTCCTCCGGTTTGTTCACCGGTAATTAAACTATATAAATCAATAGCCGTTGTACTAGTTTCACAAACAGAAATGCTACCATCAGAACCAGCATTGGGTTGTCCACTAATAGTAACTGTAGCCACACTTACGTCATTAATACAAGGTGCTGCTCCAATTATAGTGTATTCAAATGTAGAAGTAGTTGCTCCAGCTGTAGGTGTAAATGTTCCTGCTGCTGCATTAAAGACTCCTCCGGTTCCTGTTCCAGTTCTTATCCATGTTCCACCCGTTTGTTCACCAGTTATTAAACTGAATAAATCAATAGGTGTAGCACTAGAAGCACAAATAACAATTCCACCATCTGCACCAGCGGTTGGCTGTGGAATAATAGTAACTGTGGCTACACTAGTATCATCAACACATGGAGCCACGCCGATTACAGTATATTCAAAAGTAGAAGTGGTCGCTCCTACTGCCGGTGTAAAGGTGCCTGCAACAGCATTGAAAACTCCACCAGTTCCTGTACCAGTTCTTACCCATGTTCCACCCGTTTGTTCACCCGTTATTAAATTGAATAAATTGATAGGTGTTGTACTCGTTTCACAAACAGATATGCTACCGTCTGTTCCTGCATTGGCAAAAGTATTGATGTTTAAAGTAAATGTTGTAGATGTAAAGATTGTATTGTCAGTATTATCCATGATTCTAACAACAATTATCTGACCATCAGTACCGTTAAAAGGGAAAATAGGTGTAATACCCGTTGATGCTGGATTATTTGCGTCAAGCTGGGTTAAATGAAATGTAATCGTATAATCTGCAGCATTGTTTGTATCTAATGCAGCTATAACTTGTGGTCTAAAATCAAATGGAGCTATTCCGTCATTGGAAATGTCATCACATACAGTTAAATCAGGTACGTTTCCAATAAAAATGGAACAGTCACTGTAAATCAAATTAAAAGCCTTGACGACATGGCAATTTTGGCTATTTAAAAAAATAGAAGCATATACGGTATAGGTTCCAAATGCTGCTCCAGGCGAATAAGTAGCTAAATTTGCGAATGGAATTGGGTTTTGACCAAATTCAGCTTCGACAGCCGATGTATGATACGTGATATCATATTGAATCGGACTTAATGCGCCTAATATTACTCCAGTATTAGGATTTAGATTAAAAGAACTTACACATTCAGTAATATCGTTAGGCGTTCCTGTTAAATCTGGAAACACATTTAGAGTAGTGGTTGTAGTAGCAGTTTGTGGAACTCCACAAACTTGATATGTTGCTTGCAAAGTATAAGTGGTAGTAACCGCCGGGCAAACAACCTGTGTAGGTCCAGATCCTAAAAATGTTCCAGTAGCAACTGTGCCTTCAAACCAATCTATAGTAACAGGTACGTTTGGTCCAGTTGGCGTAAAGCGCCATGCTTCACTAGTTAAAACCGACCAGTTGCCGGTATCTCTTCCTGGGGCGGCAACAGACTGAGCGGCACCGTTTCCAATTAACCCAATCGCTCCAGAACCAGCCCAAGGTGTCCCAGCAACTCTTCTTTGAACAAAAACCTCGATAATATTGGATACTTCGTACAATACAATTTGAGATGTTTGAAGTCCAGGATTTGAACCAGTTGAATTCCATTGACCCATATTGTAAAAACTTACAATTAATTTTCTACATGGATATTGTCCTTCAAGCACCCAATTCACCTGACGATTTGCAGCAGATGGTGGGATTGAAAAATCAGTATCTTGATACACCCCAAAAATGGATTGAGATTGGTTTTGACCTGCTATTGGAACTCCAGTAGATGGCCATGGACAGAACTGTCCAAGTGTTTTTGGGACAAAAGTTATTAAACCATTAGTACCTGCATTACATTGAGTATAATTCTGTCCATAGAAACAAAAATTAAATGGCAACGGAATAACATCTGACCAAAAATCATCACCACTAGTAATATTTACAACATTGTATACTGGAGCTGTAGTTGGATCTGGGTCAATAAATGGATAAGGACAATACGGAATTGAACTTGCCGCATATCCCGTAGTTGATGGTACTGGAGAAAAATTAGCTTCTAATGTTCTACATTCTCCAGTAGTACATAAAGTTAAATCTAACGGCGGTGTATTTGGTGCCGGATCCGTTCTTACAGTAGCGCAGCCATTTGGAACGACATTAATAGTTAAAGTAAGATTAGCTGAAGCAAGATCTCTTTCACACAATGTAAAGAATCCTCTAATTTTAACAAAATTATAAATAACTGATGCGGTCAAAACGGGAGTAATAAAGACACCTGTTCCGGCTGGACCAATGTTAACAGTACTTGTAAAAGGAATAACACTTGGGTTTGATAAAGTAACCGTTGAATTTGGAGTTCCAGTTATGGTGAAACTTGCAGTATTTCCGGGACAAATTGTTTGGACAAGACTGGCGTTACTAATATTGGGTAATGGATTTACGGTAATGGATACAGAGGCTGAAATTGGCGCACATGCTCCGACAGTTGAGGTAACCGTGTAGACTGTATTTACAGCTGGCGTAACACTCGGATTGGCAGTATTTGAAACAAATCCAGCCGGAACTGAAGTCCAACTGTAGCCCGCTGGACTCCCATTAGCATTTAATTGAAATGAACTTCCTAGACATATTGGACTATTCACCGGAACGGTGATTTTTGGACCAACAAATATAGTAGTTAGTGTAGCTGTTAAAGCAGTCGGCAAGGTACTATCAGTCACCGAAACAGTGTAAGTTCCTGGCGGTAAATTAGGAAATAATCCAGTAGCATTATTTTGGTTAACCGGACCAGTTATTGCGTAATTTACATAAGGAGGTGTGCCTCCAAAACCTGTAACGTTTAAAGCACCATCATTGGCTGTGGCACAAACTGCATTGGTAACTTCTGGATGAACAACCAAACTACTCGTCAATATAAAATCATCTACTGCAAAATCGTTCCCAATAGCTGCAGTGTTTGCGTTCCAAAGTTCAATTTGAGCGGTTGTCGCAGTAGCTACAAACGTATAAATCACTTGCCTCCAACTTTGTGCTGGAGCTGGTGCTATAGTAGCGCCCGAAGTCAGTACAGGAGCTGTTCCTCCAATAATTTGTATTCCGATATCAGCAGGTGATCCTAAATTTGATATTGACTTAATCCAATAACTGAATCTGTAGGTCGTACCTATTGTTAAGGTTGTAATTCCGGCACCAGTATTTCCAGCTCTCCAAAATCTTGGATTTCCAGCAGTAGTGTTTCCATCAATAACCAACATTCTTCCAACACCCGTAGTGTGATCCCCTTCAAAAATAAAATTGGCTGTATTGATTGTGTTTGGGTTGTTGATCACCGCAAAATTACCGGAAGTAGTAGTGCCTGTATAGGGAGTTCCAAGTTGCGTATAT
Source organism: Flavobacteriales bacterium (assembly GCA_038202695.1). Taxonomy (GTDB): domain Bacteria; phylum Bacteroidota; class Bacteroidia; order Flavobacteriales; family Flavobacteriaceae; genus Flavobacterium. Next base: position 6,194 of record JBBRET010000007.1, read on the forward strand.
CCTGCTCCATTTGTTACGAAACCCACACCAGAGCCACCCAATTCGAATGAAGGGTTAGTGAGTAAATTTTGGGAATTGCTATAATTAATAAACAGTAAACTGAAAAGAAGTAAAATTTTACCTTTCATAGTATTTTGATTTTTGAGGCGTAATTTACATAAATTTAACAAAATAGCAACCTGGAAATTTGAAAATTTTAAATATTAACACCATAAGATTATATTTAATTTTATTATCTATCTTTGTGCCTCATTATTAAAACCCAAATTAACAGAGAATTTAATGACAAATAGTGATCAATTTAACGAGGAAATAGGAGAAAACCACATCGGAACAAGTGCTCAAAATCCTGTAAGAAATGATGCGTTTAAATTAACGGATGAAGAGAAAATTGAACGGATAAAAACAGACGTTGAAAACATCCTGAATACCCTTGGAATGGATTTGACAGATGACAGTCTTAAAGGCACACCAAATCGTGTGGCTAAGATGTTTGTCAAAGAAATTTTTGGTGGTTTAAATCCTGATAAAAAACCTAAAGCTTCCACTTTTTCCAACAACTATAAATATGGTGAAATGCTGGTTGAAAAAAACATTACCCTTTACTCTACTTGTGAGCATCATTTGTTGCCAATTATAGGAAAAGCACACATTGCATACATTTCTAAAGGAACCGTAGTTGGACTTTCTAAAATGAATAGAATTGTAGATTATTATGCCAAAAGACCACAAGTACAAGAACGCTTGACGATGCAAATTGTGCAAGAATTACAAATAATTTTAGGAACAGAGGATGTAGCTTGCGTGGTGGATGCCAAACACCTTTGTGTAAATTCTCGTGGAATCCGTGATACTGAGAGTAGTACTGTAACTTCAGAGTTTGGCGGTAAATTCAAGGATGAAAAAACACGTAGAGAATTTTTAGATTACATTAAATTAGATACTAAATTTTAATAGCCCGGATTGCAGTGTTATCCTTTTTTGAATTGGACTTTGTACTCACAAAGGCAAATTCAAAAAAGATATAACGGAAAGCCGGAAAAAGCTCCTAAAAAATGCAATTATACAAAGACAATCAGTTAAAAATATACAATTCCCTTTCAGGAGAAAAAGCACTCTTCAAGCCGGTTCACGCCGGAAATGTCGGAATGTATGTTTGCGGACCAACGGTATACAGCAATGTGCATTTAGGAAACGTTCGTACTTTCATGTCCTTTGATATGATTTTCAGGTATTTATTGCATTTAGGGTACAAAGTTCGCTATGTCAGAAACATTACCGATGTAGGTCATATTGTAGATGACGTTGATGATGGCGAAGATAAAATTGCCAAAAAAGCACGCGTTGAGCAATTGGAACCTATGGAAATCGTTCAACGTTATACGGTTGATTTTCACGATGTTTTGAATCAGTTTAATTTTCTGCCACCAAGTATTGAACCGACTGCCACTGGACATATTATTGAACAAATCGAAATCGTAAACAAAATTATTGCGAAGGGATTTGCCTATGAAAAAAATGGCTCAGTTTATTTTGACGTTGTAAAGTTTAACCTAAACAATCATTACGGAAAATTGAGCGGGAGGAACATTGATGAAATGCTCTCTAACACACGAGATACTGATGGCCAAAGCGATAAGAAAAACCCACAAGATTTTGCACTTTGGAAAAAAGCAGAACCTGAACATATCATGCGTTGGCCTTCACCTTGGGGATTTGGTTTCCCAGGCTGGCATTTAGAATGTACGGCAATGAGTACCAAATATCTTGGGGAAACTTTTGATATTCACGGTGGCGGAATGGATTTGAAGTTCCCGCACCACGAATGCGAAATTGCTCAAAATGAAGCTTGTACCGGGCACAGTCCAGTAAATTATTGGATGCATGCCAATATGCTGAATCTAAACGGTAAAAAAATGTCAAAATCAACTGGAAACAATTTGCTTCCATCTGAAATATATTCGGGCGGAAGTCCATTTTTAAGCAAAGCTTTTTCTCCAAATGTAGCCCGTTTCTTTATGATGCAAGCCCATTACAGAAGCATTCTTGATTTTACGGATGACGGAATTTTAGCTGCTGAAAAGGGTTTCAATCGCTTGATGGAAGGTCTAGAACTCTTGAAGAATTTACAAGCTAGCACAACCTCATTTCTTGACATTGCATCTTGGAAACAAAATTGCTACGATGCAATGAATGATGATTTCAATACTCCGATTTTAATTGCCAATTTATTTGAAGGAATTCGAATAGTGAATTTGATAAATGATGGAAAAGAGACTTTAGATGCAGCCGATTTAAATACACTTTCAGCAACGTTGCATACCTTTACGTTTGATGTTATTGGAATTAAAAACGAAAAATCATCAGCTGATAATTCAGAAAAATTAGACGGCGTTGTTTCCCTGTTAATTGGCATGAGAAACGAAGCAAGAGCCAACAAAAACTTTGCCTTGTCAGATCAAATTCGAGACCAATTATTAGAACTTGGAATTCAGTTAAAAGACAGTAAAGACGGAACTACTTTTAGCACCTAATCAGTAAGAACATGTTGAAGAAAATTGCAATAGCGCCCTTTTTGGTTCTTATTTACCTTTATAAAATTGTGCTGTCGCCTTTAACGCCGCAAACTTGTCGGTTTGAACCAACTTGTTCTAGCTATTTTATTGCAGCATTAAAAATTCATGGCCCATTTAAAGGAACTTATTTAGGTGTACACCGCATCTTTAGATGCCATCCTTGGGGGAAAACCGGATATGATCCTGTTCCAGAAAAAAAGTGTTCGCATTAAAGTTTCCATAAATTTGTACGCTTTGCAGAACAAATTACTATTTTTACAGTCAAACTTACCCAATTTATTATGATTTGGAATCCAACAGAAGGAATAGATCTAGGTTTTTTTACTATTCGATATTATAGCTTAATGTTTGTTATTGCCTTTGGTTTAGGTTGGTACATCATGAAAGGCATCTACAACAGAGAAAACATTTCTTTGGACAAACTAGATACCTTATTTATTTGGACCGTTGTTGCTACCCTACTTGGAGCCCGATTGGGACAAGTGTTTTTTTACGACTGGGAATACTTCAGGAATAATCCGCTTGAAATTCTGCTTCCCGTAAAGTTTGAACCCAACCTACACTTTACAGGTTTTCAAGGTTTAGCCAGCCATGGTGCTGCAATCTGTATCATTATCACGACCTATTATTATTCTAAAAAAGTAGTGCAAAAACCAACATTGTGGATGTTAGATCGCATTGTAATTCCAGTAGCTTCAGGGGCTATTTTTGTTAGAATTGGTAATTTTTTCAACTCCGAAATAGTGGGCAAAGCAACTGATTCCCAATTTGGAATCCGATTCGTAAGAGATTATTATTCTCCGAAAGAAGTAGTAAACTTCACTAAAATATCTAATGTGAACGACGCTTATCATGCGTTAGTAAACGATCCAAAATATGCTGCGCTTTTAGAAAAAATCCCAACAAAACATCCAGCTCAGTTGTATGAAGCTGGGTTGTATGTTTTTGTGTTTTTTATCCTATTCTTTCTGTATTGGAAAACAAAAACCGCCGAAAAACACGGATTACTTTTTGGCTATTTTCTAATCTTGCTTTGGTCCGTTCGTTTTGTGGTGGAATATGTAAAAGAAAGTCAAGGTGGCATCGAAGAGACTTTCGGACTGTTTTCAACCGGACAATGGCTCAGTATTCCGTTCATCTTAATCGGAATTTACTACTTATTTGTTGCCGAAAAACCCGTGGAATAATTTGTCTTAATTTTCCTTTTTTTTTAATAATTAAATATTAGTTTAGCACTAAATTAATAACCTAAATTATATAAAATGAAAAAAAGAGTTTTTACTGTTGCTCTACTGCTGTCAATCGCTGTATTATTCAATAGTTGCGGTGTAATGTTTGGTGGTAGCAAGTATCAAGGAACCATAATCGCCAAAGATCATCCTAACGCTGAAATTTATGCTAATGGCAAAAAAATTGGTGTGGGGCAAGCAACAGCACTTTTCCCTAGAGAAAAAGATTTAAAAGTGGAATTAAAAGAGGCAGGTTGTGAAACCAAGACTCAAACTTTCGGAACATCATTCCGTACCGGAAACTTTATTTTAAGTGTTTTTAGTTGGGGGATATTCAGTTTGATTGATTTAGGAACAGGTGCTTCTTATAAACCAGACCGTAAAAATCCGGCCATACAAAAAACCAGCACGAAGGACTTTACTTTTACAGTAGACGGTCCAAACTGCACAAAATAATCTTCCTATATCCATTAAAAAAGTCCCAATTTTATTGGGACTTTTTTATTCTTCTTCGTTTGCGTTTGACTTAGCATAATTGCGCCATTTTTCAATACAATCCTGCATGTCTTGAGGCAATTCGGTATCAAATTGCATAAACTCCTTTGAAACTGGATGTGTGAAACCTAATGTTTTTGCGTGTAAGGCTTGTCTTGGTAATGTTTTAAAACAATTATCTATAAATTGCTTGTATTTGGTAAAAGTGGTTCCTTTCAAAATCAAATCACCACCATAACGTTCATCATTAAACAAAGTGTGTCCAATATGTTTCATGTGTACTCTAATTTGATGTGTTCTTCCGGTTTCCAGTTTACAAGAAACTAAAGTAACATAACCAAAACGTTCCAAAACTTTATAATGTGTAACGGCATGTTTTCCAATTTCTGGATCGGCAAAAACAGCCATTTGCATTCTATCTTTAACATGTCTCGCAATATTTCCTTCAATGGTACCTTCCTCCTCTTTTACATTTCCCCAGACCAATGCAATATATTCCCGTTCCGAGGTTTTGTCTTCAAATTGCTTGGCCAAATGCGTCATCGCCTGTTCTGTTTTAGCAATAACTAATAGTCCAGAAGTGTTCTTGTCTATTCGGTGAACCAATCCGGGTCTGTCGCTTGAATTCTTCGGTAAATTTTCAAAATGAAAAGCCAGAGCATTGACCAATGTTCCCGTATAATTTCCGTGTCCGGGATGAACCACTAATCCTGGTGGTTTATTAATTAACAATAAGGAGTCGTCTTCAAAAACAATATCAAGTGGAATATTTTCGGGAAGTATTAGATTTTCAAACGGCGGATGCGACAACATAACGCGGACTACATCAAAAGGTTTTACCCGATAATTTGATTTTACCGGAATATCATTCACCCAAATGTTTCCGTCTTCGGCCGCTTTCTGAATTTTATTTCGAGTAGCATTGGCAAGCAGCTGCATCAGAAATTTATCGACACGCAACAACGATTGTCCTTTGTCAGCAACATGTCGGTGGTGTTCAAATAATTCTTCTTCCTCTAATTCTGGGTTTGTATCCTGATTATTGTCCATCTATTTCAGGCATTTGTGTAGTATCAATTGCAGTAGAATCAACGGTTTCTTCAAAAGTAACTTTTCCGTCACCCAAAACCAAATCAATTTTAGAAGCTTTTAAAACCTTCTCGCCTGCTTTTAGTTTCTTGCCATTCATTCTCATTTCTAAAACCATGTCTTTTCCTAAATAAGGTTTGTAGGTTATAGTTCCTTCATGCAAACCCACAGCCTCAAGTGTTGGAACAGCTTGACGATAGGTTTTCTCAATCAAATCAGGTATCGAAACCATAGTAAATTTTGAGGCATTTATTTTAATGTAGATTTTTCTTCCCTCTTTTACTTTGGCTCCTGCTTTTGGCTCTTGTTCTACAATTGTTAATTTTGGGAAATCAGGTCTGAAATCTACGGTATCTAGAATAATATAATCCAAATCGATGGCCGTCAATTTTTCTTCTGCTTGTTCGGCCGAAAGTTTACTTAAATCGGGAACTGTAATTTCTTGGCCGTGATTGGTAGTAAAAGTTATCCAATGAAAAAACAAATACGCGACAACCGCAATGATTGCCATTGCAGCTAGAATTTGGGCAAAGAAAACCCGACTTTTTAAATAGGCACGTAAACTCATAGAACAAAATTAAGTTGCACAAAGATAAGAAAAACATAAAGGTTTTTCGTTTCAAAAAAAATGATAATTTTGTTTCAATTAAAACTAACTTAAATGAATGTAGCAGTAGTAATGGGTGGCTATTCGGATGAATCTGTAATATCGTTGCGAAGTGGTCAATTAATTCTGAATCAACTTGATAAATCTACATACCAACCTTTTGAAGTTCATATACTTGCAACCGAATGGTATTGCTTAATTAATTCCGTAAAATACCCAATCAACAAAGCCGATTTCACTTTTAGTAAAGACAATCAAACCATCAAATTTGATGTTGCGGTGAATACTGTTCACGGAACTCCGGGTGAAGATGGCCATTTACAAGCGTATTGGGAACTTATTGAGTTGCCTTACACCGGTTGCAATTACTACCAATCGAGCCTAACTTTTAACAAAAGAGATACGCTTTCGGTATTGTCAAAATTCAATATTCCAAAAGCAAAATCTATTTATTTAACCAAAGGAGCTGTGATTGACGGAAACAAAATAGTGGCCGAATTGGATTTGCCGTTCTTTGTAAAACCAAATCAATCCGGAAGTAGTTTAGGGGTTTCTATGGTCCGAACTTTAGATGATTTACCTAAAGCCTTGGACTTCGCTTTCGCAGAAGATACTGATATTTTAATTGAATCGTATTTAAACGGAACTGAAGTTTCAGTGGGTGTTTTAAATTATAAAGGCGAAACCAAAGTATTGGGCATTACCGAAATTTTATCTCAAAATGAATTCTTTGATTATGAAGCTAAATATTTAGGCAAATCCGAAGAAATCACGCCAGCTCGAATATCAAAAGAACTTGAAGCATTAGTTGTTGCAACTGCTAAGAAAGTATATGAGTCTTTGGGAATGATTGGTTTTTCAAGAACCGATTTTATTATTATGAATGGCATTCCCCATTTTATTGAAATCAATACCAATCCAGGTTTGTCACCACAAAGTATTTTTCCGCAACAAGCGGCGCATGCAAAAATAAATATGAGTGAATTGTTAGCTAATGAAATTACCTTAGCTTTACAAAAGAAACCTATTTGGAAAAAATAATCATGTTCTTTTACGGCGTAAAATCTAAACCTATAAAAAAAGGAATGTTAACCAACATTCACTGTGATTGTTGCGAGGAAGTAAGTGAAATGGAATATAGTTTCCTTCAAAAATATTTTCATTTGTATTGGATTCCGCTTATTCCTTTAAAAAAGAAGACAGAAGTTCGTTGTGAAAATTGTGGCTACATTTATGAAAATAAAGAAAGCACCAAAGACATCGATACAAAATTAAATCGTGTTAAAGACCGATATCCAATCCGAACACCAATATGGGCTTTTTCCGGAATAATTATTTTAACTTTGTTTTTCTGTTGGGCATTTTGGCAATCGGATCGGCATAGTGAAATTGAAGGTGATTATATTAAAAAACCCAAAAAAGGAGATGTTTATTTTTTAAATTTTACTCCCGGTAATTACACAACATTACGGATTGATAAAGTAGATAAGACCAATGTTTATTTCACACGAAATGACACATCGGTTTATAAATACACTAAAGTTTTTTTTATCACTGGTGCTAAATATTATACCAACAAAAAAGGAGAATATACGCGCTTAAAAATACAGGATTTGTACAAAAAAGATAATATTATTTCCATAACACGAGAGTAAATGAAAAGAAAAGCAGTTTTCCCAGGTTCGTTTGACCCAATTACCAATGGTCATTATGATATTATCAAAAGAAGTCTTCCGCTTTTTGATGAAGTAGTTGTCGCTATTGGCATCAACGCTGAAAAGAAATACATGTTCTCTCTTGAAGACCGAAAAAAGTTTATCGAAGACGCTTTTAAAGACGAAACAAAAGTTTCTGTGGTTACTTACGAGGGTTTAACGATTGATTTGTGTCGAAAATTAGACGCTCAGTACATTCTACGTGGCTTGAGAAATCCTGCCGATTTTGAATTCGAAAAAGCGATTGCACATACCAACAGAAGACTTTCTGAAATTGAAACGGTATTCCTTTTAACAGCGTCTAAAACTTCCTATATTTCCTCGAGTATTGTTCGTGATGTTATCAGAAATAATGGTGACTATACGGTTTTGGTTCCAGATTCAGTAGTGGTAAAAAAATAAGGGCATTTAAATAACGGTAGTACTTTTATTTAGAATTTATTATACTTGATTTACTTAAGTTCCTAAAATTTATTCTTCCTTCTTAATCACTTTTCGAGCCACTTCAATCTTGAATTTTTTGCCTTTCATCTTTTCGTCGCGAATGGCATTCAATAAATCTTTTACTTTTTTAGATTTAACGGCTGCAAACGAAATAAAATCTTTCACTTCTATCAGACCCAAATCCCCTTTTTCTAGTTTCCCTTTTTGGGAAAAGAAACCAACAATATCAATCTTATTCAGTTTATTTTTCTTGCCGCCACTGATGTAAATAGTTTGAAATTCTGGCGGTTTTGGAATGGTATTAGAATTTTCTACATTCAAAACGTTCATACTATAATCAATGTAATCCATTTTCTTCTCACTTTCGTGTGCTATGATATAAGAGGTTCCGGTGGCTAACATTCGGGCCGTTCGCCCGTTACGGTGTGTAAATTCATCTTCTTTGGAAGGCAAATGATAATGAATTACGTGATTCATTTCGGGAATATCCAAACCCCGTGCGGCCAAATCAGTGGTCACTAAATAGCTCACACTTCCGTTTCTAAACTGAATTAAAGCACGTTCACGCTCGTCTTGATCCATTCCACCATGATAATACGTGGCGTAAATTCCTTTTTCGTTCAACGCATCACTTATGCGTTCTGCTGCGTCGCGATGGTTGCAGAATACTATCGCTGATTCGGATTTCAAGGAACAAAGCAAATTAAAAAGGGAGTTGATTTTGTCTTTGTCTTTCGAAACAACCATTTTCAAGGAAAGGTTGGTATTTTCCTCTTCGGTCGGAATAAAATCTAAAACAGTTGGATTGATAACTCTTGTATATCTCGGAATTTCAATATCAGAAGTTGCAGAAACTAAAATGCGTTTGTTCAGCTTAGTCAATCTCGAAATAATAAATGACATTTGCTCATGAAAACCTAGCTGCAACGATTTATCAAATTCATCTAAAACCAAAGTCTCGATATAATCTGTTTTGAAAGTGCCTCTATCAATATGATCCATAATTCTTCCGGGCGTTCCAATTAAAACGGCTGGAGGATTGGATAAATTCTTAATTTCGGTTTCAATAGAATGTCCACCATAGCAAACATTGACTTTGTAATCAGTGCCCATCTTTTTCCAAACTTGCTCAATCTGCAATCCCAATTCGCGTGATGGAACTAAAATCAGACATTGTACTCTGGTATTGATATCTGGATTTAGCATTTCAAAAATAGGAAGTAAAAAAGCAAGTGTTTTCCCTGAACCTGTTGGCGAAAGCAATAAAACATTGGCATCTTTCAAAATAGCGTCACCTGCCATTTCTTGCATTTCATTTAAGCTTTCAATACCTAAATTCAGCAGTAAATTGTTGGAATGTGGATTTGTATACATTTGGCAAAGGTAGAATCAATTACGAATTATGAATTATGAATTATGAATTAAAATGGAAAATATAATAAAACCACAAAACTCCTGTTATACGGAGTATAGTAAAATAAGTAGTATACCGGTATGGCTTTTATTTTGAATTCAGAAACAATCAATCTGAATTATTATTTTTTATAGATACTCATATTCTCATCAAAAATAGGACTTCCAATGGCTAAAAAGTCTAAAACACTATGAAAAACATGGTGCTGTGATAGTTTTTCATTTTCCTTAAGTTTTCGAGAATTATCTGATGTCCAAACAATAAATGGAATTTCAAATTGCTCTTTTGGAGCTATACTTAGCGGAATTCCGTGCATATATAAATTATTCTCCCCCAAAGACTCTCCGTGATCAGAAATGAAAATCATGGAAGCGTTGTATTTATTTAATTGTTTTAAGTCGCCAATTAAGTTGGCTAAAAGATAATCTGTATAAACAATCGTGTTATCATAAGCATTTATCAATTCTGTTTGGGTACAATTTGCTAACTCAACACTTTTGCATACTGGAGTATATATATTAAATTGTGGTGGGTACTTTTTATAATAAGTTGGACCATGACTTGTACTTGTATGTAAAATCACCAAGATTTTATTTTTTTTACTTGCTAAAATCTGCTCTTTTAAACCACTGAGTAGGACTTCATCATATTCACATCCCGTTCCTTCACACAGTTTTTTTAAATCTTTGCCTTTTTGATAGTTTTTAATGTTAACTTTTGGTTCTCCCCAATTGGTAGTTCTCCAGATAACTTCTACATTGTTTCTGTATAAATAATTGGGCAAAATTTCATATAGTTTACTGGTGTCTTTATATTCTAAGATGCTTTTAATTCCTGCCGTGGTATAGGTTGCGCTTGATTCCGCTTTGTAACTGTAAACATTTTTTATTTTTGACAACAGTGGATTGGTGTCTTTTTTATATCCGTATAAAGAAAAATTTGCACTTCTTGCAGATTCTCCAATAACAAGGACCATTACCGTTTTTTCTGTATCTTTTATGGTAGCATTTGGCAATAAAATCTGTTCCTTATTTTCCTGACTTTTTTGATTAAAATAGATATTTATATTAACAACATAGCACCATGGCATTACCAATCCTCCTAAGGTTTTTGAATTTTTATCAATCCACAACCAATTAGGAGCGTTAGCATAAGCAAGTAATAATAGAAAAATCAGAGTGGAAAAAAAATGGATTAAAAATCGCTTAAATGTTCCCGTTTCAACTTTGATTTTGAACAGTAAGATGCTGGGAATTATTCCTAAAAAAATCAAATACAGTACTAAAGTAAAAGAGAAGAAACTAGTTGACTCTTCCAAATTCGTATTAAAGACATTTCCAATCATGGTTTTGTCTATAATTACACCATAAGTAGTAATAAAATAAAGTGCAATAGCATTGATTATGAAAAAGAGTACCAAAATCCATTTACCAACAACCCGAAGTAAAAATAAAAGAATGTAGAAAACTAAAGCGTTTAACAATAGTGTTGCAATTATTAAACTAACTATCAACAGTATACCATGTAAACTTTTAACATCGGTAGTATTACAAACAAATTTATAAAAAGGAAGATGGAATAAAACTAGATTAACGAAGCTGATTAATAAAGCAAAATAACTTAATTTATTTATTTTTTTTAACATAAGAAGTAGTCATTAAATAAACTGATAGTAATAACGAAAATAATGAAATATAATAAATGGGCAAGTTTTGGTGTACTATTTTACTTCCAATAAAAAGCCCCCAAATTATTAGAACAAAAAGGTAAATAGGATAATACTTTTTATTTTTAACCCATTCAAACCAATTGAAAGTAGTACTTATTTTAATACCTGTAATTCCTATTATATAACCAATAGTGCTTCCTATTAGCACATCAAGTGGGTAGTGTGCGCCTACTCCAACTCTTGACAATACAACTAGCGAACCCAACGAAAGCATTAAAAAAAACCAAATTATTTTGTGCCTATTTTTATTGGGCATAAATGCAATTAGCACTACCGTGACAACAATAAAAGTAACTATTGAATGTCCAGAAGGCAGTGATGTGTGTCCAGAAATTGGTTTGCCGATAATCGTAAAACTACTAGGGTCAAACATGGCGGCTGGCCGAGGCACAGCAAATATTTTTTTTAGTACGGCCGAAATTAGTAATGAAATTAATGCTGCTGGTAATAAAGCTTCCCATAGTTTAGGTGCATAAAGAATAAAGACCGTGACTAGAGCAAAAGATAGAATAACATCACCTAATTGAGTCAGGTTAAACATTAAATCTGGAAATCTCCCTAATTTACCATTAAGATAAAAAAATAAATCTTTTTGGATGGCAACATAGGAATCCGAGAAGTTCGAGCCAACATTAAAAATAAAGAAATATAAAAAAATTAGTACTAACAAAAAAAAAGGAGGAATCAACAACCGTAATTTCACAGAAGAAAAATTAGCAACCACTTTATTATTTAACTCAGTATTATGGAACATTTATAGTTTTTAGATAATGTAATACAGTGCGTGAAGGTATTTAAAATATAATAACTTTTTAAAAAAATTAAGTACAAATATGAAATAGTAACAAGGTCCTATTGGAGCAGTTTTTCTTCTTCAAATAATAACTTGATATTTTCATATGAATTTTTCAAAGCTTCTTTTATTTGTTCTGAATTAAGCCAAACTGCTTTGTCGATGCCTTCATTGGCTTGTGGAACTGGAGTTCCTTCAAAAGTAGAATGCATTTCAAACCAATGAGTGATCTTCAATTTATATTTTCCGTTGCGTTTAAAAACATGATACGTTTTTTGAAGTTTTCTGGTGATTGACAATTTATCTACACCGGTTTCTTCTTCTACTTCTCGCAACGCAGTAAAATCAATTTCCTCTCCTTTTTCGATGCCGCCTTTCGGTAAATCCCATTTTCCGTTCCGAAAGATGAACAAAACGTCGCCATTTTTATTGTAAACTAAACCACCTCCCGCTTTGCAAACCGGAATTTTTTCCTTTAGTTTTTTCAGAATCGCTTTTTCATCCGGATAGTACAATGATGCTTTCTGGATTTTATTTTGAAACATTTTGATTATGAGTTGCTCAATATCAATACTTTCCAGTAAAAACAATTGAAAATCGGTTTCTTTCGAGATTTCGTTTGTTAAAAAAAGAGGCTTGTCGTTGACAAAAACTTTATACATTTGTATTATGATTTTTAATAAAGAAACAGCCGAAAAAACAGCCGAATTGCTTTTACAAATAAATGCAATTAAATTGAATCCAAAAAATCCTTTTACATGGGCTTCGGGTTGGAGTGCTCCAATTTATTGTGACAACCGTTTAATCCTTTCATTTCCAGCGATAAGAAATTTTATACGAGAAGAATTTTCCAAAAATATTGAAAAAGAATTTGGCAAACCTGATGTAATTGCCGGAGTAGCAACTGGAGCCATCGGAATTGGAATGCTGGTTGCCGAATATATGGGATTGCCTTTCGTTTATGTGCGACCAGAACCCAAAAAACACGGCAGACAAAATCAAGTAGAAGGATTTCTACAAAGTGGGCAAAACGTAGTGGTCGTTGAAGATTTAATCAGCACCGGAAAGAGCAGCTTGATTGCAGTTGAAGCCTTAAAAGAAGCTGGAGCGCATGTCAAAGGCATGGTGGCCATCTTCACGTATGGATTTACAATTGCGGAAGAAAGCTTTAAAAAAGCCAATGTTGATTTAAAAACTTTAAGCAATTACGAAAATCTATTAAATCTGGCAGTTGCCAAAAATTACATCACTGAAAAAGAACTTAAAACATTGCAAGAATGGCGCGAAAGTCCCTCAACTTGGAATAAATAAAAACAAGAAACAAGAAGCAAGAAGCAAGAAATAAAATATCTTTTCTCTAGCTCCTTGCTTCTAAAATTTAAAAAAATGAATTTAGAAAGCCCAAAAGTTACTTTAGAAAAATCTGCTCAACATATTTTTGATGCCTTATCAGATGTGAAAAGCTATGAAAAATTAATGCCTGAAAATATTGCCAAATTTGAAGTTTTGGGAGATGATATTTTCAACTTTGGATTAAAAGGAATGCCTGAAATCAAATTGCGAATGAAAGAAACAACGCCACATTCTAAAGTAGTTTTAAAAGCCGCAAGCGATAAATTACCCTTTACTTTGACCGCCAATATTGATACGGTTTCGGATGCATCAAGCGAAGTACAATTGCATTTTGAAGGTGATTTCAATCCAATGATGGCCATGATGATCAAAGGTCCGATTTCGAAGTTTATTGAGACTTTAGCTGAGAATATGCATAAACTATAATATAACAACAGTTCGTTCTCCTGCTCGTGTAAAAGTCAACTAAACATTAGATTATTTAACCGTGGTCAAACGTTTGTCTATGACACGATCCATATAATCTTGAACAAAAGCTTTGCACCTTAATTCAACGCCATTCATTGCTGCATTTCGATTCAAAATCAGATTGCGTTCCATTGCTTTATCGTCTTTATCATAAAATCCAGTAGCCTTTTTACCATCAAAAGTACAAATGTAATTGCCGCTCATAAATTGGTACATATTAGAACCATATTTGATTACAAAAGGAGCTACCTGCTTATCGTTGATTAAGCTTCTGCCCCAACTTCTGAAGGGTTTTTGGTACCCAATCATATCTAAAAGTGTTGGATAAATATCAATTTGTTGAGCCCAATCGTTGTTCACACCCACATATTTTTCATTGGGTGAAAAGAACAAAATCGGAACTGTATTTTTATTAAATTCTTTCTTGTATTCGTCATAAGCAATGGTATTTCCATGATCAGCAACCAAAACGAAAATAGTATTAGAATACCAAGACTCTTTTTTAGCAGCATCAAAGAAACGTCTTAACGCATTATCCGTATAGCCGATGCATTGGTTAATATTCACTTTTCCCATTGGAAATTTACCCACGTATTTTTCAGGAACTTTATAGGGTTCATGTGAGGAAACAGTAAACATCGTAGCCATAAAAGGGTGCTTCTTTTGAGAAAGCGTTTTATTGAAAAACTGAAAAAACGGTTCGTCCCAAATACCCCAAACACCATCAAAATCGGCGTCATTATTGTATTCCGTTTTGCCATAGTAATGGTCGTACCCTAGGATATTTCCAAAACCTAAAAATCCCATAGAACCATTTGGTGCACCATGGAAAAATGATGTATCATAACCCACACTTTTTAAAGTAGAAACCAACGATTCTATTTTTTGTTGTGGATATGGTGATGAAGTAAAAGCATTTTGAAATGAGGGTATTCCCGCAATAACCGAAGACACCCCATGAATCGATTTCCAACCATTAGCGTAGGCATTGGTGTAAATCAAACTGTGTTGGGCTAACGAGTCAACAAAAGGAGTATACCCTTCATAATTGGGAATTTTAGTTCCTTTATTGAAAGCGCCATTGTACTCACGAGCAAAACTTTCGATGATAAAAATGACAATATTAGGTTGGGTTGACGGATTGTTTTGATAGTGTTTGATTGGGACCAACAAACTGTCAACTTGTGCTTTGGAAACTAAATTTACCTTTTGAAAAGTATTGGTATCCCAAGTTCGGATAATGGCAAACGGAGTATTCAAAACCACATCTGCTTGAGAAGAATTTTTGACATAGCGGCTGCCATCTAAAATATTAATTGGCCGAGTACTTTTCCTGAAATCACCTCGTATGCCACCTATACTTAGCGTGGCAATAATCAGAACATTTACAATTGAAAAAGCAAAATAAGCAATACTTGGCTTTTGTGAATGGGGTGTTATTTTTACTTTTTTGTAAAGATAAATCCATAAAAAAGCCATAACAAAAAACAACAAAAAGACATGCCAATAATTGATTAAGAAATCAAAAAACAAGAGCATCTTATTACTTTCATGTTCCAGCGTGTCTAACGAAGCTCTGGTACTTCTACTAAAATTATAGCGATAATAAATAAAGTCAATAAAATTTGCAGCATACGCCACTAAATTGGTTGTGAAATAAATATAAAACAATACCCTTTGGTAGCTTTTCCTTGTATTAACAACTAGCGGAAAGATTGATGCCAAAATGAATAAACTGTTTACATACAGTATAGCAGTGGTGTCAAAAACCAATCCGTGATAGCATAAGTTTAGAAACTCAATTACGCCATCTACTTTTATTAAAGAACTGTTGTAAATAAAGAATAAAATTCGAGCAATTGAGTAAAACAAATACGCCAAAAAGATTCTAATTGCTAAAACGCTATACTCGTTACTACGTGGAAATTTTTTCATGAAAAACTAAAATTACGAGGCCACAAAACTACATATTTCAGTGCAAAATTCTTTATATTTTAAATTAATATTGTGCATGCAACTAATATTATTTAATTTGCATTAAATTTAGTAACATAATGACTCAAATCACTCGACTTTTTGATTTTCCATACCACCAACTTGAAAAATATAACATCCAAGATGCATTAGTTACCAAACAAAATGGACACTGGATTAAAACCTCGACCAAAGAATACCTCGAAAAAGCAAATACAATTTCGAGAGCCTTATTGCGTTTGGGTATTCAAAAAAACGATAAAATTGCCATCATCTCGTCAAACAACAGAACGGAATGGCATATTATGGATATTGGAACCCTACAAACCGGTGCACAAACCGTCCCAATTTATCCAACAATTGCAGCCACTGATTATGAATACATTTTAAATCATTCTGAAGCTTTATATTGCTTTATTTCTGATGTAGAAGTATTAGATAAAGTAAATCAAATCAAAAGCAACGTTCCAAACCTTAAAGAAGTTTATTCTTTTAATGAAATTGCAGGGTGCAAGAACTGGTCTGAATTACTTGAGTTAGGAAAAGACGAAAGCAATCAAGATGTAGTTGAAGACCGTAAAAACAATGTGAACCCTTTAGAATTAGCTACCATAATTTATACTTCGGGAACCACCGGAAAACCCAAGGGCGTCATGCTTTCCCATAACAATATTGTTTCGAATGTTTTAGATAGTGCTGACAGGATTCCGTTCAGTCCAGGCAAAAGCCGTGCATTGAGTTTCCTGCCTATTTGCCATATTTATGAGCGAATGGTAACCTACATCTATCAGTTTTATGGATGTTCCATTTACTTTGGAGAATCTTTAGAAAAAATTTCAGAAAATATAAAAGAAGTCAATCCATCAGTGATGACCGGAGTTCCTCGACTTATTGAAAAAGTATACGAAAAAATTATTGCCAAAGGTTCTGAACTTACCGGTATTAAAAAGAAACTGTTCTTTTGGGCAGTTGCTATCGGATTAAAATACGAACCGTATGGTGCAAATGGCTTTTGGTACGAATTACAATTAAAAGTGGCTCGCAAACTTATTTTTAGCAAATGGAAAGCAGGTTTGGGTGGAAAATTAGATCTGATAGTTAACGGAAGTGCCGCATTACAACCCCGATTAGCTCGAATATTTGCAGCAGCAGAAATCTATGTAATGGAAGGCTATGGCTTAACGGAAACCTCGCCGGTAATCTCTGTAAACGACCTGCGAAACAAAGGTTTTAAAATTGGAACCGCCGGAAGAATCATAAGAAACGTAGAAGTGAAAATTGCCGCTGATGGTGAAATTCTTTGCAAAGGTCCAAATGTGATGATGGGCTATTACAAAGATGCCGTATTGACAAATGAAGCAATTGTTGATGGCTATTTCCATACCGGCGATATTGGAGAAGTAGATGCCGATGGCTTCCTTAAAATTACAGACCGTAAAAAAGAAATGTTCAAAACATCAGGCGGAAAATATATTGCACCACAATTACTAGAAAATGCAATGAAACAATCCCGTTTTATTGAACAAATAATGGTAATAGGCGACGGACAAAAAATGCCTGCAGCTTTCATACAGCCTAATTTTGAATTTATTAAAGAATGGGCAAAACTACACAAACTAGATATTGGGAAAACCAACGAAGAAATCATAACAAATGCTGAGGTAATCAAGCGTGTCCAACAAGAAGTTGAAACGGTCAATGAGAAATTTGGGAACTGGGAAAAAATAAAGAAATTTGAATTAACTCCTGATTTATGGACTGTTCCAGCCGGCCATTTGACGCCAACCATGAAGCTAAAGCGTAAGATTGTAATGGAAAAATACATCAATCTATTTCACAAAATATACGATTCAAACTAACTTTTATCCTTTTAATTATGAAAATAAAATTAATACTAAGTGGGCTTTTTGCAGTACTTTTATTTTCTAGCTGTAAAGAAGGAAAAAAAGCAAGAGAATCAACTAATGCAAACTATTTAGACTTTTCTCAAAGAGATGATCAAGCTACTGGTGGCATTAAAATGATTCCGATTACTACTTCAAAAGGAACGTTTAAAGTTTGGACGAAAACGGTCGGAAACAACCCTAAAATAAAAGTACTTTTATTGCATGGCGGACCAGGCGGAACTCATGAATTCTTTGAGTGTTTTGATGGATTCTTCCCGCAGGAAAGTGTTGAATATATTTATTACGACCAATTAGGTTCTTATTACAGCGACCAACCGAATGACACTAGTCTTTGGACGACAGAACGCTTCGTAGAAGAAGTGGAACAAGTGCGGAAAGCCCTAAAATTAGATAGTTCCAACTTTTATTTAATGGGACAATCTTGGGGCGGAATTTTGGCGATGGAATATGCCTTAAAATACCAAAAAAACTTAAAGGGATTAATCATTGCTAACATGATGGCTAGTGCACCAGCTTACAATAAATATGCTGAAGAAGTTCTTGGTCCAAAATTAGACCCAGAGGTTTTTGCTCAAATCAAAGCGTTCGAAAAGAACAAAGACTACACTAATCCTAAATATAGTGAACTACTCTTTAAGTGTTATTATACAGAACACATACTGAGAAAACCAATTGATGAGTGGCCAGAATCAATAAATAGAGCTTTTAAGCACTTGAATCCAAATGTATATGTTTACATGCAAGGACCGAGTGAATTCGGAATAACAGGCGATGCCACACTTAAAAATTGGGATGTCACTGCTCGACTCAAAACGCTAACGATTCCAACATTAGTTATTGGTGCTAAATACGACACCATGGATCCGAAACACATGGAATGGATATCCAATGAAGTACAAAACGGACGGTTTTTATATTGCCCAAACGGAAGCCACTGTTCACAATACGACGACCAAGAACATTATTTTCCAGGAGTCATCAAATTTTTAAAAGATGTCGATAACGGCAATTTTAAAAAACAATAACTCGAATAAACCAAAATCAAGCAAGCTTCTTAAATAATTAAGGAGCTTTTTTTATGCAAATGAGTTATCAACATTATTGATTTTTAAATAGTTAATAATTTACAGAACATGAATTTTAACAGTTGTTTAATAATCAATACTTTTATTTCACTAACCAATAAATTTTAATTATGAATGTAAAAAACTTTTTAATCGGCGGAATTGTCGGTGGAATAGCTGACTTTTTAATGGGCTGGCTAATTTGGGGCATTTTGTTAAAGGATGCATTTCCTAAACCAGAAGGTGCTGGCCCTGAAAACATGATGTTCATCTTTTTAGGTTGCATGTGTTTTGGTTTCATGATTTCATATATTTTCGCTCAAGGCGAAAGTATTACAAAATGTGTTCCTGGTATCAAATTGGCAGTCGGTGTTGGCCTATTTATGTCGCTTGCTAATAATTTCTTCAACAACATGTACAAAGATTCCCTAGATCTGAAATTAGTAGCTATGGATGTTGCTGCTTCTCTTGTTATTGCCGCTGTTGTTGGTGCTGCCATAGCTGTTATCAATGGAAAAATAAAATAAGTTTTAGAATTCATTACAAAGTAAAACTCCCCTTTGCCGGGGAGTTTTTGACTTTAAAAAGTTCGCAACACTTTATGATTAGCTGTTTGTAAAGGGTGCAGATAATCCAAGCTTTTTTAACTTTATAACCATGGCACTATACTTTGCCATCAGCTCTTCATAAGAATGGATTGGGTATTGGATTTAAAGCAGTAGTAGTGGTTTTTTTAGTAAAATGCAAGACCGTGCAATTGCAAATAGTAAATCCTAAAGAATATTGAATACTGCGCAGAATAGAAATCCAAGCCTAAAAAACCATCACTTTTTTTGAGTAAACTAGTGCCATTAAAATGAAATGGCTTAGCATTCATGATAAATGAACACCAAACCAATTTCAAAACAAACACGAAACCTTAATTATGAAACAGCCAATTCAAAATAAAAATGGTAATCGTTATTTTGCTACTAATTTACCCGTTTGAATCAAACCTGTATTGCTTATTAACTTATAAAAATATATCCCAGCAGCTATATCCATATTAATAATGGTATTGTTTTCACTAATCACTTTGTGGTTAACCAATTCGCCTATCGTGTTGTATAAATAGAATTCTCCTGAAGTGTTAGCGTTACTGAGTTTGATTTCAAAACTAGACGCAAAAGGATTTGGATAAACTACACCAACCGTATAAGTGTCAATAGTATTAGTATCACCTAAACCTAAAGAATCACACCCTATTGGCATCGTAACTGTTGACGTAAAAGTAGTCAAAGCACCATTTGTGGTTAGCATTCTTCCTACTATAGTGGAACTAGTTGCTACGTTTATAGCTCCGTTATTGGCGACAAGTGTCCCTACAAATTCCGTAAAATCACTGATTGAAACAGCACCATCTACCTTCCAATAAACGTTTTGTGCTTGTGCACCATTCAATAAGATAATTTTAGCATTTGAATTGGTTGAAAAAGCACCATAAATATTGAGGGTAAATACGGCATTGGCATTACCCTCTGCATCAAGAAATAAAGTGTTATTCAATACCGTAGCAGTATTTAGTAAATAAGCATGTGGTGTTAACAACAAATCATTTCCAAACTGTGCTGGATATAATAACTGAATATCAGTGGGTAGTGTGTTCAAATAAGTGTATACATTTATCAAATCAGCAGCACATTGCGCCGTTGAAGTATCAGGATTGGAATGTATCGTTCCTGTAACATTCAATTGATTAAATCCGACTGTTAAACCAACATTAGTTCCGATATCACCTGTAACAAATGTAACACCATCATTTATGACGTTTTGATTTCCAGAAAATAATGCATAACAAACTGTTGACCCTAAGTTTGGAGCCACTGGACCATTAAGTGCTGGCCTTGTGCATCCTAAAGGCAGTTTAGCAACAATTCCATTTATGGTAATGGCACCGGTTGTAGATAGAAGTCTACCGTCTAATTTTCCATTAATACCCATAAGGATAGCAGCATTATTGGCTACTACTGTTCCTTTCATTTCGGTTCCAGAGGACATATCCACCAATCCTTCCACTTTCCAAAATACATTACAGGATTTGGCCTGATTAATCAATGTGATTTTCGACAAAGCATTAGTAGAAAATGCGCCTTGTATTTGAAACACAAACTGTGCATTAGAATCATTTAGGCCATCAAGTATCAGTTCGCCATCTAAACTAGCACCACTATTGATGAAATAAGTTCCGGCAGTTAGAGTAGCTCCGTTTCCTAATAAGGAAGACGGGAAGTAATTTGGTATTAATGCATTTAATTGATTGTACGCTAGCAACACATCTGCAGAAGCGATATGGCTGGCGCTATCATCATCATGCATCACTCCGTTAACGTTTCCAAATCCGGTAGAAGTTGCTCCAGAGGTATCCGTTCCTACATTTCCAGTAAGATGAGTTTGTAAGCTATTCGTAACGTTACACGTTACAGCTCCATCCCTTGAGAAAATAACGAAATCGTTAGCTGAACCTAAAGTTGGTGCTTGAGCATTTGCATGCAACCCCATTATAGCCGCTATAAAACCTACTAATTGAGAAAGAAATTTTGTTTTCATTATGTGTATGTTTAACTAATAACGATATGTTATTAGGGTACAAAG
Organism: Flavobacteriales bacterium; assembly: GCA_038202695.1. Taxonomy (GTDB): domain Bacteria; phylum Bacteroidota; class Bacteroidia; order Flavobacteriales; family Flavobacteriaceae; genus Flavobacterium. Next base: position 27,682 of record JBBRET010000007.1, read on the forward strand.
GTCAATCCAAACCAAACGTAATTGTTATACAATTAATTGTTATAATTGTATGATTTGCATATCGCTATTTTTTTTAGTAATTACAATGAAAATAGCGCCTTTTATCTTGTTTTGAAATCAAGACAAAAAACGCTTTTGTAGTTTTATTATAAAGGAGTGGGATTGATAATTATTATGGGAGGTTACATTTTAAATACTTGCTGTTTCTTGATATTTACACTTTTACCACTAGTCAATCGGATAAATAAAAAAAATAAGCTTTCTTGCTTTTGAACTTTAGGGATGGAATATACAGTCTCGTAATTTACATTTTTATACCAAAAATATACCCTACTCCAGCTGATAAACCCATAGCTATAGTACCCCAAATGGTAATTCGTAAAATTGCTTTTGAAATACTGGAACCTCCAGTTTTTGCCGCAATAGTGCCCAAAATAATTAAAGATAATATAGTAAAGCCATACAGCCAATATTCCATTCCTGCTACCGGAGCAAAAAGTACGGCCAACAGCGGTAGAACTCCGCCAATGGTAAAAGCAGCTCCCGATGCACCAGCTGCTTGTATAGGATTGGCTTGACTAATTTCGTTGATACCCAGTTCATCTCTAATGTGTGCTGCCAAGGCATCATGTTTTGTCAATTCAATGGCAACTTGCAAAGCAGTTTCTTTTTGAAGCCCACGTTTTTCATAGATTTGAGCTAGTATTTGCAACTCTTCATCAGGCATATCCCGTAGTTCTTCTATTTCTCTTTCGATGTCTGCTTTTTCAGTATCGGTTTGTGAACTAACCGAAACATACTCTCCAGCGGCCATTGAGAGTGCGCCAGCTACAAGACCTGCAACGGTTGCTAAAATGATAGGTTCTCTTGTGGAACTCGCTGCAGCAACCCCAATAGCAAGACTTGAGATGGATATTATTCCGTCATTTGCGCCTAAAACAGCTGCTCTTAACCAATTACTTCTATGGATGTAATGACTATCTAAATAATTATCAATTGTTACCATTTTTTTGTTTTTAAAATTAAATCTAGCATTTCTGAATGCCAGAAAGTTTAACTGTTATTATTTATTAGCAAGATTTTGCCAAAGTATATCTTCATGCAATTAAAAAAAATAAAACCAAACCACCATCATAATTGTTATTAATTAAACAGCTTTTTTTAGTAGTTCATTAGACTTTAGTTTCTTTTTCGTTAATAACCTATTTCAGTTGTTAAAGGGATTCGTTTCAGATTCGCTTTTGTAGAAAATTTAAGGTTGTAATTTATAAGGGTAAAGAGATCAAAAAAATCCTTTCCTTTAATTTTTGGCAAATTTTAAAAAAGAAGCATTTGGAATTGGTTAGTAAATTCTTAAGATTATCTAAAGACACCATTTTATGCCCAGTAATAAATGCTTAAAATGATTTTTCAACTTTATAAAGAATTTTTAACGCACAAAGTGACGCATTTCAGTCACTCAATAAAAAAATCTCCAACAAGAAATTTCAGAAGTACTGCATTTTAATTCATACCTGCTCCTACCTAAAACTATTTATTTTTTTGTTTATGTAAATTTAACATAAATACTATGCGTGCATAATAAATTTTTTTTATCTTTGAATTTCTAAAGAAATCGATATAGTACTATATGAAAGACAAAACCATAGATTATATACTCCGGGCAACATGGCAAGCTGTTGCTAGAATGTATAATGAAGAAGCTTCCAAATTTGAAGGATCCATGGCAATAGGTTTTGCGTTATTAAGTATTGATAAAGAAGACGGAACACCTTCAACTTATATCAGTAATCGCATGGGAATGGAAGCTACAAGCTTAACACGAACCTTAAAAACACTGGAAGAAAAAGGACTAATTATTAGGAAAAAAAATCCCGAAGACGGACGTGGTGTATTAATATATCTTACTGATTTAGGAAAACAAATGAGAGACCAATCTAAAATTACAGTGCTAAAATTCAACGAAGTCGTCAAAAAAAACATCTCAGATGAAAAATTACAACACTTTATAGAAGTCGCTGATATAATTAATGATTTGATTACAGAAAAGAAGATTTTCTAAGAAAATATAATAAATAAACAATTGTCACACTGAGCTTGTCGAAATGCTCACGTCATAAAAAAGGTCTTCGACAAGCTCACACTGACATAACTATCAAAATAATAACAAGGAAATGAAACGAACAATTAAAAAAGTGGCAGTAGTAGGCTCTGGAATCATGGGTTCCGGAATTGCGTGTCATTTTGCAAACATCGGAGTAGAAGTATTGCTTTTGGATATTGTTCCAAATGCCTTAAACGAAATCGAAGAAAAGAAAGGTTTAACTTTAGAAAGTAAAGTGGTTTGCAACCGATTGGTGAACGACCATTTAGCTACTGCTTTAAAAAGTAGCCCATCGCCTATTTACAACCAGAAATTCGCAAGCCGAATTACAACTGGTAATACCACCGATGATATGGCGAAAATTGCCAATTATGATTGGATTATTGAAGTGGTAGTAGAACGATTGGATATTAAAAAGTTGGTTTTTGAGCAAATCGAAAAATACAGAAAACCGGGAACTTTAGTAACCTCTAATACATCTGGAATTCCTATTAAGTTTATGAGCGAAGGACGAAGTGACGATTTTCAGAAACATTTCTGCGGAACGCATTTTTTTAATCCAGCACGCTATTTAAAATTATTTGAAATTATTCCAGGACCACAAACTTCATCTGAAGTATTGAGTTTCTTAACTAATTATGGTTCACAATTTCTTGGAAAAACTTCAGTCGTTGCCAAAGATACTCCAGCTTTTATCGGAAACCGAATCGGTATTTTCGGAATCCAAAGTTTATTTCACTTGGTAAAAGAAATGGGATTAACCATTGAAGAAGTTGATAAATTAACTGGTCCAGTAATCGGTCGACCAAAATCGGCTACGTTCAGAACAGTTGATGTTGTTGGTTTGGATACTTTGGTTCATGTGGCTAATGGAATTTATGAAAACTGTCCGAATGACGAAGCACATGAACTATTCAAACTTCCAGCTTTTATCACCAAAATGATGGAAAATAAATGGTTGGGAAGTAAAACTGGACAAGGTTTTTACAAAAAAGTCGATAAAGACATCTTGACTTTAGACTTAGACACTTTAGAATATAGAGCTGCAAAAAAAGCAAGTTTCGCCACATTAGAACTAACCAAAACAATTGACAAACCCATTGACAGATTCCGAGTTTTAGTAAAAGGAAAAGACAAAGCAGGTGAATTTTACAGAAAGTCATTCTCGTCAATGTTTGCGTATGTTTCCAACAGAATTCCTGAAATTTCAGATGAGTTATATAAAATTGACGATGCCATGAAAGCTGGTTTCGGTTGGGAAAATGGACCATTTGAAATTTGGGATGCCATCGGAGTTGCAAAAGGAATTGAATTGATGAAAGCCGAAGGTTACACCCCAGCTGCTTGGGTTACTGAAATGCTAGCATCTGGAACTACAAGTTTTTACTCAGTAAAAGAAGGTGCCACGTATTTCTACAACATTCCTAATAAATCTCAGGCGAAAGTTCCTGGACAAGACAGTTTCATCATCCTAAACAACATCCGCGAAAGCAAAAAAGTGTGGAGTAATTCGGGTGCCATTATTCAAGATTTGGGTGACGGAATTTTGAACTTAGAATTCCAATCTAAAATGAATACTATTGGCGGCGATGTTTTAGTGGCTATCAATAAAGCCATCGATTTATCTGAAAAAGAATATCAAGGTTTAGTTATCGGAAACCAAGCGGCAAATTTCTCAGTTGGAGCCAATATCGGAATGATATTTATGATGGCGGTCGAACAAGAATATGACGAATTGAACATGGCAATCAAAATGTTTCAAGACACCATGATCCGCGTTCGCTATTCTGGAATTCCAGTAGTTGTTGCCCCACACGGAATGACTTTTGGCGGTGGATGTGAAATGAGTCTACACGCTGATAAAGTTGTTGCTGCTGCAGAAACCTATATGGGATTGGTAGAATTTGGAGTTGGTGTAATTCCAGGTGGCGGAGGTTCAAAAGAATTAACGTTGCGCGCTTCGGATTTATTCCATAAAAATGATGTCGAGTTAAATGTGTTGCAAGAATATTTCATGACCATTGCAATGGCAAAAGTTTCGACTTCGGCTCATGAAGCTTTTGATACTGGATTATTACAAAAAGGAAAAGATATTGTTGTGGTCAATAGAGACCGACAAATTGCAGAAGCCAAAAAACATGCTTTGTTAATGGCTGAAGCGGGTTACACACAACCAATTCAAAGAAAAGACATAAAAGTTTTAGGAAAACAAGCATTAGGAATGTTCTTAGTAGGAACAAACCAAATGGTAGCTGGAAAATACATCTCAGAACACGATTTAAAAATTGCCAACAAACTAGCTTATGTTATGGCTGGTGGCGATTTATCAGAACCAACTTTAGTAAGCGAACAATATTTATTAGATATCGAACGTGAAGCTTTCTTGAGTTTGTGTACTGAACGAAAAACATTAGAGAGAATTCAGTTTATGTTGACAAAAGGAAAACCATTAAGAAACTAGAAAAAAGAAACAAGAAGAAAGAAGAAAGACAAAATAATCTTTTAGCGAAGCGCTCTTGTCTCTTGCTTCTTTCCTCTCAAAAATAAATAAAATGAAAACAGCATATATAGTAGCAGGATTTCGAACCGCAGTAGGAAAAGCTCCAAAAGGAGTATTTAGATTTAAAAGACCTGATGAGTTGGCCGCAGAAACTATTGAACATTTAATGGCGCAATTTCCAGATTTCGACAAAAAAAGAATTGACGATGTAATGGTTGGAAATGCCATGCCCGAAGCCGAACAAGGATTGAATGTGGGCCGTTTAATTTCCTTAATGGGATTAAAAGTAACCGATGTTCCTGGTGTAACCGTTAATCGTTATTGCGCATCTGGATTAGAAACTATCGGAATGGCAACAGCTAAAATCCAAAGCGGAATGGCAGATTGTATTATTGCTGGTGGTGCAGAAAGTATGTCGTTCATCCCAATGGGTGGTTACAAACCAACACCAGATTACGCCGTGGCAAAAGCAGGAAACGAAGATTATTATTGGGGAATGGGTTTAACGGCGGAAGCTGTTGCCAAACAATTCAATATTTCTCGTGAAGATCAAGATGAGTTTGCCTTTCATTCACATGAAAAAGCGTTGAAGGCGCAAGCCGAAGGTAAATTTGACAAACAAATTGTTCCAATAACGGTAGAACAAACTTTCATTAATGAAAATGGTAAAAAAGAAACCAAATCATATGTAGTTTCTAAAGATGAAGGTCCAAGAGCTGGAACATCAATAGCTGCTTTAGCAGGATTAAAACCTGTTTTTGAAGCTGGCGGAAGTGTAACCGCTGGAAATTCTTCGCAAATGAGTGATGGCGCAGCATTTGTTTTAATTATGAGTGAAGAAATGGTAAAAGAACTAAACATCACTCCAATCGCAAGATTAGTAAACTTTGCCTCTGCAGGAGTTGAACCAAGAATTATGGGTATTGGTCCAGTAAAAGCCATTCCAAAAGCATTGAAACAAGCAGGACTTACTCTACAAGATATTGGATTAATTGAATTGAACGAAGCTTTCGCTTCGCAAGCATTAGCCGTTACAAGAGAATTAGGATTGAATCCAGATATCATAAACGTAAACGGCGGCGCAATTGCTTTAGGGCATCCATTAGGTTGCACCGGTGCGAAACTTTCAGTGCAATTATTTGACGAAATGAAACGCCGTGGCGATAAATATGGTATCGTTTCCATGTGTGTTGGAACGGGACAAGGTAGTGCTGGGGTTTTTGAGTTGATTTAAAGAGACTAAGAGATAATAGACGAAGAAATAATAGACGTAGAGATAATAGACGAAAAGATAGTAGACATTAAAAATGAATGACTTTAAAAGACATAATTTCAAGAAACTAAAAATTTGGCAAATGGGAATGGAAGTTGCTAAAATAATTTTAGACATAACAGACACTTTTCCAGTTGCTGAGAAATTTGGTTTAAAAAGTCAAATGGATAGATGTTCAATTTCAATGCCATCAAATATAGCAGAAGGATCGAGCCGAACAGATAAATCTTTCAGTCATTTCATTGATATCGCTTTAGGTTCCTCTTTCGAATTACAAACACAATTATTATTAGCAAATCATAGAAAATATATTACAAACGAAATTACTAGTAACATTGAAATTATAATTGAAGAATTTCAAAAAGCAACAATGTCATTTCAAAATACTTTAAATAAATAACTTTTGATAATTAATAGTTACGTCTATCATCTATTCGTCTATTCTCTATCATCTTAAAAATTAAAAAATGAGCAATATAACTCGTGGAGGACAATTCCTCGTAAAAGAAACAAAATGTGAAGACGTTTTTACACCTGAAGACTTCTCAGAAGAGCAAATCATGATGCGTGATTCGGTTAAAGAATTCGTCGACAAAGAAATCTGGCCCTTCAAAAATCGGTTTGAGGCTAAGGATTATGCCTTTACCGAAGAAGTGATGAAAAAAGCCGGAGACATGGGCTTTTTAAGCGTTGCAGTTCCTGAAAGCTATGGCGGAATGGGAATGGGATTTGTAGATACCTGCTTAGTTTGTGACTATATTTCAGGAGCTACAGGTTCTTTTTCAACAGCTTTTGGTGCACACACCGGAATTGGAACCATGCCAATCACCTTATACGGAACAGAGGAACAAAAACAAAAATACGTTCCTAAACTCGCTTCTGGCGAATGGTTTGGTGCGTATTGTTTGACTGAACCTGGCGCAGGATCGGATGCCAATTCTGGAAAAACAAAAGCCGTTTTATCGGAAGATGGAAAAACATACAGCATTACTGGCGGAAAAATGTGGATTTCGAATGCTGGATTTTGTTCGTTATTCATCGTTTTTGCTCGTATTGGTGATGACAAAAACATTACGGGTTTCATTGTAGAAAATGATGCAAGTAACGGAATAACAATGAACGAAGAAGAACACAAACTCGGAATTCGGGCTTCATCAACGCGTCAAGTTTTCTTTAATGATACCAAAGTTCCCGCTGAAAACATGTTATCCGAAAGAGGAAACGGTTTTAAAATCGCCATGAATTCCCTAAATGTAGGACGTATCAAATTAGCCGCTGCTTGTTTAGATGCACAACGTCGTGTGACTTCTGGTGCTACTCAATATGCGAACGAACGCATTCAATTCAATACTCCAATTGCGCAATTTGGTGCCATTCGTTATAAACTAGCCGAAATGGCAACCAGTTGTTATGCCGGAGAAAGCGCAACGTATCGTGCTGCAAAATCTATTGAAGATAGAATCAACGCTCGAGTTGCCGAAGGAAATACACACCAAGAAGCAGAACTAAAAGGGGTTGAAGAATTCGCCATTGAATGTTCAATACTTAAAGTTGCCGTTTCTGAAGATGTTCAAAATTGCGCTGACGAAGGAATTCAGATTTTCGGTGGAATGGGATTCTCAGAAGACACTCCAATGGAAAGTGCGTGGCGTGATGCTCGTATTGCAAGGATTTATGAAGGTACAAATGAAATCAACCGAATGTTATCTGTTGGGATGTTGATTAAAAAAGCCATGAAAGGCCATGTTGATTTATTAGGACCAGCATCTAAAGTCCAAGAAGAATTAATGGGAATTCCATCATTTGACACACCTGATTACTCAGAACTATTCTCAGAAGAAAAAGAGATCATTGGCAAATTGAAAAAAGCGTTCCTAATGGTTGCTGGTGGTGCTGTTCAAAAATACGGTCCTGATTTAGATGGTCACCAACAATTATTAATGGCTGCTGCCGATATTTTAATCGAAATATACATGGCGGAAAGTACCATCCTAAGAACTGAGAAATTAGCCAAAAAAGAAGGCGAAGACAAAGTAAAAGAGCAAATCGCCATGGCTAAGTTATATTTATACAAAGCGGTAGATGTTGTAACTCAGAAAGGAAAAGAGAGCATTATCTCTTTTGCTGAAGGGGATGAACAACGCATGATGTTAATGGGATTACGTCGTTTTACAAAATACACCAACATGCCTAATATTGTAGGTTTAAGAGAAACTATTACTGCTAAGTTAGTAGCAGAAAATAGTTATTGTTTTTAGTTTAAGTTAAATTAATTGTTGAAAAAGCCATTCATTATTTGAGTGGCTTTTTTTTATTGTTATATTTAGCATGAAATTTATAAAAACCGCTTCCTCTTATGACTAAAAGAATATCGTATTTACTCCTCTTATCCTTTATTTCATTTTCAGTAACTTCTCAAGAAGATAAAAAAGAACCCGAAAAACCAAAATGGGATGTAGCCAAACCCGGTGATAGTTTTAATTACAAATCTCATGATTTTTCTACTGCTGAGGGAACTTGGATGAATTTGGATGTGAGTCCCGATGGGCTAACCATAGTTTTTGATTTGCTTGGTGATATTTATAGTATTCCGGTTGCAGGCGGCAAAGCGAAAGTGCTCCGTTCCGGAATCCCGTTCGAAATTCAGCCACGTTTTAGTCCAGACGGGAAACATATTTCCTTTACCAGCGATGCCGGTGGCGGTGATAACATTTGGGTTATGAAAGCAGATGGAACTGATGCCAAACAAGTCACCAAAGAAGAGTTTAGGTTAGTCAATAATGCTTGCTGGATGCCTGATGGAAAGTATCTTGTTGTTAAAAAACATTTTACGTCACAACGTTCCCTTGGTGCGGGTGAAATGTGGCAATACCATATTAGTGGTGGTTCTGGAGTGCAACTAACCAAACGGAAAAACGACCAACAAGACGTAAATGAACCTGTAATTTCTCCAGACGGCAAATACCTGTACTATAGTGAAGACATGTATCCGGGTGGATATTTCCAATACAACAAAGATCCAAATAACGAAATATTTGTAATCAAACGTTATGATTTCACGACAGGAAAAACAGATAAAGTTACAGGCGGACCAGGCGGTGCAGCTAGGCCTCAAATCTCTAGAGACGGGAAAAAATTAGCATTTGTAAAACGCATTCGAGAAAAATCAGTTTTGTATGTTCAAGATTTAGAAACGGGTGAAGAATGGCCTATTTATGATAAGTTAGATAAAGACCAACAAACGGCTTGGACATTATTTGGCGTCTATCCAAATTATAGCTGGATGCCCAATAACCAAGACATTATTATTTGGGCAGCTGGAAAAATACAGAGCGTAAATGTGGCTTCTTCGACTGCGACAGTAATTCCGTTCACAGCTGATGTTTCTATCGACATTGCCGAAAGAGTTCATTTTGACACTCCAATAACTGATGCCGATTTCACCGTAAAAATGATTCGAGATGCCATAACTGCTCCAGATGGAAAAACAGTCGTATTTAGAGCTTTGGGTTATTTATGGACAAAAAACTTACCAAACGGAACGCCTAAACGTTTGACATCAGGAACAGATTTTGAGGCAGAACCAACCTTTACTGCAAGCGGAAAGGAAATTGTTTATGTAACATGGAATGATACTGAAATGGGTGCCATCAGAAAAATAGGGCTTGACGGAAAAAACGGAACCAAACTGACCTCATCCAAAGGAATTTACCGTACCCCAAATATTTCCCCTGATGGAAAAATGATCACTTTTCTCAAAGAAGGCGGAAATACCGACCAAGGCTATACTTTTTGTAAAAACCCTGGAATATATACGTTGCCAATTTCTGGTGGAATACCCAAATTTATTTCAACTGACGGTGAATATCCTATGTTTACAAAAGAAGGAACTAGAATCTTTTATCAAACAGGCGGCGTCTTTTTTGGTAATTTGACCAAAGAACTAAAAAGTGTCGACCTTAACGGAAAAGACGAACGCACCCACATCAAATCTAAATACGCCAATCGTTTGGTACCCAGTCCTGACAACCAATGGATTGCTTTTACGCACTTGCACAAAGGCTATGTAGCGCCACTAAACATTAACGGACAAGAAGTTGATTTAGATAATAAATCAACTGCAGTGCCTGTATCCGAACTGACTAAAGATTCTGGAATCAGCCTGCATTGGTCCGCCGATAGTAAAAACATAATGTGGCTTTTGGGCGACACTTATTTCTCGAATGCTTTGAAAGACCGCTTTACTTTTTTAGAAGGTTCCCCAGCCAAAGTCGAGAAACCAACAGATGTTGGAATCAAAATTGGGTTACTTTCAAAAATCGACAAACCAAAGGGCAGAATTGCATTCACTAACGCCCGAATTATTACTATGGAAAACGACAAAGTCATCGAAAAAGGCACTATCGTCATCAACCAAAATCGCATTGAAGCAATAGGTTTGACCAGCGAAATAATCGTCCCAGCTGACGCTCGAATTTATGATGTTTCTGGGAAAACAATCATGCCCGGAATGGTAGATGCTCACGCACACATCGGCGCTTTCCGTTACGGATTGACAACACAGCAGAATTGGCAATTGTTTGCAAATTTGGCTTACGGAGTTACTACTTCTCACGATCCATCATCCAATACTGAATCTATTTTTTCTTTATCAGAATTGGTTAAAAACGGAACAATTGTAGGGCCTAGAATTTTCTCTACTGGATTCATTCTCTATGGCGCAGATGGCGATTTCAAAGCAACAGTAAATAATTTAGACGATGCTCGGTCCTCAATCAAACGCACGAAAGCATTCGGAGCCTTATCCGTAAAAAGTTATAACCAGCCTCGTCGAGATCAACGCCAACAAGTGTTACAAGCTGCCCGTGAAGAGGGTATTAATGTGGTTCCAGAAGGCGGTTCTACTTTCTTTCACAACATGACGATGGTGATTGACGGTCACACAGGTATAGAACACAACATTCCCGTTACACCAGTTTATAAAGACGTTATTGAACTATGGGGCACTAGTAAAGTAGGCTATACTCCGACCCTGATTGTAAATTATGGTGGATTGAATGCCGAGTTGTATTGGTACCAAAAAACCAATGTTTGGGAAAACAAAAAACTACTGCAGTTTACTCCAAGAGGAATTATTGATTCTCGTTCCCGCTACCGCATGATGGCACCTGAAGAAGATTATGTAAACGACCACATTTTGACCTCAAAAACAGTCAATACATTAGCCAATGCAGGCGTAAAAGTAAATATGGGCGCTCACGGTCAATTACAAGGTTTGGGGGCACATTGGGAATTGTGGAGCATAGCACAAGGTGGAATGAGTACCTTAGACGCCCTTAAAACAGCCACCATCAATTCAGCAAATTATATCGGAGCCGGAAAAGATATTGGATCACTTGAAGTGGGAAAACTGGCTGATTTATTAGTATTAGAGAAAAATCCTTTAGTAGACATTCAGAATTCAAACACTTTAAAATATACCATGGCAAACGGCCGTTTGTATGAAAGCGAAACAATGAACGAAATTGGTAACGAATCTAAAAATCGCAAAAAATTCTATTGGGAAAACTCCAAATACAATGCAGCATTTCCATGGCACGAAGAAAGCGATAGCTTTATGGAATCTCACTGTTGCGGTGCGATACATCAGCACAATTAAATATTATTTTGAATTCTAAATTTTAAATGAAGCCCTTGTTTTATAGCAAGGGTTTTTTTATTTAACCCTGATACAATTAAATAATATAATGTCACCCTTAGCCTGTCGAAGGGCATTTATCTACTAATCGTAACGAATAGAAAATATCTCATAAAACCAAGCTTTCATAACTAACTTCCTCTATTCCCCAACTCTACTATTTCCAAATTCTGAATTTTATCACCGTCAATTTCAAAACGAAGCATCGTGCGAACCTGATGAAATCCACTAATTCCGCATGCGCCTGGATTCATGTGGAGTAAATTTAGTTTTTTATCAAACTGTACTTTCAGAATATGCGAATGGCCACAAATGAATAATTTGGGTGGATTGTTGTATAATTCTTCCCGAATTGCTTGATTGTATTTTCCGGGATAACCGCCAATATGCGTAATCAAAACCGAAACACCTTCACAAACAAATCGATTGTTTAGTGGGAATTCCATTCGGGCTTTGTCATCATCAATATTGCCAAAAACTCCGCGCAAGGGTTTCAACGATTTTAAAGTATCCGTAACAATCAAGTCGCCAATATCACCAGCATGCCAAACTTCATCTGCTTGGTGGACATATTTCAATATCTTGTCGTCAATGTGACTGTGCGTATCGGAAAGCAAAAGGATTTTTTTCATTTAAACAAAGTTGCAGTATGGCAAAGTTACAAAGTAAATTATTAAGATTATGTTATGATAAGATTGACTATTGGCTAAACAAAACTTTGTAACTTTGCGATCATTAAATCGGAAACCTGAACTTGAGATATTTCATCGAATTGGCTTATAAAGGAACAAATTATCACGGTTGGCAAGTGCAACCTGATGCTACTTCTGTGCAAGAAACACTCAACAAAGCCTTGTCAATATTGCTAAAAACTCCAATTGAAATTATGGGTGCCGGAAGAACTGACACCGGAGTGCACGCCAAGCAAATGTTTGCTCATTTTGATTTTGATTCTGAGATTGAAACCGAAAAATTAGTGTACAAACTAAATTCTTTTTTACCCATAGACCTCGTAATTTTTGCCATTTTTAAAGTAGACAATCAAGCGCATGCTCGGTTTGATGCTACAAAAAGAACATACGAATACCACATTCACACAAAAAAAGATGCCTTTGAAAATGACGGAAGTTATCAGTTTCAACAGCCATTGCATTTGGATAAAATGAATGAAGGGTGTCAAATTCTATTTAAACATACTGATTTTGAATGTTTCTCAAAAGTGAATACAGACGTAAGCACCTTCAACTGTGTGATTTTTGAAGCTCATTGGAAACAAATCGGAAACAAGATTATTTTTACCATTGCTGCTGATCGTTTTTTGAGAAACATGGTTAGAGCTATTGTTGGCACCATGATTAATATTGGAACCGAGAAAATCACCTTATCCGATTTTGAAAAAATTATTGCCAGTAAAGACCGAGGTCAAGCCGGATTTTCAGTCCCAGCTCACGGTTTATATTTAACAAAAATTGAATACAATTATTTAAAATAATGCAAGCAAAAGCATTCGACACCAATCTGTTCAAACGCATATTAAAATACACCAAGCCCTATAAAATGCGGTATTACGGTGTCATTTTATTTGCTTTGCTATTGGCTTTTTTTGCAGCTTTTAGACCTTATCTATTAGAAATAACCGTTGACAATTACATCAAAACTGCAAGTAAATCGGGGCTTATGTTTTATGTTGCCATCATGGGCATTACCTTATTGTCTGAAACACTATCGCAGTTCTATTTTGTGTATTGGGCAAACTGGTTGGGACAAGACATTATCAAAGACATCCGAACAAAATTATTCCGACATTTACTAAGCTTCCGTATGCAATATTTTGACAATTCACCAGTTGGAATGTTGGTCACTCGTTCAGTATCAGATATCGAACAAATTGCTCGTATTTTTAGTCAAGGCCTTTTTATGATTTTTAGTGACTTGCTCAAAATGATTGTTTGTCTGATGGTTATGTTTTATATGAATTGGCATTTATCACTAATTGTTGTGGTTGCCATGCCAATTCTGGTTTACATTACCCGAATATTCCAACGCAAAATGCAAGTGACTTTTGAAGAAGTAAGAACTCAGGTTAACAACATGAACGTTTTTGTTCAGGAACGCGTTACCGGAATGAAGATAGTGCAACTCTTTAATCGAGAAGACATTGAATTTGACAAGTTCAAAGAAATCAATAAAAAGCACAACCAAGCTTGGATAAAAAGTATTCTCTACAACTCCATCTTCTTCCCTATCGCCGATATTATTTCATCTATAACGCTGGGTGTTGTGATTTTATATGGTGGCATGCAAATCATTAACGGAAATCCGTTTACTACCACAGGACAAATGATATCGTATACAATGTTCATCGGAATGCTGTTCAATCCACTACGTCAGATTGCAGATAAATTCAACGAAATGCAAATGGGAATGATTGCAGCCAACCGCGTTTTTGATATTTTGGATTCCGATGCTAGTACACAAGAAAACGGAACTCAAATCGCAGGTCATTTTAAAGGTAACATTCGTTTTGAAAACGTACGATTTAGTTACATCAAAAACGAAGAAGTTTTAAAAGGCATCAACCTAAAAGTCAATTCAGGCGAAACTATTGCTATTGTTGGAGCAACTGGAGCCGGAAAATCAACGATCATCAATCTTCTAAACCGCTTTTATGAAATTGATTCGGGTTCGATTTATATTGATGACCAAAACATAAACGATTTCAAACTGGAAAGCCTTCGCAAACAAATTGCTATTGTTTTGCAAGATGTGTTCCTTTTTGCAGATACAATTCATAACAATATTACCCTTAACAATCCTGAAATTTCTAGAGCACAAGTCAGTAATGCTGCCAAAGAAATTGGGGTTCATAAATTTATCAAAAGTCTTCCTGGCGGATATGATTATGACGTAAAAGAGCGAGGCGTGATGCTCTCCTCAGGCCAACGACAATTGATTGCATTTCTTCGCGCCTATCTCAGCAATCCGAGTATTTTGATTCTAGATGAAGCTACTTCTTCCATTGATACTTATAGTGAAGAATTAATTCAAAAAGCCACCGAAACCATTACCAAAGGAAGAACATCTATAGTAATTGCCCATCGTTTGGCTACTATTATTAATGCGGATAAGATCATTGTTATGGATAAAGGTCAGATTGTAGAAGCTGGATTGCATCAAGAATTGATTGGTAAAACAAACGGATACTATAAAAAATTGTACGACGCACAGTTTGCTACAGAAGTTGGATAAATTTTAAAATAAATCATTAAATTCGCAGGGGGAATTTTTTTTACAAATAATAAATAAACAGCACAAAATGACACGAGGCTTTGCCGACTGCATTTTGTACATATAACAAATAAACAAGCACAAAATGACACGAGGCTTTGCCAATTGCATTTTGTACACATAACAAATAAACAAGCACAAAATGACACGAGGCTTTGCCGACTGCATTTTGTACACATAATAAATAAATAAGCACAAAATGAAATACGATATTATTGTTTTAGGAAGTGGTCCAGGCGGTTATGTTACTGCAATTCGTGCCTCACAATTGGGTTTTAAAGTAGCCATAATCGAAAAAGAAAGTCTTGGTGGCGTTTGCCTTAACTGGGGTTGTATTCCAACCAAAGCGCTTTTAAAATCAGCTCAAGTTTTTGATTACCTAAAACATGCATCCGATTATGGATTAACCATAAAAGAATTCGACAAAGATTTTTCAGCAGTAGTAAAACGCTCCAGAGACGTTGCTGACGGAATGAGCAAAGGAGTTCAATTCCTAATGAAGAAAAATAAAATAGATGTTATCGATGGTTTCGGAAAACTGAAACCAGGCAAGAAAGTTGACGTTACCGATAAGGATAAAAAAGTTACCGAATATGCTGCAGACCACATCATTATTGCAACTGGAGCTCGTTCACGTGAATTACCAAACTTACCACAAGATGGTGTAAAAGTCATTGGATACAGACAAGCCATGACCTTACCAACACAACCTAAGAAAATGATTGTAGTAGGTTCGGGTGCTATTGGCGTTGAATTTGCACATTTTTACAATGCAATGGGAACAGAAGTTACTGTTGTTGAATTTATGCCCAATATCGTTCCCGTAGAAGATGAAGACATCTCAAAACAAATGGAACGTTCGATGAAGAAAGCTGGAGTTACGATAATGACCAACTCCTCTGTTGAGAAAATCGATACTTCTGGGAAAGGTGTAAAAGCATTTGTAAAAACTGCCAAAGGAGAAGAAATTTTAGAAGCTGACATTTTACTTTCGGCAGTTGGAATCAAAACCAACATCGAAAATATCGGATTAGAAGAAGTTGGAATTAAAACCGATAAAGATAAAATTTTGGTAGATGCGTATTCGCAAACCAATATCCCAGGTTACTACGCTATTGGCGATGTTACTCCAGGACAAGCTTTGGCACACGTGGCTTCTGCTGAAGGAATTAACTGTGTAGAGAAAATCAAAGGGTTGCATGTTGAACCAATTGACTACGGAAACGTTCCTGGTTGTACGTATGCAACTCCTGAAATTGCCTCTGTTGGTTTAACCGAAAAACAAGCGAAGGAAAAAGGATACGAATTGAAAATTGGAAAATTCCCTTTCACGGCGTCCGGAAAAGCAAAAGCGGCTGGAACTCCAGACGGATTTGTAAAAGTTATTTTTGATGCCAAATACGGCGAATGGTTAGGTTGTCACATGATTGGTGCCGGAGTTACTGATATGATTGCAGAAGCAGTTGTAGCACGTAAATTAGAAACTACAGGTCATGAAATCCTTAAAGCAATTCATCCACACCCAACCATGAGTGAAGCCGTGATGGAAGCCGTTGCTGATGCTTATGGAGAAGTAATTCACTTGTAATAACGAATTCTATATGTTTTAAATCCCATTCGAAAGAGTGGGATTTTTTATATCTGTTAAATAAAAAAGAATAGTCAGAAACTGAATTTCTAATTAAAAACCTCTTCATTAGTACCATCAAAACTGGCAAACACCATAGTTGGATGTGAATCTTGATGATAGATATTTCCTTGACTGTCAATTCCAATAGCACCAGCAAAACCATCAAAAGGCAACAATTCATTAAATGTTTTTTCAAAGGCTTTAGCTAGTGAAAATCCATCCGTGACACGAGTTACAATTTTAGCAGCTACTGCTCCGCTCACAATATCTTCGCCAACGCCAGTTAAACTTACGCCACAGAATTCATTAGCATAATTTCCGGCCACGGTAGCCGAGTCTGATATTCTTCCTGGAATTTCAAAACCTTTTCCACCTGTAGAAGTGGCGACTGCAATTTTTCCGTTGTTGTCTAAAGCCACACAACCCACAGTTCCAATTCTGGTAGCTTCAAGTTTGGCTTCATATTCGGAACGTCGTTGTGGAATTTCGGTAGAGAATTGTTTGAATCCATGTTCTCGGGCAAAGTGGGTTGCGCCGCTTCCGCCCAAAACTTTGTCTTCATAATTCAATAAAACTTCAGCGACATGAATTGGATTTTTTACTTCTTCTATATTAATTACACCACTCATTTTCATAGTAGAACCATCCATCAAAGAAGCGCTCATTCTGATTTTTCCGTCGCTTTGAATTTGCGAACCTATTCCGGCATTAAACAAGGCATCATCCTCTAAAAGTGAAACTGCATAAACCACCGTTTCTAAAGCAGAATGTGATTCTATATAAGCATAAGCATCCTTCACTATGCGCAGCAATGCTTCTTGTTTCGCAACTTTAGTTTCTTGATTGGTTGAAGATTCAGAAAAAAATCCACCGTGAATTATGATTTTCATGTTGTGTTCTAAATTGGAAGTGTTTTAAAAAACGTTTCCTTAATTATCGTTTTTATGATCTAAGCTATCAGCATATTGAGAAGAATGAATGTGCATCTTAAAAGTCTCCAAACTAAAAGTGTCATATTTGCTCATGACATGCGTAACGAGATGATTAATTGATATGGGTTGACCTAATTCTACTTGAGTTAAATTTGTGTCTTTTATTTCACGTCCGTCAACCAAAATAACTAGTCCAGAACCAATAGCTTCCATTTTTGTATTGTGTGTAATCATCAAACCTGTATCTTCTCCAAGTCCAATTCCAAGTACTTTCGGATTTCCAACAACAGCTTGAAAAAGTCTCCCTATTCTGCCACGTTGCACAAAATGTGTATCGATAATTACTCCGTCAATCAAACCTAAACCACTGGTGATTTTCACTTCGCCTTTCAGCAATGCTTCACTACTACTGCCTTGGTAAATCATATTATTTGAAGCTGCAGCAGCGCCAGCAGAAGTTCCTGCATAAACAAAATCTTCGTTGTGGTATTTGTCTAATAAAATATCATGAAATGGTGTTCCGCCCAAAATAGAGGTCAATCGCAATTGATCACCACCCGTAAACATAACCACATCTGCAACTTTTAAGCGCGCTAAAACTTCCGGTTCCATTGCTTGTTCGCGGCGTTCAATATTTAATACATCTACATTATCTGCACCTAAATAGTGTAATGCCTTCACGTATTCTTGACCAATTTCTTTCGGGATTTTTGAAGCAGTGGTAATGACTTCTATTCTAGAATTTTCTTTGTGCTTTGATTCGTCAATAATTCTTTTTAAAATTCCTGCTTCAAAAAAGTTTAAATTTTTTGC
Organism: Flavobacteriales bacterium; assembly: GCA_038202695.1. Taxonomy (GTDB): domain Bacteria; phylum Bacteroidota; class Bacteroidia; order Flavobacteriales; family Flavobacteriaceae; genus Flavobacterium. The sequence continues at coordinate 45,920 of JBBRET010000007.1, forward strand.
CGCACTCTTATCCAAATCTGTCTCAGTGAAACTGCCCTTGTCAACAGCACCGCCAATAATTATAAGTTTTCCTTGTATGTTCATGTGGGTAAAAATAACAAAATCTTACTACTTACAAACCTTTTTTTTGCTTTTTTGAAACCTTTTATTAACTTACTTATCAAGAATAGATTTAAAATCATCTTCTTAAATTATCCTATATTTGCGAAATGGAAATCAATCAGACACGAATCAATAAGTTTCTTTCCGAATCAGGCTATTGCTCTCGTCGGGAAGCAGATAAACTGTTGGAAGAAGGCCGAATTACCATCAACGGAATTGTCCCAGAAATGGGAACTAAAGTTTCTGTAGAAGATGAAGTTCGTGTAGACGGAAAACTGGTTCGTGAAAAAAGAGAGCAACCCATTTATCTTGCGTTCAATAAACCGGTTGGAATTGAGTGTACAACCAATCAAAGCGTACGCGACAATATTGTAGATTATATCAATTATCCCAAGCGAATTTTTCCGATTGGCCGATTAGACAAAGCCAGCGAAGGGTTAATTTTTATGACAGACGACGGCGATATTGTGAATAAAATACTGCGTGCCCGAAACAACCACGAAAAAGAATATGTAGTTACTGTAAACAAAGAAATTACCGATAGATTTATTCAAAAGATGTGCAATGGTGTTCCGATTTTGGACACGGTTACCCGAAAATGTAAAGTAGAACAAATCAGTAAATTTGTTTTCAAAATCATACTGACACAAGGTTTAAACCGACAAATTCGGCGAATGTGTGAGTATTTGGATTACGAAGTTACCGCTTTGAAAAGAACCAGAATTATCAATATTTCATTAGATGTGCATTTAGGACGATACAGAGCATTAACTGAGGACGAAATCAAACAGTTGAATAAACTCATCGAACCATCAAGTAAAACAGAGGAAGCCAGTTTGCCAAAAAACAATAATTTCAATAATAATGGTACTGTTTCTAGCAATCTAAAAAAAACAACCCCAAAAATCCAAAACACAGCTAATCGAAATACAAAAAATCCTAATTCTTAAATTAAAAATGCTAAAAACAATTTTATTCATAGCAATTGGTGGTGCAATCGGTAGTGTTCTCCGTTTTTTGACGACGCTTTTGGTTGCCAAATTTTGGTCTAATCAATTTCCGTTAGCAACATTTTTGGCTAATTTAATTGGTTGCTTTCTGATTGGACTGTTCATTGGTATTTTGACCAAAAATCAGTTAGAAGACAGCAATTTAAAATGGTTCTTGGTCACCGGTTTCTGTGGAGGTTACACTACATTTTCAACCTTCGGAATAGAAAATTACAATCTGTTTCAGGCCAATAATTCTATTTTGGCATTTGGATACATTGCAGTTAGCATAATTTTGGGTCTTTTTGCAGTTTGGTTTGGACTAACGATAACCAAATAAAACTTAAAATCTGCTTAATCTGTATACTCGTTATTTCATTTTTTAGTACATTCGCCAACTATGGAAAAAGATGCTATTATTGCCATTCAAAATTTATTGGCAACACCCAAAAAAATTGCCATAATTCCACACCGAAGTCCAGACGGAGATGCCATGGGTTCTACCTTGGCATTGTATCATTTTCTTTTAAAATTGAACCACAAACCTATTGTGATTTCTCCAAATGATTTTCCGAATTTCTTAGCTTGGTTGCCAGGTTCAGAAACGGTTTTGGTTTATGAAAATGACCGTGAAAATTGCACTAAAATTTTAAAAGAAGCCGAACTAGTTTTTACATTAGATTTTAATGCACTGCACCGAACTGGTGAAATGGAACAGGTTTTAAATAAACTTTCAGTTCCTATGATCATGATTGATCACCATCAAAAACCAGATTCCTACGCAACGTATACTTATTCAAATACCGCCATTGGTTCTACCTGCGAAATGTTATATAATTTCATATCATTTTTAGATCAAAAAGCACTGTTAGATAAAACTATTGCGACTTGCCTTTATACCGGAATCACGACCGATTCAGGTTCATTTCGCTTTCCGTCCACAACCAGTACCACACACCGAATTGTAGCCGAATTAATTGATTTAGGAGTTAATAACAGTGCTGTGCACAACTCAATTTTTGACGACAACTCTTACAGTAGGTTACAACTTTTGGGAAGAGCCTTACAGAACATGAAAGTATTCCCTGAATTTAAAACCTCTTACACTTCGCTTACGCAAAAAGAATTAGACGAATTTCATTATGAAAAAGGAGATACAGAAGGCGTTGTTAATTATGGCTTAACAATTAAAGGAATTCATTTTGCAGCAATTTTTATTGAACATCGCGATGAAAATATCATCAAAATTTCGTTTCGTTCGCAAGGCAGTTTTGATGTCAATCAATTTGCTAGAGACCATTTCAGCGGTGGCGGTCATATTAATGCAGCTGGAGGAAAATCGTACGAAAGCATGAAAGCAACATTAATTAAATTCGAAGATTTAATTTCGAAAATAACGATTTAAGGATATGAAAAATACAATTAAAATACTATTGTTTTTTTTAGTTGTTATAACTTTTATGAGTTGTAAACAACAACAAGCCCGCATGCCTATTTCACGTTCCTCAGGAACCTTCATGAAAGAATCTGCAGAACGGAATAAAAAATTAGTAGCAGGAGAAGAAAGTAAAATTGATTCCATCATCAAAAGCAATCCAAAAATACAATACTTCGCTTCTAAAAAAGGATATTGGTATCATTATGTAGTCAAAAATGAACGTGACACCTTACGTCCAAAAAAAGGAGATGTTGCACAATTTGATTATGAAATTATGGATTTAAAAGGAAACGTCGTGTATTCAGAAGTTGAATTGCGTCCGCAAACCTATGTAGTAGACAAGCAAAATATTATGATGGGACTGCGTCACGGCATAAAATTAATGCGTAAAAACGAAAAGATTACCTTCCTTTTTCCATCCACAATGGCCTTTGGTTATCGCGGAGATACGAAACGAATCAAAAACAACCAACCTATAATTTGTACGGTTACCCTAAACGATTTCAAGCCCGAAATTAAAGTTGACAACCAACCTAAAATAAAAACTGAAAATTAACTAACATGACCAGAAACATTTGTCTTTTACTAACTATCCTATCGCTTTGCTTAACCTCGTGCAAAGACGAACATAAAAATTTAAAAGATGGTTTGTATGCCGAAATTGAGACTTCAAAAGGGATCATTTTATGCGAACTTGACTATAAAAAAGCTCCAATAATGGTAGCTAACTTTGTAACCTTAGCCGAAGGAAAAAATCAATTTTGCGCCACTGATTTTAAAGGAAAACCTTTTTTTGATGGTTTAAAATTCCACCGCGTAATTTCTAAAACCAACGGAGACGCAGAAGATTTTATGATTCAAACTGGTGATCCATTAGGAAATGGTTCCGGTGATGCTGGTTATAAATGCAGAGATGAAATAACCGATTTAAAACACGACAAACCTGGAGTTTTATCGATGGCAAATTCGGGCCCAAATACCAACAGCAGTCAATTTTTTATCACTTTACTTCCAACTCCGTGGTTAGACGGAAAACATTCTGTTTTTGGACGCGTTGTTGGAGAAGAAGATTTAGCACTAGCCAACACTATCGTAAAAGACGATGTGATTAAAAAAGTGACTATCATCAGAAAAGGGGAAGCTGTAAAAAAGTTTGATGCTGTCAAGACTTTCAATGATTATTTCAAATCAGAAGCAGAAAATCAAAAAAAACAGTCAGCACTCGAAGCAGAGCAAAAAAAGGAATATGATGCCAAATACAAACCAATTGTAGAAAAAAAAGTAGCTTATTTTAACAATTTAAAAGCAAGTGCTACTAAAACTGCATCTGGATTTCAATTCACTATTATAGAAAAATCATCTGGTGCTAAACCTAAAGATGGAGAGACAATTTATGTTGCTTATTCTGGTTTCTTAGAAGACGGAACGCTTTTTGATACCAGCGATCCATCTGTTGCCAAAGAATTTGGAAAATACGATCAACAAAGAGACATGCAAAAAGGATACTCCGCGTTGCCTTATGCCATGGGTTCTAACAGAATGATTCCTGGATTTGTTGAAGGATTAGGAAAGTTAAAAATTGGTGAAAAAGCAGTATTCTTTATTCCATTTCAACTCGGTTATGGCGAACAAGGAGCAGGAAATGTGATTCCACCAAATGCCAATCTGATATTTGAAGTGGCGATAAAAAGTAAACCATAAATAACAAACACAAATAAGTATTAAATCATGAAAATTAAATTTAACATCCTTCTTTTGGTTTGTCTGGGCATCATAAGTGCTTCAGCGCAAACTAAAAAGGTAGTGGCTAAATCTAAAAAGCCAGCTACTGCGACTACTACAAAAAAGGCAGCTCCGGCTGCAGTTGAATCTGGAATTTTTGCAGAAATTGAAACCTCAAAAGGTAAGATCATTTTAGAATTAGATTACAAAAAAACACCCCTAACAGTAGCCAACTTTATTTCGTTATCAGAAGGAACAAATGCTTCGGTAGCCGACGAAAAACTGAAAGGAAAACACTTTTATGACGGATTAAAATTCCATAGAGTTATTGCTGACTTTATGATTCAAGGTGGTGATCCTGCAGGAAATGGTTCCGGTGGACCAGGATATGCTTTTAAAGATGAGTTTACCGATGCTAAATTTGACAAACCTGGAATTTTAGCTATGGCAAATTCAGGTCCAAAAACCAATGGCTCTCAATTCTTCATTACTCATAAAGAAACACCTTGGTTAACGGGCAAACACACTATTTTTGGTCATGTTACAGTTGGACAAGATGTTGTAAATAAAATTGCTCAAGACGATGTAATCAACAAAATTATTATTGTTAGAAAAGGAGCTGAAGCTAAGAAATTTGATGCTTTTAAAACTTTTGGCGATTATATGTTAAACAAAGGCGGAGATGAAGCAAAAGATGCAGCATTAGTAGCTGAAAACCAGAGAAAACAAGCGGAATTAGAAGCACAGAAAAAAGCAGACTACAAATCGAAATACGGTGCGGTGATAGCAGCTAAAGCTAAATATTTATCAGATACAAAAGCCAGCGCAACTGAAACTACAAGTGGGTTACGATATAAAATGTTACAAACAGGAACAGGAAAAAAACCAGCTGAAGGCACTAATGTTTACGTTCACTACGCCGGTTATTTAGAAGATGGCTCTTTATTTGACAGCAGCTATGAAACTGTAAACAAAGAGTTTGGAAAGTTTGATGATAACAGAGCAAAACAAAACGGATACCAACCTTTTCCTTTTCAATACGGAAAAAAAGAAGGTTTGATTCCAGGGTTTATAGAAGGATTAGGCCTTATGAATCTTGGAGATAAAGCTTTAATCTTTATTCCATCAAAATTGGGATACGGTGAAAGAGGCGCTGGTAATGTAATTCCGCCAAACTCAAATATCATTTTTGAAATCGAAATGTTGGAAACACTTCCAGCACCTAAGCAATAGTAAAAATATTTAGTACCTAAACGTCCCCTTATTTTAAAAGTAAGGGGACGTTTTATTATATGATAATTGTCATCCTCTACATTTTGGGATTGTGCTATTTTTGACATAAAAAGATATTATGTCAGTTTCGTTAATCCAAAAATATAATGTTCCGGGACCAAGATACACAAGCTATCCGACGGTACCCTATTGGGATACTGACACGTTCACAAGTGCTAAATGGAAACAGACGTTACTGACAAGTTTTAAAGAAAGTAATGCGACTGAAGGTATTAGCCTTTACATTCATTTGCCTTTTTGCGAAAGCTTGTGTACTTTTTGTGGGTGCCATAAACGTATTACTAAGCGACATGAAGTTGAACACCCTTATATTCAGGCTGTTTTAAAAGAATGGCAATTGTATTGTGATTTGTTCTCTTCAAAACCCATCATCAAAGAAATTCATTTAGGCGGCGGAACTCCAACTTTTTTTTCGCCTGAAAATTTAGAACAACTCATTACCGGAATACTCTCAAGAGCAGCAATAGCAAAAGAATATGAGTTCAGTTTTGAGGGACATCCAAACAATACTACGCTAAAACATTTACAAAAACTATATGACTTGGGATTCAGAAGAGTGAGTTATGGTGTGCAAGATTATGCCGAAAAAGTGCAGACAGCTATTCATAGATTACAATCTTTTCACAACGTGGCCAAAGTAACTTTTTGGGCAAAAGAAATTGGGTATACTTCTATCTCTCATGATTTGGTTTTTGGATTGCCATTTCAGACTTTGGAAAATGTCATTGATACTATTGAAAAAACCAATTCACTTGCGCCAGACAGAGTCGCTTTTTATAGCTATGCTCATGTACCATGGATAAAAGGAAATGGACAACGAGGCTTTAAAGATATTGATGTGCCAAAAGATGATGCAAAGCGGAAACTATATGAAGTAGGGAAAAATTTATTAGCCCAAAAAGGCTATCGTGAAATTGGAATGGATCATTTTGCCCTTGAAAGTGACCGTATGTATACCGTTTTTAAAGAAGGAAAACTGCACCGTAATTTTATGGGATATACCGCATCAAAAACACAATTAATGATAGGCTTAGGCGTTTCTTCGATAAGTGATAGTTGGTATGCTTTTGCGCAAAATGAAAAAGAATTAGAAAGCTATTACAGTTTATTAAGTCTTGACGAATTACCAATCATCAAAGGGCATGTATTGACCCCAGAAGACTTAATCATTCGCCAACACATTCTGAATTTAATGTGTAAATTCCAAACCAGTTGGGACAATCAGTCCAATTATTTTACAGAACTACCTGAAGTCTTAAACCAATTAACCGAGATGGAAAACGATGGGTTACTAAGATTATCTCCAAATACGTTAACCGTAACCGAAAAAGGCAAACCTTTTGTGCGCAACATTTGTATGGCCTTTGATTTGCGATTAAAACGGAATGCTCCAAAAACCCAATTGTTTTCCATGACGGTTTAAAAACCAAAAAAAACCACTTGAATCCAAGTGGTTTTTTTGTCAATCAAATAACTCACAAATTATTTAATCAAATAAGCATAAATAGCATCTTTTTTAAACAACAACTTAGTTTTCAATTCATGAACAAATGTGTCATTAGCCAATTCTGAACCCATATTGATGCGGTGAATTTGGTGTTCAATTTCATGATAGTCATCAAATAATCTTCTGAAGTGTTCATCAGAAATTTTTAAATCATGGATTTTGTCTTTGTGTTCTGGGAACTCGTGTAATAAATCATGTTTTTCCATAAGGTTTTGTTTTTGTTTGTTTTCTTAATTATGACAATCGGCTTTGGCTTGAACAAATAAATGGAGGTTACTTGGTGACAAATAAGCAATATCTAATCCCATGCCTCTGAGCACAAAAAGTATTCCGATGGCTGCAGTTACTATAGGTACTGCTTTTTGTAATTTACTTCTGAAAGGGAAACTCAAAAAATTTGTTACATATACTACGGCACTCATTAAAGGTACGGTACCTAATCCGAAAAGCAACATATACAGCATGCTTAAACCCACATTTTGCATTGCAACAGCACCAAATAAGGCTGCATAAACCAATCCGCAAGGCAATAATCCATTAAACAGTCCAATAGTAAAAAGCGCATCAGGTGTTTTTCTTTTGAACTGCTGGCCTAATCCGGATTTAACTTTAGCGATAAGTTTATATATTGGTCTTGAAAAATTGTAACGAGCAAATACTTTTTCGGGTACTAAAGCCATGATAATCATTAAAACACCAACGGCTATAGAGATGTGTTGCTGCAATCCAGCCAAATGCAAACCTTTGCCAAGCAACCCAAATAGAAAGCCCAAAGTAGCATAAGACGTTAATCGTCCAGCATGATATAAGATAATTTGCAACGCTTTCTGTGTTGAATTTGTTCTTGACACCGGCAACATCATAGCAATTGGACCACACATCCCAATACAGTGCAGACTAGAGATTAAACCGAATAAGATTGCTGTGTATACCATTTTTTTATGTAAAGAGTGACAAGAGAATAGGGATCAGTTATAAGTATAATTCTTTACGACTTATCCCTATTTTATATATAATTCTTGTTTATTCAAATAGTTTTTACCTTCATAATTCCATTCCAGAGAAATATCCCAAAGACCGTCCACCAGATTCTTTTTAGGTATGAGCAAATCAAAATTAGATAATGAAATTGGGATAACAAAATCTAATTTTTGGCTAGACGGTCTATAGAGATATACTTTTCCTTGTATTTTTTTATAATCTAAATCCTTAGGAAAATTGATGACAATTCCTTCGGCAGTATTCGAGATGGATACCTTTACTTTTAGCTCATTAGCTAATTTTGTGTATTCAATATCGCTTTGAACTCGGATTTCTTTTTTATAATAATCCTCAGTTACTAATTCGTTATCATATTTTTGGTCGGTTTGTACTTTAAATACAAAAAACAGAATAAAACTCATGAACAGCGCAAAGGCTATTATAATTCCAGTTCCCCAATTAATTTTCATACCTTTTATTATTTGTTAATCGAAACTTCTTGGCCCTAAAAAATTAGTTGTTTCGTTGTCGATTAAATTGTTATCATTATAAACTTCTAAATATAATTTTGTTTTATCACTTTTTAAAAGTGCTTGATCTATTTCAATAAACATAGTGCCTTCATAAATACCTTCTTTGGGCACTTTAAAAAATTGTTTGCCTGCCATTTTTATTTCGCCTTTTGGCGATGCTAATTTAAAATGCACCTTGTCAAAATCTATTGCTGTTTTGTTGAGAATCTTGAATGTAAATACATTGCTAATCTTATTGCCTTTGTGCTCAAATAATTGTCCAGGCAAACGCAATACATCGGCTTCGACTTCATTTCTTAAAAACAACATCCCAATAAAAACACCGATTAAAATTACCATTACTGAGGCATATCCTTTCATTCTTGTCGTAAATACGAAAGGTTCTTTTTTAACAATTTCGTCTTCACTAGCATATCGGATTAACCCCGTTGGCAAACCTACTTTAACCATAATATCATCACATTCATCAATACAAGCTGTGCAATTCACACACTCTAATTGCGTTCCGTGACGAATGTCAATTCCGGTTGGACAAACGCTGACGCAAAGTCCACAATCAATACAATCTCCTTTACCTGAAGCAGCTCTATCTTCATTTTTATTGAATTTAGCCCTGCCCAATTCTTTTTCTCCACGAACATGATCATAAGCAACATTAATGGATTTATTGTCCAACAAAACGCCCTGCATTCGCCCGTAAGGACAAACGATGATGCACACTTGTTCTCTAAACGAGATATAAATAAAATAGAAAACAAAAGTAAAAATCAACAAAGCTATGAGCGTACTCGGATTGTTTAAGGGTCCGTCTTGTACCAATAAAATCAGTTTATCGCTACCGATTAAAAAGGCCAGAAACACATTGGCTATCAGAAAAGAAACTACAAAAAAGACAACCCATTTTAATACTCGTTTTCTAATCTTTTCACCGTTCCATTCTTGTTTTTTTAACCGAATTTGGGCACCTCTATCGCCGTCTATCCAAAATTCAATTCGTCTAAAAACCATTTCCATAAAAATAGTTTGTGGACAAAACCAACCGCAAAATATACGTCCGAAAGCCACCGTAAATAATGCCAATCCTACTATGCCAATTATCATGACAATTACAAATAGATGAAAATCTTGTGGCCAAAAAGGAAAACCAAATATGTTAAACCTACGTTCTAATACATTAAACATCAAAAACTGATGATGATTAACTTTGATAAATGGCGCTGAAAACATAAAGAGCAACAAAAAATAACTCAGCCATTTTCGGCGTTCATATAATTTTCCTTTTGGTATTTTTGGAAAAACCCATGCTCTTTTACCTTTGGCATCAATAGTACTAATACTATCTCTAAAACTTTCATCTTGTATATCAGACATTGGATTGTTTTGTTTTTTTTAAAAAAACTCTATTTATGCTTATTTACCTGCAACTTTTGTGCTATCTGCCACTACTTTTGCAACAGCTTCTTTCCACTCCAAAGCTTCTGGTTCGGTAGGTTTGGCATCTTTTGGTTTAGAATCTTGAAGAGAGAGCACATAACTCGCTACTTTTTGAATGTCAGAAGGTTTTATGGAAGCCTTCCAAGAAATCATTCCTTTTCCGTCTCGGCCACCTTCCATAATGACGTTAAAAACATTTTTGATACCACCACCATTAATCCAAAAATGATCCGTTAAGTTTGGTCCAATTTGTCCGCCACCATCGGCTCTGTGGCATGCAACACAATTAGTAGTAAAAATAGCTTTACCAGCGGCTAAACTTCCTGCATCGGTTAATAAAGTTACTTTTTCTTTACTCATCATATCAGGTGCAGTTTTCATGTATTCCGCTACTGCTACCTTTGCTTCATCCATCTCAATTTGAAATTCTTGATCTTGGTTGTTGCCATCCATTATTTCAAAACGAACTAAATATATAGCCCCAAAAAGAATTGTGCCATAAAACAAATACACCCACCAAGGTGGTAATACGTTATCTAACTCCCGAATTCCATCATAATTATGGTCTAGCATTACATCTGCTTCTTGCTCGACGGCTTTAGAACGAGTTAATTTTTTTAGGATGTTTTGATAGAAGGCACTTTCGGTAAAAGGAACTGATTGCACTTCTTCTAATTGTTTTTTCTGTTCCTCGGTAAGCAAATGGAAGGTTACATTATCTACCGCGCTAACTACTAGTTCAATAGCGATTAGCAAGAACATAAATATTGCTAAAAATAAACTAACCATTGGGTATTTAATAAAAGCTGGACGATCGCCTGAGTCGATGAAGTATTCCAATGCTCCAAAAACACTGGCAAAAATCAACGGAATTCTAACATATACTGGAATTAATTTTTTCATGATGGTAAACTTTTTGGATTATTAGTCTTTGAATGGCATTTCGCTTAATTCCTGAATGGTATCTTTTTTATAGGTATACACCCAAAAGAACAACCCAACAAAAAAGGTGAAACAAATCAATAACGAAATGATCGGATAAATAGCTACTCCCGTAATAGTTTCTAAATTGTGCTTAACAAACTTTAACATGGTGTTTCTATTTTTGATTTTTAACTTTAATATCGGTTCCTAGACGTTGCAAATACCCTATCAAAGCCACAATTTCTCGGTCTTTCATCGGCACAAACACTTCTCCTTTTGCAGCTGCTTTTTCTTTACTTACAGTGTATGATTTGACAAAATCAGGGTCGCTATACAAGCTTTTTTCTATAGCTGAAGCTTGTTTTTCAATACTTTGTTTTGCAGTAGCAATTTCGGCATCACTATAAGGAACGCCTAATGTTTGCATGGCTTTCATTTTGGTTTCAATGTTGGAATAATCCATAGGAGAGTTATCAAACAACCATTTGTATCCTGGCATAATAGAACCCGGTGAAATACTTTGCGGATTCCACATGTGATTGAAATGCCAGTTGTTATTATATTTTCCACCTTCTCTGTGCAAATCTGGGCCAGTCCGTTTAGAACCCCATAAAAATGGATGATCGTAAACATATTCTCCTGATTTTGAATATTCACCATAACGCACTACTTCAGAACGGAATGGTCGAATCATTTGAGAGTGACAACCCACACAACCTTCTCGAATGTATAAATCACGGCCTTCTAATTCTAATGGTGTATATGGTTTTACTGCCAAAATCGTTGGAATATTTGATTTTACCATAATCGTTGGTACAATTTGGATAACTCCACCAATTAAGATAGCCACTGTTGCCAATAAAGTCAATTGAATTGGACGTCTTTCTAACCAAGGGTGGAATTTTTCACCTTTCAATCTTCCTGAAGAAATTTTGGTCAACTCTGGAGCTTCTGCTAATTCATCTTCTACGGTGCTTCCGGCTTTAATGGTTTTGATTATATTGTAAATCAAGACCAACATTCCAACTAAGTATAAAGTACCTCCAATGGCTCTCATCCAATACATTGGCATGATTTGCGTAACCGTTTCTAAGAAGTTACCATATTGTAGTGTGCCGTCTGGTTTGAATTGTTTCCACATAGAAGCTTGTGTAAAACCAGCCACATACATTGGTAATGTGTACAACACAATTCCAAGGGTACCAATCCAGAAATGGAAATTGGCTAATTTATCGGAATACAATTTGGTTTTGGTTAAACGTGGAATCAACCAGTAAATCATACCGAAGGTTAAGAAACCGTTCCAAGCAAGCGCTCCAACGTGAACGTGGGCAATAATCCAATCTGTAAAGTGGGCAATAGCGTTTACGTTTTTCAAAGACAACATTGGTCCTTCGAACGTTGCCATACCGTATCCGGTAATTGCTACCACATAAAATTTCAATACTGCATCCGTTCGCACTTTATCCCAAACGCCTCGTAGTGTAAGCAATCCGTTGATCATACCACCCCATGATGGAGCAATTAGCATGATAGAGAAAACTACGCCAAGGTTTTGAGCCCATTCTGGTAAAGAAGAATATAATAAGTGGTGCGGTCCGGCCCAGATGTAGATGAAGATTAACGACCAAAAATGTATGATTGACAATCGATAGGAATACACTGGACGATTAGCCGCTTTTGGCACAAAATAATACATCATTCCTAAAAACGGTGTAGTCAAGAAGAACGCTACTGCATTATGTCCGTACCACCATTGTACTAGTGCATCTTGCACGCCAGCATAAACGGAGTAACTTTTTAAAGCCGAAACTGGAAGTTCTAAACTATTAAAAATGTGCAACACTGCAACAGTAACAAAAGTTGCAATATAAAACCAAATGGCAACATACAAGTGGCGTTCTCTCCTTTTGATGATCGTTCCAATCATGTTGACACCAAAAGCTACCCAAATTAAAGCAATTGCAATATCTATAGGCCATTCTAACTCGGCATATTCTTTAGAAGTAGAGAAACCTAAAGGCAACGTAATTGCTGCTGCTACAATGATTAATTGCCAACCCCAAAAGTGCAGATTGCTTAAAAAATCACTGAACATTCTGGCTTTGAGTAACCGTTGCAAAGAATAATAGATTCCGGCAAACATGGCATTACCTACAAAGGCAAAAATCACAGCGTTGGTGTGTAAAGGTCTCAATCTACCGTAACTTAACCACGAAATACCGTCCGTTAAGTTCGGAAAAAGATACAGTGTGGCTAACAATAACCCCACTAACATTCCTACTAAGCCAAAAATGATTGTGGCGTAGAGAAACTTCTTTACAATTTTGTTGTCGTAATAAAATTGTTGCATTTCCATTTTTAATTATTTTGTTTTTATGTTAGGTTTATTATTCTCTTCAGAAAGCACTTCCACTTTTCCGTTATTTCTCATCTCTTTTGAATCCTTCACCAATTCATCGTCAAAAAGCATCCGAACCGATGGCGTATAATCATCATCATACTGGCCGGTTTTTACAGCGCGAAGGAAAGCGTATAAAAACGCTATGGCAACAATAATACTTATGGATATTAATAAATAAATGACACTCATACCTCTAATTTGTGTTACGCAAAGTTATTGTGGTAGCTTTTCTTAAAATATGATATTTATCATGCTTGAGGAATTAGTAAAATGAATTCATTATTATAATTTCTATTTTAATGTATCTGAGTAAATAAATTGCAAAATCAGGGATTTTAGGAGTGAGAATTTTTGAACTATGAAGATCTTGAATTGAAATGGCGTGACGAAAATTCGTTTGTCGTATTCGGATATACTGAACCTTTACATCCTAATAAGATGGAGCAGGAACTTGTAAACAGCGCTAGGATGCTATTTACTATTACGAACCAAGAAAAAGATACCTGTAAGTTTGTACTGGGAACCAAGAACGACAAAATTCCAATTTATAGTGGTAAGTTTGTTAGAACAAACTAAAGTCTCGCCAACAAGCACTTGTAATTAGTGTTAAAAAAGGATAAAACTATGAAAGCAATTATCACAATTTTTCTGCTGATTTACAAGATAACAATATCCGCCCAATCGGATAAAGTAGCCGGTGAATATGCGCTTACCCTTGGTAATGAAGAAAGCCACTTAATTGATTATAAATTGACTTTAAATCAAGATGGAACATTTTACTTTCACTCGTATTCAAACATTAAAAGAGGTATTCCTCCGATAGTAAATAAATACGGAAAAGGGAAATGGTCTGAAGAAAAAAATGTAATTACTTTTAAATCCGATAAGCAAAATGACTTAGATGAAAAACATACTTTGGACTTTACAGTGACCAAAGCAAGATTTATTACTAAATCACCTAGAGACAAAACGGATAAAATAATTAAAACAAGACTTCAATTCCTAGAATCTGAAATACCATGGATCAGCAGAATTGAGATGTTAAAATTATAAAACCCCACCACAAGAATCTTTGTTATAAAAATTACTTCCTAGTAGCAAAAAAATTACTCATAATCGTCACAAAACTTACAATTGTTATCGTGCTCAACGGCATAATTATGGCTGCAACTATAGGTAATAAATTTCCGGTAACTGCAAAGTACAAACCAACAGCATTATACAAAAGTGACAACCCAAAGCTCATGTAGATGGTCTTCATGGCATTTTTAGAATAGTTTAAAAAGAAAGCAATCTTTTCAAATTCTGAAGCATCTAATATTCCGTCACATGCGGGAGAAAATACATTGACATTTTCTGAAATAGAAATCCCCACATTACTTTGTGCTAAAGCTCCAGAATCATTGAGTCCGTCACCAATCATCATGACATTTTTGCCTTCTTTTTGAAGTTGTGCTATAAAACTAAGTTTTTGCTCTGGTTTTTGATTAAAGGCGAGAATTGTTTGGGCAGGAAGCATTTTTTCTAAAATTTTGCGCTCGCCATCATTATCGCCAGATAAAATAATTAGATTGTATTTTTTGGACAAACTCTCAAAAAGTTGCTCCAATCCTACTCTGTATTGATTATTAAAAATATAACTTCCTTTGTAAATCCCATTTATTTCAACATGTACTTTTGTCTTTTTATGGGTGTTTTCACTCATATGCTGTAAGAATTGCGAAGACCCAATTTTAATCGTTCCTTCTTTGAATTCGGCATAAATTCCTTTACCAATGATTTCTTCAAAATGCACTACTGGTATTTTATTTTGGTATGGAATAAATTCATACAACCGTCTGCTTAACGGATGGTTAGAACCGCGCAATGCATTGTTTAACAATTGTAATTCTAGGGTATTTAATGCTTCACCTTCATAGGTAATTGCCGTTTTTTTATTGGTTGTAATGGTGCCTGTTTTATCAAAAACGATTGTATCCACTTTAGCTAATTGCTCAACGACTGTTGCATTTTTTAAATAAAATTTTCTATTGCCAAGAATTCGCAACACGTTCCCTAACGTAAATGGCGCAGTCAATGCCAAAGCACACGGACACGCTACAATAAGAATAGCAGTAAAGACATTAAAAGCTATGGCTACATCTATAAAAACCCAATAGCCAAAGGATCCAAAAGCCAATAACAGCAAACCTGGAGTAAAATAACGGCTGATTTTATCGGTACTGGATTTGTGTTTTTGATCCACTTTTTTCTGAAATACATCGTTGCTCCACAACTGCGTCAAATAACTTTGGGAAACCGAAAACAAGACTTCCATTTCAATCACTTTACCCAACAGTTTTCCACCCGCGAAAATTTTATCGCCTGATTTCTTTTCGATTGGAATGGCTTCTCCTGTCACAAAACTGTAATCAATAGCGGCTTGTTCAGAAATTAATATTCCGTCTACTGGAATTAATTCTTGATTCCGAATTAATAACCTATCGCCTTTCACAATATCATAAACTTGAACTGCTACTTCTTTTCCGTCTGTCAAAATCTTCGTTATCGCAATTGGAAAATAGGATTTATAATCGCGCTCAAACGAGAGAAATTCATATGTTTTTTGCTGGAATAATTTGCCAAGTAACATAAAGAAAATCAAACCACACATGCTGTCAAAAAAACCTTGCCCGTAGTTCAAAACAATATCTACTGTACTTCGGATAAACATGACAACAATTCCTAAGGCAATTGGAATTTCGATATTCAGCATGCCTTGCTTGATGCTTTTCCAAGCGGCAACATAATAACCAGAAGCCGAATAGAGAAACGCTGGTAACGAAATCCCAAAGATTAACCAACGGAAAAAACCTTTGTATTGGTCAATCCAAAACTCATTCACTTCAAAATATTCTGGAAACGACAATAACATAATGTTTCCAAAACAGAAAAAGGCTACTCCAATTTTATAAATCAGCGAGCGATCGACTTTCGTCTTGTCTTTGTCAAAATTATCAAGGCTAATGTAGGGTTCGTATCCAATAGAACACAACATCTCGACGATTTGCTTTAAAGTTGTTTTTTCTGGATTAAAAGTAATTCGGACTTTCTTATTTGGGAAATTTACTTGAGATGTACTTATTCCCGATTGTAATCTTTGTAGATTCTCCAAAATCCAAATACACGAGCTACAGTGTATATGCGGAATGTAAAGAGAAACAATATGAGTGTTGCGCTCTTGGAATTCGAGAAGTCTTTGAACGATAGCTTCATTGTCTAAAAAATCATATTTACCTTTAATATCTATTGGAGTCACGCCAGGCGCAGACTGAAAATCATAATAACAAGCGAGATCATTTTGACTAAAAATTTCATAAACGGTTTTACATCCATTACAACAAAAATGTTTACCGTCAAAAAGAATTTCGTCTTTCTTACTAATTTCGTTACCACAATGGAAACACTGTGATGCATTCATAATTTGCTCATTTTACCTGGTACAAAATTCAAACAAAGATGAATATTAAAATATGATATATGTCATCCTTTTGAATATCTTTGCTAGACTAATATCAATTCCTATCCATGTCAAAATGTGAACAATGCATCGTGAGACAATTCAGTTCTTTAAAAGCGCTGAACAAAGAGGAGTTACTAAAATTAGCCGATTGTAAAACTTCGTATACTATTAAGAAAGGGGAACGTATTTTTGATGAAGGCGAAATTACTAACGGTATTTATTGCATTAAAGACGGAGTTTGTAAGTTATCTAAATTAAGTTCTAACGGCAAAGATCAAATCGTGAAACTGGTTAAACCCGGTGAATTAATTGGTCAGCGTTCGATGATAACTGAAGAACCTGCAAATCTAAGTGCTGTTGCTTTAGAAGATATGGAGTTGTGTTTTATCCCTAAAAAAGAAATCCTGCAGTTCTTTACAGCAAATAATGATTTTTCGATGAATATGATGAAATCGATCTGTGGTGATTTAAAAGAAGCAGACGAACACATGGTTGAAATGGCTCAAAAAAGTGTAAAAGAACGATTAGTCGCAACACTTATTTATCTAGAAGAAACATTCGGAACAGACGATGAAGGTGCGTTACGCCTGCAATTATCGCGTGATGAGTTAGCGGGAATGATTGGTACTGCTACGGAAAGTTGCATCCGATTATTATCAGAACTCAATAAGAATAATCTAATCGAACTTAAAGGAAAAAAAATTACACTTTCGGATAAAGTCCAACTAAAACGAATAATAATCTAGTTAGCGCTTCTTCATAAAAAGATAGTATACCGGAATTCCCAAAGCAACAATAAACAATCCCAAACCAGTGTTTGTGGTATCGTAAATCAGGAGTGTTACACAAATTGCCGCTGTAAGTACAATATATAAAGCCGGAATTATTGGGTAACCAAATGCTTTATAAGGTCTTTCAGTATCGGGTTCTTTTTTCCTAAGGATAAAAATTCCGTAAATCGTAAGAATGTAAAAAAGCAGCGAAGCAAAGGTAGCATAGGTTAGTAAATCTCCATATTTTCCCGAAATACAAAGCACGCAAGCCCAAATACATTGCAACCAAAGTGCTTTTTCAGGCACATCATTAGTATTTAAATCGCCTGCTTTTTTAAAGAATAAACCATCTTTTGCCATTGCATAAAACAATCTTCCACCAGCAAGAATTAATCCTGTATTGCATCCAAAAGTAGAAATCATAATTAATCCAGCCATCACAAAAACACCTATATTTCCCATTATCATACTGGCAGCTGCAGCACCAACCCTATCTTGACTGGCAAACATAATTCCGTTTTCTAAAACAGACGTTCCGTTAGGTGTTCCATTCATGGGTAACAACGCTAAATAGGCAATGTTGGCCAAAATGTAAATTACCGTAACTATCAAAGTACCTAGAAATAAACTTCTCGGAATGTTCTTTTTTGGGTCTTTAATTTCTCCTGCAATAAAAGTCACATTATTCCATGCATCACTTGAAAAAAGCGAATTAATTATGGTTGCTCCCATGGCACCAAGCAACGCAACACCAGCAATTTTGGTAACTGTTGTGGTTCCGTCTGGATTTAAAACTGTTTTGGAAGCATCCCACATATTGGCAAAATTATTAGACAAAACATCAGTTTTAAATCCGATATAAAGTCCTAAAATTATTAGTCCAAACAAAGCTAAGAGTTTAGCAAAAGTGAAAAACAACTGCAGATTTTTACCTGTTTTAACACCCTTGGTATTTATATACGTCAGTAAAACAATACTTGCCATGGCTAATACTTGCTTATTGGTAAACGAATAACTTGCTCCAATTTGGAAAATTTTATGCTCTAAAACCGGAAAAAATACTGCCGTATAATTCGCAAATGCAACGGCCACTGCCGCAATAACTCCCGTTTGAATAACGGTAAAAACAGTCCATCCGTACAAAAACGAAGCTAATTTTCCGTAGGCTCTTTGAATGTAAACAAATTGACCTCCAGCTGTTGGCATCATTCCGGCCAATTCACCATAACTCAAAGCTGCCGACATTGTTAGCAAACCTGTAATTAACCAAGTAATTAAAATCCATGCAGCAGAGCCTAAATCACGCGCCATTGCTGCTGTTACAATAAAAATTCCCGAACCAATCATAGAGCCAGCCACAATACTGGTGGCATCAATTAATCCTAAAGAACGTTGTAAATGGTGTTTTTCTTCCATGGTTTGGTTTAAGTGTATGGGTTATCGTTCGTGGTTATTTGTTGCTAGTCTGCTTCGCATTGGGTCAAATATAGTAAAAAAGGCTTGGAAGTTAAAAGCTGCTGGCGCTAAGCTAATATTGATAACGAAGGACTATAATTTTTTAGCTTCGTTCCAAAAAACATCCATCTCGGCTAAGGTCATATCCATTAATGGTTTGCCTAATTCACTGGCTTTACTTTCTAGATACATGAATCTTTTGATGAATTTTTTATTAGTACGTTCCAACGCATCCTCCGGATTAACTTTTAAAAATCGGGCATAATTAATCATAGAGAATAATACATCTCCAAACTCTGCTTCTATTTTGTCTTGATTTCCAGCAACAACCTCGTCTTGCAACTCTTGTAATTCCTCTTGAACCTTGTCCCAAACCTGATGTGGTTCCTCCCAATCAAATCCAACTCCTTTTACTTTATCTTGAATGCGACTTGCTTTAACCAATGCTGGCAAACTTTTAGGAACGCCTTCTAAAACTGACTTTTTACCTTCTTTGAGTTTGAGTTTCTCCCAGTTTTGCTTTACTTCTTCTTCATCGGCAACCACAACATCACTATAAATATGCGGATGACGGTGAATGAGTTTGTCACAAATTTCGTTGCACACATCCGCCATATCAAAGTCGTTGGTTTCGCTGCCAATTTTGGCATAAAAAACGATATGCAACAACAAATCGCCCAATTCTTTTTTGATTTCCTGAAGATTATTATCTAAAATAGCATCCCCTAATTCATAGGTTTCTTCAATAGTAAGATGGCGCAGACTTTCGAGCGTTTGCTTCTTGTCCCACGGACATTTTTCGCGCAAATCATCCATGATATCTAGTAAACGGTTGAAAGCTTCTAGTTGCTGTTGGCGTGTGTTCATTTATAATTTTAGATATTAGATTTCAAATCGTTACTATTTTAAATTTGATATTAAATAGTATGCTCGTAAAATTAAAAAATCCTACTTCTAAATTCAGAAATAGGATTGGTATTTATAAAAAAGTAATTAACTATTTTTTAGCTTTAGGCTTAGTTTCTTTCTTTTCTTTTGGTTCTTTTGTCTTTACTTCTTCAACTACTTGCTCCTTTATTGCTGCAGCATTCTCAACTTTTGGTTCTTCTTTGGATACTAAACCTTTTGATTGTAGAATGTTGTACCAATTTATTAATTTTTTAATATCAGAAGCATATACTCTATCTTCATCATAATCTGGAAGAATTTCTTTAAAATATGCTACTAATTTATCATTATCATCTTTGTGGGAAACCGGAGTTGGACCTTCATTTTCTTTTACAGCTATAGCTCTCATGATTTCAACCAATGGTTTCTCAGTGCTGTAGGTATACATTGATATTTCAGACAACAAACTAACGTTACTTCTTAATCCAACTGTAATTTTTTTTCCGTCTAATAATGATTCTGCTAAAAATCCAGAACGTGTTTGTACTTTCAATTCAAACAAACCTGGTTTTCCGGCAATAGATAATATTTTTTCTACGTTCATTTTTAATTTTATTTATAGGGGACAAATATATATAATTCAAATTCCAAATATTAAATTCTAAATTCCAAAAAACAGAAATTAATAAACATTTAAGCTAATGTTAAAAAAATAGTGGAATTTGTGATTTTTAGAATTAAAATTTCAGAAACTATCTTCCTTTTTTATTGGCAAATTTCATTCGGTAATCAGGAAATGCTTTACCATCCATGATATTTTGTAATTTCTTTTTAATCAAAGTTTTTTTCAAGGTTGAGATTTTATCGGTGAACAAAACACCTTCAATATGATCGTATTCGTGCTGTATCACACGTGCAATTAAGCCCTCAAAAACTTCTGTTTTTGTACTAAAATCTTCCTCACAATATTCGATTGTAATTCTTTCGTTTCGATAAACATCTTCGCGTACATCTGGAATGCTTAAACAACCTTCGTTAAAACCCCATTCTTCACCATCTTCTTTCAACATTTTGGCATTGATGAAGGTCTTTTTAAAGCCTTTTAATTGTTCTTGCTCTTCAATAGATAAATTAGCACTGTCGCTAAAAGGTTCGGTATCGATAACGAATAATCGGATGGACAAGCCAACTTGCGGCGCAGCCAATCCGACACCATAAGCATTATACATGGTATCATACATGTTGGCAATAATCTCCTTCAGATTAGGATGATCCGGAGAAACCTCAGAAGCAACTTGTCGCAAGACCGCCTCGCCATAGCCATAAATAGGAATAATCATTTCAGATTTTTTTTTGCAAAAATAAGGAATTTAAATCATTTTCCGAATCAAATAATCTTGGAGTAAAATTGTGGCTGCAATTTCATCTACCAAGGCTTTATTTTGACGTTGTTTTTTTTTAAGCCCACTGTCAATCATGGTTTGGAATGCCATTTTAGAAGTAAATCGTTCATCTACTCGTTCCATTGCCATTTCTGGAAAAGCGATTTTAAAATCGGCTACAAATTTTTCGATAATTGGGGTGCTTTCAGATGCTAATCCATTCATCTGTTTGGGTTCACCAATCAAAACTTTGATAACATCTTCTTTCGAAAAATAGTCTTTCAAGAAAAGTAGTGCCGCTGGTGAAGCAACCGTTGTTAAACCCGAGGCAATAATTTGCAATTCGTCGGTAACGGCTATTCCAGTGCGTTTGATTCCGTAATCAATGGCAAGTATTCTGGGCATCTATTTTTATTTAGTGGCTACAAACTTGGCCAGTTGTTTTTTATCTGCACCAAACAAAGTTAGCGTTTCTTTGTCTAGTTTATAACTGTTTGTTTCTGCTAATGTGGTAAAAAAATGACTTTCTAATGTCATATCGACACATTCCATTTTGGTAGAAATAATTCCTAAAAAAGACAAAGCACTTGTTGAAGGCATTACATAAGTACCCGAAATTTGGTTGCAACCAAAAAAAGCATTAAATCTTCCGTCTTTAGAATTCAGGGTTAGGTAATATGTATTTTTTCCTTTAAGAATTATCCCTTTTTTGTTTATTGCTGTTAATTTCCACTTGGTATCTGCCAACGTGTAGTGCCCAACCGCTGGGTTAACTTCTTGAATTACAGTTGTTGTTGCTATTCTACTGTTCAAATCAACAGTAATCTCTGGGTTGCCGATTGCCGTTTCTATAGAGGAAGTGTCAACAGGTTGCTTAGACAGCACATAGTCATTAGCCAGCGTTCCCTTGATTTTTTGACCAGCCAAATCGAGTTGGGTCAATGTATTTTCGCCAACAAAATAGTGATTGGGTGTATTAACTACATCGGTTAAGATAATGATTGTCCCCTCTTTATTCCAAGTAAAATTTCCTTTCTGCACATATACTTTATTCCCTTTACCTTGGTATTTTGTTTTGATACTATAAGTGGTATTCTCATTAATTGCAATTTCTGTTTCCAAACCATCACAATCGGCACAGGGCAAAATTCCTTTATAAGTTCCGATATAATCAAGAGCGTTTTTGGCATTATGTGCTGAATCGATAGTCTCATTCTTTTTGACGGTTGGCTGCTGACAACTCACTATCACTAAAGAAAACAGGAGTAAAACAATTCTTTTCATTGGAATTAATTTAATTGCTCAAAAATATCAAATGAATTCATAAGTTAAAGTTAAATAAATTTCAATTTTAACAATCGCCTAAAAAAAGTATCTTTGCCTAAATTCAATAAAACATGAACAATTTACAATCCATTATAGAAAAAGCTTGGGACAATAGAGAGCTACTCAAAGACGAAACGACGTTAAAAACCATCCGAGAAGTTATCGAATTACTTGATGCTGGTACGGTGCGCGTTGCCGAACCAACAGCTGAAGGATGGCAAGTAAACGAATGGATAAAGAAGGCCGTGGTGCTGTATTTCCCAATTCAAAAGATGGAAACTTGGGAAGCCGGAATTTTTGAATACCACGATAAAATGCTCCTTAAAACCGGTTATGCCGAAAAAGGAATTCGTGTAGTTCCACCGGCAACTGCGCGATATGGAGCGTATATTTCTAAAGGTGTGATTTTGATGCCAAGTTATGTAAACATTGGTGCTTATGTTGATGAAGGAACAATGGTGGATACTTGGGCAACCGTTGGTAGCTGTGCGCAAATTGGTAAAAATGTACATCTTTCTGGCGGAGTCGGAATTGGTGGTGTTCTAGAACCCTTGCAAGCCGCTCCAGTTATTATTGAAGATGGTGCATTCATTGGTTCACGTTGTATTGTTGTGGAAGGTGTTCGTATTGAAAAAGAAGCCGTTCTTGGAGCTAATGTTTGCTTAACAGCATCCACTAAAATTATTGATGTCACTGGAAATGAACCAATAGAATATAAAGGATTTGTTCCAGCGCGTTCTGTGGTTATTCCGGGAAGTTATACTAAATCTTTTGCCGCCGGAGATTTTCAAGTGCCTTGTGCTTTAATCATCGGAACCAGAAAACCATCTACCGATTTAAAAACGTCTCTTAATGACGCGTTGAGAGAATATGATGTAGCGGTTTAATATATAAAATACTAAAAACCTATGAACTTATTGCTGCTGCAGCAAGTTCATAGATTTTTCTGATTTGTTTTTCCTGATAATGATTTTCTACAATGTGGTTGCGTCCTTTGGCTCCCATTTCTTTGGCTTTTTCTGGATTTTCCAGAAGTTTAATCATGTACGCTGCCATTCCATCTTCATCTTTTTCTGGAACCAAATAACCAGTTGTTCCGTGGATTACTGCTTCTTTAATTCCACCATGCAAAGTACTAACCACAGGAAGTGCTGAAGCACTGGCCTCCAGAATCCCTAAAGGAGTTCCTTCCATATCGCCATTTGGAGCAGTAATTGAATGTTGTACAAATGCTAACGAATTGGTCATAAGTGCCGCTACTTCATCCGAATTTAATATCCCCGTAAAATTTACTGAAGCTGCAATTCCTAATTCTGTAACTAGTTTATCACATTCTGCATACATTCCGGTTTTGCCACCAACCATCACTAATTTGGCTTCGGGAAACTTTTGCAACGCTTTATAAAAAGCTTTGATAGTGTGTAACGGTCCCTTCTTTTTGGTAAATCGCCCAACGGCAAGAAACGTATCATTATTAGTATTTATACTGCTGGGTTTGAACTTATCAACATCTACGCCATAGGGAATCAACTGGAGCTTTTCTGGAATTGCTCCAGCGGCTAAGAGACGCTTTTTCATTTCTTCTGAAACTGCAATCGTGAACGTGGCATATTCAAACATTTTTATATAATCGGCCTTATATTCCTTAAGTAGCTTGGTATCTGTGGCATCATGTCCATGAAAAATAACCAGTAACGGAATATTCAAAGCTTTACAAACTGGCGCCATATGCGCACCAGGCATACCGTAATTGGCTAATACTACTTCAATTTTGTTGTCTTTCAAATATTTTTTTACGCCATAATTTCCGAAGTAATTGTTACGTCCTAAAAAAACCTTTAAAGCTTTATGTAAACCCCAAAACAACTTAGAATTGAGTAATGTTCCGTCTTCTTTCTTTTCGGGAAGTCTACCGCTATGAATAGTATGGACCTCAGCCCATTTTCTAAAACCGGCAATTTGATCCCGTATAAAGGTTTCAGAATAGGCATTTCGACTAGAACGGGTGATGCAAATACGCATAGTGAAGCTTTATTAAAGATTAGAATCGATTCCGATTGGTGTTTGTATGACTTTATTTTTTTGTGTGTTTGCGCGAATGCCATAATTCTTTTTCCACGTTTCTTCGTTTACATAACCGCGTTTATGGTCTAAATGAACACAAACAGCCGAGTACCGAATTTGTTTAGATTTCAGGCCTTTGTTAAATAATCGTTCTCCTAATTCACGATCTTGTCCGCCGTACTGCATTTCTTGGTTAAAGCCATTGACTTCAACCAAATCTTTTTTCCAACCCGAAGAATTATGTCCGTTCCAAGATGCATTTGTCGGCGTAATAAAATTGAGGATTTTAGCTGATAATCCTGACGTTAAAAACTTAATGTTCTTGGTGCTCAACTTCAAACCTTGTGCTTTTAGCCATTTTAAATCAAAACAATTTTGGGCAATAATATCCGCTTTGGTAATCCCTTTTGAAATCGACATCGGCAATTTATAATATCCCCCAGAAAGGAAATACCCTTTTTCTCTATGTTTCATATGAACGTCAACAAAATCCTTTCTAGGAATGCAATCCCCGTCAGTAAAAATTAAATAATCTGAAGTAGCCGCAAGGATTGCTTTATTTAAAATTTGCGATTTTTGAAAGCCATTATCTTCCTGCCAAACGTGGAGTATCGGAATGTCTATTTCTTTTCTTAATTTGTCTATTAAATTCTTAGTTGCTTCTTTCGAACCATCATCGGCCACAATGATTTCAAAATCTTGAAAGGTTTGCACACTAAATCCGATAATAACTTTTTCAAGCCATTCCTCTGAATTGTAGGTGCTAAAAATAACCGATGCTGTCATAGTAGTTCTTTTAGTATTGCAAAATTACATATTTTGATGTTTATCTATTCCCGTTTCTATTTGTATAATTTTATTTTTTTTATTGAATTTTCGAACTTCCAGATTATAATCAATCTTTTCTTGATTGACATAACTTCTAGCATGATCCAAGTGCAAACAAATAGCACTGTAGCGAATTTGTTTGGAAAACAAACCGTTGTTAAACAAACGCTCGCCCATTTCACGATCTTCGCCACCATAATCTAATAATTCGTTGAAGCCGTTAATGGCTAGAATATCCGACTTAAATCCGGAGGAATTGTGTCCGTTCCAAGACCGTTTTGTTGGCGTAACCCAATTCATAAATGCTGCAAAATATTTGTTCCTGTTCAGCTTTGTGATTTTAAAACTCAGTTTTAATCCTTGGGTATGCAACCAAGCAAATTTGAAACATCTTTGCTGTAAAATATCATCATCCGAAATTACTTGTGAAATCGATAATGGAAGTTTGAAATAACCTCCAGAAAGAAAAAAACCAGATTCTTGTTCTTTTAAATGTTGGGCAACAAAATCGATGCGGGGAATACAGTCACCATCTGTAAATAAAAGGTAATCCGAATGGGACGCCAGAATTGCTTTATTGAGAATTCGACACTTCCTAAAGCCTTTATCTTCATGCCAAACATGCACAATTGGATATTTGAATTTGTCTTTAAATGATGCTATAACTTCTTTGGTTTTAGAGGTCGACCCATCATCGGCAATGATAATTTCAATGTCTTTTTCAGTTTGAATGGTATAGCCAAGTAACACTTTGTGCAACCATGCTTCAGAATTGTATGTGGATATAATTATGGACAACTTCATACACTACAAACATAAAGAATAAATTGGATTTTAAGCAAAAGTAACCGCTTCGTTTTTGGGCTTGATGAAAAAAACCTAATTTTACCAAAATGCTCAAATAATGCAGATAAATGATAACTTTGTAGCACTATTATAAATCAAATATGCTTTCGGTCACATGAGTCATTCTATAAAAAATAATTTCGAAATTGATGCGGTTATTGCATGGGTTGACGGAAATGATGAAAATCACCGAAAAAAATTAGCGCAGTTTGTTGAAGATAAATCCTTGATGACTTCCAAAGGATTTTTAACGCGATTTAATGAAGTAAATGAAATTCAGTATTGCATCAAATCCATTCAGAAATTTGCACCTTACATTCGGAATATTTATATAGTTACTGATGAACAAACGCCGGCATTTTTAAAGGAAAATCCAAACAATCCCGAATATAAAAACATAAAAATCATTGACCATAAGGAAATTTTTAAAGGTTATGAAGAGTTTTTACCAACTTTTAATTGTTTTCCAATTGAAACCTTGCTTTTTAAAATTCCAAATTTGTCGGAACACTTTATTTATTTCAACGACGATATGTTTTTGATTAATGAAACGAAGCCCTCCGATTTCTTTACAGATGAAGGGTATCCGGTCTTGAGGGGAAAGTGGACGTCGTTTGAAAATAGTGTTTTCAAAGACTTTCTGAAATCAATTGGCCTAAAAAAGAAAAGAATTTCAAAAATAACTTATAAAAAAGCTCAAGAAAATTCGGCTGTACTATTAGGGTTAAAGCAGTATTTCAAATTAAATCACACACCGTTCCCCATTAGAAAATCCATTTTTAATTCTTATTTCAGTACTAATGAAGCTGTTTTGAAATCCAACATCATGCATCGTTTTAGAGTTCCGACTTTTTTTATGGTACAAGCGCATGCGGCACATTTAGAAATTTTAAACCAAACCTACTTAGCCAAAAATGATTACAGCTTGGTTCATTTTGGTTCTACGGAAAAGAAATTGAATTGGATAAAATGGAAACTATTTTCAGAACAAAAAATAGCGAAAAAAATGTTCTTAAACATTCAAAGTTTGGATATGTATTCTGATAAAGGGTTAATTTTTATCAAAAACTGGTTCGATAATTTATACAAAAAATAACCGTCAAATGGATATCAATACAGAAGTTCACAAAGCATTCGAAGTCATTCAAAATGGTGGAATTATACTCTATCCTACCGATACCGTTTGGGGAATTGGTTGCGATGCCACTAATCCTGAAGCGGTAAAAAAAATATATGCTTTGAAACAGCGCGAAGAAACTAAAAGCATGATTGTGTTGATGAATGGCGAAAAAATGATGTACAATGTTTTTAAAGACATTCCAGAAACCGCCTGGCAAATCCTTGATTTATCTGAGAAGCCAACCACTTTAATTTTAGACAATCCCCGAAATGTTGCAGCAAATATTATTGCCGAAGACAAAACCCTTGGAGTTAGAATTGTAAAAGAACCTTTTTGCTTCAAATTGATGGAACGCATGAAAAAACCATTGGTTTCGACCTCTGCAAATTTATCTGGAATGTTTCCTCCAAAATCTTTTAAAGAAATTGCTCCTGAAATTATAAAAGGTGTGGACTATGTAGTAAATTTGCACCACGAAAAAATTTGCAAAAATCCATCAACGATTATTAAGCTTTCGCTAGACAATCAGGTGAAAATTATTCGCAAGTAATTTGATTTAGGATTGAAGATTAACGAATTCAGATTGCAGAATTTAAAAATCTTAAATCAAAAATCGTTAATCTACAATCTGCAATAAAAAGCATGAACTACATCAAAGCATTAAATAATCCTATATTTAAAATCATTGCAAAGGCAAGTCAAGAACTTGGTCTCGAAAGTTATGTGATTGGTGGTTTTGTACGTGATTATTTTTTGCAACGCGATTTCAAGAAAGATATTGATGTTGTTGCTGTAGGTTCTGGAATTGACTTAGCACTAAAAGTTTCGGATTTATTGCCCAATAAACCCAAAGTTCAGGTTTTCAAGAATTACGGAACCGCAATGTTGCGTTATAAAGAAATTGATATCGAATTTGTAGGCGCACGCATAGAAAGCTATTCAGCGGACAGTCGCAATCCGATCGTTGAAAACGGAACTTTGAAAGACGATCAAAACCGCCGCGATTTTACCATCAATGCATTGGCTTTTTCGCTGAACGAACCAGATTATGGCGCGTTAGTTGATCCATTTAATGGCTTTGTTGACTTAGAAAATAAAATCTTAAAAACGCCTTTAAATCCCGACATCACTTATTCAGATGATCCTTTGCGAATGATGCGAGCCATTCGATTTGCAACGCAATTAAATTTTGTTATTGAAACCGAATCCTTAGCAGCAATTTCTAGAAATGCTGAACGAATTAAAATCATTTCAGGTGAAAGAATTGTAGAGGAATTGAATAAAATTTTAGAAACACCTAAACCATCAATTGGTTTTTTACATTTATATAAAACGGGGCTTTTAGATCTTATTCTTCCCGAATTAACTGCATTAAACAATGTGGAAGAAATTGAAGGTCATACGCATAAAAATAATTTTTATCATACGCTTGAAGTAGTAGATAATATTTGTCCAAATACCGATGATGTTTGGTTGCGCTGGGCAGCTTTGTTGCACGATATCGGAAAAGCTCCAACCAAAAAATTTAATAAAAAACAAGGTTGGACCTTTCACGGGCACGAATTCCTTGGCGGAAAAATGGTCAAAAAAATCTTTGAAAGATTACACATGCCGTTGAACCAAAAAATGAAATTTGTGGCCAAAATGGTGATGCTAAGTTCACGCCCTATTGTACTTTCAGAAGATATCGTTACCGATTCAGCTGTGCGCCGTTTAGTTTTTGATGCAGGTCAAGACGTAGATAATTTAATGACCTTGTGTGAAGCGGACATTACAACTAAAAATCCAGCTAAGTTTAAAAAGTACCATAACAATTTTGATGTTGTCCGCCAAAAAATTATAGAAGTAGAAGCCCGCGATCATGTTCGCAATTTCCAGCCACCCATTTCTGGAGAAGAAATTATGGAACTCTTCAATTTGAAACCGTCTCGTGAAATCGGAGTTTTGAAAGAAGCGGTAAAAGAAGCGATACTTGAAGGCGAAATTCCAAATGAATACCAAGCAGCGTATGATTTTGTTTTGAAAAGAGCCGAAAAATTAGGATTAAAGAAAGAAGTGTAAAATGAAAAAATATTTTTTAGGTATTTCTAAAACTGCCTTAGTTTTAGTTTATTTAGTTATTGTTGCAGGAGCTTTAGTTAGAATGACTGGTTCTGGAATGGGTTGTCCCGATTGGCCGAAGTGTTTTGGCTATTACATACCACCAACTGAATTAAAAGAATTACTATTTACCACGGGCAAAGCATATTCTAAAGGTCAAGTGATTATTAAAGACGAAACACTTTTCGTGGCCAAAACTAATTTTACAGCAACCAATACCTACAATGCAAGCAATTGGGAAAAATATACCAAACACGATTATGCTATTTTTAATCCGGTACACACTTGGATTGAATACATCAATCGATTGTTAGGCGCGTTAGCAGGTTTAGCCTGTTTAGTGATGGCGATTGGTTCCTTTTGGTATTGGAAATCCAATAGTAACATTACCTTTTTTTCGTGGATTGTAGTATTCATGATGGGCTTTCAGGCATGGCTGGGAAAAACGGTTGTCGATTCGGTTTTATCCCCTTTAAAAATTACAACTCATATGGTTGTGGCCTTATTAATTGTAGCATTGATTTTATATATCATCAAAAAATGCTCCTACACAACAACTTCATCTAACCCAAACAACACATTCAAATTACTGTTGCTGCTAGCATTAGGGTTGTCAATTATTCAAATAATCATTGGAACTCAAGTTAGACAACATGTTGATAATGAAATTAAAAACGGAGTTACAGCAAGTATCCTTTGGCTTCAAAATCCAACTTTACTTTTCTATATTCACCGTTCTTTCTCGATACTAGTATTGGGATTGAATGGCTATTTATTTTTGCAAAATCAAAAACTTAAATTAGGGTTTTCTAAAATAAATTGGGTTCTTGGATTGATTGGAGCCGAAATTTGTACCGGAATTGCGATGTATTATTTTGATTTTCCGTTTGGTTCCCAGCCAATACACTTGGTACTAGCCTCTTTATTATTTGGCTTTCAATGGTATATCCTATTAGAATCTAGAAATTCAAAACTAAATTAAATGTTTCTAAATTGTAAATAAATAATACCTTTGCCGCTTGACTATATTGTCACAGTTTCTTGTTTATGAATGTTAAATGTCAAAACTTAGTGCGCAAGATAAATTTTTAGATTTATCTGATTATGGAAGAACCTTCGGACGGTTTTTCGCCAACCAATTAAAAAACACAAGCTTCACGCCTATTCATGTTACCCTCCTTTTTGGCATTTCAGGATTGATTGCCATTTATTGCATACTGACGAATCATTATTTCCTTGCCGGATGTTTTATTGTTTTAAAATCGGGTATTGATGCTGCTGATGGTGAGTTGGCTCGAATAAAGAATACTCCCTCTTATTCCGGAAGATACCTCGATAGTGTGTTTGATATTATACTGAACTTCTTATTTTTTATGGCTATTTGCTCTGTTTCTAAAACGACCATTTGGTTAAGCATTTTTGCATTTATTGGCATTCAACTTCAAGGAACTTTATACAATTATTACTATGTAATTTTGAGAACTAAGTCGGTTGGAGGAGACCGCACCAGTAAAATATTTGAATACAAAACACCCAAGGCATTACCGGGGGAAACACAAAAATCTGTCAATATTTTATTTGGAATTTATACAGTGGTGTATGGCATTTTTGATAAAGTCATTCACTTTCTTGATCCAGAAGCGTACAAAGTTAAAACCTTTCCCAATTGGTTTATGACCCTACTTTCTTTGTATGGCTTGGGCTTTCAATTATTGATCATTGCTGTTATGTTGCCTATGGGTTTGATTGAGTTTATTGTTCCTTTTTTCATAGGATATACATTGTTAATTTTTGTTTTGATTGCAATTAGAAAAAATGTAATAAAATAGTTAAATTCCAATAAATCAGATCTTTATTACCATTAAACCTTTTAGATAAAAAGGAATCTCTCCTTTTAATTTTAAAACAGATATTCAAAATTATGTAACAAGTACTACATAAGTATTGAAGATCTTTGAATTATATATTAATTGTTTAATTTAAAAATTTATTATTATGCCAAATTCAACAGAAATTAAAGGAAACTGGGAAGAGTTAAAGGGTAAAATCAAACAGAAATTTGCGGATCTTACTGATGACGACTTACTATTTGAAGAAGGAAAAGAACAAGAAATGTGGGGAAAATTGCAGCAAAAATTAGGGAAGACCGAAAAAGAAATTAAATCACTATTTGATTGATTAAAAATAAAAACTCTTAAAGTAATTTTAAGAGTTTTTATTTTTAATCAATTAAGCTTACCTTTATTTGCCCGCTATAAATTCAAAAAATAGATTGACTAGCTTCTTGAGTACTGAAAATTATCAATTACTCTATTTTATCCCAACCATTCCTTAAAATCAGTTACTCGTTCTCGGGCTACAATAATTTCATCGTCTTTATAGGTTGGCAGGATGACTTTTAGTCTAGAATTGCTGTGAATTTGAATTTCCTTAATAGCTTTGAGCGGCAAGATAAATTTGCGCGACACACGGTAAAATTCTTTCGGGTCAAGTTCGGTTTCAAGTTGTTCTAAGGTGTTGTCTAAAAGGTAATCACGGTTGTCAAACGTGTGAAGGTATGTTCCTTTGTTTTCACTATAAAAACATTCTACTTCTGCTATAGTAATCATTTTGAGTTGTTGTCCCATTTTAATTGTAAAGCGTTTTTTATAACTTTTATCAACAGGGTTGACCAACATTTTTTTAATCATGTCAAAGTCTAACGAAGCAATACTGTTTTTTTGAAATTGGTTTTTAAATTTTGATATCGCAATTGATAAATCATCTTCATCAATAGGTTTCAGCAAATAGTCAATACTGTTCAGCTTAAAGGCACGTAAGGCATATTCATCATAAGCGGTAGTAAAAATCACGGCACTTTTAATGGTAATGGTTTCAAAAATTTCAAACGACAAGCCGTCAGATAATTGGATGTCTAAAAAAATCAAATCAGGATGTGCATTCGAGTTGAACCATTGAATAGCTTCTTCTACTGAGTGCAACATTTGGTTGACCGCTAGTCCGAGTTTCTCCACTTTGCGTTGCAGCAATCTTGCAGCTGGCTTTTCGTCTTCAATTATTACTATATTCATTTTATACAATTTAGGATTTAATCTATAGTATTAGTTTGTTTGTAAACTTGAAATTGATTTTATAGCATTCTTTTTTGACCAATAAAAAATCAATGGTGTTAAGATTACTGTTGGTAACAGCCAAGCTAAAATAGGAGGTAAATACGTATTATTTACCACCAAAAAAGCGGTAAGAGCTGCAATATATCCTCCAATCATTCGTTGAATGTGAATTAAAAGCCAATAGTTTTTATGCTTTATATTCCCCCGATAAATCTTAATATCCGTTTTTGCCATTAATAGGCTAATCAACCCGAAAACCAATAAAACTATCCCAAAATTCGAATTATTTAGGATCATGTAAGCGCCATAAATTATAAAAAACAATGCAAAGCAAATCATAGTCATCGTAATTATCCAGTCAACATTCTTTGGTTTTTGACCTTTGCCTAATTTCTTTAAAAATAAAAATCTTTGACCTGTTAGTGTCAAATAACAGGAGAATACTGCAATAATTAACAAAAATAAATTGTTGTGTAGCATTGACATTGCAAAACCCGCAATTGAATTAATAATCATTCCGTAGAAAAATAAAATGCCAACTAAACGGTGTGGTTTATCTCCTTTTTTTCGAATAATATTTATTGTTCCTGTAAAAAGTCCAATACTACCCGCAATAATGTGGATGATGAGCAATATTTTGAAGAATTGTTCCATAATTTAGAATAATTAATGTTTAAAATTATTCTGTTAATTATTTGATTTTAATAATTTTACTCCCATTTATTTTGTTTTTCCTTTTCCATCAATTCATTAATCTTACGTTCTTCCCAACTTTTGCCCATTATCATTCCGGGCATGAATACCGAAAGTCCGTGAGCTACCAAACCAATTCCCCAAAAGAATAAGGTATTGAAAGTCTGCCAACGCCAAAAGTTTTCATTAGCCTCTAAGTTTCTAGAATTCAGAAACAAAATCATAATGTTGATAACAACATATACTAACAAATGAGAATAGAATCCTTTGATTTTTTTTACTCGCTTCACCGCTTGTTGGTATTTTATTTCTTGAGGTGTAATTGAATTATTCATATTTGCTTTGATTTTCTTGGTTCATAAACTCTTTTATTTTTCTTTGTTCCCAATCTTTCCCCAAGAATGGTGTATAATTGAATGCTTTCAATCCGTGAAATAACAATCCAATTCCCCAACCTAAAAAGGGCCAAAAGAACCACAAATACTGCGGTGAATATTTCAGATTAATAAATAATAAAAAAAGCATTACTGACACAAATGAAACTAAATGACCGTAAAACCCTTTAATTTCTTCGACTTGCTTTTGAGCACGTTGGTATCTTTCGTATTCTTGATTATTTGATTCCATGATTAATTCCATTTAGTTTGTTTGTCTTTGTTTAAAATTTCTTGAATTTTCTTTTCTTCCCATGATTTTCCGTAGCCAAAAGTTTCGATGGCATGAAAGGTTACTCCCATTCCCCAACCAAACATTGGAAACCAAAACCATTGAAAACCGCCAGTTTTTAAATTGATAAAAATGAGTATTGGAATTACACAGCAATACGAAATTAAATTACCATAAAATCCTTTTAGTTTTTCTACTCGGTCTTTGGCTCTAATAAAAGCCATGTTTTCATTGTATATATTTTGTGTTTCCATAAACGCAATTTGTTTAGTTAATATTGGAATTTTTACTTTAAAAAATATTGGACTTTCTTCAATTATCATTTTACGTTCGGATATTAGCGCATACCGGTTGACGATGTTTTGCAAACCAACTCCTTGTCTGTCCTGAAGTACTTCTTTCTTTTGAAGGTTGTTCTCAACGATCAGATAATTGTTTTCGATGTAAATTTTAATATGCAGCGGTTTTTGCTCACTCACTACATTGTGCTTAATAGTGTTCTCTAACAAAAGTTGTAACGATAGCGGAACGACTTTTGCCTCAAGGTTATCAAAATCGGCCGGAATATCATAGGTTATGCTATTCTCAAAGCGCATTTTTAACAGATTCATATAGGTTTTGGCAAAAGCCAATTCTTCTGAAACCGAAACCAATTCTTTGTCTTTCTGCTCCAAAACATAGCGGTATATTTTGGATAATGAAGTAGTAAAACGTTGGGCATTTTCTGGATTTTCCTCAATTAAAGAACTCAAGACATTCAGACTATTGAACAAAAAATGTGGATCGATTTGATTTTTTAAACTTTCAAATTGTGCCGAAGCAGTTCCTGCAATAATCTTTTGTTCTTTGACTTTGTTGTCACTATAAGTTTTGTAAATGTAAAAGGCATAAAAACATAAAAGTACGATGAAGGTCATTACTGTGGCAAAAACATAGTTGGCTGGTCGTTCATTATCCCAATACTTTTTGAAAGTACCTCCTTCAATAACTACTTCTATAAAAATACGCAGTAAAAAAATAATTAAAAGTGTAACAACGAAGGAAGTGACAAACCCAATAACCATTCTTTTCAACGAAAACCGTTCACTCACAAAAATCTTATCTAAATAAACAAAGACCAATTGATTGGCATAGCCTAAAGAAACTGAATACAAAATGGTGTATAAAAATGTTGATCTTAGTTGATTATCAAAAACTAATTTGCCGCCATAAATTAGATTCAATACAATGATTACCACAAAAATAAGTAAACCAATGCCCAACGATCTCAATAATTCTTTTAAGGTGAATTTCATATTCTTAGTTTCTAATTGATCACTTAACCGACGTTCTATTTACAGTTTTTCAATGCTTCTTGCGCTCTGTTTGCTCCCCAATTTGGATGAAACGGAGTTTCAGGTTTAAAGTTAGCAAAAAGTTCAATTGATTTGGCTATTGCCTCACACATTGGCTTGGTATTCGTTCCCCAATATTTTGCTCCTCCAATTTCAAATTCAGCTTTAGAAAACAATACTCTAGGATTTTTTGGATCAATAACCAACGCTTTGTTGTACTGTTCTAGTACCATTGGGGAATATTTTTGTCCATTATTCATTGGATCTTGAACCAGTATTGCCGTGTAAAGCATGGCTTGAACTGTCATGATTTCAGCGTTATTTGGACTAATAACTGTAGCCGCATCAAGAGCTTCTTGCGCTTTGGCTATCAATGCCCCAACTTTTTCTTTGTCTTTGGTTTCAAAGGCGTCAATAGTGTTAATAAAAGCTATGTAATAGTTAGGCAACCAGTTGGTTTTTTCTACAGAGGCAATGCGTTCGAAAGTAGCTACGGCTTCGGTATTTTTTCCTTCTCCCCAAAGTTGCATGGCTTGCCCCATTCCTTTTTCAAATTGGGGTTGAGCGTTTAAAAGTGAACAGATAAAGAAAGCGATTGATGTAATAATTGTTTTCATGTTTAAGATTTTTAAATTGTTAATATTGATTTTTTTGATAGATGATGAAACTCTGTTTTTAATTCTGATGTAAAACTATTGCAGTGCTGCCTTTTATAAAACTTATAGTTACCGAACTGTTATTTTTGATGGATGAAGTGTTAATTTGAAAGGTTTATGAGGTTTTACAAATTGCGTAACTGATTGTCTTTCTTGTCATTGCTTATGGTCCAGAAGAAACCTACAAAGAAAAATCGGTCTGCTGTTGGGATTACCGCTTGTCGTTCATAAACACCACTTCCGTTTGGTGTATTGGCATAATTGTAACCAAAGATATTTTGTGTTCCTAAAACATTAGAAACAGAGAAATACAAAATCTTTTGTTGTGTTAACAAATACGCCCAACTAAAACTCAAACTGTTGTAGGATTTAGTTTTGCTATTCATAAATGCAGTCTGATTTGGATCGTTGTAAGGTCGACCTGAACTAAACTGGTGTGTCAAACCCAATTGCGATTTCCAATCTGATATCCAATACTTGGTTACAATTGAGGCACTATGAGATGCTACAAAACTCGGAGTTACTTCTGAAGGAAAATTTTGGTAATCTCTTTTGGTATCGATATAAGAATATGAAATCCAATATTCTAAGTTTTTGATGCTGTTACCATCTCTCCAAAATACATCCAATCCTTTTGCAAATCCTTGTCCGTCATTAGAATAAACCGAATTGAATTGGGCTCTTTCTGTATCATATTTCACTAAATCGGCGTAGCCTTTATAGTAAATCTCAGCACGTAGCGTTCGGCTGTTTTTTATAAACTGATAATTCAGGATATAATGTGCTGCCTTTTCAGTTTTGAAATCGGCTGAATATTTTAAATACTCTTGTCTTGGGGTTTGCTCGAAGTTTCCGTAAGCAAAAGCAAACTGACTGTTTTTTGAAATTTTATAGGCCATAGATGCTCTAGGAGAAACGCTATTTTCTTTGATATAATCATTAGTTGACGCTCTTATACCAACTTTAGCAGCAAATTTCTTGGAGAAGAAAATATCCGCTTCAGTATAGATTGCAGCAATAGCGCTTTCATATCCACTTTTGAAAGCAGTATTAAAATTTTCATCAAATTTAGTGTAGAAATAATCAGATCCAAAATTCAACTTGATTCTGTCTGAAACCTTTTTAGTCAGCTTTAATTTTAAATGCGAAGCGTGTTCAGTGTTTGCAACATCATTGGCATCAATACCGATGTTATTTTGGCTGTAACCATAACTTAAACCCGAAAACAATTGCCAGTTTTCACCAAAATTACCTTTGTAAGAACTGTTACAGTAGAAATTATTGTTTCTTAAATTTACTCGAATTTTTTCAGGCTGATTAATATCTAATTGATTCAAATCAAATCGCGAAGCATCGAAAGCTGCATACGCTTTAAAAATTCCATTAACAAAATTATAACGGTAAACACTTTCACCTGACAGCGATTGGAACGGTTTATTCCAATCAACATCCTGCGGAATAGCCACTTGATAAGGAGCCAAGTCGACGTAAGCGGTATTAATACTCAACGAACTTTTTTTCCATTTTTGCGTATTGCTTAATCCCAAGCCAACAGTCATTAATGAAATTTCAGTTTTATTTTGATCGGCTTCATCTTGAGTATTCAATAAAAGCACACTAGATAACGCTTCGCCATATTCGGCAGAATAACCGCCCGTTGAAAAAGAAATTCCGCTGAATAAAAAAGGTGAAAAACGGCCTCTTGTTGGTAAATTATTGGTGGTAGCGCCATAAGGTTGGGCTACCCGAATTCCGTCAACAAAAGTTTGGGTTTCATCGGCTTCACCACCACGCACAAAAAGCCTTCCATCTTCACCTACATTTTGAGTTCCAGGTAAAGTTTGCAAAGCAGCAATAATATTACCCGCAGAACCAGCGGTAGTTACAATGTCTAGTGGTTTCAAAACCGAAACCCGACTCTTATCTCCAGCACTAAAACTTCCTGCCGTAATCACTACAGCATCTAAAGTGTTAACACTTTCCTTGAGTTTAAAGGTTTTATTCATACCATTAGCAACATCAATTGGTGCTTTCAAAGTTTCGTAAGTAAGAAAAGTGATTATTAAGATTTGATTTCCCACGGCTGTTGTCTGGAACTTGAATGTTCCATCTTCATCAGATGAAGTTCCGTCATAGCTACCGTCAATAAAAACATTGGCTCCTGCAATGGGTTTATTTTTCTCATCAACAACAGTTCCAGATAATGTTTGTTGGGCATTGCAGATAAATGCAACTAATAAAAATGTGAAAGTGTAAAAAGTCTTCATACGTTTTGGTTTTGATGAAGCAAATCTCTACCATGTACTAAAACTATACAATTTAAGATTACCGAATTGTTATTTTTTAGGGATGAACTGCAAAAAAAAACCTGTTCGGTTAGGAACAGGATTTTTTCGTTTGAATTATTAATTATCTGACAGGATATTTATTTTTAAAGAATTTCCACCCTGATATATGAAGTAGTTATTCTTGTATTTCTCTAATTATCTAAGGCTAAATTACTTCTTTGAATTTCACTAGTCTAACTTAATCGATAAACTACCGCAATACTCGATAGAGTAACAATTTTGAGAAATCTGCTGCATTTCATCGATGCTTTTTTTAGATGTTTCAAAATCAAAACCTTGAGGTTATCAACAGAATTAACTGAAAAATAAAATAAGTTTTAACTATTAAATAGAATAATAATAACTAGCATTGCCACACCAAAACTTACCTACAAAATGAAATTTTTTAAATCGTTATTTGCGTCTGCAAATATATTTACGTTGAATTCAGTATCTGCCCAAACCTTTACCGATGAATGGCCACAAATCAAAGATTTCTATGAAATTTTAGCCAATACTTTCCAAGAATCCGAAAAAGGAAATTTTAATACGATTAAAAGCAGCTCCTTAATTTTACTTGCTAAAGCAGAAGGATTATCTATTGAAGGCATGCCTGCTGACTATAGAAATCCTAAAACCTTAGAAACGTTATTAGCTTTAAAAAAACAAACTAAGCACGTTGATGATTTGATTAATCAAAATGTTCCTAATTCTGAAATAAAACAAGCGATAAAAACATTATATGATATTTTCCACTCCATAGTTGCAATTTGTTTGACCGAAAAATAGCTTTTTTTAAAACTTAATTTTTTAAAAGTTTTAATTTAAACTAGATTCCTATAAATTTCGTAAATGATGGTATGAACACACTAAAACCATTTTTACTGTTTTTAATAATTCCATTCACTTTTGTAGGACAAAAAATTGATAACTTGGCTTCTTTCCGAGATATGAAAAGCGCCAACTATTTCAGGTTTCATTATGACAATGATTATTTTACATCTACCGATAAAGAATATACACAAGGTTATAATTTTGAATTTACTTCTCCTAAATTGGCAAAAAATCCAATCAACTTTTTATTTATTCATCCCAATAAAAACGAATTCAAGTATGGTCTTTCTATAGAGCATATCGGATTTACAGCTAATTCAATTGCTAGCGATGAAATTCATTATGACGATAGGCCTTTTGCTGCGGCGATTATGCTAAAAAATTTTGCAATAGCTACCGATACAATTCACAAATCAAGGCTAGTTTCTTCTTTAAATCTTGGCATAATTGGTCCAGGAGCTTTTGGTGGAGACATGCAAACTGCCATTCACCACGCAACTGGAAATACAATTCCGAAGGGTTGGTACAATCAAATAAAAAATGATGTTGTACTAAATTACGAGCTTAACTATGAAAAGGAACTCCTTAGGTTTGAAAATTTGCTTGCAGTACAAACAAATAGTACCTTGAGATTAGGGACTTTATTCACAAATGCTTCGGTAGGTTTCAATGCTACTTTTGGAATGATTAACGCTCCATTTACATCGCTCAAAAACAAAAATAAATTTCAATTGTATTTTTACACTCAGCCCTTACTCAATATGATTGGATATGATGCAACACTTCAAGGTGGATTATTGAATCACAAAAGCGTTTACACCATTAATGACAGCGATATTGAGCGGTTTACATTACAAAATAATTACGGAATAGTTTTCCAATATCGCACGCTTTACGTCGAATATTCTAGAACAATACTTACAAGAGAATTTAGGTACGGCTCATCATTTAAATGGGGTGGAATACGGATAGGATTTAAATTATAAATCTTTTCAACAATTCATAATTCATAATTCATAATCTTAATTTAAATTTTACCTTTGCTAGCTTATTACTATTAAGATTATGATTTATAAATTAAGAGCAATACTCGACGCAGAAGAAGATGTTTTCAGAGACATTGCTATACAAGAAGAAGCTACTTTAGAAGATTTGCACAATGCTATTGTGAATGCTTTTGGTTTTGACGGTTTAGAGGTGGCTTCTTTTTACACCTGTGATGATACGTGGAATCAGGAAGATGAAATTCCGATGTTTGACATTGGTGATATTCCAGGCGAACAAAAAATAATGAGCGATTATCAATTGAATCAATTACTTGATAAAGAACAAACTAAAATCATTTATGTATATGATTTTATAAACATGTGGACTTTCTTAGTAGAGCTTGCTGCCATAGAAGCGGAAGCAGCTGGAGCGACCTATCCGAGTTTGCTTTTCACACATGGTGCGTTGCCTGCAATTGCTCCAGAAAAAGAATTTGAAGCAGAAGGAGACGATTTCTATTCCGAATTTGAAGATGATTTAGATGAAGATGATTTAGATGGATTTGGCGACGACAGCTTTGAGGATTATGGATTTGAAGAAAATTGGAATTAAATTTAAACAGTAGCCAAAAAGCGAAAGTAAAAAGTCCATAACTGTACTATAAAAAGAAAAAATGATCAACTTATTTAATACTCATATTGAGTCATTATCCATTCATAGAATTGGTAACAAAAGTCGCAACGAAGCCGTATTCCTTTCTGACGAACCCTATAACCTGAATGATGAAATCGTTCCTTTGTTAAAGGAGTTTTTCTTCAAATCATTCAGAGAAAAAGAAGAAAACTATTATCAGTTTGCACACGAAGTCGATTTGGAATACAACGACATGTTCAATTTGGCTACTGAAATTTTCACCAATCCGAGTGAAATTCATGAAGTTTCTAAAAAAATTACTTCCCATCTTTTTGAGCAGTCTAATCATCCCCACATTAAAAATGGTGAGGTTTATATCGCTCATTTAACTAATTTAAGTATTGATAATAATGTAGTAGATGCCATTGGTATTTTCAAAAGTGAAATCATGTCTGATTTTATGCAGTTTGAAGAAAAAGGAAAAACGCTTCAGATGATTTTGCAACAAGGAATCAATCTGAATAAATTGGATAAAGGGTGCCTAATTTTTAATTACAAAAAAGAAGAGGGTTATAAAATACTTTCGGTGGATAGCAACCGGTATGACACCCGTTATTGGTTAGAACATTTTCTTTCGGTAGACGCATTTCAAGACGAAAATTTCATTACAAAAAAATACCTTAAGTTCTGTCAAGGTTTTGCAAAAGATGTGGTTTTTCCGGCCGAAGACAAAAAAGAAGAAGTCATGTTTATGAACCGTTCGGTAAATTATTTTGCCAAAAACGATCAATTTGAAGAAAGCAATTTCTTGAATGAAGTTTTAGACAATCCCGATTTGATTCCGGAATTCAAAAACTATAAAGTCGACAAAGGCGAAAAATATAGCATTGAAGATGTTACAACATTTCCGATTGCCAACAGTGCCGTTTCTGATGCTCGAAAATCGATTAAGAATGTGATTAATTTGGATACAAACATTCAAATTAAATTGGATTTTATCAATCCAGAGAGCGCAGAAAAATATGTTGAAAAAGGTTGGGATGAAGAAAAACAAATGTATTATTACTTAGTTTATTTCAATAAAGAACAAAAATCATAACACTTTTCAGTTGTTTAAATATAATCCTCAGTTGCTAAAAACATTTGGGGATTTTTTTTCGTAAATAAAACCGATAATTATGTAAATTAAGATTATCAAAAGCTATTATATTTGCTTTGCTATGAAACTCAAAGTCCTACTGTACTTTTTACTATTTTTCTTTACCTGCCAA
Source organism: Flavobacteriales bacterium (assembly GCA_038202695.1). Taxonomy (GTDB): domain Bacteria; phylum Bacteroidota; class Bacteroidia; order Flavobacteriales; family Flavobacteriaceae; genus Flavobacterium. Next base: position 88,045 of record JBBRET010000007.1, read on the forward strand.
ATCTATCATGCGCAGGAAAAAAATAGCGGGAATGATTCCGTAAAAGTATATAAGAAAATCGAGGATTATTCTAAAAAGACAAAATTCAAAAAATTCATCTATAGGCTGCTTTTTAGATCGAAACGAACTGAAAGAAAGTCACAAAAAAATGTACGAAAAGAGTATTTTATCAAAAAATCCTTTGATCGAAATGAAGGTAAAATCATCCGAGAAATCAAAATTGAAACTTTAGATCCTTTTGGATATTCTGTTGATAATTATAAAGATGTGCCCGAAAAAGGTTTTGAAAAAACTGGTAATCGTTTGCATATAAAAACTAAAAATTGGACGATACAAAATCTACTACTTTTTAAAAAAAATGAACCCTTAGATTCGCTAGTAGCCAAAGAATCGGAACGATTGATCAGAAGACAACGCTATATCAGAAAAGTTATAATCAAACCTATTGAAATTCCGGGAAGTAAAGATTCTGTTGACGTTTCTGTTCGAGTTTTAGATTCCTGGAGTTTGATTCCAACGGGAGCTATATCGGGTTCCAGAGGAAGATTTGACTTAACCGAAAGAAATTTTTTTGGTTTGGGTCATGAAATTGAAAATGAATTTACAAAGAAATTTGATGATGGAAGAAAAGCGTATACTGCTCGATACACCATCAATAATATCAAAGATACTTACATCAAAACAACCTTGACTTATGCTAACGATTTAAATAATAATGTTACCCGCAGTGCACAATTGGAGAGACGTTTTTTTTCACCCTTAACCAGACTTGCTTATGGTGCATACTTTGAAAATAGATTTTATGTAGATTCCTTGCCCGATAATAGTGGTGTTTTTGCCAATCAGGATTTCAAATTGGAAAACCAACAATATTGGTTTGGGCATTCCTTTAAAATTTTTAAAGGCAAAAGTGAAGATTTTAGAAGTACCAATCTAGTTACCACCTTTGGTTTTAGAAACGTTACCTATAAAGCGAGTCCTTCTGAAATCTATGATCCGGCTCGTTTTTTTGCATCCGAAAAATTATATTTAGCAACAATTGGTCTGAATACCCAAAAATTTATTGAGGAGAAATACCTTTTCAATTTCGGAATCATTGAAGATGTTGCTTACGGTCAGGTATATTCAATAACGGCAGGATTTCAGGATAAAAATAACCACAGGCGCACTTACTTTGGTGGGAGATTTGCTTACGGAACTTATTTGCCTATTGGTTATACCGGAATCAATTTTCAAGTAGGCAGTTTTTTTGATAATGGAAAAACCCAAGAAACTACTTTGAGGGTTGAAGCCAATTATTTTACCAACTTGATGTCGATAGGAAGTTGGAGAGTCAGACAGTTTGTTATCCCTACATTTGTTATGGGAAATCACAGGGCCAATATTATAAAAGACCGAGTAACAATAAATGAACAAAACGGAATTTCAGGTTTTGACAATCCGCTACTAAACGGAACCCGAAAACTGTTCACCTCCTTTCAAACCCAAACTTACGTACCCGGAAATTGGCATGGATTTCACTTTAATCCATTTTTTAATATGAATATTGGTGTGCTCGGCAATGAGAATAACAAACTCTTTAGCGATAAAATATATTCTATTTTTAGTCTAGGGGTTCTGATAAACAACGATTATTTAGTTTTTAACAGATTTCAAGTGTCTTTCTCCTATTATCCTTCAATTCCTTTTCAAGGGTCAAATATATTAAGAACAAATACAATTAAAAATGATGATTTGGTCTTGCCAGATTTTCAGATTGGAGAGCCCGTAATTGTTCCTTATCGATAATTATTTTTTTTATTATTGTAAGTATTAACTACTATTAATTACTAAAATAGTGTATTTCATCGATTATTTTTTGCATTTCACCGATATGACTATAAATTTAATGGTGTGAAACCTTAATCCTATCATCATGAAAACAAACTACTTAACTGATGGAATGGTCAAAAAAAATTATTTATGCACCGTACTCGGTCATAATTACATTGAAGTCAAAAAAGTGAATACGCACTTTAGTGAATATGAATGTAGTGTTTGTAAAATGCAAGCTACAAACGACACTCGAGGTCATAAAATTACATTGACAACACAACTAAAAGAAATTAATGAGACCTTGTTTTATTTGAATTTAAAAAAACAATTCCTATCTAAATTTTACTTTAAAAAGTAATCGTAACAAAAAAAGATTTTATTCGTCCTATCAAAGAAATCCTTAAAAAACGGACCTTTGGAATCTATTCTTTCAATCAAAAATTTACATAAACGTTATGGCAAAATCCATGCTGTAAATAACGTTTCCCTCGAAATACAAAAAGGCAATGTCTACGGAATTTTGGGGCCAAATGGCTCCGGAAAGTCAACCACTCTTGGCATTGTGTTAAATGTAGTCAACAAAACTTCAGGCGAATACAGCTGGTTTGGCGGTGCAACCGAAACACATGAAGCCCTAAAAAAAGTAGGCGCCATCATTGAGCGTCCAAATTTTTATCCGTACATGACCGCACAAGAAAACTTAGAATTGGTCTGTAAAATCAAAAATATTAATTATTCAAAAGTAAACGAAAAGTTAGAAATTGTTGGACTAATCGACCGGAAAGACAGTAAATTCAAAACCTTTTCATTGGGAATGAAACAACGATTAGCTATTGCTTCTGCCCTATTAAATGATCCTGAAATTTTAATTTTAGATGAGCCTACCAATGGATTAGACCCTCAAGGAATTCATCAAATTCGAGATATTATTAGGCTAATTGCCTCGCAAGGAACCACCATTCTATTGGCTTCACATTTGTTAGATGAGGTTGAAAAAGTTTGTAGTCATGTTTTAGTTTTGCGTTTTGGACAAATTCTATACAGCGGAACTGTTGATGGGATGACCAACCAAAGTGGCTACTTTGAATTACAAGCAGCTAATAATACTAAACTGTTGGATACATTAAAAATCCACCCAGAAGTTGAAAAAATTTCAGAAGTTGAAGGAAAAGTAATCGTTCATTTTAAAACCCGCTATGACGCATCACTTTTGAACCGCAATTTAGCAGAAAAAGGAATATACCTGAACCATTTGGTATTCAAAAAAATGAGTTTAGAGGAGCAATTTCTTGAATTAACAAAAAACTAATATGAAAAGATTACTCGCCATAGAATTACAAAAAATCTGGAAAAATCGTGCTAGTAGAATATTGACCATTAGTTATTTTGTGATATTGTCCTTTATTGCTATGATTGCTTCAGTCAAATTTGACATCGGTAGTTTCAAAATACATTTTGCCGAATTGGGAATTTTTAATTTTCCTTTTATTTGGCATTTCAACACCTACATCGCTGCAAGTTTAAAGTTCTTTTTGGCAATCGTAATTGTTTCGATGATGGCCAACGAATACAGTTATGGTACCTTGAAGCAAAATCTTATTGACGGAATGAGCAAAAAAGAGTTTATCCTTTCCAAATTCTTAACCGTAGTGTTGTTTGCTTTTTTATCAACTGCTTTTGTTTTTGTCATGTCGCTTATTTTAGGCTACAGTTTTTCATCTTATACTGAATTTGGTATTGTCTTTTCTGATATGGAGTATCTCCTAGCATATTTTGTGAAATTGGTTGGATTTTTCACTTTCTGCCTATTTCTTGGGGTTTTGATAAAACGTTCAGCATTTGCCATTGGATTTCTATTCGTGTGGTTTTTGGTTGAAAAAATATCCTATGGCATCGTTAAATTTGAAATTTTTAATCGTGACCCAAGAGTAGATGAAGTATACGCTTTCATGCCTTTGGAATCTTTAAGCAATCTGATAGTAGAACCTTTCACCCGTTTGAGTGCCATCAAAAACATACAAGCAGCTGTTGGCGAGAATGGTAGCAAAGATTACAGCATCCATCTTAGCTCAATAGTAATAGTCTTAGTCTGGTCAGCAATATTCCTCTATTCATCATATAAAATCATCAAAAAAAGGGATTTGTAATTCAATCATCAATCAATTCTTAAAGAAAACATAAATAGGCAAAGTTCTTTTTATGTTTTCTTATTTATTTGCTATTTTTAACGAATGAAAAAATGGCTTCTTTATTTATTCTCTCTTTGGCTTTTTACTTTGAATTGTTTTGGACAATTTAGTAAAACCCATTACATACCGCCGCTTTCAAGTTCATCCACAATTACATCAGAAGCACAATATATTTATATTTCTACGCCCAATGTAACGCCAGTTAATTTCAGAATCATTGAACTTGGTGGAAATACTATTCTAGGTACCGTTGCTAGAGACACTCCTTATGTTTATGATGTCGGTTTTGGTAATGATACTCAATTGCATGTTGACGGAAGTATAACCAGTACCATTTTAAACAACAAAGGGTATATTGTAGAGGCTGATGATTTAATTTACGTTTCAGCCAGAGTAATCGGTGGTGGTGGTAATCAAGCCGGAGAATTAGTCTCAAAAGGATTGGCAGCACTAGGTTTACGATTTAGAGTTGGCGCACTTACCAATACTTTAGTCCAAAATTATATTGACATTCACTATACTTTCGTATCGGTATTAGCTACAGAAAACAACACTGTTGTTAATTTTAGTGGGATGAAAACTGGAGTCCAACTGGTAAATAGTGGCACCGGAAATAACCCCGTCAGCATCACTCTCAATCGAGGAGAAAGTTATGTAATGGGAGTACAAGGACCAAATAATGCCAATCGAGACGGATTAATTGGAACGCTGGTTACCGCAGACAAACCCATAGCATTAAATTGTGGCTCGTTTGGAGGTAGTAATGCCACAGGAAATTTAGATCTAGGTTTTGACCAAATAGTTCCTGCTGAAAGATTATCGGGGAATGAGTATATTTTTATAAAGAGTACCGGAATTAACGAAGTCGAAAAAGTCATTTTAGTGGCGGATGAAAATAATACCACGATAACATTAAATGGGTCTTTACCCACATACACTTTGAACGAAGGCGAATATTTAGCCTTAGATGGATCAAGCTTTAATGCCAACGGAAATCTATATTTGAGTTCTGATAAAACAATATTCGCATATCAATGTGTTGGAGACAATGGAGCAGTAGACCAAAGAAATCAGGAAATGTTTTTTGTACCGCCCTTAAGCTGTCAAACTCCCAGAGTAATTGATAACATTCCCTTAATTGATTTTATTGGCACCAGACAATTCATAGGTAGAATTACCATAGTGACTCGAACGGGATCAACATTGAATTTTATTATTGATGGCACAAGTTATACTTTGGGTAATTTAGCTTCGATTGGTGTATTTGTAGATGGTCCGACTCCTGTTGTAGGAAACCCAAATTACGAAACCTATATACTGACAGGAATGACAGGAAATGTCTCTGTTTATTCAACCAGCGAATTATACTTAGCAGCTTATGGCTCAGAACAAGCAGCGACGTTTGGAGGCTACTATTCAGGCTTCACTTTCAAACCTGAAGTATCTTTTAATGAAGTTGACACCACACAATTGGGGTGTATTCCAAATACAATTTTAAAAGTAAATGCGCTCAGTCCGTTTGATGTGTTTCAGTGGTATTTTAATAACACTTTAATTCCGGGTGCTACCAACAATACCTACCAACCTCTAAATATACCAGCTGGTCTTGGACCAGGCTACTATTATGTTTCAGCTACCATTGCTGGATGTACAGCTCCTAAAGATTCTGATGTTATTCCAGTTAGTTCATGTCCAGTTGACACTGATAATGATAGCATAAATGATAATGCAGACTTGGATAATGATAATGATGGAATTTCTAACTGCACCGAATCATTTGGAAATCAATTTTTTAATCTAACAAATACGGCTTCAGGAACTATTGCTGTAGTTCCAACTTATACGAATTCCTATACTGGTTCAGTTACAACTGGAGGAACGGCTACACCATCAGCGATTCCAATTTCAGGTGCAATTGATGGTAATTTCGTTACAGAAACAGGCCAAGGCAAAGACAATTCAGTTACTTACACGGTTTCAAATTTCAGTTCACCAATGAGTATTGCTATTGAATATGCTTCCATAGCAAATGCAACCGATTTATTCACATCAGCTACTGAAGTAAGAATAACCTGTCCAGTTAATAAAACCATGACAGTTGTAAATCCGAACAATCAACTATTGATTGATACTAATTACGACGGAATTTTTGAAAGTGGTATTACCGAATATTCTTCCTTTGAAGTTCGCGTGCGACTCAACAGCAGTGTCCCTTTAGCTGCCGGAACCGGGACCTTCTCTATCAGAGGGGATTTGATAAATTCAATTGCAATAACTAATACTAATTTATCCGAAACAGGGACTAGTAAAGTAGCTTTACGACTACTAGCAACCTGCATTCCAAAAGATTCTGATGGGGATGGAATTGCCGATCAAAATGATGCCGACAGTGATAATGATGGTATTTTAGATTTTATAGAGTCGCAAGGGAATAGCATTCAAGCGTTATCAAATGTTGATGTCAATGGAGACGGGATTGATGATGTTTTTGGCACAGGCATTGTTCCAGCTGATTCTGACAATGATGGCGTTCCCAATTATTTGGATTTAGATTCTGATAATGACGGCATCCATGACCTTGATGAATCCGGTTATAATTTAAGTGACTCTGACAATAACGGCATCCTAGATGGTAGCAATTTTGGTGCAAACGGATTATTAAACAGCATAGAAACTAGTCCAGATAGTGGTATTCTAAAACCAATTTATATTCTTGCCGATTCGGATGGAGATGCAATTTATAACTACATCGAATTAGATAGCGATAATGATTTCTGCAATGATGTTGTTGAAGCCGGTTATTTAGATGGGAATTTAGACGGATTATTAGGCGGTACTTCGCCACCAACAGTTACCAACACCGGACTAGTTACCAGTGGAACTGGCTACGGAAATCCAAATGTAAATTACACCATAGCAGCACCGATTACCATCTCAAATCAACCTCAAAATTTTACCAGTTGTGAACTACAAAGTACCAGTTTTGCTGTTACTTCAAATCCGGTCACATCCTACCAATGGCAATTTTCAACTGATAATGGCCTAACTTGGAATACTGTGCTTAATAATGCCCTATATTCTGGAGCAACCTCAGCAGTTTTATCTATTTCTAGTGTTTCTCCCACAATGAGTGGATATCAATACCGTGTATTTTTGAATAAAAACGGAAATACTTGCGGCTTGATTTCAGCTGCAGCTACATTAACAACCTATGCACTACCGGTGGTCACAACTCCAATCACACTTAAGCAATGTGATGATGACACTGATGGTATTTCATCTTTTAATTTGACACAAAAGAATGATGTGATTTCAGCAAATTATTTGAACGAAATTTTTACTTATTACACAAATCTAGCAGCCGCAAACACACAAAACAACACCTTTCTAATACCAAATCCCACAGTATATACTTCAGGAAGTGGCAGTATTTATGCCCGAGTTGAAAATAGTAATGGCTGTTTCCTTGTAGCTCGAATTGATTTGATTGTTTCTGTAACACAAATTCCGGCAAGTTTCATTATTCCAAATCAATATTTGTGTGATGATTATCTAGATGCTGTAAATAATGATAGAGATGGAATTTCAGGACCATTTAATTTTACCACTATCACAAGCAGTTTACTAAGTTTTCTTCCGGGACCAAGTGCTAATTACAGCATAAAATATTATAAAACACAAGCTGATTTCCTTGCAGAAACGGATGCTTTAGGAAATTCTTTGGCTATTCCAAATCCGGCAAATTACCGAAACATCGGATTTCCAAATTTGCAAACAATTTGGGTTCGTGTTGATAGCACGATTGACAATTCCTGCTTTGGCTTTAAGACTTTTGATGTGGTTGTGGAAGCCTTGCCAACAGCAAATCCAATAAATGCATTAAACTTATTACGCCAATGCGATGATAATCAAGACGGAATCTACGGATTTGACACCGCAACGTTTCAAGCCACAATTTTGAATGGTCAAACCGGTGCAAATATTAAATACTTCAGAGCTAACGGCATCACGCCAATAAATCCGTTACCCAATCCGTTTAATGTTACTGGTTCTGAAACTATAGTAATACGTGTTTATAATAATACCACTCAAACTGGAGGACAAGCATGTTATGATGAAGAAACGTTGCAGTTCATTGTAGACGATTTGCCTCAGGCTTTTACCATTGCTTCTAATCTAACTTCGATTTGTGATGACGAAGCAAATCCAATTGATCAAGACGGATTATTTGATTTTGATACGTCGACTTTCCTTGCAACAATTTTAGGAACTCAAACTGGGATGAATGTATATTATTATGATCAAAACAACATACTAATTCCAAGTCCAAGTCCAAACCAATTACCTAATCCGTTCAGAACCGGAACTCAAAACGTAAGATTAATTGTTGAAAATCCAATAAACACAACCTGTACAGCAACATTAACGATTCCTTTTATAGTATACCCAACGCCAAAAATAGATTTAGAAGAAGGCATTATTATTTGTCTACCCGACACAGAAGCTTTGATAGATGGCGGAATTTTAGATAATTCTTCAACCACAGACTATCAATTTCAATGGTATACTAACGGCACCTTGATGCCTGGAATTACCACCCCAACACTAACAGTAAACACACCAAATATCTACAGTGTTGCTGTAACGAATGCTTTTGGCTGTACTAAAACTAGAGTCATTACCGTTACAGGATCTCAAGCTGCGAGTATTCAAGGAATTGAAGTAGTTGATTTGGCTGAAATAAATACGATTACTGTAAACGTACTTGGTGCCGGTCTTTATGAATTTGCACTAGATGATGTAAACGGACCATACCAAGATAGCAACTTCTTTAACAATGTTGCAATGGGAATTCACGAAATTTATGTCAGAGACAAAAATGGCTGTGGTTCTGTGGGACCTATTACAGTTCCAGTTCTTGGAATACCACAATATTTCACACCTAATGGCGACGGATTTAACGATTATTGGAATGTAAAAGGAGTCAGTGCTCAATTTAATTTCCGCTCTACAATCTATATTTATGACCGCTTTGGTAAATTATTGAAACAAATTGGA
>JBBRET010000008.1:0-86218 GCA_038202695.1 Flavobacteriales bacterium
CATCATAGTTTCCGGAAATGGTATCAAACATTTGAGTAACTTGTTCTTTCTTGGTTTGTGATGAGTCTTTATATGGAGTGATTGGCTTTGGCATGCTACTTTTTTTGGCAAATATAAGCCAATATTTGAAATAGTGGAATTGCCATGGTGGTTCTCTGTTTTTGGTACTAGTAAAATTACTTTCGGTGATATGTCTCAAACGTAAAATCAAACAGGTGCTTATCATCTTTACGATGCAACTCTGTAGCCGTTAATTCCCATTCGCTTCTATTTATTTCAGGAAAAAAAGTATCTGCTTCAAAAGCATGATGCACTTTGGTGATGTCTAATTTATCTGCCAATTCAATAGATTGTATATAGATTTCGCCACCACCTATTATGAATGTTTCCTCATTTTTGGGACATGCTGCAATAGCTTTGGACAAGGAATCTACAACAATACAACCTTCGGGCTGGTAATTTTTTTGACGTGTAATAATTACATGTGTTCTATTGGGTAAAGGCTTTGGGAAACTTTCAAATGTTTTTCTACCCATAATGATGTAATGGCCCGAAGTAACAGTTTTAAATCTTTTGAAATCATCGGGCAAATGCCAAAGTAACTGATTGTTTTTTCCAAGAGCATTGTTTTGGGCAACGGCCGCAATAACTGTAATCATTCTGATACGGGTTTTGAATTGTCCAAATCGTTCTTTAATTTTTCTATTTTCTGATTTTGCCTCATCATTAACTTATCAATTTGTTCTCTTTCCCAATTTTTATTCATAAAATTATTAATCACAAAGACTTTGATGACATGAAGAATAAAAAGAAAAATCCAAATTGTAATAGCCCATGTCCACCAAGTTTTTTCAGGATATAATCCCAACCATTTATTGGCAATAATTAAAAAAACGCCACCAAGACAAAGAAGCACAAAATGGTAAAACAGTCCCTTTTTTTGTTTAATTCGGTCTCTTGCGTATTCGTATGCTTCGTGTTGATTGTTATCCATAAGACGATATTTGTGCCTTAAAGGTAAAATTTATTTTTAAAATGGCGAAATATCATTTTAACATTTCGTTGTTCGAAATCGTTTTCTTAATAAAGGATATAAAATTAATAGTGTGTAATATTATACATCTTCTTTTAATTTGGCTTAGTTTTTAGTAAATTCTCAAAAGTGATTGGGCATGTAAATGATATGAAACAAATGCGTTACTTTGCCACAGTAATCTATAAATGAATTAGTTATGGCTATTAAAAAACAAGTTATAAAAACAAAATCGGTTGTTAAAGTTACCTTTTCAATCGATGCAAAAGAAGCAAACACAGCAGCAGTAGTTGGTGATTTCAACAACTGGAATCCAGCAGAGGGCGCATTATCAAAACTAAAAACGGGAACTTTCAAAGCTACCTTTGATTTACCGAAAGACAATTCTTTTGAATTTAAATATTTAGTTGATGGAGCTTATTTGAATGATCCAGAAGCTGACAGTTATGCTTACAACGAATTCGCTGGAGCAGAAAATAGTGTTTTAGCGCTGTAAATTTTTAGTTAGGTTTGTTGGTTAAAATAAAATCCCTCTCAATCTTGAAAGGGATTTTTTATTTGGTATTTTTTAGCTTTAATAAACACTTCGAATTAACTAACAGATTAGGCAGGTCTTGGCTAAATTATGAATTTGTTTCTTGTTGAAAATAAATTTCGCGAATAAATAAAAATTTGTAACTCTTTCCCAATAAATATAGTAATCCATGGGTACAAAAAAGCGGTAAAAAATTAAACTTTTTCAGATAATAATCGTACGTTTTGTTGTGGTAATTGGTAATGAGGAAGGGTATTGATTTGGATGAAAGATATACGTCTTTTACTCTTATTGGGTCGGTTGAATAATTTGGTTCAATATTCTTGAAAATTACCGTCTTATTTTTTTGGAGAGCATCAAAAAGTTCGAAGACTGAAAGTGGAATATCACTGTTGTTTTTGTAAAATAAAATGCATTTATAGGTGTCAATCAAAACCCATTTTTCTAATTCTTTTGAATAGAATTCGTTAAAGGAATGCCCACCGCTGATGCCCTTTATTTTAGAAATACTTTTAAATCCCCATTCCTTAACTTTTAGTTCGTTAATCACACATAAATTATTAAAAACCTGAGCAAAATCGCTACAGACTCCGCCTTTTTCTAAGGTCATTATTTTGATGGTGTCTTCAGAAGGCAAACCCAATCCTCTTCCTCTTTTTATATTATTGATCATCCATCGGGCTATGGTTTCTACCTTTTCTACATCAGTTACTATAGATTTATTTTGGGTAAAAATTTTAGCGTTTATCTCAAAAAAATAATTTGGAATTTCTGAAATCGGATTTAAAATATTATAATCTAATTCAATTATACTCTCTTTCGTTTCAAATTTTGATAATAATTTAAAACGCAGCTTGTACAAAAAAGGGTGTCTTCTTAAAAGGTGTTTAAGTTTATTTTTGACAGACATAATTCTCTTAAATAAAGAAATATTTATACTTAAACTAATTCACAGCCTTGCAAATAAAAGAATTTTTTTTTAAAATACAACTTATACTGCAACAATACCTTTAATATGTGAATGTGGTTCGTAGCCTTCTAACGTAAAATCTTCAAAGGTAAAGTCAAAGATATTTTTAACATTTGGATTTAAAATCATTCTGGGCAATGGTTTTGGTTCACGTGTTAATTGTAATTCTAGTTGTTCAAAATGGTTGTTATAAATGTGTGCATCGCCAAAAGTATGGATGAATTCTCCAACTTGTAACTCGCAAACCTGAGCAATCATCATAGTGAATAAGGCATAAGAAGCTATGTTAAACGGAACGCCAAGAAATATATCAGCACTTCGTTGGTACAATTGACAGGATAATTTTCCGTCCGCTACATAAAACTGAAAGAAGGCATGACATGGTGGTAAAGCAGCTTTTCCATTAGCTACATTTTCTGCAAATGATTTTGAAGTATCCGGCAAAACAGAAGGATTCCAAGCGGAAATCAGCATTCTTCTGCTATTTGGATTTGTTTTAAGAGTGGTTATCAATTCTGTGATTTGATCAATTTCTTCGCTGTTCCAGTTGCGCCATTGGTGTCCGTAAACGGGTCCTAAATCGCCGTTTTCATCAGCCCATGCGTCCCAGATTTTAACACCATTTTCTTGAAGATAACCAATATTGGTATCCCCTTTCAAAAACCAAAGCAATTCATAGATAATTGATTTTAAATGTAGTTTTTTGGTCGTTACCATTGGGAAGCCATCACTCAAATCAAAACGCATTTGATAACCAAAAACACTTTTGGTTCCGGTTCCGGTACGGTCTCCTTTTTGGCAACCGTTCTCTAAAACGTATTGCACTAAGTCATGGTATTGTTTCATGTTGATAGTATCAATTTTAAATTTCGAATTCTAAACTTGTACCATTCATCATTCTACATTTAAAAAATTATTAGCTTTCTCTTTTCGAAATCTCGTCTCTAATATGGGCTGCTTTTTCATAGTCTTCGTCTTGAACGGCTTTTTCTAAAGCTTCGTGTAATTCAGAGAGACTCATGCTTTTATATACATCGGTCGAAGTATTTTCATCACGGTCTAATCCAAAGGTTTCAGCAGTCGAAAGAACGCCATCGTCTGAATTCTGACCTTCTAGCTCACCTGGATTGTTCAAGTAAATTCCGGCTTTGTCTAATATATTCTTGTAAGTAAAAATAGGTGCCGCAAAACGCAATGCCAAAGCAATAGCATCGGAGGTTCGTGCATCAATTATTTCTTCAATTTTATCTCTTTCGCAAATAATACTCGAATAAAAAACACCGTCCACTAATTTGTGAATGATGACTTGTTTTACCACTATATCAAATCGGTCGGCAAAACTCTTAAACAAGTCGTGAGTTAAAGGACGTGGTGGTTTTATTTCCTTTTCTAAAGCAATTGCAATAGATTGTGCTTCAAAAGCCCCAATAACAATAGGTAATTTTCGTTCGCCATCCACTTCATTTAAAATTAAGGCATAGGCTCCGTTTTGTGTCTGGCTATAGGAGATTCCTTTTATAGTTAGTTTTACTAAGCTCATTTCAGATATTAGATTTCAGACATTAGATTTCAAAATTGTGAAATCAATCTCTTTTACAATATTGTTATTGTACTGTTACACGATTTGGGATTTCCAAAAAGTAAGTTCACGTTCACTAGCTTCTCTTAGCTTTTTTAAAGGAGATAGTAAACGGAATGCAAAGTAACAAAAAGTTTTTGCTTCTAAAAACGGAATTCACAAAAAAAGCCGTTAGATAGTTTAATTATCTAACGACTTTTTTTACGAACTAATAAATTTGGTTTTTATGCGTTGTGTGCTTTGAACTCTTTTAATTTTTCGGTCAACCTTGGAAGGATTTCCAATGCATCACCTACTATTCCATAATCCGCTACTTTGAAAAATGGTGCGTCTGCATCAGTATTAATTACGACTTTTACTTTAGAAGAGTTAATTCCAGCAATATGTTGGATGGCGCCTGAAATCCCTACTGCGACATACAAATTAGCGGCTACCGGTTTTCCGGTTTGCCCAACGTGTTCGCTATGAGGTCTCCAACCGATGTCAGAAACTGGTTTTGAACAAGCAGTTGCAGCTCCGAGAGTGGTAGCCAAATCTTCAAGAAAATGCCAGTTTTCAGGACCTTTTAATCCGCGTCCGCCAGAAACTACGATGTCTGCATCGGCAATGGTCACTTGTCCAGTTGATTTTTCTACGGATTCTACTTTTACATTAAAATCGGTGTCGTTCAATGAAGGTGAAAAAGCTTCTTCTGTTAGAGCTGTTGCACTTTCAAAAATTCCGTAAGAGTTTTTAGCTAAGCTTAGTATTTTAACATCGGTATTGATTTCGGTAATGTTGAAGGCTTTGTTTGAAAAAGCAGTTCTTTTTACTTGAAACGGAACGGTGCTAATTGGCAAACCAACTACATTAGATGCAAATCCGGCGTCCAAACCAATACTTACTATTGGAGCTAAGTATAAACTGTCTGTTGTAGCAGAAAGTACAATTAAAGTTGCACTTTCATTTTGGGCTGCTTGTTTTACAACATCAGCATAAGCCTTTGCGTTGAAGTTTTTAAGTTTGTCGTTGGTTACTTTCAAAACTTTGGAAACTCCGTATTTTGATAATTCTGCTACATTATCTGCATTTACAGTAACTGCAGTTACATTTGTCCCTAATGAATCAGCTACTTTTTTTGCATAAGAGGCCAATTCGAAAGCTACTTTTTTAAATTTTCCGTCTGCTGATTCAGCGTATATTAATATTGACATAATTTCATTATTTTGAATGTTGAATTATAAATTTCAAATGACTTTACTTCATCATTTAAAATTCAAAATTTATAATAATTTTTTAAATTACTTTTGCTTCATTGTGTAAGGCATTGATTAACCCATCTAAATCATCTGCAGCGAACAATTTCACGGCTGATTTAGGTGCTGGTTTTTCAAATTTTATGGCTTTGGTATTATGGTTTGCTACAACTGGCTCAAGAACCGTTAACACTTTTGTTCTGGCGGTCATGATGCCTCTCATGTTTGGAATTCTCAAGTCCTTTTCTTCAACCAATCCTTTTTGGCCACCAATTACTAACGGAAGCGCCGCTGAGATAATTTCTTTTCCACCATCAATTTCTCTAGCTGCTTTTGCTGCAGTTCCATCTATAGTAAGTTCAGTACAAGAGTTCACAAAATTGTAATTTAATAAGGATGCTAACATACCTGGAACCATTCCGCCGTTATAATCTAAAGATTCTTTTCCGCAAATGATTAAATCATAACTGCCAGATTTTGCCACTTCGGCCAATTGTTTCGCTACAAAAAATCCGTCAGTTGGAATTGCATTTACTCTGATTGCTTCATTAGCTCCAATCGCTAAAGCTTTTCTCAAAGTGGCTTCTGCATCAGTACCGCCGACATTCAAAACAGTTACTGTAGCACCTTGTTGTTCTTGAAACCAAATGGCTCTTGTTAGTCCAAATTCGTCATTTGGATTGATTACATATTGTACACCATTTGTGTCAAATTCGGTATCGCCATTGACAAAATTGATTTTTGAAGTAGTATCAGGAACATGACTGATGCAAACTAATATTTTCATAAGAAATGAGTATTTATTGAAACAATTGAAGCACAAAATTAGGATAATAATTTGAATAATGTACTATGCGTGCATAATATTTTTTAGTATTATATCGATTTCGTAGCTGTTGACTGAATACAAATTCAACATTTAACATTTGTTCAATAATTACAATGTTTAAAATGGTACGTTAAAGTGTAAATTATATAAGAAAAAGATTTTTTTATGTACGTTGTTAGCATTAAGATTTCTTAACTTTATGTAGTTATATTTTATAAAAATTATTTGAAAAATAGCATAAGATGAAAAAAGTTTTGATTGCCTTAGATTATGGAATTTCAGCTCAAAAAATTGCCGAAAAAGGAGTTGAATTGGCTAAAAGTATGAATGCAAAAGTAACGCTGTTGCATGTTGTAGCAGATGAAACGTACTACAGCAGTATGGATTCAGCTCCATTTATGGGTTTTTATGGTTATGATTTTTTTAATATGATTGATGGAGAAAGTTTAATCGACGCATCTTTAAACTTTTTGAAAACTATAAAAAAACATTTGAAAAATTCCGATATAGAAACGTTGGCGGTTCGAGGCGAGTTTGCTACAATAATTCTAGAAACTGCAATTACGCAAAACTTTGATATCATAGTGGTGGGATCGCACAGTCAAAATTGGTTGGAACGAGCCGTTATGGGAAGTGTTACTGAAAGTATTTTAGCTAAAACTACCGTACCTATGTTTATCGTTCCAATTAAAAATTATTAAGTAAACTTCAATTTAAAAATAAATAAAGCATGAAAATTTTAATCGTATTAACATCGCACAGCCAATTAGGTTCAACAAACGAAAAAACAGGATTTTGGATAGAAGAATTCGCAACCCCTTATTATGTTTTGGCTGATGCTGGAGCACAAATAACTATTGCTTCTCCCGCAGGAGGACAACCTCCCGTAGATCCTAAAAGTGAAGCTCCAGATGCACAATCGCCAGCAACCCAACGTTTTTATAAAGATATCGAAGCTATTGATAAAGTAGCCCATTCCCATAAATTAAGTGATATGGTAGAAGCTAATTTTGATGCGGTATTTTATCCGGGAGGACATGGGCCGTTATGGGATTTGGCAACCGACAAAACCTCAATCAAATTAATTGAAGATTTTTATAACAGTCAAAAACCAATCTCTTTTGTATGTCATGCACCTGCAGCTTTGGTTAATGTTAAAGCAGAAAATGGACAGCCGTTAGTAAAAGGTAAAAAAGTTACCGGGTTTTCAAATACTGAAGAAGAGGCAGTTGGTTTAACAAAAGTAGTTCCGTTTTTATTAGAAGATGAGTTGACAAAATTAGGCGGACATTACAGTAAAGGAGCGGATTGGAGTTCATTTGTCCAACAAGATGGATTATTGATTACGGGTCAGAATCCAGGATCTTCTGAGGCCGTTGCAGCATTACTTTTGAAAACATTAAAGGGAGAAAAAATAAATGAATCAATTTAATTACTAGTAACATGAAAGGATTTAAAGGAAATATAGAAAACCTAACATTAGAAAATGATAATTTCCGTAAAGTAATTTATACTGGAAAAAATCTTCAATTGGTACTGATGAATTTGCAAGTTGGTGAAGACATTGGTTTGGAAACACATAAAAATATTGATCAATTTTTTCGTTTTGAAAGCGGAGAAGGGAAATGCATTATCGACAACAATGAATACACGGTTAAAGAAGGTGATGCAATTGTTGTGCCTGCAGGTGCGCAACATAATATTATAAATACGGGTGCTACTTCTTTCAAATGCTATACCCTATATGGACCACCCAATCATCAGGATGGCACTTTGCGAAGAACCAAAAAAGAGGCAGAAAATAAAGAAGAAGTGTTTGATGGAAAAACAACTGAGTAAATAATAAAATGGAAGACCTAAAGCACTTAGAATTCCTTGCTGTAAATTCAAAAGAAATTATAGAGAAGCAAGTAGATTCTTATCGTCAGCAACATACTTATGCAGGAACAATTATTGGTGCTACGGCTTTGTACATTACATTTTTTTTAAGTGGTATGGATGGGAATATCTATGTAACCCAAATCATTTCGGTGATTCCAATTTTGTTATTTATTTGGGCAATTCTCTTGTTACTTAGTATCTTCAGAACAAAGCCGCTCGACCAAGCTTTTAGTACCATTAAGTATGAAAAATTGATGGATAAGTCGTTAAAAGAAATATTACTTTTTGAAATTCAAGCAAATATTCATTCCTATAATTTGAATTTGTTAGTTACTGAAAAAATTGGGAAACATTATAATTTTGCTATTAAATTGGTAACCATTGCATTGATAAGTTCTTTTGTGCTAATGATGACAAATAAATTTATAACTATCGATAAAGAACCAATAAAATTTAAAGTAATAAGTATTGTAAAATGATGCTGAATTATTGAACATTTCAAATTTCAAATAAAATAAAAACACTATGAATTTATTAGAAAATTTAAACTGGCGCTATGCCACAAAAGCAATGACTGGAACCATTGTTCCTCAAGAAAAAGTAGATTTAATTTTGAATGCAACCTTACTTTGCCCAACTTCATCTGGTTTGCAGCCTTTTGAAATATTTTTAGTAAGTAACAAAGCGTTAAAAGAAAAAATTTCACCCATAGCACACAATCAATCCGTGATAATACAATCTTCTCATTTATTGGTTTTTGCAGCTTGGGATAGTTATACAACAGAAAGAGTAAACGGGCATTTTGAATATATGAACAAACAGCGAAATATGCCCGATTCAACTACAGATGATTATCGAAAAATGTTGTTGGATTTATTTTCAAAACAAACTGAAGAACAACATTTTGAACATGCAGCTCGACAATCTTATATTGGTTTAGGTTTTGCCTTGATGACCGCTGCCATCGAAAAAGTAGACGCTACACCAATGGAAGGTTTTGACAGCAAAAAACTAGATGAGTTACTCGAATTGAAGAAGAAGGGATTAAAAAGCACTTGCATTCTTGCATTGGGTTATAGAGATTTAGAGAAAGATTGGTTGGTTAAATTAGAAAAAATAAGAAAACCAATGAGCGAATTTGTTACTGTTTTGGATTAAAATTAATCCCAATTTTTAGTGTTATGGATTTCAAAGACTATTATAAAATTTTAGATATACCAAAAACGGCTTCAGCAGATGAGGTTAAAAAAGCGTATCGAAAACTGGCTGTAAAATACCATCCAGATAAAAATAAAGATGATAAAGCAGCAGAAGAAAAGTTTAAAGAAGTCAATGAAGCCCATGAGATTTTAAAAGACGAGACCAAACGCAAAGAATATGATTCTTTAGCCGAAGATTATAGAAATTATGAAAAATCAGGCGGAAAACAAGGGTTTGATGGGTACAGCCAAAGTTCCCGTAATCAAGGTTCATCCTATCAAAACAGAGGTTACAGCGGGCAACAATTTGACGAGGATAGTTTTGCCGATTTTTTCTCCAATATGTTCGGAGGTCGTGGTAACGGAAATGGGCAATCAAGGCAACAAAGTTATAAAGGTCAAGATTTTACGGCCACCATGGAACTTTCATTAGAAGAAGCATTCGCTGGCACATCAAGACAAATTCAATTGGAAACCCAAAAGTTGGCCATGAAAATAAAACCTGGCGTAAAAGAGGGACAAGTTTTACGCCTTAAAGGAAAAGGAAGCAAAGGCACTAATGGCGGGCCAGACGGAGATTTGTTAATTACAGTTAAGGTTAAAGAAAACGCTATTTTCAAACGAAAAGAAGATGATTTGTATTGTAGTATAAATGTCGATTTGTTTACGGCAATTTTAGGTGGAAAATCAGAAATCAAAACCTTGAAAGGAAAAATAAACATCACGATTCCAAAAAAAACTCCAAACGGAAAAGAAGTTCGACTAAAAAAAATGGGAATGCCCGTTTTTAATAAGCCGGAAGAATTTGGTGATTTGTATGCTACGATAAACATTCAAATGCCAACTGATTTATCAGATAAAGAACTAGAGTTGTTCAACGAACTAGCACTGTTGCATCATGGAAAACCAGCTTAGAATTTACGATTATCTAGATGTTTTACTACAAGAGCATAAAAAACAACAGTTTAAAAATTTTAAACTCAAGTATTTTTTAAATGATATTCTAAATAATTTGAATATTAATGATGCCGTTGAAATTCAAGTTTCGTTAGATAGAACTTTTGCTATTTGTAAAGCACTACATATTTCACAGCTTGCTAATTTTCAAAAAATCTATCGTTTTGATGGAGAAAATCTTCAAGCCGATTGGAAAATATCTTCGTTAGCTTGTTACCTAATTATTATCAATTGCAATCCAACCAATGAATTTGTCGCTAGGACGCAGTTGCATTTTGCGATGAACCAGTTTGAGAATAATAAAAGATAAATGCAAGTCTTAAAAGCATTAACTTCTGTATTCGAAATTTCCACTTCCTTTTTAAAAACTTAATTGCAGATAGGACCTTCTGCAATCCTAAAACTATTCATACAATGTGTGAATAGCACAACTCATTTCCTTTATTGTGTAACGTTTCCCTTTCTATAAAGGAGGAACTTTAGCAAATGTAATTTGACTTAATAGTTGGGTCGCAAAGTAAAAACTTAAAATAAATTTTATGAAAGAGGAACACAATCAAAATATCGAGAAATTTATCGAAATGGTCAAAGACGCAAGAACTTGTATGTTTATTACCAACGATAAAAATGCTGAAAATATTTCAGGAAGACCAATGGGGATCACTAAAATTGATGATGATGGAACGATGTGGTTTTTTACAAAGGCTTCCTCCTATAAAGTGGACGAAATAGAAGAAAGCAAAAAAGTAGCCCTTGCAATCACCAACGAAAGCAGCAATAATTATTTGATGATTCATGGCACAGCAACTTTAGTAAATGACAAGGAAAAAATGGCAGCATTGTGGAGTTCCATCATGAAAGCATGGTTTCCACTTGGCTTGGATGATCCGGATATGACATTAATAAAAGTTATTCCCACTGAAGTAAATTATTGGGACAGCAGTTCAAGTAAAATGGTCGTGCTGTTCAATATGCTAAAAGCAATCGTAACAGGAAAAGAGTATGCAGAGGGCGAACACGGAAAAATTAATTTGTAGAATCAAATAATTTCGTTCATCCAATAGTAAATTAATTAAAAAAATTAAAAAAATGGCAATCCAAACCGTTAATCCCGCAACAAATAAGGTCATTACATCTTTTACCGAGATGACAGACAAACAAGTTAATGAATCAGTAGCAAAAGCAGCAATCACTTTTGAAAGTTGGAAGCAAACCGATTTTAAAAAACGAGCCGATATACTATACAAAGTTGCAGGTTTGCTTAGAGAAAAGAAAGACATGTTAGCCAAGATGATAACATTAGAGATGGGTAAATTAGTGTCACATGCAGAAGGAGAAATAAAACTAAGTGCTGAAATATTTGATTACTATGCCAAAAATGCGGAACGTTTTTTAGCTGATAAAGTGCTGAATCCAACACATGGCGATGCATTAATACGACATGCGCCAATTGGGGTTTTGTTAGGTGTAGAACCTTGGAATTTTCCCTTTTACCAAGTAGCCCGTTTTGCCGCTCCTAATATTATGATTGGAAATACTATTTTGGTAAAACATGCCTCCATTGTTCCGCAATGCGGAATTGCAATAGAAGAAATATTTAAAGAAGCAGGCGCACCAGTTGGTTTGTATACTAACCTTTTGATATCAGGCAGTCGGGCATCTGAACTAGTTGCTGATAAAAGAATTAAAGGAGTTTCACTTACTGGTAGCGAAGCCGCAGGAGCAAGTATAGCCGCTGCAGCAGGAAAGAATTTAAAGAAATCGGTATTAGAATTAGGAGGAAGCGATGCCTTTATTGTGCTTGAAGATGCCGACATGGATAAAACGGTGGAATGGGCTGTGATTGGCAGAATCAATAATAATGGGCAATGTTGTGTTGCCTCCAAAAGGTTTATTGTTGTAGAAAGCGTAGCAGATGTTTTTTTAGAAAAATTTAAAACTAAACTTTCAGAACTAGTTGTTGGTGACCCTATGGATGCTTCTACCCAATTAGGCCCAATGAGTAGTGAAGCTGCAGCTAAAACAATAGCAACTCAAGTTCAAAAAGCAGTAGATGGTGGCGCAACAATTTTATTGGGAGGAAAGCGAGTAGCCAGAGAAGGCGCTTTTATGGAGCCTACTATTATTACCAACATGTTGCCTGAAAATCCTGTTTACTATGAAGAATTGTTTGGTCCAGTAGCAACATTTTTTAGAGTAAAAGATGAACAGGCCGCCATTGATTTAGCTAATGATTCTCCCTATGGTCTTGGCGGTTCGGTTTTCACGCAAGATATTGAACGAGGAAAACGAGTCGCTGACCAGATCGATTCAGGTATGGTTTTTATCAACCATCCAACTTGGACACAGGCTGATTTACCTTTTGGCGGAACCAAAGGTTCTGGCTACGGAAGAGAACTTTCTGAATTAGGTATTGATGAGTTTGTAAATAAAAAACTAATCCGAATCAGTGAATTATCAGATCCTTTTTAAATAAAACAAGCAGCACAAATTTTAACTATTTCGCTTTCAAGTTTCATCAAAAAAGGGAAGAATTAGAATTTTTTCAACTACCTGTTTTATTTGTTTCAATACTATTAAATCTATCAATAATGAAGAATAAATTTCTTTTGTCAGCTGCATTATTTGCAATTAGTTTCTTTTGTACTACTGCAACAACCAACGCTCAAGCTACTATTGACATGGAGTCTGGCGCGGTTTTTACTGGCTACAATAATGTGCGAATTCCAGGTGATACAGGAACTTTATTTTCCTTAAAAAATGATTTGAATGCCAAATCAAATATATTTATTCGCTTAAGAGCAGGGTATACAATAAACGCTAGGCATACTATTTCTGTTCTATATGCTCCATTAACTGTTAAATCAAATGGATCAACAAACAAACAAATTGATTTTGACGGAGTAACCTTTGCTTCAAATACTGCTCTGAATGCAAGTTATACCTTTAATTCCTACAGGATAACCTATCGATATGATATTGTACAACGGCCAAAAATTGATTTTGGTTTGGGTTTTACTGCAAAAATAAGGGATGCCGAAATTGCACTTAGTAATCAGGAATTTGCTGCTTCAAAAAAAAATATCGGTTTTGTACCCATTATTAATTTTAGGCTTCATTGGAAACTAAATGAAAAAATGGGTGTTCTTTTTGAGGGCGATGCATTGGCTGCACCACAAGGCAGAGCTGAAGATGTACTTCTTGCTGGTACCTATAAATTTTCAGACCAATTCTTGTTCCGTATTGGATATCGAATTCTTGAAGGAGGAGCAGATAACGATGAGGTATATAATTTTGCTTTGATACATTATGCTACTGTAGGTGTGTCTTATACTTTTAAAAAAAAGATAAAATCAGATTAATGTAAAAACACTGACGATGAACAAAACAAAATTTTTAAAACTTTTAGTATCACTTATACTTCCTGTAGGTTTAGGTTTATTGGCAGGATTATTCACGGCAAAAGCTATACCCGAATGGTTTGATACATTAGCAAAGCCGCCATTTAATCCGCCAAGTTATTTGTTTGGACCCGTTTGGACAGCTTTATATATTCTAATGGGAATTTCTATGTTTTTAGTTTGGAACACACCAAAAACAGAACTCCGACAAAAAGCATTGACAGTATTTGGAGTTCAATTGTTTTTTAATTTTTGGTGGAGTATTTTGTTCTTTTCCTTTCATACAATTTTCCTTTCTGTAATTGATATTCTGGTGATGTGGTTTTTAATTATTTATATGATACTTCTTTTCAAAAAGATAAAACCAATGGCTGCATATTTACAAATTCCTTATTTGCTATGGGTCACATTTGCAACAGTTTTGAATATTTCAATATGGTATTTAAACAAATAAATTTTATCGGTAACTATATCAAATTAATAGTAAGATGATCAACTTAAATAAGAAGAAAGTAATAGTTGTAGGCGGTGGCTTTGCAGGAATTCAATTCATTAAAGCATTGGACGAAAAACTCTTTGATGTTCTTTTGATAGACAAAATAAACCACCACCAATTTCAACCTTTGTTTTATCAAGTGGCAACATCACAACTAGAACCATCTAGTATTTCCTTTCCATTACGTAATATTTTTAAAAAGAAAAACAATGTTCAAATCCGTTTGGCAACAGTGTTGCGTATTGATAAAACGCAAAAGAAAATCACTACTAGCATCGGAGAATTTGATTATGATTATTTGGTAATCGCTATTGGTTGTACTACTAATTTTTTTGGTAATGAAGCTATAAAGCAAAATGCACTCACTTTAAAATCTACTTACGATGCGATCACCATTCGAAATCACATATTACAAACTTTTGAAACCATAATTTCAGCCAGTGAAGAAGAAAAAGAAAGTTTGTTCAATTTTGTTATTGTAGGTGCAGGACCAACAGGAGTAGAAATGGCAGGAGCATTTGCCGAAATAAAAAAAGAGGTATTGCCAAAAGATTATCGTGGAATTGATTTTTCAAGACTGCATATTTTGCTCATTGAAGGAACTAAAAACACGTTGAATAGCATGAGCAGCAAGGCACAAATTGCCTCAAGGAATTATTTACAAAATATGGAGGTGAAAATCTACACCGAAACATTTGTAAAAAATTACGACGGAAATATTTTAACGCTTAGCACAGGCGAAACAATAAAAACAAAAACAGTCATTTGGGCTGCAGGTGTTACTGGAAATACAATTGAGGGCTTTACTCCCGAAATAATAACACCAAGCAACCGACTAAAAGTAAATCGCATCAATAAAGTTTTTGAAAGCGAAAACATTTTTGCTTTAGGTGATATTGCTTATATGGAAACGCCACAATTTCCAAAAGCACATCCACAATTGGCCAATGTTGCCATTAATCAGGCAAAGTTGTTAGCTAAGAATTTATATCGCATCGAAAAAAATAAACCAACAACAAACTTTGAATACAAAGATCTTGGTTCCATGGCAACTATTGGCAGAAATAAAGCCGTTGTCGATTTGCCTTTTCTACATTTCAGCGGCTATTTTGCTTGGCTAACTTGGATTTTTGTGCATTTGATGTTGATTTTAAGCGTAAAAAACAAACTCATTATTTTCATCAATTGGGCATGGGCTTACATCACTAAAGACACTTCTTTAGCACTCATACTTTCGCAACAAAACAAAACGAAAGTAGGTAATTGAAAAAACGAATTATTTAGCAATAACTATTTAAAAAACTATTATGAAGACTGAATTAGAGTTAAACGAAATGATTTTAGATATAACGAATAACATTAGAGAGAAGCATCCAGAATTGTTGAAATATTTGGACGAAATGCCCATAACGATTCCTTATGAAGAAAATCCAGAAATAGTAAATTTAACGTTAACAAATTACCACGAATCACTCCAAGTTTTACTAAAGGATTATGAAGATAGTAGTACTAAAAATGTGATTTCTGAGATCGCTGACAGTTTGCCAATAACGCAAATTAAGACGATGGAACTTGAAAATTCCTATCAAAATTTGTTGACGGAAGTTAACAATTGCAGTTTTTCTTATAATGACGTTGGCGAAGGAAGTATTCCAATTTTATTTCTTCATGGCTTTCCATTTGATAAATCGATGTGGAAAGGTCAATTGGACTTTTTAAAATCTTCCAATCGTTTGATAGCAATAGATATTCGTGGATTTGGCAAATCAACAGATGAGAAAACACCGCTAACTATTGATTTATTTTCAGATGATTTAGTATCGTTTATGGATAAATTAAATATTACGAAGGCAATTATTTGTGGTTTATCAATGGGCGGTTTCATTGCTTTGAATGCCATAAAAAGATTTCCTGAACGTTTTGAGGCGTTGATTTTATGCGACACCAATTGCATGGCCGACACAACAGAAGTTAAAGAAAATCGGTATAAAGCAATGGAGCAAATAAACCTTGAAGGCGTAACTGCGTTTAATGAAAAATTTATTAAAAATGTTTTTCACCCGGATTCGTTTACAAATAAAATCGAATTAGTTGAAAATTTACGTGCTGTTGTATTTGCAAATTCTAAAGAAATAATTACCGCAGGCTTGACGGCATTGGCAGAACGTTCTGAAACCTGTTCAAGTTTGAAATCGATTCGCGTTCCAACGCTGATAATTTGCGGAAGAGAAGACGAAGTAACGCCACTTGCTCAATCTCAATTTATGCAAGAGCAAATTAAAGGGTCAAGTTTGAAAATTATTGATACTGCTGGACATGTTTCTAATCTTGAGCAACCAGATGAGTTCAATGAATACTTAGTAGAATTCTTAAACTCTTTACAGTCAGGCACAAAATGAGTACGTCATTTGAAGATGAGCAGTCAAGAAAATTCTCTGAGAAAAATTAAAAAAATACTTTAAAAAGATGAAAAAAATTATCAAAACACCAAAAAAGGAAACCACGGAAGACAGCAACAAAACGTTCCCAGGTTATCCAGTTTATCCACCAAGCGAGGATATTTACAACAATGCTAAAGAAGAAACGGAAATAGATCCTGAAGATATTTCCAAAAAAAAACCTTCTCATGCTGATGATGGTGAGTTTAATGAAAAAAACTTCAATCAAGATAAGTCGGGTGCTGATTTAGATATTCCAGGTTCTGAATTGGATGATGCACAAGAAGATATCGGAAGTGAAGATGAAGAAAACAATGGGTATAGCATTGGCGGAGACAATCACAATGACCTCGAAGAAGACAACGGATAATTATAAAAATAAAAAATAAAATACATGGAAACACATAACGAATCAACATTAAATATTGTTGAAAGCCACAAAAATGCTGCATTATACCATCAAGAAGCTGCCAAATCACATCTTGAAGCTGCAAAATTTCACGCTGGTGGAGAAGAAATTCAAGCCAATGAAAGCGCAAAAACAGCGTTACAACAAAGTGATCAAGCGGTAGAATGTGAAAAAGAAGTTAAGCAACATCACGGATTTTAAAGAAGTAAAGAACTAGAGATAAAGGCATCATTATTTCTAAGGTTGTCTATATTGCTATATGAATCTCATTACATCGTTTGCGTTAAAAACAAATTACAAATTATCCTAAAAAAATACTTTTGTCATTTTAAATTTTTACTTTTGCTAACCAAAATTCCATTCGACTTCAGTTTATGCTGAGTGTAGACAAAATGCTGGGATGACAAAAAAAATTAAAGTATGAGAACAATACAATTTAGAGAAGCGATTTGTGAGGCAATGAGTGAAGAAATGCGTCGTGATGAGACTGTATATTTAATGGGTGAGGAAGTTGCCGAATACAATGGTGCTTACAAAGCATCAAAAGGCATGTTGGATGAATTCGGACCAAAAAGAGTCATCGATACGCCAATTGCTGAATTAGGTTTTGCCGGAATCGCAGTAGGTTCTGCCATGAACGGTTGTCGTCCGATTGTAGAGTATATGACCTTTAATTTCTCTTTAGTGGGAATTGATCAAATTATAAATAACGCCGCTAAAATGCGTCAGATGTCTGCAGGACAATTTCCAATGCCGATGGTTTTTCGTGGTCCAACAGCTTCAGCCGGACAATTAGGAGCAACACATTCTCAAGCTTTTGAAAACTGGTTTGCCAATACTCCAGGTCTGAAAGTGGTCGTCCCTTCTACCGTTTATGATGCTAAAGGTCTTTTGAAAGCAGCTATTCGCGATAATGATCCGGTGATTTTCATGGAGTCTGAACAGATGTATGGAGATAAAGGGGAAGTTCCAGAAGAAGAATATACTATTCCATTAGGAGTTGCCGATATAAAAAGAGAAGGAACAGATGTAACCATTGTTTCTTTCGGAAAAATTATCAAAGAAGCGTTCATTGCTGCTGAGGAATTAGCCAAAGAAGGAATCTCATGCGAAATTATCGATTTGAGAACAGTTCGTCCAATGGATTACGATGCGATTATCACTTCAGTTAAAAAAACAAACCGTTTGGTAGTTCTTGAAGAAGCTTGGCCATTTGCAAGCGTTGCTTCTGAAATCACGTATATGGTTCAAGAAAGAGCATTCGATTATTTAGATGCTCCAATACAAAGAATTACTACTGCAGACACACCTGCGCCTTATTCACCAACACTTTTAAAAGAGTGGTTGCCAAATGCACAAGACGTCATCAAAGCAGTCAAAAAAGTTACCTACAAATAATATTAATTTACTTATATTTGAAACTCCATCAGAAAAATTTTGGTGGAGTTTTTTTTTGCCAATGAAAAAGATTTTTTCGCTCTTTATACTTTTTTTTGCTTTCATTAATACCAACTTTGGTCAAACCAAAGTCAGCGGAATTATACTCGATAATTCCAAACAACCTATTCCTTATGCTAATGTCCTTTTTAAAGGATCAAATACCGGTGTGGTCTCTAACGAAGACGGACGTTTTTATATAGAATCGCCTGATAATTATACCGAATTGATTGTTTCCTATGTTGGTTTTCCCGATAAAATTGTGAAGCTGCCTAAGCTGGTGAACTACGATTTTAAAGTAATCCTAACGGAAGGGAATACCCTAAAAGAAGTTAAAATTTATGCAGGGAAAACATCCAAAAAGAATAATCCGGCATTAGATATTTTGAGAAAAATTTGGGAACGCAGGAGAAAGAACGGTTTAAAAATGTTTAAACAATACCAATTCGAAAAATACGAAAAAGTAGAATTTGATATGAATACCATCGATAGTGCTTTTATGAAAAGTAAAATTTTCAAAGGCATGGAATTCGTTTTCAAAAACATAGATACTTCAAAAGTTACCGGGAAAACCTATTTGCCTATTTTCATTAACGAATCGCTGTCTGATTTTTATGGTGATAACGAAAATAAACGATCCAAAGAAGTTCTTAAAGCCAACAAAAATTCTGGTTTAGGAAGTGGCGAAGGTGTCAATATGTTTATTAAAGATTTATATAGTGATTATGATATTTATGACAATTATCTGAACTTGTTTGACAAAAGTTTTACTAGTCCATTATCGCGAACCGGAATCGATGTGTACAACTATGTTTTGGCCGATACAGCTGTGATTGACAATAAAGTATGCTACAATATAATCTTTTATCCAAGACGTAAGAACGAATTGACTTTCAAAGGAGATTTTTGGGTAAACGACACCACCTTTGCCATTAAAAAAATAAACATGGCCATTACCAAAAGCGCCAATATCAACTGGGTCAAAGACATTTATTTGGAACAAGAATACGAAGTTTTGAACGATTCCGTTTTCTTGCCCACGCGCGATTATATGATGTCGGATTTTGCTTTAAGAAAAAAAGAAGAATCTAAAGGAGTTTACGGCAAACGAACTACATTGTATAGAAATTTTAAGTTTGACGAAAAAAAATCGGATAAATTCTATAAAGAGGAAGTAAATTTTATAAACAATCAAGTTTACGCTAGATCTAATGACTATTGGGACGAAAATCGATTTGAAAAACTCAACAAAGACGAGAAGAAAATCTATGCCATGATTGATACGCTCAAAACGGTTAAGAAATTCAAGCAATTATATAGTTTGGTCTCTATTTTAGGTAGTGGCTACATTGAAATTCCGAAATACCATTTAGATTACGGGCCAATATTTTCAACTATTGGGAATAATGAAGTAGAAGGATGGAGACTTAGAGCTGGAGCTAGAACGTATTTTGGACCCAACGATCTTTGGAGAATACAAGGGTATACCGCCTACGGATTTAAAGACAATAAATTCAAATATGGAATCTCCGGAAAATGGATGATTGAAAAGAAAAATAGAGTTATTATCTCCGGAGGAAACAGGCGCGATGTAGAACAAATAGGAGCTAGTTTGACTTCTACAAATGATGTATTAGGAAGAAGTTATGCCTCATCAGGTTTATTCACAACAGGGGCTAATGGTAAATTAACCAATATTAATCTGAGTACTTTGGCAGTTGAGGTTGAACCAATCAAAAACATCAATTTACAACTCGGATTTTCATACCGAACCTTAGTTTCAGCATCAGACACTTTTAAATTAGATTATTATACCGATGCGACACAAACAACCACCAAAAGCAATGTGACGCAATCGGAATTAAACGTTCAAGTTGAGTTAACCCCAAAGAAAAAAACAATTGGCTATGGTGTAGAACGGCGAGATATTGATGCTCCATTTAGCCGCATATTTGTGAATTATAGTCAAGGTTTTAAAGGATTCATCAATAGTGATTTTAGTTATCAAAAACTCCAATTATACTACAAGCAACCCGTAATTATAGGTGCTATTGGGCGCTCTAATTTTACATTAGAACTAGGAAAGACTTTTGGTCAGATTCCACTTGGGTTACTGAGTGTTGTTCCGGGTAATCAAACCCTTTTTATCATAGACAATACTTTTAATAATCTAAATTTTTACGAATTTGTAGCCGATCAATATGTAACGTTAAAGTGGGAACACAATTTTCAAGGTAAATTGTTTGCTCGCATTCCGTATTTAAGAAAACTGAACCTTAGAGAAATTATAGGCATTAAAAGCGTTTACGGAACGGTTTCAGACGAGAACAAATTCATTAATGCTTCTGGATTAAACTACCAAGCGCCAGAAAAACCTTATTGGGAATATAGTGCTGGAGTTGGCAACATCTTTAAAGTATTTCGTTTAGATTTTGCCTGGAGAGGAAATTACAGAGATGTTCCTGACACTAATAATTTCACGGTTAAAGGCTCCTTCGGGTTTTACTTTTAAGCTTTTCATTCTTTACTGTTGATGCAAGAGGCGATTTCATTCCTAGTTGAAAAAGAAACTGTTTTTAAAAAAATACAGCAACAGTATGGAGATCCTTTTATTCCAAATCGACCACAAGGTTTTGTAACCCTCTGCAAATTAATCCTTGAACAACAGGTTTCTATTAATTCGGCGAAAGCCTGCTTCCTAAAAATCGAAAATCTTTTAGGCGAAGTTACTGCAGAAACTATCATTGAATGCAGTGAAGAAGCGCTAAAACGATGTGGAGTAAGCCGACAAAAAATAAGTTATTTAAAGACTTTGGCCTTGGCTGTTTCAGTAGAATTAGATTTAGAAAGCTTTGCTACAAAGTCTGAAGTTGAGGTTCGAAATGAACTAATCAAGATCAAAGGAATCGGGAATTGGACAATTGATGTTTATTTGATGTTCTCCCTTCAATTGCCTGATATTATGCCACTTGGCGATATTGCAGTGGTCAATACAATCAAAGAGTTGTTTGATATTCACACGAAAGAAGCAATGGTGTCCTTAACCGAAAATTGGAAACCTTACAGAAGTATGGCCACCTTTATGCTTTGGCACCATTACTTAGAGAAGCGAAATAGAAGGCCTATTATTTAATTTTTTTTGAAGCAAATTTTGTCTAAAGCCTTTTCCATTCCGCTTTCTTAAAAGTACAAGTTCCTATTTAACTTTAATTGCTGTATATCAAATGAACTAATATTCATAAGTTATATTGTTTTTATTTGTTAAAGTTTTGTTACTTTTGCGACCGATAAAATTTATAACAAAAATTATATTTATGGAATCATACATGATTTATGTGCCAATAGTAATGGCGCTAATTGGATTGGCTTTTATGGCAATCAAAAGAAGTTGGGTTTTAAAACAAGATGCTGGTGATGGAAAAATGAAAGAGATTTCAGATTACATCTATGAAGGTGCTTTGGCTTTCTTAAAAGCAGAGTACCGCTTATTAGCTGTATTTGTAGTTATTGCAAGTATTGCTTTAGCTGGAATTACTTTTTTACCAGGAGTAAAAACACATCTATTAATAGTAGTTGCTTTTATTTTCGGAGCGTTCTTTTCGGCTTTGGCTGGAAACATGGGAATGAAAATCGCAACCAAAACAAACGTAAGAACTACTCAGGCTGCTCGAACTAGTCTACCACAAGCCTTAAAAGTTTCTTTTGGTGGTGGAACGGTAATGGGATTAGGAGTTGCTGGTTTAGCCGTTTTAGGACTAACTGGATTCTTTATCATACTTTTTCAAAAATTCATGGGCGGTGTTTGGACAAATACTGAAGACATGACTGTAGTTCTTGAAACGCTTGCTGGTTTCTCTCTTGGAGCAGAATCTATAGCTTTGTTTGCTCGTGTTGGTGGCGGAATTTATACAAAAGCTGCCGATGTTGGAGCGGATTTAGTAGGTAAAGTTGAAGCTGGAATTCCAGAAGATGACCCAAGAAATCCTGCTACAATTGCAGATAACGTTGGAGACAACGTTGGTGACGTTGCCGGAATGGGTGCCGATTTATTTGGTTCTTATGTTGCAACCGTTTTAGCTGCCATGGTTTTGGGTAACTATGTGATCCAAGATATGGGCGGAATGATAAAAGATGCTTTTGGTGGAATTGGACCAATCTTATTGCCAATGTCTATAGCTGGTTTCGGAATTTTATTTTCTATCGTAGGAACTATGTTAGTGAAAATTTCTAGCGATACGGCTAAAGAAGCTCAAGTACAAAAAGCATTAAACATCGGAAACTGGGTTTCTATTGTTTTAACTGCAGTTGCTTGTTTCTTCTTAGTACAATGGATGTTGCCTGCAACAATGAAAATGAGTTTCTTCGGTGAAGGCTTACAAGATATTTCTTCAATGCGTGTTTTTTACGCAACTTTAATCGGATTATTTGTTGGTGGAGCTATTTCATCAGTAACTGAATACTACACAGGATTAGGTACAAAACCAGTTTTGGCAATCGTACAAAAATCATCAACTGGTGCCGGAACAAACGTAATCGCTGGTTTAGCTACCGGAATGATTTCTACCTTCCCAACCGTTTTATTATTTGCTGGTGCAATCTGGTCAACGTATGCTCTTGCAGGTTTCTACGGAGTTGCTCTTGCTGCTTCTGCAATGATGGCAACAACAGCAATGCAATTAGCAATTGACGCTTTCGGACCAATCTCTGATAACGCAGGTGGAATTGCTGAAATGAGTGAATTACCAAAAGAAGTTCGTACGCGTACCGATATTTTAGATTCAGTTGGGAACACTACTGCTGCAACCGGTAAAGGTTTTGCAATCGCTTCTGCTGCATTAACATCGTTAGCTTTATTTGCTGCTTATGTAACATTCACTGGAATTGATGGAATCAATATCTTTAAAGCGCCAGTATTAGCCATGTTATTCGTTGGTGGAATGATACCAGTAGTTTTCTCGGCATTAGCAATGAATTCTGTTGGTAAAGCGGCAATGGATATGGTGTACGAAGTACGTCGTCAGTTTAAAGAAATTCCAGGAATTATGGAAGGAACTGGAAAACCAGAATATGCTAAATGTGTCGATATTTCTACTAAAGCAGCGTTACGCGAAATGATGTTGCCTGGAATTATGACGATTGGTTTCCCAATTGCTATCGTATTATTAGGTAAATTAGTTTACGGAGATAACAATCAATTAATCGCCGAAATGTTAGGGGGTTATATGGCCGGAGTAACGGTATCAGGAGTGCTTTGGGCTGTGTTCCAAAACAACGCAGGTGGTGCTTGGGATAATGCTAAGAAATCATTCGAAGCAGGCGTTATGATTAATGGTGAAATGACTTATAAAGGTTCTGATGCGCACAAAGCGGCAGTAACTGGTGATACTGTTGGAGATCCATTTAAAGATACTTCTGGTCCATCTATGAACATCTTAATCAAATTAACATGTCTTATCGGATTAGTAATCGCTCCAATCTTAGGTGCTGGTAGTCATGAAGGCGGCACAAAAGCGTCAGATATGAAAATGGAATGTGCAGGCGATATGATGATGGGCAAATGCGATATGAGCAAATGCAAAGACATGACCAAAGAAGAGTGCGCAGCAATGTGCGATTCTTTAGGATGTGATGCTGCTCAAAAAGAAGCTTGTCTTTCTCACTACGATGCAAACGGTAAATTCGTAGCAAAAGAAGATGACTGTTGTGCTAAAAAAGGAGAAGAAGTAAAAGGTACCATGGATAAAAATGTAAAAGTTGTGATTACCAATACTAACGGTAAAGCTAAAGCAACAGTTACAACGACAGTTGGTGGAACTTCAACAAATGAAACTTTCGAAGGAACTGAAGCTGAAGTTCAAGCTAAGGTTGATGCTTTGAAATAATTTTCAAAATTGATATACTAGAAATGCCTCACGAAAGTGAGGCATTTTTTTTGACTTTTTTTGTTTAATTTTAGCGATACCAAACAACTCTTTTATGGCCAAACTATTTACCGTGTTATCTTTATTTATTGTTACAATTGGATTTGCGCAAAATACATTGCCTCTGATTCCGATGCCAAGAACGGTCGAAATGGATAAAGGTAATTTTGTACTAAACAAAGAAACCGTAATTCAAGGTGATACGAGTATGCCTGAAGCGCTCTATTTACAACAAGCTATAAAGCAACGAACTAGTTTGGACTTGAAAATTGTTCCTGATAATATCAAATCAAATAAAATAAAATTAATTCAGGATGTTGATTTCAAGAGTTCTTCCGATGAAAGTTACCGATTTGCGATTGTCAATAAAAATATAGCAATTTGGGCAACTCATAGCGAAGGTTTCTTTAATGGTATTCAAACCTTACTCCAGTTAATTCCTTCCGAGAAAAATAATGATATTAAATTACCTTTTGTTTTAATTGAAGACGAACCAAAATTCAAGTGGCGCGGAATGCATCTCGATTGTGCACGTCATTTTTTCCCGGTTTCTTTTGTCAAAAAGTATATTGATTATTTAGCAATGTATAAGTTCAACACCTTCCATTGGCACTTAACGGATGATCAAGGTTGGCGCATCGAAATCAAAAAATATCCAAAATTAACCGAAGTTGGTGCTTGGCGAAATGGCTCAATGACGGGACACTACAACGACCAAAAATTTGACACAATTCGCTATGGCGGATTCTACACTCAAGAGCAAATCAAAGAAGTCGTGGCTTATGCATCACAACGTCATATTACTGTTGTTCCCGAAATTGAAATGCCAGGCCACGCACTTGCTGCTTTGTCCGCTTATCCAGAATATTCTTGTACCGGAGGACCTTTTCAAGTAGCCAAACAATGGGGCGTTTTAGAAGATGTTCTTTGTCCAAAAGAAGAAACGTTTACCTTTTTAGAAAATGTTTTGACTGAAGTTTTAGCACTTTTCCCATCAGAATACATTCATATCGGAGGCGATGAGAGTCCTAAAACACGCTGGAAATCCTGTCCGCATTGTCAAACCTTAATCAAAGAAAATGGGTTAAAAGACGAACATGAATTGCAAAGCTATTTCATCCAAAGAATTGAAAAATTCATTAACAGTAAAGGCAGAAAAATAATTGGTTGGGACGAAATTCTAGAAGGCGGATTAGCTCCAAATGCTGCTGTTATGAGTTGGCGTGGAACCGAAGGTGGCATCACAGCCGCAAAAGAAAAACACTATGTAGTCATGACGCCAGGTTCTCATGTGTATTTCGACCACTATCAAGGGGAACCAAAAAACGAACCTATTGCCATTGGCGGTTATACAACTTTGGAAAAAGTCTATTCGTTCAATCCAATTCCAGCCGAATTAAATGCCGAAGAAGCCAAGTACATTTTAGGCGCACAAGCTAATGTTTGGACGGAATACATCACAACTCCAGAACATGTAGAATACATGATTATGCCAAGAATGGCAGCACTTTCTGAGGTGTTGTGGGGAACTTCAAATCCGAAAAATTACAAAGAATTCGAAAAACGAATCATCAAACATTTTGACTTTTATGATAAAAATGGAATCAATTACAGCAAAGCTATTTTTGAAGTTACGTCAGCTGTGCATCCAAATGATAAAGGAGTAGCTTTCGAATTAAAAACGCCAAATCCTTCCGGAATTAGATATACAACAGATGGTTCAGAACCTGTTTTAAGTTCAGCATCATATAGTAAACCTATTGTTGTTGCCGCAAACACAACCGTAAAAGCAAATTATTTTGAAGATGGGAAAGCCAAAAGTGCTACCATCGAACAAGCCTTTTTCATTTCCAAATCAACTGGAAAAAAGATTGAATTGGTAAATCTACCACACGAAAATTATGCCATTGGTGGACCTTTTACTCTAGTCGATGGGATGGTCGGAAATCCGTCTAAATACGGAAGAGATTGGTTGGGGTTTTGGGGTAAAGATTTAAATGCAACCATCGATTTAGGAACAACAGAAACGATTTCTAAAATAAAAATCAACACCTTGTTAGGTGAAGGAAGTTGGATTTATTTTCCAAAAGAAATTCAGTTTTTAGTTTCTTCGGATGGTAAAGATTTCAAATCAATACAAACTATTAGCCAAAAAGAAGTGGTTGCTAAAGGCGGAAAAATTGAAGTGAATTTTCCGAAAACAACTGCAAAATTTGTAAAAGTAGTTGCAGTAAATAACGGAATCATTGCGGATGGATTTCCTGGTGCAGGTTCACAAAGTTGGTTATTTGTAGACGAAATAAGTGTAGAATAATATGGGAAACAGAAGAAATTTTTTAAAAACAACAGTAGCTGGTTCTTTAGGATTGGCTTTGAGTTCATTTGCATCAAAAGAATTGCAAGAAATCAAATCTGAAAGTAAGAAAGAAAATACCCTAGGTGAAGCTAAACCCATCGTAATCTCCACATGGAATTTTGGTGTAAAAGCCAACGGTGCTGCGTGGGAAATTCTAAAAAATAACGGACGCGCTTTAGATGCGGTTGAAGCCGGAGTAAAAATTCCAGAAGGCGATCCAACCGAAAGAAGTGTGGGTTACGGCGGACGACCAGATCGAGATGGAAGAGTAACACTTGATTCCTGTATCATGGATGAATTTTCCAATATTGGTTCAGTAGCTTGTTTGGAAAATATTAAACATCCAGTTTCTGTAGCTCGTGCTGTAATGGAAAAAACGCCACATGTAATGTTGGTAGGCGATGGCGCATTTCAATTTGCGTTATCACAAGGGTTTCCAAAAGAAAATTTACTGGTAGAAGATTCGGACAAAGAATGGAAGGAATGGCTTAAAACAAGCGAATATTTACCAAAAGCCAACATCGAAAACCACGACACCATAGGAATGATTGCATTGGATGCTCACGGAAATCTTTCGGGTGCGTGTACAACTAGTGGAATGGCGTTTAAAATGCACGGACGCGTTGGTGATTCGCCCATAATTGGAGCCGGATTATACGTAGATAATGAAATAGGCGCCGCAACTGCAACAGGTCATGGCGAAGAAGTTATCCGAATAGTAGGCTGTCATTTGGTAGTCGAATTGATGCGTCAAGGAAAATCACCACAAAAAGCCTGTGAAGAAGCGGTGGCTCGAATTGTAAAACTGACAAAAAACCGCAATAAAAACCTAAAAGACATTCAAGTCGGATTCATCGCTTTAAATAAAAAAGGCGAATATGGAGCGTATTGTATTCAAGACGGATTCAACTTTGCTGTCAACGATACTAAGGGCAACAAATTAATAAATTCAGATTATTTCCTAAAGTAATGTCAAAACTAGAAATCGCTTGTTTTAATTTAGAATCTACTTTAATTGCACAACAAAATGGAGCGGATAGAGTGGAACTTTGTGATGAAATAACCCTTGGTGGAACTACTCCAAAATTTGAAATTATCCAAAAAGCAAAAGAGCAATTAACGATTGCTGTTTTTGTTATGATTCGTCCAAGAGGCGGAAATTTTGTGTATTCTGATGCAGAATTTCAACAGATGAAAGAAGACATTCAAACCATAAAAAAACTAAATGTAAATGGTTTCGTTTTCGGAATTTTGAATTCAGATAATACAGTTAATATAGCACAAAATTCAGAATTAGTACAATTAGCAAATCCAATTCCGTGTAGTTTTCATCGTGCTTTTGATGCGGTTTCAAATCCATTGCAAGCACTTGAAGATATCATTGATTGTGGTTTTGAAACCATTTTAACCTCTGGAAATGCTCCGGATGTAAATCAAGGAATACAGCAATTGGAACTTTTAGTTCAAAAAGCCAATAACCGAATTACGATTATGCCTGGCGGCGGATTGCGTTCTTCAAATGGTAAAGAAATTCAGCAAAAAACCAAAGCTATTTATTTCCATTCGTCTGCAATTACAGATGCTTCTGAACTTGCAAATCCCGAAGAAATTCAAAAATTAAAAGCAATCCTAAATGCGTAATTTCCTTATTTTATTTCTTTTTCCGTTGATTCTTATGAGTCAAAATAAACAACGTAGTTTAAATAACGAAGATTGGAAATTCAAACAAGAAAATAAAGAAAATTGGCTACCAGCAAAAATTCCAGGAACCGTTCACACCGATTTAGTAACCAATAAAGTAATAGATAATCCATTTTTCGGAACCAATGAAAAGCAACTGCTCTGGATTGAAAACGAAAATTGGAATTACAAAACATCGTTTATCATCTCAAAATCGGAATTGAAATTTAAAAAGATAACACTAGAATTTAAAGGTTTAGATACGTATGCAACAGTTTTTCTTAATGGAAAGCCAGTTTTAGAGGCCAATAATATGTTTCGAACATGGAAAATTCCAGTAAAAAACAATTTGATTAAAGGAGAAAATAACATCGAAATTAAATTTAAATCAGCCGTTCTAACAGGAAAATCAGCAGCCCAAAAATTACCTTATATACTTCCGGGCGATGAAAAAGTTTTTACTAGAAAAGCACAATATCAATACGGTTGGGATTGGGGACCACGATTGGTAACTGCTGGAATTTGGAAAGATGTTAATCTGAATTTTTGGAATGATGTGTCAATTGAAAACATAGTGTACAATCAACTGGAATTAAACGATCAGAAAGCCATTTTAGAATTTATAACTGAAATTAAAGCAGACAGAGTAAGTGCCATTCAATTAAAAATTAATGATAGTATTGCAACCTTTCATTTGAAAAAAGGGTTGAATAAAATCAAAATGAACTATCAAATTATAAATCCAAAACGTTGGTGGACAAACGGATTAGGAGAAGCGCATTTATATCCATTTGAAATTAGTTTGATTGATCATAAAACGACAGTCAATTCAAAAAAGCTAAATATCGGATTGCGAACTATTGAACTCGTGCAAGAAAAAGACAAAATCGGAACCAGTTTTTATTTCAAATTAAACGGAATTCCTGTTTTTATGAAAGGCGCTAATTACATTCCCGATGATAGTTTTATGCCCAGAGTTACCGATTCTATTTACAAATCGAGAATTAAAACTGCTGTTAATTCTAATATGAACATGCTTCGGGTTTGGGGTGGCGGAATTTATGCTGACGATACATTTTATGATGAATGTGATAAAAACGGAATTCTAGTTTGGCAAGATTTTATGTTCGCTTGCGCGATGTATCCTGGTGATACGGACTTTTTAGAAAATGTAAAACACGAAGTAATTGATAATGTAACTCGTCTTCAAAATCATCCTTCGTTAGCCATTTGGTGTGGCAATAACGAAAACGATGAAGGTTGGAAAAACTGGGGTTGGCAAAAACAATACAACTATTCTAAATCGGATTCTACTAAAGTTTGGAACGATTATGAAAAATTGTTTCATCAATTAATTCCAAAAACGTTGGATAGTTTAGCACCCAAAAACAAACTTATTTATTGGCCTTCATCACCATCAATTGGTTGGGGAAAAAAGGAAAGCATGACGCAAGGCGATTCGCATTATTGGGGAATTTGGTGGGGAAAAGAACCTTTTGAAATCTATAAAAAGAAAGTCGGTCGCTTCATGAGTGAATATGGTTTTCAAGGCATGCCAAATTTAGAAACTTTGCAGAAAGTTGTTTCAATAAATGATTTGAATTTAACTTCGGAAGCCGTTAAGAACCATCAAAAACATCCAACAGGTTACGAAACCATCAATGAATATATGGCTCGTGATTATGTAATTCCAAAAAAAATTGAAGATTATAGTTATGTTTCGCAATTGCTTCAAGCGGATGGAATGAAAACGGCGATGGAAGCGCACCGAAGAGCCAAACCCAATTGTATGGGAACGTTGTATTGGCAGTTTAATGATTGTTGGCCAGTAACATCATGGAGTTCGGTAGATTATTATGGCCATTGGAAAGCCTTTCAGTATCAAGTGAAACGTAGTTATGAGCAGTTGTTGATTTCTGTAAATGAAGAATCTGGTTTTTATAAAGTATACGTTGTAAATGATAATTTACAAAAATATTCAGATAAAATTGTTTTAGAACTGATCTCGTTGGATGGAAAATTACTTTGGAACGCTTCACAAGAAATCCATCTAGAAGATAATACTAGTTCGGTTGTATTTGAAATTCCTAAAGCTGATTTTTCGAATTTCGATTTACAGCAAGCCATTTTGAAGGTTCAATTTAGAGATGCAACTTCTAATTATTTCTTTGGTAAACCCAAAGAGTTGAAACTAACCAAACCTACTATTAAAATTACTAAAATTGACGAATTGAATTATGAAGTTGCTTCGGATGTTTTGGCTAAAAACGTGTATTTATCATCGGAACAAGAAACCTTTTTCAGTGACAACTATTTTGATGTACTTCCAAATCAGAAAGTACAAATTATAATTTCCAAACCAGTTCAAATGATTAAAGTAAAGTCATTATTTGATACTTTAAACTAATAAAAAAGGCTGTCACTACTGACAGCCTTTTGCTATTTAATACGACTATCTCTGTTTGATAATCTTGATCATTTTCTCTTTATCGTCTGCAACAACTCTTACAAAATAAGCTGCATCAGCTAAACGCGACAAGTCCAATTGTACTTGTGTTGAATTAGCATCCTGACTCATTATGATCTGGCCAAGCATACTAATCAAAGTAACTTTAGTAATGGCTTTCGAATAACTAATATTCAAAATTGAAGAAGTTGGATTTGGATAATAAGTAAAGTGCAAATTATCAAAGTCATCACTATCCAAGGTAACTGTTACTGTAACAGCAAACGGTTGGCTTTCACAAGAACCAACAACATTTACCGCATAGTAAGTTGACCCATTTGCAAGCACCGCCGAAGAGGAAAGGGCATTGGTTCCCGATTGTGCATCTGCTAAAGAACCATACCAAATTACATTTGTCGGACTAACCACGAGATTTGCTATGGTGGCATCATTTAGAGCAACTACATCAAAAGATTGAAAGGTATTTCCAATTGGTGTTGCAGCTGAATTAACAGTAATTGTCAAAGTTGTTGTTGCTGCACATTGTCCAGCAGAAGGAGTAAATGTGTAAGTGGTAGTTACCGTATTATCTAATGCAGGCGACCAACTTCCGGCATACCCATTATTAGATGTTGTTGGCAAAGCCGATACTGTATCTCCATTACAAATCGAAGCCACAGCAGTAAACGTTGGGGTTATCGGTTGATTCACTGTAATTGTCAAAGTAGTTGTTGCTGCACATTGTCCAGCAGTTGGAGTAAATGTGTAAGTTGTAGTAGCCGTATTATCTAAAGCAGGCGACCAACTTCCGGTATACCCATTATTAGATATTGTGGGCAACACTAAAGTGTCTCCGTTACAAATAGAAGCAATTGCAGTAAAAGCTGGTGTTATGGGTTGATTTACTGTCACTGTTATAGTGGTAGAAACGCCACACTGTCCAGGGTTTGGATTAAAGGTGTAAGTTGTAGTAGTTGTAGTGTCAAATGCAGGTGACCATACACCCGTAATTCCATTATTAGAAGTGGTTGGTAAAACAATAATATCACCATTACAAATAGGTGCAATAGCTGTAAACGTTGGAACTGTTGTAGGTTGATTTACCGCAATGGTTAAAGTAGTTGCCGCCGCACATTGACCCTGATCTGGGATAAAGGTATAAGTAGTGGTAACGGTATTATCTAGTGCTGGCGACCAAGTTCCAGTATATCCATTATTGGATGTTGTTGGTAACGGCAATAAAGTACCACCATCACATATTGCAGCTACCCCTGAGAAAGTTGGAGTTGTAGGCTGAACAACAGTTATAGTCAATGAAGCCGTTGAAGCACATTGTCCTGCATCTGGAGTAAAAGTATAAGAAGTGGTTACAGTATTATCTAATGCTGGCGACCATGTTCCACTATATCCATTATTAGAATTAGTTGGTAATGCGGATAAGGAATCACCATTACAAATCGAAGCAATTGGGGTAAATATTGGTGTTGTAGGCTGAATAACCGTTATGATCAAAGAGCTTGTATTAGCACATTGTCCCGCAGTTGGAGTAAATGTATAAGAAGTGGTGATTGTATTGTCTACAGCTGGCGACCAAGTTCCGTTATATCCATTATTAGAAGTCGTTGGCAAAGCCGATAATGCATCTCCGTTACAAATAGGAGCTACCATTGTAAAAGTAGGAGTCACGGGTTGATTAACAGTTACAGTTAAAGTAGTCGTTGTGGCGCATTGCCCAACTGATGGAGTAAAGGTGTAGGTAGCGGTTGCCGTATTATCTAAAGCAGGCGACCAACTTCCGGTATACCCATTATTGGATGTGGTGGGCAATGTCAGAAAGTCCCCATTGCATATAGGAGCGACAGCTGTAAAGGCAGGAGTTGCGGGTTGATTAACAGTTACAGTTAAAGTAGTTGTTGTGGCGCATTGTCCAACTGTTGGGGTAAAAGTGTAGGTAGCGGTTGTCGTATTGTCTATTACAGGTGACCAAGTTCCAGAATATCCGTTAGTAGCAGTTGTTGGTAAGGTTAAAGAATCTCCGTTACAAATGGGAGCCACTGCTGTAAAAGTTGGGGTCACCGGTTGGTTAACCGTAATGGTTAAAGAAGAGGTAGTCGCACATTGTCCAGCTGTAGGCGTAAAAGTATAAATAGTGGTTACAGTATTATCTAGTGCTGGCGACCATGTTCCAGAATATCCGTTATTGGATGTGTTTGGCAAAGCCGATAGTGTATCTCCGTTACAAATTGGTGCTACTGGGGTAAAAGTAGGGGTCACCGGTTGGTTAACCGTAATGGTTAAAGACGATGTGTTCGCACATTGTCCAGCAGTTGGTGTAAAAGTATAGGTAGTTGTTGCAGTATTATCTAGTGCAGGTGACCAAGTTCCAGAATATCCGTTATTGGATGTTGTTGGCAAAGCCGATAATGCATCTCCGTTACAAATTGGTGCCACTGCTGTAAAAATAGGGGTCACGGGTTGGTTAACCGTAATGGTTAAAGACGATGTATTCGCACATTGTCCAGCAGTTGGCGTAAAAGTATAGGTAGTGGTTACAGTATTATCTAGTGCTGGCGACCAAGTTCCAGAATATCCGTTATTAGATGTTGTTGGCAAAGCCGATAATGCAGCTCCGTTACAAATTGGCGCTACTGGGGTAAAAGTTGGTGTCGTTGGTTGAATCACCGTTATTGTCAAAGTTGTTGTTGAGGCGCATTGATCTGCATTTGGAGTAAATGTATAAGTTGTAGTAATAGTATTGTCTAATGCTGGTGTCCAAGTTCCCAAAATTCCGTTATTAGAAGTAGTTGGTAAGGCCGATAATACAACTCCGTTACAAATAGGGGCAATTGGCGAAAAGATTGGTGCTGTTTGAGTCAACAATGTTTGGGTAATATTCAAGCCATAGGTTCCTTCTTCGTTACCCAAACCAAAATAACCTTCAACTAGTACATAAACAATGTCTTGAGTGGAAACATCAAAATTTGATATTGAAGATTGTAAAGTAACACCACAATCATCATCACTATTAACTAATTCGGTAACTCCGTCTTGCGCAAATACTCTTATAATAGTATCAAAATTACTTCCTGTACAAGTGTTCAAGCTGATCAATTGTGCACAAGCGTCCAAAGTTACTTTGTACCAAACATCTGGAGATAATTCGCCGATAGTATTTGTGTAACAATTTGAAGTTAAGTTGTTCCCTGAAGTACTATAATTTGGTGTGTTAACATCAATAGCAGTAACAAGAGTATCACCTGGAGGTGGTGTAGTATTAATAGTTAAATCTAATGTTTCGGTACTGCAACTGGTTGGGTTGGTAGCAATGGCCAAATTTTTTATTGAGACATATCTATTCGGAGAAGTTGTATTTGTACTAATCACAACACTACTTATAAAATTATTATCAAAATAGCCGAAAGTATCGGTATCGGTAGTGACAGTTCTGCTTTGCACATTTCCGTTAGCATAAGTAACCGTAATATTTCCTGAAATTACAGCATCAGCGATATCTGAAGTAAAATAATTTGCAGAAACACCATAAACAGGCGGATTAAATGTAATTGTTATGGGATTATTTGGATTGGCAGTTCCCAAAAAATCGGCACCCGAATACATACCACCCGGAGCCGACATACTAATATTAGTTGTTCCTAATGTGAAATTTGTCGGATCAGTTGCAGTAACTGTACCCAAATCGATTAAATCAACATTCGAATTAAATGAAAAAGCATGTTGAGTCCATAATGAAAAATCATCTATCTCCACCGTATCGGTTAATGGTATTGTAGTCGTATAAGATCCACTGGAGGTATAAGTGACTCCAGTAATTGGCCAGGTATAACTATTACAAGCACTTAAAGTGGTAGTATTGGCAACAATTGGAAATACTATTATAGTCAAAGTAACTGTTGTGGCACATTCTCCAAAATCAGGAGTGAATGTGTAAGTTGTTGTATTGGTATTGTCTAATGCAGGTGACCAAGTTCCCGTTATTCCATTGTTAGAAGAAGTTGGCAGCGCTAGCAGCGGACTACCAGAACATATTGGTTCGACTGCTAAAAAAGTCGGTGTAACTTCCGGAATAATGGTTAAATCTAAGTTTTCGTTTGAAGTCGGATTGGTAGCAATACTTAAATTATTTAACGAGATAAAGGCACTTGTTGTAGGTGATGATAAAACAACGCTGGTTAAAGGAGTGGTTGAAAAATACCCAAATGTTTCTGTGTTTGAGGTAACTATTCTGCTATCGGATGCGCCATCTGAATAGGTTGCAGTCAGGTTTCCATTAATTACAGTATCTGTAATATCAGTGTCAAAAAAATTTCCAGCTAACCCATAAATAGGAGGATTGAAACTTATGGTTATGTCTTCATTGGTGTTATTAGTTCCAAGAAAAACTCCATTAGAATACATGCCACCAGGCGCACTAAAAGTTACACTTGTGGTGCCAATGGTTACATTTATAGTTGTAGCCGCTGGAATGCCCGAGAGATTATTTACGGCAACTGTAGCTCCATTAGCCGCAGCTGAATTGTCCCAGTTGGTTTGATTATTAAAAAGTTGAGTTATACCTCCACCCGAAGTATAAATACCGCTTTGGGTATACGTTTGACCATTTTCTAACCAAGTATAACTACCGCATGCAGTTACTGTGGTTGTCGCCTGGGTAATTGGCCCTGCAGAACGAATGCGATTACTGTTTTGAGCGGATAGGGTGTTAGAAAAATTGGTGCGTCCTGAATTTTTTCCGCTTTTTGATTGTGCTAAAACCGTAAAATTAAAAGAGAATAGCACTAAAAAAGATACTAAAAGTTGCAAGTTAATCGTGTAATTTTTTTTCATATGGTAGTCTTTTTGGGGTAGTTAAATGTACCAAAAGGGTTTGTGATTTAAAATAATTAATGAATACTAATTTTATAAAAATAGGGATTTAATTAATTACGACGTAAAAATATCGTTGTTTTTAAGGATATTAACGATGAACAAACAAAAATGCCTCTACTCATTATCAACGAGAAGAGGCATTTTTCCAAATAGAGATAAGCTTAAAACAATCCGTTTATTTCAGCATTAATTCTATTAATAATAGTTCCTAAATCTTCTGGGTTATTAACAAAATCAATAT
This sequence comes from Flavobacteriales bacterium, assembly GCA_038202695.1. GTDB lineage: Bacteria > Bacteroidota > Bacteroidia > Flavobacteriales > Flavobacteriaceae > Flavobacterium. The sequence goes on from JBBRET010000008.1 coordinate 35,931, forward strand.
TGTCTACATCAATAATTAGTAACTTCCCTTTGTCATAAGTGCTAATCCAAGCTTCGTATCGTTCGTTCAATCGACTCAAATAGTCAATAGAAATTGTGTTTTCATAATCTCGCCCACGTTTGTGGATTTGGGCAACCAAATTTGGAATAGAACTTCTTAAGTAAATCAGCAAATCAGGCGCACCAACTAAACCTTCCATTAATTGAAAAAGATCAGAATAATTTTCAAAATCCCGATTGGTCATTAATCCCATTGCGTGTAAATTGGGAGCAAAAATGTGAGCATCTTCATAAATAGTTCTATCCTGAATGATGTTTTTTCCGCTTTCGCGGATTTGCAGCACTTGACGGAAACGAGAGTTCAAGAAATAAATCTGTAAATTAAAACTCCAACGCTCCATTTGATGGTAAAAATCATCCAAATACGGATTGTCAACTACGTTTTCAAAATGAGGTTCCCACTTGAATTGTTTGGCTAAAAATCGGGTCAAAGTGGTCTTTCCAGCACCTATGTTTCCTGCTACTGCTATGTGCATTATGGTAATTTTATTTTATAATTCTTAATTTGTTGGTTGGTAAAAATAGCCAAAATTTGGTCTTTGTAATAATAATTTTGAAAGGATTTCTCAACAATTTCAATTTCGTAAACCGTTTTTGTTACGTTATTCAAACAATACAGAACATTGTCTCTCGAAAATAAAAGTTTTTCTTTATCAATAATTTGAAGTTTTTCAAATGGCGGAATATTGGCCAGCAAATTTACTTTTCCAAAAATATCAATGGCATACCAATTGTTTATTTCATCAATCCAATAGAAATTATTAAAATCGGATTGCGTGTATTGTATGCCTTCCTGAATGGGATTTCCAATGTCTTTAGAAGTTCTTTTTAAATAATCAAACAACAAAATCTGTTGTGTCAGTGCGTTATAAATCCAAAACTGATTCTGAGATGCTAATCCAATTTTAGATGCAAAAATAGTGTTGTCAATGTCAAAAAGATTAAGTTTTTGAATCTCATTCAATTGGTTGTCAAGTGTGATTATGGTATTAAAATCTTCATAAAAAACGACTATTTGCAATGGGTTAACATAATCTACTGAGGTGATTTTGCCTAATGCTACGTTTTTATATTCCCACTTTTGGGCGTCTTTTTCTTTGATAAAAACGTTGTCTTTAATGTAGTAATTATTGCCCAATCCGTCAAAACCAATATAAGTCTTGTTTTCTAATTCGGTTGTGCTAAGTTCCGTAGTTTTTAGTTTTTGATTTTGACTAAAAACTAAGGTGCTGCTTAAAAATAAAATGAGATAAAACGCCTTTTTCATAATAGGCTAAAGTACACTAAACCAAATTAATTTTTGCATCTACGAAAAGATATTTTAACAAAACATTGGTAACAGAAATCGATGAGATTCATCATATTTGCGATTCAAATTTAAAAAGCAATGAAAAAAACATTCTATACTTTAGTATTTCTGGTGGCATTTATGACTTCAAATGCACAAAAAGATTTTCAAGGAATGGCGGTTTACGAAACCAAGACTAGCACTTCTGATTTTAGTTCCCGAATGCAAGGAAATAAAGAAATTACTCCCGAAATGCAAAAGATGATTGAAGAACGAATGAAAAAAATGTTTGAAAAAACGTTTATTTTAAACTTTGATAAATCGGCTTCCATATATAAAGAAGAAGAAAAATTAGATGCGCCTGGACAAGGACAAGGCGGAATGCGTATGATGTCGTCTATGATGGGCGGCGGTGGAACGTATTATAAAAACGTAAAAGAAAAAAATTATACTGTTGACAAAGAATTTATGGGTAAAGAATTTTTAGTAAAAGATTCATTGCCAAAATTAGATTGGAAAATGGAAAGCGAAACCAGAATAATTGGAGGTTATAACTGTTTCAAAGCCACAGCAGTTCGGCCAGTGAGCAAATCTGATTTCAGAAATTTAAAGCCTAAAAAACAAGAGGAAGCAAAAGCTGGTGAAGTTAAAAAAGAAGACAAAGAAAAGAAAACCAATTTTATGGATGATTTTGATTTGCCAAAAGAAATAACCATCACAGCTTGGTACACGCCAGAAATTCCGGTGAATCAAGGACCAGAAAGTTATTGGGGTTTACCCGGTTTGATATTAGAAATTAACGATGGGAAAACAGTTATTTTGTGTTCTAAAGTGGTTTTAAATGCCAAAGATAAAGCAGAAATCAAAGCACCAACTAATGGTAAAGTAATTTCGCAAAAAGACTATGACGAAACAGTCGTCAAAAAAATGCAAGAAATGCGAGATATGAATCAAGGCAATGGAAGAGGTGGAATGCAGATGAGAATGGGTAATTAAACACTAAAATAAAATGAAAAAATTTTTACAGTTTACAGTTTTATGTTTTTGTTTTTCAGTCTCTGCTCAAGAATTTCAGGGCAAAGCGGAATACTTTTCGAAAAGAATTGAAAAGAAAAAAACGGAGAAAGCTGAAATAAAAAACGAAGAACCTTTGAATCCTGAAATGGAGAAAGCATTTAAAGAAGCGATGAAAAAAGCTGGGGAAAAAACCTATCTCTTAACTTTTTCAAAAATCGAAAGTGTTTATGAACAGCCTGAAGAGTTGCAACAACCACAAAATCCTGGAGGTGGATTTTCTATCAGCGTTGCTTTTTCAGGTGAAGGCAAAAAATACATTAATTTGAAAGAAAAATTTGAACTAGAGGAGGCAGAAATTTTCGGTAAAGAATTTTTAATTAAAGAAAAACTAACTCCAATGAATTGGAACCTAGTTGATGAAACAAAAAAAATAGGCGACTATGTTTGTTTTAAAGCCGAATTGCTTATTCCTGTTACCGATAAGCAAAATCAGGAATACGAAGAGTTTTTAAAAAAAGAAGAAATAAAACCAGCATTATTCAAAATGGATAAACCAGAAGATAAGCGAGTTACAGCTTGGTATACTCCTGAAATTCCAGTAAGTTTTGGGCCAAACAATTTTTGGGGTTTACCCGGGTTGATTTTAGAAATTAATGATGACGAAAAAGTCATACTTTGTTCCAAAGTAACACTCAATAATAAAGTTAAGTCTAAGATAAAAGTTCCTAATATTGGCAAATTAGTTAATCAGACGGAATTTGATAAAATAGAAAAAGAAAAGATGGATAGCATGAAAAATGAGGATGGTGTGATTATTCAATCTTTTGAACATTAAAAAAATTTCAGAAATACATGAAACAATTTTTCTCCCTATTTTTTATTTTTATCTCAATTTCTCTCTTTTCACAAAACATACGTTTTGAAGGAATAATTCAAGACAATACCAAAGCACCACTCGAAATGGCAAATGTTATGGCAATGAATGTTGCCTCAAAAGCAATGGATGCCTACGCGATTACCAATGACAAAGGAAAATTTATTCTCAATTTAAAGCCAAATTCAACGTACACGATCAAGTTGAGTTATCTTGGAATGCAAAACAAAGAGATAACAGTTACTACAAAAACCGAAAATATTACCGAAAATATTACAATGGAAGGCGGCGGAATCGAACTCGAAGGAGTTGAAATTGTTCGAGAAATGCCCGTTTCGATAAAGGGCGATACCATTGTTTACAACGCAGATTCTTTTAAAAATGGAACAGAAAGAAAACTGGAAGATGTTTTGAAAAAATTACCTGGTGTTGAAGTAAACGCTGATGGTGAAATTGAAGTAGAAGGCAAAAAAGTCACGAAATTAATGGTCGAAGGCAAAGATTTTTTTGATGGGGATACAAAACTTGGAGTAAAAAATATTCCAGCCGATGCTATTGATAAAATCCAAGTACTCAGAAATTATAATGAAAATTCAATTTTAAAAGGAGTTGAAAACAATCAAGATAATTTGGCAATGAACATTAAACTTAAAAGCGGAAAGAAAAGCTTTTGGTTTGGCGATGTTACTGCTGGTGGTGGAATGGATGATAAAAGTAAATTCGATCGCTTTATCATTAACCCGAAACTTTTTTATTACAATCCAAAATACAGTGTCAATGTAATCTCTAATTTCAATAACATTGGAGAACTACCATTAACGGTTCAAGATTATTTTAAATTCACAGGTGGATTTCGAAATATGATGTCAAAAGGAGGTTCTAATTTTAATGTCTCTAGTAATAATTTAGGCATTTCCTTGTTGCGAAATAATAGAGCCAAAGACATTGATACCAAATTTGGCGCGACGAACTTCTCTTATAATCCGACAAAAACATGGACATTGAGTGGTTTTGGAATTGTGTCATATTCAGTGACTGATACCGAAACAATTACGAATACAAATTTTTTAAGACCAAATTCAACTGAAGTTGCTTCGACCCAAAATACAAATCAAATAGCAAATCAAAACAGTAATTTGGCTTTGGTAAAATTGAGTTCATTGTATAAGCCAAATGCTAATTTTCAAATGGACTACGATATTTTGAGTAGATTTTCGACACAAGACGAAAACAATGCTTTGTTAAGAGAAGTTATAGATGAAAATAACAATTCCAATACTGAAACTATTTTAAGTAATAAAAATCAAAATCCAATAGCAATAAATCAGAATTTAAGTTTCTATTACACGCCAACTTCTAAGCATATTTTTGCCTATGAAATGCAACACACCTACCAAGAAGAAGATCCATTTTATAATGCTAATTTGCAGACACAACCTTTTAATTTGTCGGGCTATATTTCAGGTCAAAACCGAAACGATATCAACCAAGAACGTTTTGTAAAAACCAATAAATTAGATGCAAAATTAGATTATTACTATGTGCTTACGCCCAAAAGCAACATCAATGTAACACTTGGAAATACAAATTCATACCAAAATTTTAATTCAAATATTTTTCAAATTTTAGACAACGCATCCGTAAATGATTTAAATAATTCAGAAAATAAAAACGACGTTACTTATAGATTTAATGATGCCTTTATAGGATTGCATTATAAGATATTGAGCGGAAAATTTACTTTAACTCCGGGCTTCAGTGTTCATAACTATTCTTTGGATAACGAACAGTTAAGCAGCAATTACAAATTAAATTTCAATAGAATTCTTCCTGATTTCTTAGCGATTTATCAAATTAAAAAAGCAGAGTCGTTAACCTATAATTTTTCATTTAACAACAATTTTTCAGATATTAATAATTTGGCCGAAGGTTTTGTGCTGAATAATTACAACAGTTTGTCAAGAGGAAATCGACAACTTGAAAATTCTATACAGCAATCGCATTCATTAAGATATTTTAAATACAACATGTTTAATTTTGAAAATATCACCGCTTTTGCAAGTTACAACAGATCAGTTGATGCGATCAAAAATAGGGCTTTGTTTAACAATGTGAATCAAATTTCATCTCCATTTAATTCTCAGTTTGCAGACGAAAGCATTTCAGGTGTGTTTAGATACGGAAGATCATTTTTTAAATATTACAAAGCTGCTTTGAGTGCTAATTTAAATTGGTCAAAATTTAATAATATTCAAGTAGACCGATTTACATTTCAGGATGTTTTAATAACCAACGAAAGTTTTACTCAAAACTATAATTTGACCGCTTCAACCAATTTTAAAAATTATCCAAACGTAGAAATTGGTTATGGCTATTCTGTAAATCAATATCCAAACGATACTTTTTTTACCGATCGACCAAACATCAAATTAGATTATTTTTTCTTGAAGAGTTTCTCGTTTGTGAGTGAATATGAGTACTTTCATTATTACAACAACGACAAATCAGTAGAAAACGAGTACGATTTTCTATCAGCAAGTTTGATTTATCAAAAAACAAAAGACAGTCATTGGGAATACAAAGCAAGCGTAACTAATTTGCTGAATACAAAAGTTTTAAAAGACAATAGTTTCTCTCAATTTTCAACCAGTGATTCGCAATATACCATTCAACCAAGGTATTTAATTTTTACATTAAAGTATAATTTATAGTAAACAAAAAGTCCCTCAACTGAGGGACTTTTTTGTAATAAAGAGTTTTTGATTTTACAATCCAAAAGCTGCTTTTACTTGAGCTACATAATCTAATTTCTCCCAAGTAAATAACTCAACAGTTACTGTTTTTGGTTCGCCATTTGGCAATTGGAAGGTTTTGGTAACCGTTTCAGGTGTTCTTCCCATGTGTCCATAAGCTGCAGTTTCACTATAAATAGGATTTCGCAATTTCAAACGTTGTTCTATAAAGTACGGACGCATATCAAAGACGTTCTCAACAACTTTACTGATTTCTCCATCAGTCATTTTTATTTTTGAAGTGCCATAAGTTACCACGTTGATCGAAGTAGGTTTTGCCACTCCAATAGCATAAGAAACTTGTACTAAAACTTCATCACACAATCCGGCAGCTACTAAATTTTTAGCAATGTGACGGGTTGCATACGCTGCAGAACGGTCTACTTTTGAAGGGTCTTTACCAGAAAAAGCACCACCTCCGTGAGCTCCTTTTCCACCATAAGTATCTACGATAATTTTTCTACCAGTTAAACCCGTATCTCCGTGTGGTCCTCCAATTACGAATTTCCCAGTTGGATTGATATGATAGGTAATTTGGTCATTAAAAAAGTGAGCATATTGAGGATATTTAGCTTTAATTCTTGGAATTAAAATCCCTACTAAATCACTTTTAATTTTAGCAAGCATAGCAGCTTCTGGAGCAAAATCATCATGTTGTGTAGAAATTACAATGGCATCAATTCTTTGTGGTTTGTTATCATCAGAATACTCTAAAGTTACCTGCGATTTTGCATCTGGACGCAAATAGGTGATTTCGTTATTTTCTCTTCTTAGGTTCGCTAATTCAATTAACAAAGCGTGAGATAAATCTAAAGCCAACGGCATGTAGTTTTCAGTTTCATTCGTAGCGTAACCAAACATCATTCCTTGGTCACCAGCACCTTGTTCTTCTTTGCTTGCTCTGTCAACACCTTGATTAATGTCGGCAGACTGTTCGTGAATGGCAGATAAAACGCCACACGAGTCAGCTTCAAACATGTATTCGCTTTTGGTATATCCAATTTTTCTGATTACTTCTCTCGCAATAGATTGTACATCAAGATACGTACTTGATTTTACTTCGCCAGCAAGAATTACTTGACCTGTAGTTACTAAAGTTTCGCAAGCCACTTTTGATTCAGCATCAAATGCCAAGAAGTTATCAATAAGTGCATCAGAAATTTGGTCAGCAACTTTGTCTGGATGTCCTTCACTCACTGACTCCGACGTAAATAAATAAGCCATAATATAATTTAGTTTTTATGCTGAATTAAATTCAGCATTTGTTATTTTAATTGTTGTGAAGAAAAAAAGGATTTTGCGACAATGCTAAAGGAGAGTTTCTGCTTTAGCATTTTTTTAACGAGGTTGCAATCAGTTCAAATTTTTCCTCTTTTTATTCTCGAGTGCAAATGTATAAAGACTAATTGAATAGAAAAAATTTTTTGGAAAAATTATGAATTTACATTTATTGTGTGTGGCCGAACCATGTATAATAAAGGAATTTTGTTTTAAATGAGCTAAATAGAATTTAGAGTTAACAAATTAGAAAATTAAGTTAAAGTTTTAGTGAATAGTTCTTTAGTGTAGATTTGATTTTATCTTTGCAGTAGAAAATAATCAGATGAATTTATTAGTAGGTGTTATTTGTTGTAAGATGTGGCATTTTCCGCAGAGGACTTCAATTGCATAATTTTAAATTTTAAAAATATATCAAATGAAACCTCTGCTGCTTGTAGAGGTTTTTTATTTTAAATTAATTCAGTAAAAAAATGAATGAAAATAAGATAAGTCAGGTTCTGTTTCAAAAAAACAATACTTATAAAACTGCGCCAATTATAAAAAATAGGGTTGAAATTTGGGTAGAAGATTTATTTTCTTGGCTTTTTTATGGTTATGGTCATTGTAAGTCTCTTGAGAAATTTCAACAGACAGAAAAAGAACTCCATTTAGAGTTACAGTTTTTTCTATCTCAGGTTGGCGTTAAGAATGGATTAGATTTGGCGAATTCTTTTTTTGTCGATTTGGTTCCAATTTATGAGGATTTGTTAGAGGATTTGGAAGCAATTTTAGAGTTTGATCCAGCAGCAAAATCAACAGAGGAAGTTTTGCTGGCTTATCCTGGTTTTTTTACAATTACAACTTACCGAATCGCTAACAATCTATGGAATAAAAAAGCAGCTATTTTACCGCGAGTAATTTCAGAATATGCGCATGGAAAAACGGGTATCGATATTCATCCCGGTGCAAGTATTGGAAAGCGATTTTTCATCGATCACGGAACCGGAATTGTTATTGGAGAAACAGCTATACTAGGTAATAATGTTAAAATTTATCAAGGTGTTACTTTAGGCGCGCTCAGTGTCAGTAAAGATAAAGCGGAAATAAAACGACATCCTACCATAGAAGACAACGTTATTATTTATGCCAATGCAACTATTTTGGGAGGAAATACAATTATTGGGAGAGATTCCGTAATCGGTGGAAATGTTTGGATAACCGATTCTATTCCAACACAAACATTGGTTTATCATAAGAGTGAAATAAGTGTAAGGTCCAAGAATAATTTTCCTGAACCTATCAATTTTAGTATATAATTAATTAAAACAAGTAGTTATGAAAGCAGAAAATATTTTAAAAACAATCGGAAAAACGCCAGTAGTTAAAATCAATCGATTATTTGGTTCGAATAAAAATGTTTGGATTAAATTAGAAAAAGCAAATCCAGGCGGAAGTATCAAAGATCGTATTGCATTAGGTATGATTGAAGACGCCGAAGCAAAAGGAATCTTAAATAAGGAGAGTGTTATTATTGAGCCAACTTCAGGAAATACGGGGATAGGTTTAGCTTTAGTGGCTGCAGTAAAAGGCTATAAAGTGATTTTAGTAATGCCCGAATCCATGAGTGTAGAAAGAAGAAAATTAATGGAAGTGTACGGAGCTACATTCAAATTAACACCTCGCGAAAAAGGAATGAAAGGCGCTATCGAAAAAGCAGCCGAATTGGTAAAAGAAATTCCAAACGCGTGGTCTCCTTCTCAATTTGAAAATCCCGCTAATGTTGAAGCACACAAAAAAACAACAGCACTCGAAATTATTGAAGATTTCCCTGAAGGTATCGATTATATCATTACAGGTGTTGGAACAGGTGGACATATCACTGGTGTTGCCGAAATTGTAAAGCAAAAATTTCCAAACGTAAAAATAATTGCAGTTGAGCCAGAAGCATCTCCTGTTTTAAGTGGTGGTGCTCCAAGTCCACATCCATTGCAAGGAATTGGTGCTGGTTTTGTGCCAGAAAACTATCATTCCAATCTAATTGACGAAGTGATAACAGTTTCAAAAGAGGAAGCCTATGAATTTTCTAAAAATAGTGCCTTACAAGAAGGTATTTTCGTTGGAATTTCTACCGGCGCTTCTTTGGCTGCTGTGGCCAAAAAGATAAAATCTTTACCAGATGATGCCATAATCCTGACCTTTAATTATGATACCGGTGAACGTTATTTATCTGTAGAAGGATTGTACTAATCTCTTAAAAAGTCCCTTTATGGTTCAATAACGGGACTTTTTATTTTTAAAACCAGTTCAAATGACAGGAATGAACAACAATAAAAAAACATATTTAGTTTAAAATTATCTAATATTTTTAATTTTTATAGATTTTTAATCTGTTTTCAGAACATATAAAAGGTATATTTAGAAAAAATTTCAGGAATTAAAATTTAATTCTATATTTGCACCGTTCATAAATTTATTGCTCGTTATCACGAAAGCTTGAGGGAATAGACCCGATGAAAGCTTAGCAACCCTTTGCCAAAAGAAGGTGCTACATTCTAGTCTTTATGCTGAACTTCAACCTGAATTTATTTCAGTTTTGTTATAGCATCTCAATAAAGATACAGATAACCCGAGAATTCCTCTCACTTTCACGATAACCTATTTATAATTTTTCATACTGAACTTGTTTCAGTATTTGAATTTATCCTGAATTAATTTCAGGAGCTAATCCAGCTATCCGTTGCAATTCCCGATAAATCGGGAGATTTCCACTGCTATCTGGGCTAGGTCACCTTAGTATACAAGAATATTAATTGCAAATGTAACCTTTGCGAACCTTGCGAAAAACCTTTGCGAGCTTTGCGGTTAAACTAAAAAATATGTCAAAGATTAAAGAAGCAATCCAACAAAGAATTCTCGTACTCGACGGAGCCATGGGAACCATGTTGCAACGCAATAATTTCTCCGAAGAAGATTTCCGTGGCGAACGATTCAAAGATTTTCCACATCCGCTCAAAGGGAACAACGATTTACTTTCTATCACACAACCCGAAGCCGTAAAACAAGTCCACCGTTTGTATTTTCAAGCGGGTGCCGATATTGTTGAAACCAATACATTCTCCGGAACCACAATCGGAATGGCCGATTATCATCTCGAAGATTTGGTTTACGAACTAAACTTCGAATCAGCCAAAATTGCCCGTGAAGTTGCCAATGAATTTACCGACAGACCACGTTTCGTAGCCGGTTCCATTGGGCCAACCAACAGAACTGCATCCATGTCACCAGACGTAAATGATCCAGGTTTCCGATCCGTAACTTTTGACGATTTACGAATTGCCTACAAACAACAAGTAGAAGCTCTTATTGACGGTGGTTGCGATGTGTTATTAGTGGAAACAATTTTCGACACACTAAACGCAAAAGCTGCTTTATTTGCAATCGAAGAAGTAAAAGAAGAACGCAATTTAGATATTCCAGTGATGGTTTCAGGAACCATTACCGATGCTTCCGGCAGAACACTTTCAGGACAAACTGTGGAAGCATTTTTGATATCCATTGCACATATCGATTTGTTAAGTATTGGATTCAATTGCGCATTGGGTGCAGATCAATTAAAACCGTATCTGAAAAGATTAGCGATGAATACACAATTAAACATTTCGGCGCATCCCAATGCCGGTTTACCAAATGCTTTTGGACAATACGACCAAACGCCAAAAGAAATGCAAGCACTTATAAAAGAATATTTACAAGATAATTTAGTCAATATAATTGGGGGCTGTTGTGGTACAACACCAGAACACATAAAACTAATTGCAGAAGTTGCGGCGCAATTCAAACCAAGAAATTTAGAAGTTGAAACAATTTAAAAATCTGTGAAAATCAGTGTAATCCGTGGCTAAAAACATGTTAGAAACAAAATATTTAAAACTCTCAGGTCTCGAACCACTGATTGTAACGCCAGAAACTAATTTTATTAACGTTGGTGAAAGGACAAATGTAACCGGTTCGCGTAAATTTCTGCGACTTATAAAAGAAGAAAATTACAATGAAGCACTTTCAGTTGCTAGAGATCAAGTAGAAGGTGGCGCGCAAATCATCGACGTCAATATGGACGAAGGAATGTTGGATGGCGTTTATGCCATGACCAAATTTTTAAATCTAATCGCCGCCGAACCTGATATTGCTCGAGTTCCAGTGATGATTGACAGTTCCAAATGGGAAATTATTGAAGCAGGTTTGAAAGTAGTTCAAGGAAAAGGTGTCGTAAATTCGATTTCTTTAAAAGAAGGAAAAGAGGTTTTTATTCATCACGCTAAATTGATAAAAAGATATGGCGCAGCAGTAATCGTTATGGCTTTTGACGAAAAGGGTCAAGCCGATAATTATGAAAGACGCATCGAAATCTGTAAAAGAAGCTATGATATTTTGGTGAATGAAGTGCATTTCCCAGCAGAAGATATCATTTTCGACCCCAATATTTTCCCGGTTGCAACCGGAATGGACGAACATAAATTAAACGCATTAGATTTCTTCAGAGCAACCAAATGGATTCGTGAAAATCTTCCATATGCGGGAATTTCTGGCGGAGTAAGTAACGTTTCGTTTTCGTTTAGAGGCAATGATAAAGTGCGTGAAGCCATGCATTCGGCATTTTTATACCACGCCATTCAAAACGGAATGACCATGGGAATCGTGAATCCAGAAATGCTTGAGATTTATGATGAAATTGACAAAACATTACTCGAGCATGTAGAAGATGTCCTGCTAAATAGAAGAGAAGATGCTACAGAACGACTTTTAGATTTAGCCGAAAGTTTTAAAGGCGATTACAAAGCCAACGAAAAAGCAATTCAAGAATGGCGAAGCGGAACAATTCAAGAACGATTGACTCATTCATTAGTAAAAGGAATTGATGAATTCATCGAAATTGATGTAGAAGAAGCCCGAGCGAATTCTGAAAAAGCCATCGAAGTTATCGAAGTTAATTTGATGGCTGGAATGAATGTTGTCGGCGATTTATTTGGTAGCGGAAAAATGTTTTTACCTCAAGTGGTGAAATCAGCACGTGTAATGAAAAAAGCAGTAGCTTATTTGCTGCCTTTTATTGAAGCGCAAAAATTTGGAAAATCATCATCAGCAGGAAAAGTTTTGATGGCAACCGTAAAAGGCGATGTGCACGATATTGGAAAAAATATCGTGGCCGTAGTTTTGGGTTGCAACAATTTTGAAATCATCGATTTGGGCGTTATGGTTCCGCCCGAAAAAATCATTGCAGCAGCTATTGAACACAATGTTGACATCATCGGTTTAAGCGGATTAATTACGCCATCGCTTGACGAAATGGTGTATTTGGCCAAAGAAATGGATAAGCTCGGTATAAAAATTCCGATCATGATTGGTGGTGCAACAACCTCAAGAGCGCATACAGCAGTCAAAATTGCACCCGAATATAAGGAAACAGTAGTTCACGTAAACGACGCTTCGCGGGCGGTAACGGTGGCAAGTAATTTGCTCCAAGCAGAAACCAAAGGAAGTTATGTAAAAGCAATTCGCGAAGAGTATGACAAACTACGTGATGGGTATTTAAACAGAAGTCGGGATAAAAATTACTTATCGATTGAAGATGCACGTAAGAATAAATTAAAATTAGATTGGGATAATTTCACGCCAGTCAAACCAAACTTTATCGGAACAAAAACTGTTGAAGTAGCACTTTCGGAATTGGTTGATTTTATCGATTGGACACCGTTTTTTAGTTCCTGGGAATTGTACGGAAAATATCCAGCGATTTTAACCGATGGCGTTGTAGGTGAACAAGCTACGGCTTTATTTGCCGATGCCCAACAAATGCTACAACAAATCGTTTCCGAAAAATGGTTAATAGCCAAAGGAATCCTAGGAATTTTCCAAGCGAATTCGGTTAATGATGACGACATAGAACTCACAACCGATAACCGACAACCGATAACTTTTTTAACCCTTCGTCAGCAATCACAAAAAACAGCAGGAGCGCCAAACATAGCTTTAGCCGATTTTGTTGCACCAAATGATAGCGGAAAACAAGATTACATAGGTTGTTTTTGTGTAACAACTGGTTTTGGTGTAGATGAAAAAGCAACCGAATTCGAAAAGCAACTTGACGATTACAATTCGATTTTAGTGAAAGCTTTAGGCGACCGATTAGCGGAAGCATTTGCAGAATATTTACATTTAAAAGTCAGAAAAGAAATTTGGGGTTATGCTTCAGATGAAAGTTTGTCCAATCAGGATTTGATTGCTGAAGAATACAAAGGAATTCGCCCAGCGCCAGGTTATCCGGCTTGTCCTGACCATTTGGAAAAGCCAACGATTTGGAAATTATTAAAGGTAGAACAAGAAATTGGGGTAAAATTAACCGAAAGCATGGCAATGTGGCCAGCATCATCAGTCTCAGGATATTATTTTGGAAATCCAGAAAGCAAGTATTTTGGACTCGGAAAAATAAAAGAAGATCAAGTAATAGATTACGCCAAACGGAGAGGAATTTCTACCGAAATGGCAACAAAATGGCTTTCGCCGAATATAGCAGATTAAATTAGTCATAAAGTCAAATGTCATTAAGTTTATAAAGAACTTTCGACTTTCGACTTTAAGACTTTAAGACTTAAATTATGAAAGTAACCCAACACATAGAAAACGCCAACGGAAAACCATTATTTTCGTTTGAGATTTTACCGCCTTTAAAAGGACAAAACATTCAATCTATTTATGATAGTATTGACCCGTTGATGGAATTCAATCCGCCCTTTATAGATGTGACCTACCATCGTGAGGAATACGAATTTAAAGAATTACCAAGCGGTTTATTGCAAAAGAAAATTGTAAAAAAACGTCCAGGAACAGTCGGTATTTGTGCCGGCATTCAAAATAAATACGATGTTGATGCTATTCCGCATATTTTGTGTGGTGGTTTTACCAAAGAAGACACTGAGAATTTATTGATTGACCTAGATTTCTTGGGAATTAACAATGTCGTGGCAATGCGCGGCGATGCATTGAAAAATGAAACTTATTTTAAACCTGAAAAAGAAGGAAATGAATATGCCTCTGATTTAGTATTACAAGTTAATAATTTAAATAACGGAATTTATTTGGATGAAGATTTGCAAAATTCGGCATGTACTAATTTTTGCATCGGAGTAACGGGTTATCCCGAAAAACATATGGAAGCTCCAAGTCTAGATAGTGACATACATTTTACGAAGCTTAAAATAAAAAATGGAGCCGATTATATAGTAACTCAAATGTTTTTTGACAATAAAAAATTCTTTGAATATGTTGCCAAATGCCGTGCAGCCGGAATTACGGTTCCAATTATACCCGGATTAAAACCACTTGCTACTAAGAAACAACTGAATTTGATTCCGCATCGATTTAGTTTGGAGTTGCCGGATGATTTGATAATGGCCGTGGTAAAAGCAAAAGACAATGATGCTGTAAAAGAAATTGGAATCGAATGGTGTACCCAACAAAGTAAAGAATTGGTTGCCGCAGGAATTCCAGTCCTACATTACTATTCTATGGGAAAAGCTGAAAATATTAAAGCCATTGCTAAAGAGATATTTTAACCTAAATTTTGTAAAAGATCCTTTCTTACTTGCCTCAAGATAATGGAAATCAATTTTGTTTAAGCTGTAAACTTTAATAAAGATAGGAGTAGGAAGTTGAATAACTAAAATGCCGAAACCATTCGGTCCTAAAGATATTCTGCTATATTTGTGCGTTTTTAAATTTTAGGATGGCGAAATTTTACTACCTTATTTTTGTGTTTTCTACTTTTGTTTTCGCTCAGGAAACTAAAGAAACCAACGCCATTGATGTAACTTATTTGCGAGGAAATGTATTGCCGCATACGGATGATTTAGACCATTTAGTTACAGGCCATCCTGATGGTCTGATGGCTTGCTTTACGCGTCAGACGCATGGAGAAAAAGAATGGGAACGCATCTATGGCAACCCAGATTATGGGGCGTTTTTTTTATATCAGGATTTTAAAAGCCCGATTTTAGGAGCTAATTATGCTGTTGGAGCCTTTTATAATTTTTATTTTTTCCGTAAAAAAATGTTGTTCAAAATTGCACAAGGTATTGCGATGACAACTAATCCGTTTGACAAGGAAACCAATAGCAAAAACAACGCTTTTGGTTCTAGATTAATGGCCAATACCAACTTTGTTTTTGCATATAAAAAAGAAAATATCATCGACCAATTTGGACTTCAGGCGGGATTGGTTTTCACCCATTTTTCTAACGGCAGGTTTAAGGCTCCTAATAGCGGAATCAACACCTATAGTTTGAATCTGGGAGTGAATTATAATTTCGATAAAAATTTCAAGCGCACTATTGATACCACAACAATTGATTTGAAATACAAAGAACCAATTCATTATAATTTTGTAGTCAGAGGCGGCGTTAACGAAAGTTCTATTGTTGGCAGTGGTCAGCATTCCTTTTTTCATGTCGGATTTTATGCCGACAAGCGTTTGAACCGCAAGAGTGCTATTCAGTTAGGAACCGAAGTCTTCTTTTCTAATTTTTACAAAGGTTTTATCAAATATCAAACTGTCGCTTACCCTGAGCAAAATCTTGATGCCAATACCGATTACAAAAGAGTGGGCGTTTTTGTGGGCCATGAGCTATTCATCAACCGCATTTCCTTAGAAGTGCAAATAGGATATTATGTTTACCAACCTTATAAATTTGACATACCGATTTACGATCGATTGGGTATGAAATATTATGTTTCCAAAAAAATATTCACAGGGTTGTCTATTAAAACTCATATGTTTTTAGCCGAAGCACTAGAATTTGTTGTTGGGATTAGAATTTAAAAAAGTAAAGCGATGAAGAAAATTATTTTTGTTTTAACGGTTTTGATGCTTTTTTGTTCTTGTGAAAAGCCTAGTGATTGTTTTGAAACAACAGGAAATAGTGTTTCAAGAACCTATGAGGTTACTCCTGAAAATCAGTTTAACAAAATATATGTTTATAAAGGAGTAGGTTTAGTTGTCAAACAAGGAACGGAATGGAAAGTGAAGCTTTTTACGGGAGATAATTTATTGGATAATATTTCGGTTAAATTTACGGGAGATGGCGCACTACATTTAAAAGATAATTCGAGTTGCAATTGGACACGAGCTTATGGTCAAATTAAATTTCAAATTACTACGCCCCATTTGCAGTCACTAGATATTATTTCTACCACTGAGCAAGATATTGATTCGGATGGTGTTTTAACTCATGATATTTTACGTTTGAATTCAATTGATTTAGGTCCTGGAGCAGGAACAAACGACTTTCACATGCAGGTTGCTAATTATCAAATCGTTGTCGAGAATAATAATGTTTCGCGTTATTATCTCTCGGGACAAACAGAAGAAGCACTCTTAAATTTATATGATGGAAACGGAAGAATTCAGGCCGAAAACTTAATTGCTCAAAATATAAAAGTCTTTCACCGTGGCGCAAATGATATGATTGTCCATCCAGTGCAAAGCATCACAGGAAAAATGGTAAGTACCGGAAATATTATACTAAAAAACACACCACCATTAGTTGCAGTAGAAATGTTATACCAAGGAAGAGTTATTTATCCTTAAGGAAATTACTGCTTCGTTTTTTCTCGGAAAATTTGCTCTAAGTTTTTGTTTTTTAGACTGATTTGCAGTGTTTTCAATCCGTTATCATGAGCAAAATCAAACACTTTCGGACGCATGTCTTCTTCTGTAACAAAAGTCAATATCCAAAGATTATCACTAGTATTTTTGTAGGTTTTAATGTTGGCAAGGTTTGCCAATAAGGTAGCATCAATTTTTTTATCGAATTCTACTTCGATGATTTGTTCTTTTTCTTCAGACACCAATTTGTCTAATTTTTTATCAGTTACGATTTTTCCTTGGTTAATGATGATGACGCGGTCGCAGATAGCTTCAACTTCTTGCATGATGTGGGTAGAAAGAAAAACAGTTTTATCTTTCCCCACATTTTTAATCACATTTCTAATTTCAACCAATTGATTAGGGTCCAATCCGGTAGTAGGTTCGTCCAAAATCAAAACAGCTGGATTGTGAAGCAAAGCAGTTGCCAAACCAACGCGCTGACGGTATCCTTTAGATAATTGCCCAATTTTCTTGTGGCTTTCAGAAGACAATCCCGTTAACTGAATAACTTCTTCTATTCGGGATTTAGCCACTTTATAAACATCGGCATTGAATGCCAAATATTCCCTAACATACAAATCTAAGTACAACGGATTGTGTTCTGGCAAATACCCAACAGAAAGCTGTACCGTCTTTGGATTGTCGTTTACATCACTTCCGTTTACCGTTGCAGTTCCTTCATCTGCGTTAATAAACGTGGTCAAAATTTTCATTAAAGTCGATTTTCCGGCGCCATTTGGACCAAGAAAACCAACGATTTCTCCTTTTTTTACAGAGAAAGAAACATTGTCAAGTGCTTTTTGAGCACCATAACTTTTGGAAATATTTTGAACTTCTATTGACATAATTAAACTATTTGCAGCAAATGTAAACAGAAAAAATCATGCTTTATTACATTTTAGATATACCAATGTGATTTTTATTTAAAATTAGATTGATACATTTACAACTAAAGATTATTCAAAACATGAAAAAAATCACGGTACTTTTTTTATTATTCGGAGTAGCAGTTCAAGCTCAAACAAAACCTGTAATCCTAAAAGATGAAATCATCAGAATAGAAACCGAATTAGCGTCCGACAAAATGGAAGGAAGAGCAATTTTCACCCCAGGAATTGATTCAGCTTCAGCTTTTATTGAAAAAGAATTTACTAAGATTGGATTATCCTATTTTAAAGATTTAAAAAACTACAGACAAGAATTTAGCAATAAAAACAAGAGTAAAAACGCTAACAACGTGATTGGAATATTGCCTGGAAAATCAAAACCAAATGAATATGTGGTTTTCTCTGCACATTACGATCATTTAGGAACCAAAGAGGATGGAACAGATAAAATTTATAACGGAGCAAACGATGATGCTTCGGGCACAACAGCAGTGATTGCTTTGGCGAACTATTTCAAGAAATTAGGAAATAACGAACGGACCATTATTTTCGTAGCGTTTACTGGTGAAGAAGTTGGTGGATATGGTTCCAAATATTTTTCTAAAAACATCAATCCAGACGAAGTTGTCGCCATGTTTAATATAGAAATGATTGGAACTGAAAGTAAATGGAATAAAAATTCAGCTTACATAACGGGTTTCGAAAAATCAAATTTTGGAACTATTCTACAAAAGAATTTGAAAGGAACAAATTTCAACTTTTATGAAGATCCTTACCCAAGTGAAAATCTGTTTTACCGCTCTGACAATGCTACATTGGCGGCTTACGGTGTTCCGGCGCATACTATTTCTACCTCTAAAATGGATTCTGAAGCCAATTACCATCAACTTAGTGATGAAGTTTCGACTTTAGATTTAGAGAACATGACCGAAATTATTAAAGCAATTGCTATCAGTTCAGAAAGTATTATTGATGGAATTGATACGCCAAGCCGAGTTCAGAAAATCAGATAAAGCGATAAATTTTACGAAATCGATTTCTTAATTATTTTTATAATCGCGTGTAAAACCTACACTTTAATTATTTACATTAGCAAAATACAAAAGCACAAAATGATACAAATTGCAACTTATTATACCAATTCATTTTATTTCTGGAAACAGAAAGGGATTGTCATATAGTTGTTTTAGAAAATAAAAATTCACCTAACTAAAGATACAATCCCGATGCAAATCGGGATTTTTTTTTGCACTATGGAAACAAAAATTGCAATACAAGGAATCAGAGGGTCATTCCATCATCAGGTAGCTTCCGAATATTTTCAGCAGGAACACGATTTAGAAGAATGCATGTCTTTTGATGATTTGGTAAAAAGCCTTATTGAAAATAAAGCGCACAAAGGCGTGATGGCTTTAGAGAACTCTATTGCGGGTTCAATAATTCCCAATTACGCTCTGATTGACCGAAATAATCTGCATATTATTGGCGAACATTATCTCGACATTCACATGAACTTAATGGTGTTGAAAGGGCAAAAAATTGAAGATATTACTGAAGTGCATTCGCATCCAATTGCCTTATTGCAATGTGCGGTTTTCTTTAGTCGTTATCCGCACATAAAATTAGTAGAAAGTGGGGATACAGCCGAAACTGCTAGGCGAATTCAGGAACAAAAACTTACTAGAATTGGTGCTGTTGCCGCTCCGATTGCCGCTAAATTATATGACTTAGAAATTCTGGCAGCCGGAATTCACACCATTCAAAGTAACAAAACCCGTTTTGTAATCGTAAAAACCCAAAACAAAGAATTGCCCAAAGACGAAATAAATAAAGCATCAATCAAATTTGAATTAGATGACACAGCCGGAAGTTTGGCAACGGTTTTAAATGTAATGAACAATTGTAAACTGAACTTAACTAAAATCCAGTCAATGCCAATTATTGAAACACCTTTTCAGTATTCTTTTTTTGTGGATGTGATTTTTGAAAAATACAAACACTACGAAAAAGCAATAAACATTTTAGCTTTAATGACCACGCATTTCAAAGTGCTTGGCGAATATAAAAACGGACGCTCATGATACAAATTGCCAAAAGGCTTAATACTGTTGAGGAATATTATTTCTCTAAAAAATTGCGTGAAGTCCGTCAATTAATTTCCGAAGGCAAACCAATCATCAATATGGGAATCGGAAGTCCTGATTTGGCTCCAGCCGCAATCGTGATTGAAGCCATTAAAAAATCTATGTTTGAAGACAAAGCACACGAATATCAAAGTTATCAAGGATTACCAGAACTCAGAAAAGGAATGGCAAGTTTTTACCAAAAACAATTTGGTGTCACAGTCGATTTTAATTCAGAAGTATTACCATTAATGGGCTCCAAAGAAGGAATTATGCATATTTCATTGGCTTTTTTAAATGAAGGCGATGCAGTTTTAATTCCAAATCCGGGTTATCCAACCTATGCTTCGGTAACTGAATTAGTGTTGGCAAAACCAATTTATTATGATTTGTCAAATGCAACGAATTGGCAACCTGATTTCGAAGCTTTAGAAAAAACGGATTTGTCGAAAGTAAAATTGATGTGGGTTTCGTATCCTCACATGCCTACCGGAAAAAATGGCACTCTAGAGTTGTTTGAAAAGCTGATTGCTTTTGGTAAAAAGCACCACATTTTGATTGTAAATGACAATCCGTACAGCTTTGTTTTGAATGATAATCCGATTTCGATTTTGCAAGTTGCAGGTTCAAAAGAGGTTGCCTTAGAATTGAATTCTTTATCCAAAACCTACAATATGGCTGGATGGCGTGTTGGAATGGTTTTAGGAAATCCAGAGTTGATAGATGCTGTTTTAAAAGTGAAAAGCAATATGGATAGCGGCATGTTTTACGGAATACAGAAAGGTGCGATTGAAGCTTTGAAATTGGGTAAAGATTGGTTCGATAGACAAAATGAAGTTTATGCCAAACGTAGAAATCTACTATTTGAATTGGCAGCAAAACTAAATTGCACTTTTGATCAAAATAGTGTTGGATTATTTGTTTGGGCAAAATTGCCAAGCGGAGCGAAATCTTCAGAAGAATTCATTGACAACCTATTAATAGAAAAGCATGTTTTTATAACACCCGGAACCATTTTCGGAACCAATGGTGAAGGATATATTCGGTTTTCACTTTGCGTTACCGAAGAAAAAATACAAGAAGCAATCAACAGATTTTAGATAAAAGAAATTAATTTTACAGATTATAAAAAAGCTATGAATATTACACAAGAAAACAGAAAATGGTTAGACGATTTGAAATTAAGTCATCCTTTAGTAATTGCCGGACCTTGTAGTGCAGAAACGGAAGAACAAGTTTTAAAAATCGCACACGAATTAAAGAATTCTGACGTTAGTATTTTCCGAGCCGGAATCTGGAAACCAAGAACACGTCCGGGCGGATTTGAAGGCGTTGGAGCGATTGGATTAAAGTGGCTGCAAAAAGCAAAAGCAGAAACAGGTTTATTAATGGCAACCGAAGTGGCCAATGCGACACATGTAAAATTAGCTTTAGAACATGATATTGATGTTTTGTGGATTGGAGCCAGAACAACGGTAAATCCTTTTGCAGTGCAAGAAATTGCAGATGCGCTAGCGGGAACTGATAAAATTGTTTTAGTTAAAAATCCGGTGAATCCCGATTTGGCCTTATGGATTGGCGGAGTTGAACGGTTGTATAATGCCGGAATTAAAAAACTAGGCGCTATCCACAGAGGATTTTCTACTTATGAAAAGACTAAATATAGAAACATTCCAGAATGGCAATTGCCTATTGAATTGCAAAGTAGGTTCCCCGATTTGCCTCTGATTTGTGATCCCTCTCACATTACAGGGCAACGAACTATGATTCAGGAAGTCTCACAACAAGCTTTAGATTTGAATTATGACGGTTTAATTATTGAAACCCATATTGACCCAGATAATGCATGGAGTGATGCCGCTCAACAAGTGACCCCAAAGGTTTTGAAACAAATTTTTGAAGACCTAAAAGTGAAGAAAGTAACTGTTGAAGAAGACGATTACAACACTGAAATGATAAAACTTAGGGCCAATATTGACATTGCTGATAGTAAATTATTGCAGATTTTGGGCAATAGAATGAAAGTTGCAGAACAAATAGGCGCTTTAAAGAAGACTAAGAACGTAGCTGTTTTGCAAAACAAAAGGTGGAATGAAATACTAGGTAAAATGATACTAGAAGGCGAGGATAAAGGACTTAGCGAAGAATTTATCTTGCGGATTTTCAAGGCAATACATCAAGAAAGTATTGCCCATCAGGAAAAAATAATCAATTCTTAAGCAAATACGATAATTGACGTATAGTATGTAATTATATTTTTTGTATCATTGCATGACAAAAATCAAAATTTAATTAAAAATTTATTACAAAATGAAAAAATTTATTTTATTATTCGCATTGGTATTTAGCTTTGGAGTAGCAAGTGCTCAAGTTGATGTAATTTACAAACACAGTGGAGAAACTGTTGAAGGAAAAGTACTTCGTCTTGACGAATATACTGTTGTTTTCAAGTATGATGGGGAAGATGCAGAAAATACCATTGGTAAATATGCAGTCGAAAAAATCGTTTACGGAAAAACTAAAAGACAAGAAGACGTTACTGAAAAAATTGTAATCAACGGAGAAGCTGATTGGGAAAAAGTAGTTATCCTTGAAGATAAATCATACATCGCTGGTTTGAAAAAAGTAGGTGAAGTACGTGGAAAAACAGGTTTAATTAACTTCCAAACTGGAAACACTGGGGATAAAAAAGCTGGTAAAAAATTAAAAATGGATGCGGCTAAATTAGGTTGCCCATTTGTATTACAAGTAGCTGACAAAACTACTGTAGGTGCTAACTCTAATGCAATTGGTGGTTCACAAGCTATCAAAACAGGAGTTGCTTACAAATACTAATTTGTTGTAGTTTATGAAATAGTAAAGTTGCCAGAAATGGCAACTTTTTTTTTGTTCTTAATCTAAATTGTAAATGGTATCTTTGCCTCATGACTGGATTAGTATATAAATCTACCGGAAGTTGGTATACTGTAAAAGGAGAAGACCATCAAGTTTATGAATGCCGCATCAAAGGAAAATTCCGAATGCAAGGCATCAAAAGCACCAATCCAATTGCGGTTGGTGATGAGGTAGATTTTGAATTGGATGATACTTCAGATAGTATTACCGGAACGATTCATAACATTCACGAAAGAAGGAATTATATTGTTAGGAAGTCGGTGAATTTATCCAAGCAGACTCATATTATTGCTTCCAATATTGATATCGTTTTTTTGTTAATTACAATTAATAATCCACCAACAACTACCAGTTTTATTGACCGATTTTTAGTGACTGCCGAAGCTTATGGCATTGAAGCAGTTTTGGTTTTTAATAAGATTGACACCTATGATGAAGGAATGCAGGATGAGCAATTGTATTTGCAGTATACCTATTCTCAAATTGGATATAAGTGTATCAGAGTTTCGGCACTACAAAAGAAAGGGATAGCAGAATTAAAACAAATGATGACCGGAAAAGTCAGTATGTTTTCAGGCCATTCAGGCGTAGGAAAGTCCACTTTAGTAAATGCTTTAGAACCCAATTTGAATCTGAAAACCAAAACAATTTCTGAACAAAGCAAGCAAGGGCAACATACTACAACTTTTGCTGAAATGTATGATTTGTCTTTTGATGCTAAAATTATTGACACACCAGGTATAAAAGGTTTCGGAGTTGTCGACTTACAACCGGCAGAAATTAGCGGTTATTTTCCAGAGTTTTTCAAGTTGCAAGAGCAATGCAAATTTAACAATTGCCTTCATAAAGAAGAGCCAAATTGTGCGGTAAAAAAAGCGTTAGAAGAAGATAAAATTGCTTGGTCACGCTACAATAGTTACCTTAAAATCCTAGAAGGCGATGACGAGCATTACCGGTTAGATGTCTATAATGAAGACCGAATTGCTAGTGATGAAACTAGGAAATAAAAGCCTTAGGGCAAAAGTAAAGAGTTAAAAGTGAAAGCAGTAATTCAAAGAGTTTCCCAAGCTTCTGTTACTATCGACGAAATTATAGTGGCAAACATCCAAAAGGGCTTGTTGGTTTTGGTTGGTTTTGAAGATGCAGACACCACTGTAGATATCGATTGGATGACCGCTAAAATTGCCAACCTACGCATTTTTGGTGATGAAAACGATGTAATGAATTTATCACTCAAAGATGTTAATGGTGACATGATAATCGTAAGCCAATTTACACTTCATGCTGCAACTAAAAAGGGCAACCGTCCTTCATACAGTGTAGCTGCAAAACCCCAAGTTGCTATTCCGTTATATGAGACCTTCATTCAAAAAATGGAAACTGAATTGGGTGAAAAAGTCCAAACAGGACAATTTGGTGCTGATATGAAAGTTGCGTTGCTAAACGATGGACCAGTGACCATACTTATAGACACAAAAAATAAAGAATAATAGTATAAATAAATAGATTTTTTTTACTTTTGGTGAAACACCGCCAAATGAAACTAAACTATTTGACTATTTTATTCCTGTTATTTTTCACATTTAGTTTTGGTCAAAAATTGGAATATGCTGTACTGACTATTCCCGATAGTTTAAAGCAAAATGCCAACGCTGTTTTGCGTTTAAAGCAAATAGACATCAATATTACCTCTCAAAAAGCAATGACTATTCAGTCAGTTATTGCCACTACAGTCTTAAATGAATTGGGCTTAAGAAATTTAGATTTATCTGAGAACTATGACAGCAATAGAAAAGTAAGTCAAATTACAGCAACTGCTTATGATGCATTTGGGAAAGAATTAAAAATTTATAGAAGAAAAGATTTTAGAGATGTTAGTGTGGCCGACGGTGTTTCTATATTCAATGATAATAGGGCACTTTATTTAGACTATACACCAATTACATATCCTTTTACAATTGTTTTTGAAACTGAAGTCCATACTTCAAATACTGCTTTTGTGCCATCATGGAGTCCGGTTGAAAATTATCTAATCAGCACACAGAATGCTTCGCTAACGATTCATTATAAATCAGAACTAAACCTAAAAAAGAAAGAAGTTAATTTTTCTAATAAATATCCAATAGATAAAAAGGAAACAAATTCATTTGTAAGCTACAGTGCGATAAATTTAGTTGCTAATAAAAGAGAACAGCTAAGCCCAAATTTTGTTGAGGTTTTTCCAGTAGTTTATTTTGCTGTAGAGAATTTTGCACTAGAAAATGTGGAAGGCACAGCGACCAATTGGGCAGAGTTTGGGAAATGGTATTATAATGCTCTTTTGGCTGATACTGATGAAATTCCGGAGGAGACACAAATAAAAATAAAACAGATGGTTGGAAACGAAAAGAATCCATTGGAAATCGCTAAAATCATTTACAAATATGTTCAAGAAAAAACACGCTATGTAAGTGTTCAAGTTGGCATTGGTGGTTGGAAACCGATGCTTGCTAAAGAAGTAGATAAGTTAGGTTATGGCGATTGCAAAGCATTGACAAATTATACACGCTCACTACTTAAAGTTGTGGGAGTTCAGTCTTATTACACCTTGGTTTATGCTGGTCAAGATGAAAAAATAGACCTCCAAAATGATTTTGCATCAGTACAAGGAAATCATGCAATTTTAACCTTACCTATCGAAAAAAAATTAGTTTGGTTAGAATGCACTAGTCAAATACAACCTTTCGGCTTTCAAGGCGATTTTACCGATGATAGAAATGCATTATTGGTAAAGCCTGAAGGAGGAGAAATCATGAGAACCAAAACGTACACGGAAGCGGATAATACACAAATTGTGAAAGGATCTTATCAAATCAATGAGGATGGCGATTTTATGGGTAAAGTGCAAATTATTTCAATGGGCTTAAGGTATGATAATGAGTTTGGCAAAGAAAGAATCAGCCGCGAAAATCAAATTAAAAGGTATAAAGAAGCATTTAGCAATATCAATAATCTGATTATAAAGAAAATCAACTACAACAATAATCCCAAAACAATTGAGTTTAAGGAAGATTTAGAAATGGAAGCCGAAGGGTACGCTCAAAAATCAGGCGGGAAATTGCTATTTGCCCTGAATGCTTTTGACCAAAGTTCGTATGTTCCTATGAAGTATAGAACTCGTGAATTTCCTTTTCAAATAGAAAGAGGTGCTACCAACGAAGATGAAATTGAAATTACCATTCCAGACGGATTTATAGTCGAAGCCAAACCAAACAGTGTTGTCCTGGAAACAGAATTTGGTACTTACAAAATCGAATTTAATACGATAAGTCCAACCCAAATACTATGTAAAAGAAAACTAGTTATCAAAAAAGGATTGTACGATAAATCCAAATATGAAAGCTATAGAAAATTTAGAGAAACCATTGCCAAAACCGATAACTCAAGAATTGTAATCATTAAAGCCTAAAACCATGAAAAAAATAGTTATTGCCGCTTTTTTATTTTTAAACACCTTGGGTTTTTCCCAAAAGCACGAGTTAGGAGAAGTAACTCTTGAGGAACTTAAAGAAAAATTTTGCCCTTCAGACACTGCTGCAGCAGCAGTTTATATATTTAATGTGGGTAGAAGCTATTTTGAATATGGTTACGAAGAGGGGTTTCAACTCATAACTGAAATAAGTACCAAAATTAAAATATATAAGAAAGAAGGGTATGACTATGCAAATACTGCCGTGTCCTATTACATTGGCGGAAAGGGTAATGAGAAAGTTTCTTTTTCTAAAACAGCAACTTATAATTTAGTCAATGGAAAAATCGAAAAGACAAAGTTAAGCAGTGACGGGATATTTGATGAAAAGGTAGATGGTGATTACAAGAGAAAGAAAATCGCGATGCCTAATGTAAAAGAAGGCTCTATAATTGAATATAAAATAGAAATAAAGTCACCTTACATTTGGAATTTTCCAGAATGGGAATTCCAAAAACGCATACCAGTTAATTACTCAGAATATACAACTTTTATTCCGGAATATTACCTTTACAACACCCATTTAAAAGGGTTCTTGTCACCGGTTGTAGCCAAAGAAGAAAAGTTTAGAAAAATAGAATACACTTATAAGACAGATATGAATCCTGGTGGTGCTAATGCACATGGATCAGAAAAAGTAAATTCAGAGTTGAACTTTAGTGAAAAGAATGTAAAATATTCGCTAACTAATGTACCTGCATTAAAAGAGGAGGAATACACAAATAATATTGATAATTATAGAGCAACGCTGATTCATGAGATGTCCGGAAAAAGATTCCCCAATCAACCGATTGAAAATTATACGACTGATTGGGAAAGTGTAACCAAACAGATTTATGAAAGCCAAAGTTTTGGGGATGAATTAAAAAAGACAGGATATTTTGAAAAAGATATCGACGCATTAATCAACGGTGTTGTTTCTCAAGAAGAACGAATTGGTATTGTTTTCAATTATGTAAAATCAAATATGAATTGGAATGAATCTAGCAGGTTTTTTTGTAAAGACGGTGTTAAAAAAGCTTATCAGGATAAAAAAGGGAATTCAGCCGAAATCAATCTCATGCTTACGGCGATGCTTCGATATGCCGGAATTGATGCAAATCCGATTTTGGTGAGCACACGGTCTAACGGAATTTCGATATTTCCGAGTCAGTCGGCATTTAATTATGTTATTTCTGGAATTGAACTCCAAAATCAATTGGTTTTGTTAGATGCAACTAGTAAATTTTCGTTACCCAATATTTTGCCAATCCGCGCTTTAAATTGGATTGGAAGAATTGTCAGAAAAAATGGCTCTTCGGCGGAGATTAATCTAATGCCAAAATCAAATTCAAATGAGGTAATTAATATCATGAGAAGCATAAACAACGAAGGTGTTGTTGCCGGAAAAATCAGAGATCAATATTTTGATTACAATGCCTTTTTGTTCAGAGTCAGATATTTTAATCTTGCCAAAGAAAGTTATATCGAAAGAATGGAAAAAGCACATCAAGGATTGGAAATTGGAGAATACGAAGTGCAAAACATGACCGATTTATCGAAACCTATTATTGAAAATTACACATTTACGGCTAATAATTCAGTCGAAATCATTGGAGATAAAATGTACTTTTCTCCGTTTTTATTTTTGGCTACAACTGAAAATCCATTCAAACAAGAAACACGCGAGTATCCCATTGATTTTGTGTATCCAACCCAAGAAAAATATAACATAAGCATAAAAATTCCAGAAGGGTATGAAGTAGAAACGATACCGCAATCAAAAGCAATTTCAATGCCTGATGATTTGAGTTCGATAAAATACAACATTTCCAATACTGGGAAACAAATTCAAATTATGTTCACTTTAGATAACAATCAGGCGATAATTGGCAATGAATATTATGTTGTCTTGAAAAATTTCTATAAGGAAATTGTCAACAAACAAACCGAAAAAATTGTGCTTAAAAAAGTATAGATTTTATGCTGTTGCAGTTGTATATTTGGATTATAAAATTCAATAAATCAATGTTAAAATGGACCTAAAAAACGCCCAACTCGAAGTAGACAATTGGATTAAAAACCACGGCGTTCGTTATTTCAACGAATTGACCAATATGGCGCAACTCACAGAAGAAGTTGGAGAAGTAGCTCGAATCATTGCTCGTCGTTATGGAGAACAATCAGAAAAAGAAAGCGATAAAAACAAAGATCTGGGCGAAGAATTAGCCGATGTGGTTTTTGTAGTTTTGTGTTTAGCAAACCAAACAGGAATCGATTTGCAAACTGCTTTTGATAAAAAAATGGATTTAAAAACCAATCGCGATCACGACCGCCATCACAATAACGAGAAACTGAAATAATTGTGAATTTACATCTGCAAGCTTCAATTGTTACACAACAATCAACAATTAAAATCTCCGGAAGTAAGTCGGAAACCAACCGATTGTTATTGTTACAAGCAGTATATCCAAATCTTATTTTGGAAAATGCTTCCAATTCTGATGACTCAGAAGTAATGACAAAAGCTTTAATTTCTGAAAACCATGACAGTCACACTGAGCTTGTCGAAGTACATCACGCCGGAACGGCAATGCGTTTCCTTACAGCATATTTTGCCATTCAAGAAAATAGAGAAATAGTTTTAACGGGTTCTTCCCGAATGAAAGAGCGACCTATTAAAATTTTAGTTGATGCGTTAAGACATTTAGGCGCTCAAATCAGCTACGAAGAAAACGATGGTTTTCCACCAATAAGAATCAAAGGAAAAAAATTAACACAAAATACAGTTTCACTTTCAGCAAATGTCAGCAGTCAATACATTTCGGCACTGTTACTAATCGCACCAAAACTCGAAAACGGATTAGAATTAACACTCGAAGGTGAAATCACTTCAGTGCCCTACATCAAAATGACCTTGGCTTTGCTAAATGAAATCGGTGTAGAAACTAGTTTTGAAAACAATAAAATTACGGTTTGTCACACTGAGCTTGTCGAAGTGCATCAATTATCAATTGAATCAGATTGGTCATCGGCTTCTTATTGGTTTTCAATTATTGCACTTTCAGAAATTGGAACTCAAATTACGCTCGCAAACTACAAGCAGAACAGCCTTCAAGGCGACTCAGCTTTAGTTGAAATATATCAAAACTTTGGAGTTGAAACCAAGTTCAATGACAATAATTCAATCACAATTTCAAAATCAAAAAATTGTCAATTGTCAATTTTCAATAGTGAATTAAATAACTCTCCTGACATCGCCCAAACCATTGCGGTTACTTGTTTCGGATTAGGAATAGGTTGTCATTTATCAGGTTTACATACCTTAAAAATCAAAGAAACCGATAGACTTGAAGCGCTGAAAACAGAATTATCAAAACTTGGTGCTCAAATTTCAGTAACCAACGATGCGTTACAATTGGAACCAACTACTACTATCAAAGAAAAGATTTCAATTGCAACCTATCAGGATCACCGAATGGCAATGGCTTTCGCACCATTAGCATTGAAAGTTCCTATAATTATTGAAGACGCAACAGTGGTTTCTAAATCCTATCCTACTTTTTGGGATGATTTAAAATCAATTGGTTTTCAAATCACGGAGTAGTTGTAATCAAAGGGTTTTTGAAAATAAACCCCTTTTTACTTGACAACGCCTATTTCACAATCGTATATTTGCAGGCGTTTAAAAATTGTGAAAAATAAACTTTTAAACCTTCTAAACTTTTTAAACTCTTTTAAATGAAATTATCTCATTTCCAGTTCAATCTTCCAGCCGAATTATTAGCCGAATTTCCAGCCGAAAACAGAGACGAGTCTCGTTTAATGGTTATCGATAGAAAAAAAGGGACCATAGAACATAAAATGTTCAAAGACATCATTAATTATTTTGACGATGGTGATGTAATGATTTTGAACAATACCAAGGTGTTTCCTGCACGTATGTACGGAAACAAAGAAAAAACTGGAGCCCGGATTGAAGTTTTCTTGTTGAGAGAACTAAATGCGGAGCAACGCCTTTGGGATGTATTAGTTGATCCTGCTCGTAAAATCAGAATCGGGAACAAATTGTACTTTGGTGATGACGATTCATTAGTAGCCGAAGTTATTGATAATACAACTTCTCGCGGAAGAACGTTGCGTTTTTTATACGATGGTTCGTATGAAGAATTCAGAAGAAAATTAACAGAACTTGGTGAAACGCCAATTCCAAAATACATTAACCGTGAAGTAACCGAAGAAGATGCAGAACGATACCAAACCATTTATGCCAAAGAAGAAGGCGCAGTAGCAGCACCAACTGCTGGTTTACACTTTTCTAAACACCTTTTAAAAAGATTAGAAATCAAAGGAATCCAATTTGCTGAGGTTACACTGCACGTAGGTTTAGGAACCTTCAATCCAGTAGAAGTTGAAGATTTATCAAAACACAAGATGGACTCAGAAGAGTTAATAATCAATCAAGAAGCCTGTGATATTGTTAACAGCGCCAAGATTAGAAAGAGCAGAATTTGCTGTATTGGAACCACTTCGATGCGTGCCATTGAAAGTTCTGTTTCATCACAACGCACCTTGAATCCGTTCACTGGTTGGACAAATAAATTCATTTTTCCACCACATGATTTCAGTATTGCTACTTGCATGGTCACTAATTTCCACACTCCAAAATCAACATTATTGATGATGATTTCAGCATTCTGTGGGCACGATTTGATGAAAAAAGCCTATGAAGAAGCAATCAAAGAAAAATACCGTTTCTACTCATACGGCGACGCAATGTTGATTATATAATCTGAACTCGTTTACTGCGTCAGTTCGCTGCGCGCGTATCAGATTCTCAATATAAAATCTCATCAGAAATGGTGGGATTTTTTTTGAGCCAAACGGTTGCGCATTCCAACAATCCATGTTCCTGCTGTCCGCACTACAAGCCTGCCTTTCGGCAGGCAGGGTAGTTACTCCCATCAGGGCTAAATACAATCCATGGTCTAAAATTTTCTTTGCGCTTTTTTCTATTTTCTTTGCGCTTTTTTCTACTTTTACGCTTCTAACAAATACACCTAATGACATTTCAAAACACACTCGAATTTGCACAACAACTCGATGCTCAAGACGAATTAAGCCAGTACAGAAACGAATTCATTTTTCCACAACACGAGGGTAAAAACGTAATCTACTTCACCGGAAATTCGTTGGGATTACAACCCAAACGTACCAAAAAATACGTTGATGAGGTGATGAATGATTGGGCAAATTTAGCTGTCGAAGGTCATTTTTATGCCGATAAACCTTGGTGGGATTACCACGAACGATTCGCCAATCCGTTAAGTGCGATAGTTGGAGCAAAACCATCAGAAATAACGGTAATGAATACCCTAACTGTGAATTTACATTTGCTAATGGTTTCGTTTTACAGTCCAACAAAAACACGCTACAAAATCATTTGCGAAGAAAAAGCATTTCCGTCCGACCAATACATGTTCCAAACTCAGGTAGATTTTCATTCCAGAAATCTTGGGATAAAAAAAGACGAAGTGCTTGTTGAAATTAAAAGAAGGGATGGCGAACATAATATTAGACTAGAAGATATAACTGCTAAAATAAACGAAGTAGGCGATGAGCTGGCATTGGTTTTAATTGGCGGAGTGAATTATTACACTGGGCAGGTTTTTGATATGAAAACCATCACTGATGCTGGTCATAAAGTGGGAGCCAAAGTAGGTTTTGATTTAGCACATGCTGTAGGAAACATCCACTTACAACTTCATGATTGGAATGTAGATTTTGCTGCTTGGTGTTCCTATAAATACATGAATTCTGGCCCAGGAAATGCAGCAGGTTGCTTTATTCACGAAAAACATCATGCCAATAAAACATTAGCTCGTTTTGGTGGTTGGTGGGCACAAAACAAGGAACGTCGATTCAAAATGGAACCTGAATTTGATCCCATTGTTGGGGCTGATGGTTGGCAGGTAAGTAATTTGCCAATACTGTCTTTAGCACCTTATTTAGCTTCTGTAGAATTGTTTGCCGAAGTTGGTATGGAAAAACTTATCAAAAAAAGAAATCAGATCACCAGCTATTTGGAATTTATTTTACATGAAATCGATGCAGCAATTGACGGAACTGAATTTGAAATCATAACACCTTCAAATCAAGAAGAGCGAGCTTCGCAACTCTCTGTTTTCCTTCACGGACAAGGCAGAAGCCTATTTGACTATTTAATGGCCCACGGAGTTATTACCGATTGGCGCGAACCAAACGTAATCCGCTTTGCTCCAGTCCCATTTTATTGCTCCTATGAAGACATGTACCAATTTGGACAAATACTCAAACAGGGAATTTTAACAGTAAAATAATTTGATTTTTGGAAAACAATTCGTTGATTTGCAAATCATTATTAATTCAACCACAAAATAACATGAAATTTAAATTACACTTTTCATTTTTAGCATTCCTAGCTTTTATGACTATCGGAAATGCGCAGGTTTCAGACAAAGAAGCTGCAGCTAGACTTTGGATAAAAGCAAATGAAACTAAACTTAATATCAATCCAAATGACTCCTTTTCACTTCGGTTTGTCAGAAAGACTCAAGCTGGGGAAACGTTACGTTTTCAACAATTAAAAAATGGAGTGCCCGTTTTTGACTCCGAAATTTTAGTACATTTTTCACCAGATGGAGAAGTTTCAAGTACTGCTTCTACTTATGATGCAGCAGTTGCAGCCATTGTTACCACACCGGCAATTAGTAAAGAAAATGCGGTGTCAATTTCTAACGAAAAATTGGAAATAAACAGTGATATTACTTTTCAAGAATGTAAATTATTTGTATACAATAAACTTAGTACTACTAAATTGGTTTATAGAGTATTAACGGATTCCTATGCCAAATTAGGGAGCTGGGAAACCATAGTAGATGCGCAAACTGGTACAGTTTTAAGTACTAAAGATGTAGCTTATTATTATGGCAAGCATGATAAAAAAGCGCCAAAGAGCACACCACCGGTTCCAATGGTTCCTTTTGCTTTTGTTTCTGGTACTGCATTGGTTTTCAACCCAGATCCACTTTCTCAAGCTAGAGTAGCATACGGAACGTCAGGTTATTCGGATGCAAGTGATGCTACAACCACGCAATTGAACAATGCTAGAGTCGCGGTTACTTTACCAGAAATAGATTTAACAGCTGGTGTTTATAAATTAAAAAGTACGTATGCCGAAATAAGAGAGTTAGGTTCTCCGGCAAAAGGATTGTTTACTCAAGCAACTTCTGATTTTTCTTTTACTAGACTTCAAGATGGTTTTGAAGCAGTAAATGCGTTTTATCATATTGATAAGAGTTTGCGTTATATCAACCAAACCTTAGCGATACCTTGTATTCCGTACCAAGCAGCTAATGCAGGTGCCGTTTTCTTTGACCCACATGCAGCCAATTCAGCAGACAATTCTTTTTATACAAACGGACAGTTGCAGTTTGGAGAAGGTGGTGTAGACGATGCAGAAGATGCCGATGTAGTATTGCATGAATTAGGACACGGTATTCACGATTGGATTACTGGAGGCGGATTGTCTCAGGTAAACGGATTAAGTGAAGGTTGTGGAGATTATTGGGCGGTTTCGTACAGTAGAAGTTTAAATCAGTGGGCTTCAGGAACGCCTCAAAACGACTGGGTATTCAGTTGGGATGGACACAATCCATTTTGGGATGGAAGAATCACAAATTATAGTGCATCTTATAGCGGTGGACTAGTCGGTCAAATACATACAGATGGACAAATTTGGGCTACGGCATTAATGAAAATTTGGGATGGAATTGGGAAAGAGAAAACAGATAAAGCGTTCTTAAACGGCTTAGACTTGACCGTAAGCTCTACCAACCAACAAAATGCTGCAATAGCTGTAAGAACAGCTGCAAGAAATATGAATTATCCTTGTGCTGATATTTCAGTAATTACAGAAAAATTCACTGAAGCAGGCTACACGATGCCCGCTTTAGCATTGCAAATGAATGTAATTGCTAATCAAACAGTTACTGCTGATGCAAATAATACTTACACATTGCCTAGTTATGCTACTTTGGCAAATCCAATAACGCAGAATTGTGATGCTACTTTGACTCAATCTCCAGTTTCTGGAACAATTGTTGCGCCGGGAGTTTATACAATTACAATGCAAGCTACTAGCGGAACATCAGTAACTAGAACATTCCAACTTACTGTAAATCCAAATTTAGGAGTTAATGATATAGTAAAAAATAACTTTAGGTTATATCCAAATCCAGCTGCTACAGTTTTAAATGTTAAAGGTGATTTTGACAGCAATGAAAGTGTGACTATTTACAACATGCTTGGGCAAACAATTATGAGAAAAGCAATTACTTCAAATGACGAAAGTATTGATGTTTCTTCTTTAGCAAAAGGAATTTATAACGTATATTTTAATAATGCAAAAGCAACTTACAAATTTATTAAAGAGTAAGTTCATTCCCCTAAATACTTTTACGAAGCCATCTTATTCTAATAATAAGATGGCTTCTTTTTTTTAAATTGGTTCCAAATAATGGCAAACAACTTTGTAACTTTGCTCCTTTCAAAACCAAACTAATGACTAAACAAGAAATCATTGATACCTTCGACCCAAGCCAACCTGGTTTAGCCGACGCCTCTATTTTTGGATTGCCTTTTTCAGCTGCCCAATCAGAAATCATTATCATCCCAGTACCATGGGAAGTTACAGTTAGTTATGGTGCTGGTGCTTCAGAAGGTCCAGAAACGATACTAGATGCTTCTTTTCAAGTTGATCTAAACCACCAAAATTTTCCGGAACTATGGAAACTCGGTATTTATTATGATACACCGCCAGAACATTGGAAAATCAATTCGGAGGCATACAAAGCGTTAGCGCAACCTATAATTCATATTCTTGAAAAAGGTGAAGACTTAACTAATCATCCGAGTTTAGTAGCTGATTTAACTACAATCAATAAAGGCTGTCGCGATTTACATACTGAAGTAAAAGAAAAAGTATTGTATTGGATGAAACAAGGTAAAAAAGTGGCTCTTTTAGGAGGAGATCATTCTACGCCACTTGGATATTATGAAGCCTTAGCGTCAATTCACGATGACTTTGGAATTTTACATCTTGATGCGCATATGGATTTGCGAATTGCCTATGAAGGATTTACCTATTCTCACGCTTCTATAATGTATAATGCTTTGCAAATTCCACAGATATCTAAGTTAGTGCAAGTTGGTATTCGTGATTTTTGTGAGCAAGAAGTTGCCGTTGTGCAAGAATCAAAAGGCAGGGTTTTAATCCATACCGATGCCGATTTAAAATCCGAAACTTTTGAAGGTAAAACGTGGGCCGAACAATGCGATGCTATAATCGCCACCTTACCTCAAAAGGTTTGTATTAGTTTTGATATTGATGGAATGTATTCCTGGTATTGTCCCAATACGGGAACTCCAGTTCCAGGGGGATTTTCGTTTGAGCAAGCTACTTACTTATTTAACAAATTAGCATCTAGCGGAAAAGATATTATTGGTTTTGACTTAGTAGAGGTCGCACCCGGAGAAAATTCAGATTGGGATGGCAACGTTGGTGCCCGTATGTTATTCCACATGTGCGGTGTCTTAGCACAGAACAATGGCTTGCATGTTGGGAACAAAATCGTTTTTAATCGAAAATAATTTGCTCCGTTTTTTTTTATTGAACTCTAAAAATGGCTAAAGTCTAAACTTTTTTAAGAGAGTTCTTTGCACGAAGTTACTGGCCTCATTATAGATTTTGCTGTATGAACGAATTCACAAGGACTAAAACTTACGATTAGTTATAACTTTATCTCAACACTAAACTCGCTTTCTAGTTTAGAACTGTTTTGACTAGCTATTTTTTTTCTAACCATAAGTTACCGCCACTATTTTTAAAACATAACGGCATAGTGTCAAATACTGCGTTGTGATGTTTGTGTAAATAATCTGAAAACAATTTGATTTCAAATTCGTTATTGTACATCAAAAAGGATTTTAAAAAATAATCTTCGTTCCAATTTTTACCTTCAAAAACCCATTGTTTTGGATATTCAAAAGGATAAAATATGTCGTGAAAATGTATTAAGACACCACTTTTTAACCTCGGTAGAATTTCAAAAATTATATAATTTACATCACTTCCTGTCTTGACAACGTGAGTACTGTCAATAAATAATATATCTCCGGCATTAAGTTTTTCAAAAACTGCTACGGATACTAATTGTACATCACTTTGAATAATAGTGGTTGAAGTTTTGTCTTTGTCTTTTAAAAGTGAATTTAATCTTTCAGTATAAGGTTCTATAAAAGTTAAATTGATTTGATTGTCAAAAAAGATTTCATTGGTATCTAACATTATAGATGATGAAAAACCAGAACCCACCTCAATAATCTGCTTTGGTTTATAATGTCTTATAACAGAATATAAAAATATTGCATCTGTATAGGAATAAAAACCATTGTCAAAATAGTATCTGCAATTATCATTTTTTTTATCACTAAACGGAATTTCATTATAGTAGGTATCAAAACATTTTACTAATTCAATTTGATTTTCTGTTCTTAGATTAATTCCCATTATTCCATCAACAGCCTCATTTTCCCAAATAGAAGCCTCCCTTTTTTTTACATCTTCAACTGAGATTATAGTGGAATAATAATGTCCGGCTGGAAAACAAGCATTCTTCTTAAATTGTTGGTTTTCTTGGCTTAGGGTCTTTATATACGGAAGCTTATTGATAATTCTTTTTAGTTTATTTTTAAATGTCATAATTGTCTTTTTAAGGCAGTTTCAAATTTCTAGTACTTTAATGCACTTTTAAATTCATCGTTTGTTTTCAGAATTCTTGCGCCAAATTTTGAATAATTAGATTTCAAATTTGTGAATAAAACTACATTATTTTTTTGAATAAAGGTTCTTTCAAATAAAATTTTGGTCATTTACTCTAGTTTGTGAACTGTATCGAGTGTTGATTCCGATTTAATTGGTTTTGCAATTTTCAATCTCCAATTTCATAGTTGATTCCGCTGTCTTTACTACTAATTCTTTCGCCAGTATCTCAGGTACTATTTTTCGGAGGTTTCCTTTCGACAATGATGATTCTTAAAATATAATTGTGTGTACCATAAGGGTCTATTTTAGTCCAACTAGTTCGAGATGTGTCCGGTTTAAAATGTCATTAAATGAGCTTTCAGAAAAAGTTGATTTGACTTTATCAAACGTGTCCATCTTAAAAACAAGAAATGCAAAAGCTATACGCTTTAGTACTCTTGAAGCTATTTGTAAAGCATTAGAGTGTCAACCAGGTGATATATTAGAATTTGTCAATTAAATTAAAATTCTATAAGTTTTAGTCAAAATCTTGTAAATGAGTACTGACTTTAATAACATTACTTTGCTTAATAACTTTAAATTTTAAAAGTATGAAAAATGCAGTAATGATTATAGCAGCCATTGGAGTTTTGAGTTTAAGTTCTTGTAAAAATACGGATAAGCAAGGAATGGTGGCAGATGATATACAACAAGTTACAATTGATTCTATGAAGCAAGTAGCCGAAAAACAACATATTATTGACTCTATGCAATTGGTAAACGAAAAAGCGAAACCTGTAATTATCAATCAAACTACCACCACTAAAACCAGTACGACTAGAAAAAAATGGAGTGGTGCTGCCAAAGGTGCTGTGATTGGAGCTGGAGTTGGAGCCATAACAGGTGCAGTTATCAGCAAGAAAAAAGGGGAAGGTGCCATTATTGGTGGATTAGCTGGAGCTGGATTAGGAGCCGGAACGGGAGCTATTATAGATGACAAAAAGAAATAAGAGAAGGTAAATCCTTTTATTAAGAAACCCAGCATAAGCTGGGTTTCTTATTTAAAAACATTATCTCAAAAAAGACTTAGTAAAGGTTGGTTTTACACGATGTTTACTAGCTTGTTCATAAGCATATGCCATGGAAATAATTTCTCCTTCGCGATAAGCACTACTGAAAAACGATATACCTACAGGCAACTCATACACTTTCCCGCAAGGAACACTGATATGTGGATACCCACTCATAGCCGCAGGACTTGTTAAGAAGACATCACCCCAACGGTCACCATAAATAGTATCAATACTACAGGATGGTCCCATTGTTAAACCGGTTATCGCATCGAGTTTGTTTTTTTGAAGGATGTTGTCTAGAATTTGCTTAGCACCATTATAACTTTTAGCTAATGCTTTGCTGTAGCCAGCATCATCCAATCCGTTTTTAATTTCACAAATTTCCAAAATTTCTTGTTTGAAGGTTGGCATGGCTTTGTCTTCATGTTGTTTATTATAAGCAATAACTTCAGTAAGAGTTTTTACTTTTGCATTTGCAGAAGCCAAGTATTGGTTAACGCCATTTTTAAACTCATATTGCATCACTTCAAGTTCATCTTTTCCTAAAGCATTGATGCTATCTAAATAGTCAATTTCCACTATCGTGGCTCCCTGTTTTTTAAGTACCTCCAATGCTTTTTCTTGTAATTCATTAAGGAATTGATTGCTATACTTTTTCTTTTCTACACCAATTCTTTTGCCTTGCAATCCGTTAGTTTTTAGAAATTTTGTATACTGGGTTGCTTTACCAACACTTTCCTTAGTTACTCCATCAGTTGCATCAAAACCTGCTAAAACTTCCAATAATAAAGCAGCATCGGTTACTGTTCTGGTTAATGGTCCAGCCGTATCTTGCGTGCTCGAAATGGGTATGATTCCAGAGCGACTAACCAAGCCAACAGTGGGTTTAATACCAACAACACCACTCACGGATGCTGGACAAGTAATAGAGCCGTCAGTTTCGGTGCCTACAGCAACAGCACATAAATTAGCGGCTACCGCTGCACCAGAGCCTGAGCTAGATCCACAAGGAGAATGATCTAAGATGTATGGGTTTTTGGTTTGTCCACCTCGACTACTCCACCCAGAACAAGAACTGGTGGAACGAAAATTTGCCCATTCACTCAAATTGGTCTTCCCCAATAATACTGCACCAGCATTCCGTAATCGCTGTACAATGAAGGCGTCTTTTGTTGCTATATTTCCCTCTAAAACAAGTGCTCCAGCAGTGGTCATCATCTTGTCTGCGGTGTCTATATTGTCTTTTATCAATATCGGAATACCATGTAACACACCTCTTATTTTACCGTCTTTGCGTTCTCTGTCCATAGCTATTGCAATAGCCACTGCATCTGGATTGAGCTCAATAATCGCGTTTAGTTTTGGCCCGTTTTTATCTAGGGCTTCAATGCGATCAAGGTACAATTTGGTAATCTGTTCCGAGGTATACGCACCTTTAGCCATTTTGTCCTGAAG
Source organism: Flavobacteriales bacterium (assembly GCA_038202695.1). Taxonomy (GTDB): domain Bacteria; phylum Bacteroidota; class Bacteroidia; order Flavobacteriales; family Flavobacteriaceae; genus Flavobacterium. Next base: position 75,684 of record JBBRET010000008.1, read on the forward strand.
TTCAGCTACACTTAATTCATTCAACTCAAAATCATCTTCAACAGCATTGGTATTGGATGCCATTGTTGACTCTGGTTGTTTTTCATTACAAGAAGAAGCAACTAATAATGTGGAAGTTATGCCAGCGACGGCTAGACTAGTATGGGTCAAAAAAGCTCTTCTTTTCATAGATTTTGTTTTAAAATTGTGGTTCAACTATTTCACGTCTATAAAAATACAAAAAATCAAGTTCGAGAATGCATTCCCCCAGAAACAAACCGCCACGTTGCATCAAAGTTTTGATAACGACAATTTACTATATTTGTTTCACCAAGAGCAACACTATGAAACGCCTAAAGAAATTCCTCCTGATCCTATTAACAACAATAGCAATCATTATTATAGCATTTATAGGGTACCTACAAACCACAAAGCCAAAATACGAAGGAGAAGAAAACTTAGCAAGTTTAGCTAAAACGACTACCGTTTATTTTGATGAGTATGGAGTGCCACATATTTATGCTGAAACCCAAAAAGATGCCATGACCACTTTAGGCTATGTTCATGCTCAAGATAGGTTATGGCAAATGGAACTTATGCGACGTATCGCTCCGGGAAGGCTTTCAGAAATCTTTGGTAATCCGGCGCTAAAAACAGATAAATTTTTCGCTAGTATCGGCATTGAAGAAAACGCTATACAAGCGGTCGCTGCTCTCCATAAAAACGAGCAAACGTTTATTTTGGCCAATGCCTATTTGGATGGAATAAATCAATATATAGAAAACGGAACTACTCCAGTTGAATTGCGGTTACTTGGAATCAAGCAAGAAAAGTTCACTTTAAAAGATGTTTACAACATCTTCGGATTTATGTCTTTTAGTTTTGCCATGGCCCAAAAAACAGATCCCTTGTTAACGGATATTCGCGATCGTTTCGGAATGAAATATTTGCAAGACTTTGGTATTCAAGGCGAATTCGGGACCAAACAATTAAAATCATTCAAAGGCAATTATAAAGAGTATTCTACCATGGCCAAATCGCTAGCCAACTTACTAGAATCATCGCCCGTTCCGGCTTTTATAGGAAGCAACAGCTGGGTAATTGGTGGAGCCAAAACTAAAAATGGTAAAGTGATTTTGGCCAACGATCCACACATTATGTATTCGCAACCCGGAACTTGGTACGAAGCACATATCGTTTGCCCAGATTATGAAATATACGGGTATTATATTGCCGGAACTCCTTTTCCGCTTTTAGGACACAATCATAATTATGCCTATGGCTTAACCATGTTTGAAAATGACGACGTCGATTTCTTTCAGGAGGAAGACAATCCAAACAACGATAAACAATATAAAACTATTGAGGGCTATAAAAACTACACTTACAAACAAATAACCATTAAGGTAAAAGACAGCGCTGATGTGAAATTTAATGTAAAAACTTCTCAACACGGACCTATTGTAAACGGAGTATTAGACGGTTTAAATTCAGAGAAACCGGTCGCCATGTCTTGGATATATACCCAACCAAAGAACCATATTTTGGATGCCGTTTATGAATTATCGCATGCTAAAAATTTAGAAAGTTTTCACAACAATATTGAACTCATTAAAGCGCCTGGATTAAACATCATGTATGGCGACGCCAAAGGGAATATCGCTTGGATCACTTCGGGGAAATTGTATAAAGTTGACAAAAGTGTTAATACAAATTTTATTCTCAATGGCACCAACGGAATTGATGATCGGAAAGAGTTTATTCCGTTTGCCAAAAACCCATCCGCTATAAATCCGCCTTGGAATTATGTCTATACTTCCAACAACCAACCCGAAGCTATTGATGGCTATTTATATCCTGGTTATTACCTTCCAAAAGACCGAGCACTTCGTATTGACGGATTATTGGCTCCAAAAAACAATTGGACCAAAGAAGATGTAAGCAAGATGATAACCGACAACACATCGGCAACAGCCAAAACCATTGTAGCCAATATGACACAGCCTTTAAATACCTCCAAACTTTCTAGTAATGAGAAAATCGCTTTGACGGTTTTAAAAACATGGAAAGCAACTCACAATAAACAAGATATTGCGCCAAGTATTTACAACAAATGGCTTTATTTTTATTTGAAAGATACTTTTGAAGACGAATTCGGAGCCGATAATTTCAAATTGTTATTAAGTACACATATTATAAAGCAAACTATTGAAGCGCAAAGTCAGAATGCTAATTCAGTTTGGTGGGACAACATCAAGACAAAAGATAAAATAGAAACCCAATCTGAAATCCTTACGCAGTCTTTCAAAAAAGCAATAGCATCTTTAGAAAATCAATTAGGTCCCAATGTCAATCAATGGCAATGGGAGAAAGTGCATCAAGTAACCTTCCAACATCCAATAGGCAAAGTCAAGCTATTTAGCAAGTTTTTCAATGTAGGTTCCTTTGGTATCGCTGGAAGCAATGAGGTTATTGACAACCAATTATTTACTTACGCTGATGAGACTGAAATACAAGTAAAAGGGGGACCCTCTACAAGACGAATCATTGATTTTTCTGATATCGAGAATAGTTGGAGTGTATTGCCGACCGGTCAATCCGGAAATCCTTTGAGCAAACATTATGACGACCAAGCCGATTTATTTGTCAAAGGAAAGTTCAGAAAAATGAAACTCAACAAAGCAGAAATTATTAAGACTAGTACTAAGCTGGTTTTTAAACCGAAAGAATAAGTCAAAAAAACAGTAGCTTTTCAAGCCTATTAATTAAATTTGCAAAACCGTTTAGTAAAAATAAATGCAAACTCCTCAAAAAATTGCTGTTGTAGGTTCGGGCTTAGTTGGAACTTTATTAGCAATCTATCTCAAAAAACAAGGGCATACTGTACATGTGTATGACAGAAGTCCCGATATAAGAACAGTTGAATTTTCTGGTCGTTCTATCAATTTAGTGATGTCAAATCGCGGATGGAAAGCCCTAGAAGATGTTGGCTTGGATGATGAAATTCGTAAAATCGGAATTCCGGTCGACAAACGCGCAATTCATTTAAAAGATGGCAAGCTCAATTACCAATATTACGGAAAAGATGGCGAAGCTATTTTCTCGTTATCACGGGGTGTTTTAAATCGCAGAATGATTGACTTGGCAGAAGCAGCTGGCGTTGAATTCTTCTTTGAACATAAAATTTGGGACGTTACCTTATCCGATGCTACTTTACATATTGGGGAGACCGAAAGAGGCGAGTGGACCGAACTAAAATACGACAAATGTTTTGGAGCCGATGGGGCATTCTCAAGAATCCGTCACCGAATGCAGCGTCAGAGCATGTTTAATTACACGCAAGAGTTCATGAAAATCGGGTACAAAGAATTGCATATTCCGGCTAATCTAGACGGGACCCATAAAATAGACAAAAACTCACTTCATATTTGGCCAAGAGGCAATTTTATGCTAATGGCCTTGTCCAATTTAGACGGTACGTTTACCTGTACGTTGTTTATGCCTTTTGAGGGAGAAAATTCGTTTGAGCAATTAAAAGACGAAGCCACCTTGGTCGATTTCTTTGCCAACTACTTTCCAGATACCAAAGAAGTTATTCCCGATTTAGTAGAAGATTTTTTTAAAAATCCAACGAGTTATTTGGTCATGATGAAATGTTTTCCTTGGACATCCGGTGATAAAGTTGCTCTAATCGGCGATTCTGCTCACGCTATAGTGCCATTTTATGGTCATGGCATGAATTCTGGTTTTGAAGACATTACCATTTTAAATGAAATGATGTCAAAATATGGAGATGATTGGGAAACAATTTTTAAAGAATATGAAATATCTAGAAAACCAAATGCTGATGCTATAACAGAACTTTCATTTCGCAATTTTATGGAAATGAGCTCCAAAACAGCTGATGAAAATTTCTTATTGCAAAAAAAAATAGAGAAATGGTTCTCCGACAAACATCCCGATAAATGGATGCCTTTATACAGCAGGGTTACCTTTAGCCTTCAACCTTATTCAGAAGCGCTTGCCATTGGCGATTTTCAAAACAAAATCATGGACGAAATCATGCAACTTGAAAATATCGAAGAAAAATGGAATAGTCAAGAAGTAGAAAACAAAATCATTAGTTTATTGAAATAGTTTTAGGAGCTTTTTCCAGCTATACACTACAATCTTTTTAGGATTTTGCAAATCCTAAAAAGGATTTTCGCTGCTATCTGGGCTAGAATTTATTCTTCCCGATGCACTTTAGTAAAATCAAATGCGGGTTTGCATATCGCAATATATTCACAAGGTTCGTCAAACGGATTGGAATATTGTACTCGTGTATTCTTTTCAATTTTGATCGATTGGCCTGTTTCAAGAATTAAGATTTCGTCTTCAATTATAAATTGCTTTTTCCCCGAAATGATATAGGTGTATTCCTCAAACTCTGGAGTTTGAAAAGGCTCGCTCCATTTTGGTGGTGCAATCATGTGTGCAATTGAGATTTCAGCATTTCCAGTTGTTGGAATTCCGTGATGCTCTTCAATTAATTTCCCGTCAGTAGTCGGAACTACAAATGGATTTTTTTGGATGAGGTATTTTTTCATAGTCCGTTTATTCCATGGTTTAAAACTATCTCGTATACAAGTCGCAATTTTATTATTTTTTAAACAGTTTACTTAAAACACCAAAAACACCTCGAATAAAAGTCGCGCTAGTAACCACTTTAACCACAGATTTCCCAATTACGGTAGCCGTACTCGGTTCGCTGCTTTTTTTAGATTCAGCTTTAGTTTCTTCTTCTGCTTGCACTTCTGCTTGCTGATTGGCATCTTCAATTTTTTTTGTTAAAAGTTCATAAGCGCTTTCACGGTCCAATTCTTCCGCATATTTTTTTACTAATTTCGATTTAGCGTTGAATTCGGCAATCTCTGCAGCACTCAATACATCCATTCTACTCATTGGAGCTCGCATCATCGTGGCTGCTAATGGTGTTGGAATACCTTTTTCGTTTAATGCCGTTACAAAAGCTTCTCCAATTCCCAAACTAGTCAATTCATCTTCGGTTTTATAGTAGTTGGATGTTGGGTAATTATCGGCAGTTTGCCTGATGGCTTGTCGGTCATTTGCAGTAAACGCTCGTAAAGCATGTTGTATTTTTAATCCCAATTGCGCCAAAACACTAGCAGGTACATCCATAGGATTTTGGGTTACAAAATAAACGCCAATACCTTTTGACCGGATTAGTTTAATGATGGTTTCAATTTGATTTAACAACGCTTTGCTGGCTTCATTAAAAATCAAATGCGCTTCGTCAATAAAAATAACTAATTCTGGTTGATCTGAATCTCCCTTTTCGGGCATTTGTTGGTAAATTTCTGCTAATAAACTCAGCATGAAAGTCGAAAATAATTTCGGTTTGTCCTGTATATCCGTCAAGCGGATGATGTTCACGTAGCCTTTTCCGTTTTCGTCAATGCGCATCAAATCATCAATTTCAAAAGACTTTTCGCCGAAAAACAAATCGCCACCTTGTTGCTCTAATTCGATAATCTTGCGCAGAATTATTCCGGTAGTGGCTGTTGAAATTTTTCCGTAATTTTCTGTAATCTCTTCTTTTCCTTCTTCTGTAATGTAATTAAGTACTTTTTTGATGTCTTTCAAATCTAATAACGGCATTTTATTGTCATCACAGTATTTGAATATAACCGATACTACTCCGGTCTGCGTATCATTTAAATCTAGAATTCTGGAAAACAATACAGGTCCAAATTCTGAAACTGTAGCTCGCAAACGAACGCCATTTTGTTGCGAAAGCGACATCAACTCTACCGGAAAAGAGGCCGTTGCATAAGGAATGTTGATTTTAGCATGACGCTCAGTGATAAATGCTTTTTCTTCTCCTTCTTTGGCAATTCCAGAGAAATCTCCTTTGATATCCATCATTAAAACTGGAATCCCTGCAGAAGATAATTGCTCCGATAAAACCTGTATAGTTTTTGTTTTCCCTGTTCCGGTTGCTCCTGCAATCAGTCCGTGACGGTTTAACGTTTTCAGCGGAACTTTTACAAAAGTATCGGCGACCGTTTCTCCGTTAAAAATTGCACCACCAAGAACAATACTCGCTCCTTTTGAAGCATAACCTTCGTTTATGTACTTGCTGAATTCAGATGCTGTAGCCATTAAATGTAATTTAGTGTGTAAAGATGTTGCAAAATACTATTTTTTTTCAAAACTGCCTATGTTATTTGACTTTAGACAAGCCATACTAATCGAATCTTTTTGTAAATTGCATTACCTATACAGTATTTGGTTCTGCGGGCCCAAATCTTATTCATAATGTTGTATCAAAAAAAATCCTGTAAGGAGTCTAATCTACTTTCATGTTGTAAAACTAAAATCCGCATTCAATTTTAATACAAAGCGGGTTAGTATGGGTTCTATAGATATTGTTGTAACTAGGGTAGTTAGCAAGAAAAAAGCAATTCAGAGGTACATAGTGATACTAGGTAATTTTTTACAAAATGTTAATTGTTTTACTTAAAAGTGATTTAAACCTTAGATTTAACATTAAAAAACATTCCATTTGAAATACGGTTTCAAGCTTTTTTGCGTTATATGGTTGTTGATTATGCATTAAAATTGTAAAAAAACAAAAAGTTTTTGTTTTATTTTAGGGGTTTATTTCAAATGGTGCAATCACTTGTTTTTTGAGAATTATATCGATATTGTATTAAAAGTAAAAAAAGTTTTTTTATTACAAGTAAAAAATTAAATTTGCTACCAATCAAGTTTATTACAACTATAACTTATAAATTATTTAAAACTTAAAAATTAAAAAAATGGCAAACGTTAAAAAAGAAAGTGGTTCTAACTTAGGAGGAATGTACTCTGGAATTGTGATTGTAGCATCTGTAATAGTTGGGGTTCTTGTATGGAACTTTATTATGGGAGCAGGATCTAATTTTGAAGGTGGTGTAAATACCGGGTCGCCACTAAAAGGAAATTATTTAGCAATGGTATACAAAGGTGGACCAATTGTACCAGTTTTAATGGGCTTATTGTTAATGGTAGTTGCTTTCTCATTCGAAAGATATTTTGTAATAACTAAAGCTACAGGTAAAGGAAAATTAGATGCATTTATGAAAAGTGTACAATCTAGTATTAAAGGTGGACACATTGACGAAGCTATTGCAGCTTGTGACAAACAACAAGGTTCTGTTGCAAATGCTATCCGTTCTGCATTAGTTAAATACCAAGATGTTAAAAAAGAAGGATTCAATAGCGAAGAAGCTGCAGAAACAATTCATAAAGAAATTGAAGAGGCAACTTCATTAGAAATGCCAATGTTGGAGCAACACATGACTATTTTATCGACATTAGTTTCTTTAGGTACACTAGCAGGTTTGTTAGGAACAGTAACAGGTATGATTAAAGCATTTGCTGGATTAGCAGGTGGTGGTGGAGCTGATTCGGCTGAACTTGCAAATGGTATTTCTGAAGCATTGATTAACACTGCAACTGGAATTTCAACTTCTGCATTGGCAATTATCGCTTATAATTTCTTTACTTCTAAAATTGATAGTCTGACTTATGCAATTGATGAGGCAGGTACAACAATCGTTAATACTTACAGAAATTTTAGAGGTAGTTTAAAACAATAATTTTGATATTCATTATCAATAATAATATTTAAAACAATGGCAATAAAAATGAAAAAAAAGTCAACATCCACCGACATGACGGCGATGTGTGATGTTGCATTCCTTTTGCTTACCTTCTTTATTTTGACTGCTACTGCTAAAGTTCCTGAAGTAATGCCTGTTGATACACCAGCATCTACAGTTCAGACTAAGTTACCCGAAAAAGATTTGGCTACTTTAACTGTTGGAAATGGAAAAGTGTTTTTTGATGTCAAAGGAAAAGATGTCCGTGTGAGAACCCTAGAATTAATGGGTAACAAATATGGCGTTAAATTTTCAGATGAGGAACAAAGTAAATTTGCAATAATGGAAAGTTTTGGCGTTCCAGTTCAGAATCTTAAACAGATTCTGGATATGAAACCTGCAGATAGGAAAAATGTTCAGCAACCAGGAATCCCTAGAGATTCTCTAGATAATCAATTAGCAGACTGGGTTCAGAATGCAAGACTTGCGAATATTGAACTTCACGACAAAGAATTGCAACTCGCCATTAAAGGTGATGCCAAAGAAGAGTATCCCATAATCAAAAAAGTTATGGATATTTTGCAAAATCAAAAAATCAATAGCTTTAGTTTAGTTACTGGGTTGAGAGGAAAAGAACAATAATTTTAAAAACATACTAAATGGCTGAATTAAATACCGACGGTGGAGGTGGTAAAAAGGGCAGTGGAAAGGTAAGAAGTAAAAAACAAAACTCTAAAGTCGACTTAACGGCTATGGTTGATTTAGCTTTCTTATTAATTACTTTCTTTATGCTTACCACGACCTTGTCTAAACCCCAATCGATGAATTTGGGTTTGCCAGATAAAGAGGATAAACCAGAAGATAAAATTGAACAAAAAGTAGATGAAAATCGTACCTTGACAATTTTGATGGGCGCAAACAATCAAGTTAAGGTTTTTAGAGGATTTTTAGCGACCCCAAAACTTGCTCCCAAAAGTGTAGCTTATGGAAAAGATGGTCTTCGTAAAGTTTTATTGGAGCAGAAAAAAGCTGTTCTTGCATACAGCACAGCTAAAGGCAAACCAGATCAGGGAATGATTGTGATAATAAAACCTACCAAAAAATCTAACTATAGAAATTTAGTTGACGTACTAGATGAAATGGCAATCACAAATGTTCCAACTTACGCAATTGTAAATGATTTTTCTCCTGAAGAAAGTAAATTGATAGAAGGAGCAACTAAATCTGCAGTTCCTGTAGAAGGAACAACACCTAATCCTTAATCTAATTAAAAAAGAAAAGACATGAAATTAGATTTATTAAGAAATCAATGGCTCGATATCGTTTTTGAACAACGAAATAAGTTATATGGTGCTTATGAGCTTAGAAAAACAAATGGTAAGACAACTATTAAGTCATTTATTATTGGTGGTGTTATATTCACTTTCTTGGTTAGTATTCCTGTATTGGCTAATTTAATTCCAGATAGTTCAGATGAAGCTGTTTTAGATCAAAAAATAACTACGGTAAAATTACCTCCTAAGGAGAAACCACCTGAAAATCTGCCACCACCACCACCACCACCACCAAAAGTGGATCAGGTTAAATTTGTAAAACCAGTTGTGGCTAAAGCGGAGGAAGTAGTTGAAGAACCACCTAAGATTAAAGATATTGTAGATAAAAAATTGGGAGCTGAAACTATTAAAGGAGATCCAGATGCACAACTAAGTGTTGAGCCTGTTGGAAACGGACCCAGTGTAGTTGAGGATGATAATCAAATCTACAATACGGCAGGAATCGAAGTAAAGCCAGATTTCCCTGGTGGATTGGAGAAATTTTACAAATTCATTGGTAAAAACTTCCAAGTGCCAGAAGAAGAAGGTTTGAAAGGAAAAATATTTGTAACCTTTGTAGTTGAAAAAGACGGTTCGCTTACAGACATTAAAGTACTGAGAGATATTGGTTACGGAACTGGAAAAGAAGCAATCAGAGTTTTGAAATCTTGCCCAAGATGGAATCCAGGAGAACAAAATGGAAAAAAAGTTAGGGTACAATATTCACTACCGATCTCCATACAATCAGCAGAATAAATGATGTCAAAAATCATAGAAAATTTCAAGAAGAAATCGCCCAAAACGCGATTTCTTCTCGTTATTAGCTTATTGAATTTCATAGCCTTTTCTTTATTGGGCGGGCTCTTGTTATTCTGGAATAAATTAAAATTAAATTTGCCCAATAACATGCAAGTTATTGTAGGTTGCTTAATACTATTATTTGGTTTTTTGCGTTTTATAACTCAAGTAAAACGCTTGAATAATTTAGATGATGAATAAAATAACCACCATAATTATTGGTTTTGCCTTGTTAACACTTCTATTCGTTTTTTCTTGTAAAAAGACTGATAATGATAAGATAGATACAATTTTGCAAGGCAAAGCAACGTTGTATGTTGATGAGTCAATACTACCAATAATAGAAGATGAAAAAGCAGTTTTTGAAACTGAATATCAAGCAAAATTGCACTTAGTCTCTCAATCAGAAACTGAAATTGTTAATGCATTGCTCAACGATACTGCGAAAATCGCAATCTTAACTAGACCTCTGACAGAAAAAGAACAGAAAGTTTTCAAATCTAAAACGATAACGCCAAGAATAACAGCATTCGCAACAGATGCAGTAGCTTTTATTAAAAATAAGACTAACAACGATTCCCTCGTGGCTTTGCAAGATATTCTCGATTTTATTAAAGGTAAACCCAGTACTAGTATAAAAGGAATTGTTTTTGACAATGCCAATTCGGGAACAGTTAGGTACCTTTCTGAAATTTCTGGTGTTGATGTTGTAAATCAGAAAAATGTATTTTCATTAAAAACAAATGAAGAAGTCATAAAGTATATTGCGGCAAATAATGGCATGTTGGGTGTCATA
>JBBRET010000009.1:0-84459 GCA_038202695.1 Flavobacteriales bacterium
GCTATACTGCAACTTTTGAAATTACACCAGCACCAGTTGTTGTTGTAACAACATCACCAAACAGTTCAGCAAGTGCCTGTACTTATGCAGACCAAGCAGCAGCAAATGCAGCATATAATGCATGGTTAGCAGGATTTACAGTAACAGGTGGATGTGCACCAAGCGGAAGCTTTGGAGAAGCACAAGCACCAGCGTATTGTGGAGGAACAGTAACAGTTACTTATACAGTTTCTGATAAATGTTATGAAGGTATTTCAATTACAAGAACATTTGAAATTACACCAGCACCAGCTGTTGAATTTAATTGTGGAATTGATGTAAATGTACCAGCATGTAGCACACAAGCTCAAGTTGATGCAGCATATTCTTCATTCTTAGCTTCAACTACTGCTAGCGGTGGATGTAATGCAGGTACATTGACGAACAATGGACCTTCATCTGCTCCTAATGCTTGTGGAGGATATGTAGATGTTACTTGGACCTATAATGCTAGTAATCCATGTGGTCAGCCTAATGATTGTGAAGGACAGTTTAAAACTTTCACCATTGGTGGTTGGGGTACAAATTGTAATGGAAATAATCCAGGATGTTACAGAGATGCAAATTTTGATGGAGCTTTCCCTGATGGAGTAGTAATTGGATGTGGCAGTAATACACTTACATTCAATTCCTCAAATGCAGTTAGAACTTACTTACCTGCAGGTGGTTCGCCAGCTTTACTTTCGGGTAATGTTATTGACCCAACAACTAGTCGTGGTGTATTGTCTTCTCAACTTCTTGCTGTTACTTTAGCTGTTGGTTTTGATGTGTACGACCCTAATTTTTCTACTAGTAGTACAAGTTTTGGTTCTTTAACTATCAAATCAGGTACTTTTCAAGGTATGACAGTTGCTAACTTTTTGCAATTAGCTAATAATGTTATTGGAGGATGTTCATCGCAATATACTTTATCGCAAATTAATGAAGCAGCTACTGCAATCAATGAAAATTTTGATAACGGAACTGTTGATAACCACTTTTTAAACTGTGGAGGTTCAACTTCAACAACTGCAACACAATCTTGTACTAAAAGATTTACAGTTGCTTCGCCAGCTCCGGTTGTATTCAACTGTGGAATTGATGTTATAATTCCAGCATGTACTTCTCAAGCACAGATAGATTTAGCTTGGACAGCATTTATTGCTTCAACTACAGCTAGTGGTGGATGTCAAGGAGTTTTAACAAATGATTGTCCTGCAGTTACTGGACCTCCATCATGTGGTGGATCTAGAATAGTAACTTGGACTTACACTTCATCTTGTGGAACAATTAGAACATGTACTAAAACATTCACAGTAACACCTGCACCAGCAGTTGTCTTCAACTGTGGAACAGACAAAACGGTTCCAGCTTGTAGTTCACAATCACAAGTAAATACAGCTTGGGCTGCGTTCTTATGTTCAACTACAGCAAGTGGTGGATGTAATGGAGTATTGACAAACAATGCACCTGCAACAGCACCATCATTATGTGGAGGTTCTACTCAGGTAACTTGGACTTACACTTCATTATGTGGAACAATTAGAACATGTACTAAAACATTCACAGTAACACCTCCATCTCAAGTAGTGTTCAACTGTGGAAATAATGTGACTGTTCCAGCTTGTAGTACTCAAACTCAAATAACTTCAGCATGGAATTCATTCTTGGCTTCTACAACTGCCTCAGGTGGATGTAATGGAGTATTAACAAGAACTTCTGCTTCAGCACCTTCAGTTTGTGGTGGTTATGTAGATGTAACTTGGACTTATACTGTTAGTACTTGTGGACAACAATCAGGTTGTGCAAACAACACTAATTCAGTATCGTGTACTAAACGATTCACGGTTGCTACACCACCAGCTGTAACATTAAGCTGTGCAAGTAACGTAACTGTGCCTGCTTGTAGCACACAAGCACAAGTAAATGCGGCATGGGCTTCATTCTTAGCTTCAACTACTGTTAGTGGCGGATGTAGCGCAGGAACATTGACAAACAATGCTCCAACTGTTGCACCAGCAGCATGTGGAGGTTCTATAGATGTTACTTGGACTTACAGAACAAATAGTAACTGTGGTCAAACCGTTACTTGTAATGGTCAAACTTCAACTAATGGAACACAAACATGTACTAAGAGATTTACAGTGACAGCTGCTCCAGCAGCAACTCTTAACTGTGCAAGTAATGTAACTGTACCATCTTGTAGCACACAAGCTCAAGTTGATGCAGCATGGGCTTCATTCTTAGCTTCAACTACTGTAAGTGGTGGTTGTAGCGCTGGAACATTGACAAACAATGCACCAACTGTTGCGCCAGCAGCATGCGGAGGTTCTGTAGATGTTACTTGGACTTATAGAACAAATAACAACTGTGGTCAAGTAGTAACTTGTGGCGGTCTATCTTCAACAAATGGAACGCAAACATGTACTAAGAGATTTACAGTGACAGCTGCTCCAGCAGCAACTCTTAACTGTGGAACTAACGTAACTGTTCCAGCTTGTAGCACACAAGCACAAGTAAATGCAGCATGGGCTTCATTCTTAGCTTCAACTACAGTAAGTGGCGGATGTAGCGCAGGAACATTGACAAACAATGCACCAACCGTTGCACCAGCAGCATGTGGAGGTTTTGTAGATGTTACTTGGACATACAGAACAAATAACAACTGTGGTCAAGTAGTAACATGTGGAGGTCTATCTTCAACAAATGGAACACAAACATGTACTAAGAGATTTACAGTTGCATCTGCATCAGCAGTTACAATTAATGCCGGTAGCAATGTTTGTTTACCTGCATGTAGAACTCAAGCACAAGTTAATGCAGCATGGGCAGCATTTATTTGCTCAACTACAGTGAGTGGCGGATGTAGTGGTGGAACATTGACTAACAATGCTTCATCATGTACTATACCTTCAGCATGTGGAGGTTATGCAGATGTTACTTGGACATATAGATCAAACAATGGTTGTGGTCAAACTACTATTACATGTGGTGGACAAACAACATCATCAAGTACATTTACTGTTACCAGAAGATTTACAGTTACCGCTGGCGGTGCAGTAGATGTTGCTGGACCATCTAACGTAACTTATGCAAACACAAGTTTTAATAGTCAATATGCTGTTAATTGTGCATTTGCTAATTGGTTAGCTCAGTTCAGAACAGTAAGTTCAGGATGTGGTTCATGTGCAGTATTCAGTGGAGATTGTAGAGTAGCACCAAGTTGGACCTATGGAGGTACAGTTAGAGTTGTTTACAGCATCACAGGAAACTGTAACTCTGATAGTGTATGTGCAACATTCACAATCACAAGAGGTGGATCTACTTGTAAAGTTGAAACTACTGAGGTTAAAAATGCGATGGCTGTTAAAGCTTATCCAAATCCATTCAGTGAAAACTTTAGCTTAGATGTAACAACTTCTGGCGTTGAAAAAGTAGCAGTAGCTATTTATGATATGACTGGAAAATTAATCGAACAACGTGAGGTTAATGCAGACGAAGTATCAGGATTACAAGTAGGAGATCGCTATGCTACCGGAGTATACAATGTAATTGTAACTCAAGGTGCTGAAGTGAAAACATTACGAGTGATTAAAAGATAATTCTTAATTAAGTTTAAAATTAAAACCCTTTCAGAAATGAAAGGGTTTTTTGTTTTTACTAATTGTCTTGACTTTTATTAATTCATAGGTAAAATCAATTTTTCAGTATAGATCATAATGAAAAGAGATTTTAAAGCGCTCAAAAAGGAAGACACTGATTGAAGAATTTCAACTCAGCTGGTTTGCTTTAAAAAGCTCAAGAGAGAATAATGGAATTTAGTCAACAATAAAAAATCGGAGCTATTTTTAATTTCATTAGTAAGAAATAATCTTTACTTAAAATGCAATCCGTTTATTAACGAAGTACTTTTTTAAAAATTAAAACGATGATAGTATAAAAAGATAATTCTATGTGAATACTAGCAAAGGAGCTGTTTAAGGTTTAGCCATAACAGCGCCACTATACTTTTAAATCAATTGAGGTTTAATAGTATTAAACGGAGTAACTTGAATTGATAAAACTATTGATAAATAACAATATCATGCAGCTAGTTGCCATAGTAAATACCGAGAAATTTGTTTGTAAGTGCTTGTGAGTTTGTTATTTTTTTTCCTCCTCAATCAAATCACTCAAATGCAAACGCAATGCCGTTACTGAAATACTAATTTCCCAAAACGAAATTCCTAGCGAGACTAATAAACAAAGTAGACTCACAGCGAAAAGATAAATACCAACGGTTTGTTGTTCCAGGAATAAACATAGCATTGCAAATACCGAAAGAAACAGGCATAATACACCAAAAAGTTGCATGTAGCGAATGAGTGAAAGTCTCAGGTTAAGGTTTTTTATTTGGAGTAAAATACTTTTTGCTCGGTTTTCATCGTAATATTTTTTTAGACTACGAACGATTTGTGCAATTGTTAAAAACCTATTGGTATATGCAAGCAAAATTAAGGATGTAGCCGAGAAAAGTAGGGCGGGGGTTTCTATGTGAAGGGTCATGGTGAATTACGAATTATGAATTACGAAGGTCGTGAATTTATTAATGTAAAAAAACCTGCAAGCTTTCACTCGCAGGTTACTTATTACTATTTCCTTATCTCTTTTTACTTGATAAGCTCAAAACTTCTTTTTACAAAAGCAGTTAATTCTTCACCTTTCAATAATCCTTGCGAGATTTTAGCTAAGTCTAATGCTTGTTTTACCAAACCTTCCTGTACCAATTTATCTGAAGTATTTAATATTGTTGTAGCTAATTCTGAATTTGTATTCACAACCAAATTATACATTTCAGGGAAGTTGCCCATTCCGAACATTCCTCCTCCACCAGACTGGCTCATTTCTTTCATTCTTCGCATAAATTCCGGTTGCGTGATAATAAATGGTGCTGCAGTGCTATCCATTGCCTCTAATTGAACAGAATAGTTAACTTTAGGTACAATTTCTTCCAAAACCGTTTTCAATTGCGTTGATTCATCTTCTGACAATTTAGAAATCTGAGTTTCATCTTTTTGAATTAATTTATCGATATGATCTGAATCGACCCGAACAAAAGTCAGGTTTTCGTTATCTGCTTCTAATTTTTGAATCAAATGGGAAACAATCGGGGAATCCATTAAAATAACTTCATACCCTTTTTCTTTAGCGATTTCAACGTACCCGTGTTGCGCATCTTTATTCGAAGTATATAAAACTACTAATTTTCCGTTTTTGTCTGTTTGCTTTGCTGTTATTACATCTTTCAGTTCCGCTAAAGTGTAATATTTATCATTTACTGAAGGATATAGGATGAAGTCACCTGATTTTTCATAGAATTTAGGTTCCGATAACATTCCGTATTCCAATACAATTTTAATATCGTTCCACTTTTGCTCGAAATCTTCCCGATTTTCTGTGAATAGTGATTTTAGTTTATCGGCCACTTTACGAGTGATGTAATTCGATATTTTCTTTACATTGCTATCTGCTTGCAAACCGGAACGCGAAACGTTTAGCGGAATGTCTGGAGAATCAATTACACCTTTCAACATTCCTAAAAACTCAGGAACTATTCCTTCCACGTTATCGGTAACATATACTTGATTTTGGTACATTTGGATTTTATCTTTCTGCATCTGCAAATCGGCAGACATTTTTGGGAAGTATAAAATTCCTGTCAGGTTGAAGGGATAATCCACATTTAAATGGATGTTAAACAATGGTTCTTCAAATTGCATTGGGTACAATTCATGATAGAAATTTTTATAATCTTCATCCGTCAAATCAACGGGCTGTTTTGTCCAAGCTGGATTTGGATTATTAATAATATTGTCCACTTCAACATCAGTGTAGATGTTGTCAACATCCTTTTCGGCAACAGATTCCCCTTTTTTCTGTTCAATTTTTTCAGTTCTTGTTCCAAATTTAATTGGAATTGGCATGAACTTATTGTATTTCGTTAACAGTTCACGGATTTTATAATCTTCTAAAAACTCTAACGAATCTTCAGCAAGGTGTAGAATGATTTCACTTCCTCTTTCAGTTTTGTCAGACGGTTCTATTGTAAATTCTGGACTTCCATCACAGGTCCAATGCGCAGCTGGCTCCTCTTTATAAGATTTTGTAATGATTTCTACCTTAGAAGCCACCATGAAAGCAGAATAAAAACCAAGACCAAAATGGCCAATAATTCCGGAGTCTTTAGCTGAATCTTTATATTTTTCAAGGAATTCTTCTGCTCCCGAAAATGCAATTTGGTTGATGTATTTCTCCACCTCTTCAGCAGTCATTCCCAAACCTTGGTCAATGATGTGCAATTTTTTGGCTTCTTTGTCAATTTTAATTTCAATAATCGGATTTCCGTATTCCACTTTAGCATCGCCAATACTGGTCAAATGCTTTAATTTTAATGTTGCATCAGTCGCATTTGATACTAATTCACGCAAGAAAATTTCGTGGTCGTTGTACAAAAACTTCTTGATTAACGGAAAGATGTTTTCTACGGATACATTAATTTTTCCTGTTGTCATATTTATATTATTTAGTTTATATTATTTTTGAAATTTTAGTATTCAAAAGCAATACCAAAATCAATAGGTATGACAAATTGACGCAGTAAAAAGCTAACAGTAATTCTACAACAATTCTATAATATTTTATAAAAACCAAATTAAAAATCTGTGTATATTTGCAATATCATTATATAAATTGATTACCATGAAAAAAATTATTTTACTAAGTGTGTTATCTGTTTTGATTTTATCTTGTAAATCAAAATCGGTTACCAATACCAGGTTGGATTCCAAGACACAAGTTGCAATGAAAGGAAATTGGACTATTTCATCTGTAAATTACCCAGGTTCCGATGTTATTAAAGTTACGTCATTTGATTTGGCAGATTCAAAATGTTTTGTTGGAAGTAAATGGAAATTTATTTCAAATAATAACAAAGGCGTTTTAGCTTTAGACAATTCAAATTGTACGGCATACAATACACCAATTACTTGGTTTATTAATAATGAAGGCGAATTTGTTTTGAAAATTTTGGACGAAACTAAATCCAAAAAAGTGAAAGATGGCTATGTTTTGAGAGTTGCCAATCTTAACGAAAATGCTTTCCAACTTATTGATAAAATCAATGTGGCCGGAAAACTAACTGATGTTGTATATCAATTTAATAGAAACTAAATTTAAGCTCAATATGAAAAATATAAAAGTAATTGCATTAGCAAGTTTATTCCTTTTAGGAAGCCTATTCACAGGTTGTGAATCTGTAAAGAATACAAATAACACCCAACGTGGAGCTGCCATTGGAGCTGTTGGAGGCGCAATACTTGGTGGTGTTTTGGGTAATAATTTAGGCAAAGGAGGAAACGGAGCATTAGGAGCCGTTCTTGGTGGTGTTGTTGGTGGTGTGGCTGGTGGTGTAATTGGTAATAAAATGGACAAGCAAGCTCGTGAAATTCAAACGGCGTTGCCAGGTGCGCAAGTCGAAAGAGTTGGAGAAGGTATTAAATTGGTTCTTGGAGAAAATGCAGTACGCTTTGACACCAATAAATCAACATTGACTTCAGGAGCAAAAGCTAATTTAGATAAATTGGTTCCTGTTTTTGGACAATATCCAGATACTAATATTCAAATTTACGGCTATACAGACAGTACCGGTTCGGCCGAATATAATTTGAAATTATCAGACCAAAGAGCGGCTTCTGTCAGAACTTATTTAGCTGGAAAGGGAATTAGTGCTTCACGTTTTACTACAATAGGTTTAGGAATCGCTGATCCGATAGCTACTAATGACACTCCTGAAGGAAGAAGTCAAAACAGACGTGTAGAATTTGCAATAACTGCGAATGAAAAAATGGTACAAGACGCACAGACCGGAAAATAATTTTAGAAATTCAAATAAAGATAGAAAGCTGCCTCAAAAAGGCGGCTTTTTTTATGGGTTAATAATTTAACAAAACTTTTTGTTTAAATATTAACATAAATAGTTGAACAAACTGTATCTTTACACTATCTTAAAAATCAGCATCATGGCAACCGCAAAACAAGTAAAGTCAAAGAAGGATATGATAGACGACAACAAAATCATTTCAGTATACATGAGTGATGTCTTAGATCATAATGAAGAACCAAAAAATGTCTTTGCATTTTGTAAAAAACATAGTATTGAAGAGAGTGATTTTTATTCTTTTTTCGGTTCGTTTGAGTCAATCAAACAAACTATTTGGATTAAATTTTTCGAAAATGCTGTGACCACGATTCAAAAAGAAGAAGCATTTGAATCGTATTCAGATAAAAATAAATTGCTTACGTTGTATTTTACCCTTTTTGAATTGTTGACTTTGAATAGGAGTTATGTTCTGTTTTCATTAAAAGAAAATAAAGAAGGATTAAAAAATCTGAAAAATTTAAAAGGTATGAGAACCCATTTCAAGGAGTTCATTGTGTCAATTATACAATCAGAATCCTCAAATAGTAATGAAAAGCTTTCAAAAGTAACTGAACCCGTTTTTTCGGAAGGTGCGTGGTTGCAATTCTTATTTTTATTGAAGTTTTGGATGGATGATACTTCCAAAGGTTTCGAAAAAACCGATGTTTTAATCGAAAAATCAGTAAATACGGTTGTCGATTTATTAGATACAAAACCACTAGAAAGCTTGTTTGACTTAGGCAAATTTCTTTGGAAAGAAAAAATGAAATAAATACTGAAATAAATTCAGCATCAATGAAGACATTAGATAAAATTCCAACTGGAAAAATAGAACGCGCTAGTCAATTAGTTAAAACCGGATTCAAAGTTGGTGGAAATTACGTAGCTTATTATGGCGAGAAAATAGTAAATCCTTCATTGAACCGAGATAAATTAAACGAGAATAATGCTGAAGATATTTATGACGGATTAAAAAACCTCAAAGGAAGTGCCCTAAAAGTAGCTCAAATGTTAAGTATGGACAAAAGCATCATGCCACAAGCCTATGTAGATAAGTTTTCGTTATCTCAATTTTCGGTTCCGCCCTTGTCTGCGCCCTTAGTTAGAAAAACGTTTAAAAGATATTTAGGGAAATATCCTGAAGAATTATACGATTCGTTTACTCCAGATGCTATGAATGCCGCCAGTATTGGTCAGGTACACAAAGCAACCAAAAATGGGAAAAAACTTGCTGTGAAAATCCAATATCCTGGAGTAGCGGATAGTATCAGTTCTGATTTGGCATTGGTAAAACCATTTGCCACGAGAATGTTTAATTTGAAAGGTAAAGATTCTGAAAAATATTTTATTGAAGTTGAAAATAAATTATTAGAAGAAACGGATTATGTATTGGAACTCAAACAAAGTTTAGAAATATCAGAATGGTGTAAATCAATCAATAATTTACGTTTCCCGAAATATTATCCCGAATTTTCTTCTGAGAAAATATTGACTATGGAATGGATTGAAGGGGAGCATCTTTCTGAGTTTACAGCTCACAATCAGGACCGAATTAAAGGGGATAAAATTGGTCAAGCGTTATGGGATTTTTATATGTATCAAATACATCATTTACGCCAAGTGCACGCTGATCCGCATCCTGGTAATTTTTTGATTGATAAAGAGGATGCTTTGGTTGCTATAGATTTTGGCTGTATAAAACAAGTTCCAGAAGAATTCTATTTTCCGTATTTTGAATTGGCTCGACCAGAAATAATTGGAAATCCTGATTTATTTAACGAAAAATTATTTGAATTAGAGATTTTAAGAGCAGATGACTCTAAGAAAGAAATAGAGTATTTTACTAAAATATTTTATGACTTACTGAGTTTGTTTACGAAACCATTTCATGGCGATTATTTCGATTTTTCTGATGAAGATTTCTTTGGAAAGATTGCTCAAATGGGAGAAGAGTTTTCAAAGGATACGCAACTTAGAAAAATGAATGGGAACAGAGGTTCCAAACACTTTTTATACATCAACAGAACATTTTTTGGACTGTATAATTTGTTACATGATTTAAAAGCTCGTATTGATACAAAATCTTACGAAAAATACATTTCTTAATTGAAATACGATAGTTTATTGGTTAGGTTGTTAAGAGCGAGGACTCCATTTTAGGTTCTCGCTCTTTTTTATCTAATTTGTTTAACTTCAAAATAAGTTTTACCACTAAAGGCATCTATCGTTGTTGGCGCATTTCCGTTAAAAATATATATTTCTACAAAGTCATTAACGGCTAAATTTAAAGTGCAATTTATTATTCTAGATATTAATTTGTCACCATAATGATGCGCTGCTGTTTCTTGGTATTCTATGCCGTTTTTATAAACAGCTACAGCATATTGTTCTGCATCATTTTTATTAAAAGTGTGAAAACCTGCATTGATTTCATAATAACCCGCTGTGGTTGCTACAAATCTATTGGTTCCAGTTACAAATTCACCTCCAATCAAATCAAAAGCTACACTGTCGAAGGTAATTTTTTGCCAACCTGTAGCATTTACAACTTGATTGGCACTCAAAGTGCTTCGCGTTAATGAAAAATTATTAATTGAATTTGCCCAGGCAGTTCCTCCTGCACCATTAGTTTGTAACACTTGACCATTCGTTCCTCTAACAATGGGTAAAGCATATCCTGGTGCAGCAGCAGGGTTACTAATTTGCAATGTTCCATTAACTCTCACAATATTGGTGTCAAACTCTCCATAAATAAGTGCATTTGAGGCATCTGCATTTGAGTTTTCAATATATAATTTATTGCTAGTAGTTTCTGCCCTTCCCGCTTGATAGCCAATACCAACATTACCAGAACCAGTTACATTTCGTAATGCTTCAAAACCCAATGCAGTATTGTTTGTTCCAGAAGAGTTTTGTCTTAAAGAAGCAGCACCAACAGCAGTATTATTGTCAGCGTTTGTCGTAGTAAGTGCATTTCTTCCAATAGCAACATTTAATTTGCCACTTACATTACTGAACATAGCACCTGAACCTGAAGCAGTATTTTCCGTTCCTATTGTATTTGAAAATAAAGCGAATTCACCAATTGCAACATTCCTAATACCAGTTGATAAGCCAGGCATAACATTCACACCAAAACCTGTATTACGTACGCCTGTTTGTGTAACAACATTAACTGTAGGATTTAGCATTGTATTTGCGCCAAATGAAGTATTTCCGTTGTTTGAATTAAACGTAACTAAATCATAAACTGCATCACCAATATAACCCGCTCTAATATTATTTCGTCTAAAAACAATATCTTTATCGTCAGCAGTTCCAAGAAAATTTGTTGCACTATTAGTTCCAGTATTCCCGGTTAATGACCAAGCATTATTTGCAATTGCCAATTGTACCCAAATTGTGCCATTCCAATAATAATAACCATTAGGTGAAAATCCTGAATTGTAAACTAAAAGCGATGTAACTGGAGACGGAATTGTTGTAATGTCACTGGCACCTGTCAGAGCAATCCTCGGAATCAAAAGTCCACTATTAGTTGCCGTAATATCTAATATCGAAGCGGCATTCGGAGCAGTAGTTCCGATACCAACCTGAGCATTAGTTGCGCATATTACGGTTAGTAAAAGTATGGTTATGTAGATTTTCAATTTCATAAATCGTTCTTTTTGAGCGTCTAGTAGGTATGCAAAAGTAAATCTAATTTCATTAAATTCATAAAGTATCCTTTAAAATCTATAATTAAATAGCATTACGACAAGAATATTGAACTGGTTTTAAATATATTTTTTAATTCACCAAAGAATGTTCAATTTTGCAATTCAATTTATGTGATGCTTAAAGTCGAAAACATTTCATTTTCTTATCGGGATAAACCAACAATCAAAGCACTTTCTTTTGAATTAGAAAAAGGGAAAAGTCTAGCTTTAATTGGAGAGAGTGGTTGCGGAAAAAGCACACTACTCAAGCTACTTTATGGTTTATACGATTTAGAGGAAGGACAAACATTTTGGAATACTGCCGAAGTTTTGGGTCCAAAATACCATCTGATTCCAGGAATGGAGTTTATGAAGTATTTGGCTCAAGATTTTGATTTGATGCCGTTTATTACCGTTGCTGAAAATATAGGTAAATACCTCTCCAATATTTATTCCGAAAAGAAACAAGAGCGGGTAGCCGAACTTTTGGAATTAGTTGAAATGACTGATTTTGCCAATATCAAAGCCAAAAATTTGAGTGGTGGACAAATGCAACGCGTGGCCTTAGCGCGAGTTTTGGCTTTGGAACCAGAAGTTCTTTTGCTCGACGAACCCTTTAGTCATATTGATAATTTTAGAAAAAACAGCTTGCGCAGAAAACTCTTTGGTTATTTAAAAGAAAAACAAATTACCACCATTTTTGCGACTCATGACAGTTCAGATGTGCTTTCATTTGCCGATGAAGTTCTCGTGTTAAAAGAAGGGAAAATTATTGCCCACGGAAATCCAGCGACTGTTTATAAACATCCAACTAACTATTACGTAGCATCGCTTTTTGGTGATGTAAATGAAATTGAAATCGATGGAAGCGTCGAATTTCTTTATCCAAATCAATTACAAATTATAGCAAAATCTGATCTAAAAGTTCAGGTTGCTAATACTTATTTTTTGGGAAGTCATTATCTAATTGAAAGTATTTATCATAATAAGAAAGTATTCTTTGAAAGCGAAAATAATGTCGCAATCGGAATTGAAATTTATTTAAAAAAGAAACCCTAAAAAGTTGTTATTTTAGGGTTTGTCTATTTTAAATGCTAACTTAATTCTTCAAATATTTCTCCAAGAACTGGTCTTGCTCCCATAACAAATGAAGAATGTTTTCTTTAGCAACATATCCATGAGCTTCCTTTGGTAACAAAACCAATCGAACAGGAGCACCTAAATTTTTCAAGGCCTGAAAATAACGCTCCGATTGCAGCGTAAATGTTCCCGGGTTATTATCGGCATCGCCATGAACTAACAGCAATGGTGTTTTCATTTTATCAGCATTCATGAAGGGTGACATTTCATTGTAAATCGATGGAATATCCCAATAATTTCGTTGTTCACTTTGAAACCCAAATGGCGTCAATGTTCTATTATAAGCGCCACTTCTAGCAATTCCACAAGCAAAAAGATTGCAATGTGTTAGCAAATTAGCGGTCATAAATGCTCCATAAGAATGCCCACCAATAGCTACTTTCTTTTTATTGATGTAGCCTAAATTATCAACGGCATCTATAGCGGCGGCGGCATCGTCAACTAATTGCGTCATAAACGTATCATTTGGTTCTGTTGTTCCTTCACCAATTATAGGAAAAGAAGCGTCGTCTAGTACAGCATAGCCTTTAGTTACCCAATAAATAAAGGAACCATAATTTGGAAAAGTAAATTCATTTGGGTTTTTATTATTCTGTCCGGCAGAGCTTTTGTCTTTATATTCAGCTGGATAAGCCCAAATTAATAATGGTAATTTTTCCAATTTTTTAACTCTGTCATAACCATCTGGCAAATACAAAGTTCCAGATAAATCAACACCGTCTTTACGTTTGTATTTAATCACTTCTTTATATACATTTTTGATGCTTTCAAACGGATTTTTGAAGTTGGTAAGTTGACTTAATTTTTTTGATTTTAGATTTCTAAAATAATAATTTGGATAATCATTTTTTGATTGAATTTGCACTAAAACATCGCCCTTTTTAAAATCTTCAATTGATAATAAATCTTCTTTTTTATCTTTGAAAGTTGACGTGTACAGTCGTTTTGTTTTTAAAGTATTCAAATTAAATTCCGCTATAAAAGGGAATTGACCTTCTTTGGTAAAACCATCACCAATTAAATAAGCATTGTTGTTTTCAACAGCCAAAACATAACGGTTGTATTGGTTTCTTTTGGTTTCAAAACTTCCTGGGTCGGAATAAATATCTTGTGAATTTCTATCAAAAATTATTTTTGAAGTCTGACTTGGATTTGAGGGATTGATTAAATACGTTTTCGTGTTTCTTGTATCGTACCAATCATCAGAAACGATAGCTATGGTTTCGTTACCCCAAATCACACCGTCAAAACGTTGTTGGGTTTTTACTAATGAAATTGGTTCCGATGAAAATGGTGCATTCCATGAAAATAATTCGTCTCTAAAATCAGCTTTTTTTGATTGATCACCTTCGTCAAGTGCAACTACATAAGCCAAAGTTGCTGGTTTATCTGCTCTCCAATTCATACTTCTTTTTCCTTTTCTAACGGATGAAAATCCTTTTGGAATTACTTCATTTAGGGGCACTTCATTCACTACTTTAATTTCTTTTCCGGCAGCGTCATACACTGCACTTTTCAAGGGGAATCGATTGTAAGGAACGATATATGAAAACGGTTTTTGTATGGTAGTAAGCATTAAATAAGCGCCATCAGGAGAAAAACTTTCTCCAGCGTATAGATCAACTGCTTTGAAGAAATCTACCTTTCCTGAAAGGGTTACTTTGTATAATTCCGAACTCATTAAAGTCTCAAAATTAGTTTCATCGGTTTTGTTTTTCAGTAAATCTGGATAGGTTCTGTTTTGCGATTTAGAACCATCACTTGCGGAAACCGTTGGACCTTTAGGCAAATCTTTTTTACTATCAATTAAAGCTGGACGATTCTTTGGAATCATTTTTACGATTAAAGTTTCGTTGTCTTTCATCCAATTGTATGGATTTCCCAGATTGGCATTCAAATTAGCTTCGGTAATTTTTTTGGCTGAAGCCGAAGCTACATCGATAACCCACAATTCTACTCCTGTTGCTACCGTATTGGTAAATGCAATTTTGGTTTCGTTTGGCGACCAAGTGATGTAAGTTATTTTTGGATTTTGTGGCAAACCGCTAATTTGAGTTTCTACTTTATCGTTTGTTTTTCTAATTTTAAGATTCGAAATATAATTTACTGCACTCGCAATATTCGTAACCGGATTGATACGCAAACCGCCCAAACGCATCTCATCTTGATTCAAATCATCAAGAGTTTTATAAGTACTTCGGTAAGTGAAAAGCATGTATTCCTTTTTCGAATCCATACTCACACTCGGTGCTCTTTCATAATCGGCCAAGGCTAAGATAGAAGCATCTGGTTTTTGATAAGTAAGGTTTTCTTGTGCTAAAATAGTAGGTGCTGAAAAGCAAAAAATCAGAAATAAAATAAGGTTTTTTTTCATGTGAATTGTTTTGATTTTTGATAGGCCCAATTTACGAAGGAGTTGTTATATTTTTATTAAATTCTATAATAAATTCGTTCCCATCTAAAAATGTTTAATTTTGTGTGTTAAAATATGATAATTTAATAATAAGTATATGTTTCAATCCAAAATATCAGGCTTAGGATTTTATGTGCCAAA
Organism: Flavobacteriales bacterium; assembly: GCA_038202695.1. GTDB lineage: Bacteria > Bacteroidota > Bacteroidia > Flavobacteriales > Flavobacteriaceae > Flavobacterium. Next base: position 15,368 of record JBBRET010000009.1, read on the forward strand.
TAATGTAGTAACCAATGATGATTTGTCCAAAATAATGGACACTAGTGATGAGTGGATTCAGGAAAGAACCGGAATACAAGAAAGAAGGCATATTGTTCGCGGTCAGGATACCACTACGTCCATGGGTGTAAAAGCTGCCAAAATTGCCATTGAACGTTCTGGAGTTTCAAATGATGAAATTGATTTTATTGTTTTTGCTACTATTTCACCCGATTATTATTTTCCTGGACCTGGAGTTGCCTTACAGCAGCAATTGGGTTTAAAAACTATAGGTGCTTTAGATATTCGGAACCAATGTTCGGGTTTTATTTATGCCTTGTCTGTTGCTGACCAATTCATTAAAACCGGAATGTATAAAAATATTTTAGTAGTTGCGTCAGAGGTGCAATCGCTGGGATTGGATTTGACGAATCGCGGCAGAAGTGTTTCAGTGATTTTTGGAGATGGCGCCGGAGCGGTTGTTTTGTCCAGAAGTGATGATGATAGCGGAATTCTCTCTACACATTTACATTCAGAGGGCGAACATGCAAAAGAGTTAGCTGTTTTAGCACCTGGAATGGGAGGAAGATGGATTACCGATATTATAGCAGATCAAAATCCGGATGATGAAAGTTATTTTCCCTACATGAACGGTCAGTTTGTTTTTAAACATGCTGTGGTTCGTTTTAGCGAAGTGATTAAGGAAGGATTGCAAGCCAATAATTTGCAAGTTTCAGATATTGATATGTTAATTCCGCATCAGGCAAATTTGAGGATTTCACAATTTATTCAGAAGAAATTTGAGTTGCGAGATGAGCAGGTTTTTAATAACATTCAAAAATACGGAAATACCACGGCAGCATCTATTCCAATTGCCTTGTCGGAAGCATGGGAACAAGGAAAAATTAAAAAAGGCGATACGGTTGTTTTAGCTGCTTTTGGTAGCGGATTTACGTGGGCGAGTGCCATTATTAAATGGTAATTGAAATGCTAAATTAGAAAAGCCATCTTGCGTCGTTCTTAAAACGAGACGGATGGCTTTTTTAGTATCACTAGATTCAAATACGGTCATTATAATAATCCACCACCACTTTGTGTTTCGTTATTATCTCTTTGTTTTCTTTGCATAGCACTATTTTTTCCACCACCAAACATATAGTTGAAGCCAAGATATAAAGTTCGGCTTTCCCAATAAAAGGCTCCTTGTTGTTTGTAAGGTATGTTTCCTTCAAAAGCAAAATTCATTGTTTGGAATACATCATTAATTCTGGCCGTAAGGCTGCCTTTTCCTTTTAAAATGGTATAAGTAGAACCAATATCCGCTTTATACATTGGTTTTCTAATAAATTGCAAACCAATATCTTTACCTCTATACATTCCGAATAAGTTGAAACGCAAATTTTTTGTTGCAGTGAAATTATTATTCATTCTAACATTGAAAACGGTTACATCTACTTCGCCATATTCCTGAAGCCCGGTCGTAGCATTTTCTACAGTTCCTTTAACTTTTTTGAAATAGGCATCTGAACTTGCATTAATTGACCACCATTTTGCAGCTTTTAAATTAGCCGAAACTTCAACTCCAGCGGCGTAGTTGTCTTTAAAATTATCAAAAGAAATAATATCTTGATTTATATTTTCCGGGTTTTTATAGAGTGTTCTAATGATTTCATCGTTGATTTGTCTATAGAAAACGCCGGTAGTAAGGCTTCCTATTTTCATTGTTCTGGTGTAATTTACTTCAAATGAATTTGTAAATTGTGGTTTCAAATTTGGATTCCCTCTAGATTCTACCAATGGAGTTGTCCATTCCCGAATTGGACTTAATTGCCCAACACTTGGTCGGTCTACTCTTCGTGAAAAGTTGAAATTGTAGGAGTCTTTGTCATTGGCTTTATAATTAAAAAAAGCGGAAGGATAGACAGAGAAAATGGCGTCTTTTAAATTCTTGTTGTCGTTAAGATTTTCTGATGAAAGGGTAGAAGTAACGCTATTCGAAAAATCACCATCAATGTTAAATTGCTCTAATCTAACTCCGATTTGAGCGCTCCATTTGTCCCATTGTTTTCCAATATTTGAATAAACAGAATGAATATTTCTTTTGAATATAAAGTCTGAATTTCCAACTCTGTTATACGTTCCGGTGGTTTCATCAACATTTTCTAAAAATTCGTTAGTGATTCTTTGAATCCTGCTTTCGGCGCCAAGTTCGAGTTTTAGAGTTTCAGTTATTGGATTCACATAATCTAAATTAATTTGAAGATAATTGATGTCTCGGTTGATATCATTGCTTGTTATTCTTTGAGACGGCGCAGTGGTAGTAAGGTCGTAAATTGTGTTTTCTGGATTTTCAGTTTTAGAAAAATTAGACTGAAATTCTAAATTCTCACCTGTTTTTTTAAAATCATGTTTATAAACAAAATCATAAGTCTGTGTATTATTATCACTATTTGAATCAAAAAGCTGTTGTGAATCATTCAAAGGGGGATTAAGATAATTGATCAGCGTTAAGCCATTTCCTCCGCCATAATTTAAATTCAAATTTGTATAAAAGGACAACGTATTTTTTTCATTAATCAAATAATCCAATCCTACTTTTACTAAATGCGAAGTGTTTAAATTGTTGAATTCAAATACTTGTTCATTTTCTAAATTCGGACGTAAACTTGTGATGTCACCATGATTAGCATTTTTTCCGTGATTCAAACCATAATTAGCATACATATTAACTTTACCCACTTTGTAATTCAGGTTGAGTGCTGTGTTTACTTTTGGTGTAATGCCAAAGGTTACGCCAGAGTTGATGCTTCCGTTAAAACCTTCGTTAGAATTTTTATGCAAAATAATATTGATAATACCACTCATTCCCTCTGGATTGTATTTTGCAGAAGGATTTGTAATCAATTCAATTTGTTTTATAGAAGACGAAGGTATTTGTTGTAACAGTTGTGAAGCATCAATATTGGATGGTTTTCCATCGATAAGAATTCTAACATTAGTATTGCCTCGTAGGCTGATTTCTTTGGTTTGAGCATCGATACTAACCGTTGGAATGTTGTTCATAATCTCAGAAGCGCTATTTCCTGAAGCAATTAAATCCTTTCCAACATTAATTACTTTTCGGTCGATTTTCTGAACAATTGTAGAACGTTCACTAACAATTTCAACACTTTTTAATTGCACCGCTTCTTCTTCAAGTAAAATGGTATTTAGATTCGCACTTTTATCCCCCAAAGTCAGGTTAATAGTAAAAGTTTGCGTTTTGAAACCCATAAACAGTAGCTCAACAGTATAATTGCCTAAAGCGATATTTTTTATAGAAAAATTGCCATTGTCATCCGTAATGCCACCAGTAACAATTTTCTCCCCATTTTTGATGCTGATGTTGACATAGGAAATAGGTTGTTTCGAATTTTTGTCGATTACTTTTCCAGAAACACTTCCGGGATTATTCGAATTTGATGTAGAATTTTGAGATTGTGATAAAGCGACAATGCTAAAAAAGAAAAGAAGTAAAAATTTATATTGCATGATTGATGATGATTTTGTTTTGATTGTCTAAACAGACTGCAAAGCTATCGTTTTGTTACATAATGTAACAAAAAACTCCTGATAAAATCAGGAGTTTTTCAACATAGTAGGTATGTAGGTTATCGCTTCATAGCGAAATGGGCTCTGAATTCTTGTGGTACTTGATGCTCATCAACATAAGTAACACTAAACCAATAATCGTCTGATGGCATTAAACGTCCGTTGTAAGTGCCGTCCCAACCATTGTTACTTGGTTTTATAGTACTGAGTACTTTACCATAACGATCATATATTACAATAGAGGCAGTTGACTGATTTGATAAATCTCTGATATTCCAAGAATCATTATATCCATCACCATTTGGCGTAAAAAATTTAGGATAGTTAACAACCAATGCTTGAATAGTACTGATGCCGCAACCATATTTATCTCTAACAGTTATCGAATGGATACCAGAAGAAACATTATCAAAAATATTGCTGTCTTGGAATGGTCCATCATCTAATTGGTATTCAAAATTATTTCCTTGACCAGTAGCTATCACAGTAATCGATTGACTATCCGAAAAATCGCCGCTTACCTCATAAGTTACCAATGCTGGTTCAGATGCTATAACAGTCACATTCACGGGGTCAGAAGTACATCCGGTAGCAATATTGGTTGCCACCAAAGTATAAATTCCAGGTAAAATCGCTTGATAATTTGCTCCAATACTCACAGTTTGTCCCGTTTCATTAGTCCATAAGAAACGGTGTGTTGATATTGGCAAACCGCTATACATCATATATGGATTTAAAAGTGTTCCCGTTGCACTGTCAATACAAACGATTCCATCAACTGGGGTTGGTACTGGTAATTTGTTTACCACAATTGTTAATGCTCTAACATCAAAGCAATTCGGCGCCAATGAATTATTCACTCTAGCAAAAACTGTTGTAAGGGTAGTAGCAGTTACAGCACTAGTTTGACTGACTGCATTTGCCATGCTTTCATAATAGGTTACAGAAAACTCAGCTCCAGTTTGCGTTCCAAGAACACTTGCCGATAAAGTAGCTAAATTGAATGAAGTTACACCATCATTGTTTCCGTCTTCATCACAAACTGTTCTCAAACTAGCTGGAACTGCATTTGCAATCGGAGTGTCTATAATAGTTACAGTAAATGAACTTTCATCACTACAGGTTGGAATAAATGGAGAAGTAGCATAAACATAAATTGTCATGGAAGTAGTAATTATTGAACCTGAGGACAATAGTGTGCCAGTCCCATTCGGACCAGTATAAAACCTACCTATAGTTATACTTGGTAATGTGTAATTTTCACAAATAGTTACGTTTGGTACTACATCTACTTTGAAAACAGTAATAGTAAAACTTCTTTCACTGCTACAGTCTGGTGCAGTTGCTGTATTTGCAAATACATAAATCGTTTGATTAGTAGTTACTACATCACCTGCATTCAATAAAGTACCTGATGCATTTGTTCCTGTATAATAATTTCCTACGGTTAAACTTGGTAAAGTATAGGAGTTACAGGCTCTAATATTAGCAATCGGAGCTATTACGGGTGTATTGTTAATGGTGACTGTAAATAAAGTTTCGTCAACACAAGAGAAAGAAGTTCTAATAGTAGATTCTTTGAAAATGTAAATTGTTTGACTTGAAGTAATAACAGTTCCAGGAGCTATTTCTGTACCAGTTCCAAGTGGGCCAGCAGATTGGGTAAAATATTTATTATTAGCAGTTAAAGGCGGCAGCGTATAGCTATCACAAGCAGTTACGTTTTGTAAACTCTCTGCGGTAGTACTAAAGATATTGATTTGAAAACTGTTTTGGACACTACAAGGTGGAGTGGTGTTTGAAACAGCATAAATGTATATTAACTGAGAAGTTGTAATCACAGTGTTGGCTGGAATTTGTGATCCTGTTCCGTTTGGACCGGTATAATAATCCCCGATAGCTAATGGTGTCAACACATATTGATCACAAATATCAATATCGGAGCGAGAATCAATGGCAGGAAGCGGATTTATAGTAACTGTAAAATTTGTTTGATTTGCGCATGATGCATCTAATCTCTTAAAAATGTAAATAGTTTGAGTAGTTAAAATAACATCACCAGCATACAAAGGTGCACCACCACCATCAATAGCTGAAAAATAGGAACCATTTGTTAAAACAGGTAACGTATACGTTTCACAAACTGAAACATCTTGTAAAGTATCAACTTGAGGTTGTGAAAAGGTTAAAGTAAAATTTAAATTATCGGTACAATTAGTTCCCTCACCCGTCATTGGAGCGTAAATGTAGATAGTAGAATTAGTATTAATAACGGTTCCGGCAGGAATCATTGTTCCGCTTCCAATAGGTCCAGTAAAATAATTTCCTATTGGTAATGCTGGTAATGTATAACCATTACATTGAGAAACATTTGCAGGCTGCGGTATCCCAATTACAACTTCAAAACTATCTTCATCAGAACAAATAGTAGTGCCAGTTGTAGCTGCATAAACATATATTGTTTGGCTTGAAGTAATAGTTGTTCCAGATGCTAATTGTGTCCCAGTGCCACCTGGAGCTGAATAGTAATTACCCAAAGTCAAAGAAGGCAATACATAGGAAGAGCAATTAAAAACATCAGGGTAAGTACCAACCGTTAGATTATTGACAATAGTTACATTAAAACTTGAGTCGACAGTACAAATTGGTGGAGTTGTTGTTGTAAAATAGAAGTATACCAATTGCGAAGTAGTTAACACTGTGCCAAACGGAATTTCTGTCCCACCGCCAACAGGACCTCCTGGTTGTGTATAGTATTTACCATAAGTTAAAGAAGGTAATGTATAACTTCCACAACTGGAAACATTTTCAGGGGTTAGTTCATCTTCATCTACAATAGTCACTTTAAACGAGCTGTTAGCAGCACAAGTTCCTGGACCACCTGGTTGATTAAAAATGAAAACAGTTTGTGTTTCTGTTAAAATATCACCTGCATACATTGGGGTTCCGCCGCCACCAATTTGAGTGAAATAGTTTCCATTAACCAATGGGGCTAATGTAAAGGAGTTACATACAATTACGTTTTGCAAAACATCTACAGGCGGTGTTTGACTTACTATCAAATTGAAACTTGAAATACTGTAACAACTTGGGTCACTATTATTTTGAACTCTTACGTAAATAGTTGAATTTCCGTAAGATCCATAAGAAGGGTCAGCAATAGCATTTGTTCCGCTATTGGCGTTGGTTGAGGATGTATAATAACTAACACTATAAATACTTGGTGATTGTGTGCCAAGGACTACAGCTGTTTGTGGTGTAAAATTGAAATAGGCTGTATTTTGAGGGGAACATCTTAATAAATTTGGTGCTTGATTTGCTACAGGTGGAGCTGAAATAAGCAATTGGAATGTTTTAGTAGTAAAGCATTGACTTCCGGGTAACTGAATTCTAGCATAAACTGTTACACCGCTTGGACTGGTATAGGCTAAAGGTAAAGCATTGCTATTGTTATCAGCATCATTTTGAGATGCAAAATAATTCACAGTCGAGCCTGTTGGTAATCCTTGAGTTACAATCGGAGTGTTTTGAGCCAAATTATAGGTATAGGTTGGAGTTCCCATATCACATCTATAAAGTGTGATGGGGTTTGGTGAAGTTATTGCTGGACTAAATTCCACAACAATTGTGTCAGTTACCGGAGCACAAGTACTAAATATATTTTGATAAGTAACGGTATAAGTTCCAGGTTGTGTAATCGTTAAATTTGGACCTGTTTGACCTGATATAATACTTTCGCCTTGTTTCCAGATGAAGGAATAATTGTTTGCATTTAAACCTGTAGCTAGTATGTGAGTTGAACCTGAACACAAAGCAGTATTATTTGCTTGTGTCAAATCTAATCCTAAAACATTTTGACCAATATTAAAACTGTCAGAAGATAAGAATATTGCCGAATCCGATTGTGGATCAGCTCTATCAGCGATTACTAATTTAATGTGATAAGGAACATTCGGTGTTAAAACAGAAGCTGCTGTTAATACCTTAGTTTGTCCGTTAAAATTTGTTGCAGAGTTCGCAGCACCTGAACCACCATTAAAGCTTCCAAAATACTGAGGGTTTACTGATGGACATGATGAATTGTATTGAAAATCCCTAATAGTCACTACTGATATTGGCAAATTCGTATTTGGAACAATAGCTAAATTTGTTGTAACTCCAGTTGAAACATTAGTCAACAAAAATGCAAATGCATCGGAATACAAACATTGAAAATTTCCATATTCTTCAGAGGCAAAGATAAAATCAAAGCTAAAGTTTGGCGAAATTGGAGTAAAATCAAACTCTAAAACGGTAGCATTTTTGGAGATCATCGTAATTCCAGCTGCAGCTAATGTAGCTTCTAAAGCTGTATCACCTGGCCATGCATCTGATCCGTCATTCAGCAATGAAGTGTTTGGTCCTGGTGCATTTGAGATGTTTCCAGTACTCAAAATCACACCGCTTTGCATCGGAAAGTTAGCGTTGGTGTTTTGGAAAAATCCAATACCGTTTGACGAGCCATAATTAGTGCCAGTTCGCCAGGTAATATTCGTCGCTGAGACACAAGGTGAATTAATTAACACATTATTTACCAATAGAGGTACCGTGTAATTCGTAGAACTAACAGAAATTGGTTGTGTAAAACCAATAGCGCTAAGTAGGGTAGCAGTTAATAGTAGTAACTTTTTCATAATTTGGGGATTTTGACACTACAAATATTGATTAAAGCATCGTCTAAAAGCAAATAAAATCGATGAAATACATATAATTAATAAAATATAAGGAAATATACTTACATTTATTAGTGTTTAGCGTTCCTTTTAACTCGATTTCTATATAAATAAGTCTTGTTATTGAAATTCTATCGTAATGTTTATCTTTGCCAACTTAAATGAAAACACCATGAAGCTTACTCAAATCCTTACTTCACCAATTCAAAAAGCAGTAAAAGAATTGTTTGATATTTCAATTGATAAAGTTGAATTTCAAATGACCCGTAAAGAATTTGAAGGAGATTGTACCATGGTAATTTTCCCTTTGCTCAAAGTAATTAAAGGCAATCCTACAGAAATTGGAACCAAAATCGGGAACTATTTAGTAGATAACGTTGAGGTTGTCCTTCGTTTTAATGTCGTTTCAGGATTTCTGAACATTGTGGTATCAGATGCGTATTATCATGCCTTTTTTAACGAAATAAAAAGCAATCCTAACTTTGGTTTTGTCGCAGTTTTGCCAAATGATACTGCCGTAATGGTCGAATATTCATCACCTAATACCAACAAGCCATTACACCTTGGTCACGTTCGTAATAATTTATTAGGATATGCTGTTGCTGAAATTATCAAGGCTTCAGGAAAAAAAGTTTACAAAACCCAAATTATCAACGACCGTGGCATCCATATTTGTAAATCAATGTTGGCTTGGCAGCGATTCGGAAATGGTCAAACTCCACAAAGCTCTGGTCTAAAAGGCGATAAGTTAGTCGGGAATTTTTACGTTGCCTTTGATAAACAATACAAGTCTGAAATCAATAACTTGATGGAGCAAGGAAAAACCGAAGAGGAAGCCAAAAAACTTGCGCCAATTATTCAAGAAGCTCAAGAAATGCTTTTGGATTGGGAAGCTGGTAAACCAGAGGTTATCGAACTTTGGAAAACCATGAATCAATGGGTTTACAATGGTTTTTCTGAAACTTATAAAAATCTAGGCGTTGATTTCGATAGTTATTATTATGAAAGCAATACTTATTTGTTAGGAAAAGAAGTAGTGCAGTTTGGGCTTGAAAAAGGGATTTTCGAGAAAGATCCTGACGGTTCGGTTTGGATTGATTTGACACCCGATGGTTTAGATAGAAAAATTGTACTTCGTTCTGATGGAACTGCTGTTTATATGACACAAGATATTGGAACCGCAATTCAGCGCGTTAAAGATTTTCCAGATGTAGGCGGAATGGTTTACACTGTAGGAAACGAACAAGATTATCATTTCAAAGTGCTGTTTTTAATCTTAAAAAAACTCGGATTTGATTGGGCAGCCAACTTGTTTCACTTGTCATATGGTATGGTAGAATTGCCTTCTGGAAAAATGAAATCAAGAGAAGGTACCGTTGTAGATGCGGATGATTTAATGGAAGAAATGACTGAAACTGCTACAAAAATTGCTACTGAATTAGGGAAATTGGACGGCTATTCTACTGAGGAAAAGAACAAATTATTTAAGACTATTGGTCTTGGAGCCTTAAAATATTACATCTTAAAGGTGGATCCTAAGAAACAAATATTGTTTAATCCAGAAGAATCAGTCGATTTTGCAGGGAATACAGGACCCTTTATTCAATATACTTACGCCCGAATTCAGTCGATTTTGCGAAAAGCTACTTTCGATTTAACTCCGACTACTGAAGCACTTGAATTGCATCCAAAAGAAAAAGAGTTGCTGAAACAATTGGAGCTTTTTCCGGAAGTAATTCAAAATGCGGCACACAATCATTCCCCAGCTTTGGTCGCAAATTACACTTATGAATTGGTAAAAGAATACAATTCGTTCTACCAATCGGTTTCGATTTTAGGTGAAGAAAATACCTCCAAAAAAATATTCAGAGTACAACTTTCTCAAAAAGTAGCAACCACAATTAAAGTAGCATTCAAGTTATTGGGAATCGAAGTGCCGGAGCGAATGTAATTTTAAAAGCTCAGCTTCACATTCAGATTTGGGGTCAATTCTATGGCATAAGTGTCAACACTTTCAACCGAATTGGTATTGTTTACTCTATAAAAACGATTTACAATATTCTTTTTGTTTAAAATATTGAGAACAGAAATGTTGGTTTCTAATGAAATCGCATCGTTAATTTTCCAATTTTTAGAGGCCGAAAAATTCAACTGAAAAAAATCACTCAAATGATCATTGTTTGGCGAATTATAGGCAATAATTGGGTTGGCTGCATCTACCGTTGGACTTGCCGGACTTGTAATAGGTTTTCCAGAATGCCACTTACAACCAAGTGCTAGTTTTACCGAATTCCACTCATAAATTCCGGCCCAAGAAACAGCATTTTTTAGCTGAAAATTATTCAGAAATTCATTAGGATCGAGTGATTTAAAGAGGTATTTATTTTCATTAAAACTATAACTCACCCAAGTATAAAATTTCCCAAAATTTCTTTGAATCAAAAATTCTGAACCTAAGACTTGATAATCACCTTGTGTTTTTACAAATTCAAATTGATTTTGAAATCCTTGACTTCCTGTTGATACGCCACTTACTTTTTTGTAGAAATTGTCTAAAGTCAACAACCAGTGATTTTTCTTAAAAGTGAATCCAACTGAAACTTGATTGCTTTTCAGTATCGGATTGGTAGCATCATTTGCCAAAATCCACCTGCGCTTTTCAATACCTAAAAAATCTCCTTGTAAATCAATTACCTGTGAAAGCGTTTGGCTTTTTTGTTCACCCATAATTTCTAGCCTTAACGTTGAACTCAATGCTTGATTGAACTGCAATCTTGGGAGGAATAATACAGATTTAAGCTTGTCAAAATAATTAGTTCTGAGTCCTATTTTTACAAAAGTGTTTTTGTTTTCGGTTTCAAAAATACCTTCACCAATCAGTGAATGTGTTCTCATTACCTGAACTGATTTTCTGGTAAAGGAAGGAAAATTGATTTTGTCAAAATTGGTTACACCCGTTTCATCAAATTGATATCCGGTATTGATTCGTATTTTTTTAGAAATTTCATGTGAATTTCGAAGCTGAAAACCCAAATCCAATACTTTGTTTTCCTGCTCTAAAATCTGATTGGTTTGAATAGATTCATTTTTGGAGCGCAGTGAATAGTTTGAAGCATAAATGTTTAATTGTGAAGTATTTTTGGCGTTCCAATTGGTTTTCCAATTAACATTTCCTCCAATGTTAGCCTGACTTAAATCACTGTTTTTATTAGTGGTTGTGGTAAATTGATTGATAAATAAAGAATTTTTAATTACAATAGCATCAATGTTTAACTCATTTTTTTTGCCTATTTTTTGCTGGTATTGTGTAGTGAAATCATAAAAATAAAAAAGTTCTTTATTCCCAAATTCAAGGGTTTCATTATTGCTTAAATTGGTGACAACCGTATTTTGAAAAACTTTATTTCGGTAGTTGTTGTAGGTTGTCGATTTAAAAAAATCGGTCAAGGAACGTCTACCAGAAATTGTAAAGTTTGCATTATCTGAAACTTTGATTTTCGAATAAAATTCGGCACTAATCAAATTGCTGCTTATGCTGGAGTTTGTTTTTTCTATCGACTTAGCATGAGAAGAGATATCTATCACTCCCGAAACACCTTCATTATAAAAAGCGGAGCTTCCGTTTTTAGATACTAAAATAGTTTGTGCTAAGGAAGAATTGAATGCAGAAATCAAACCAAAAAAATGTCCGGTTTGGAACATTCTGATACCATTCCAAAGAAATAAATTTTGATCGTGTGTTCCACCTCGAATATTGATGTTTGAAATGGTTTCGTCTACTGAGTTGATTCCAGGTATTTGTTGCAAAGTTTGAAGTACGTCCGGTTCAATTAATCCAGGTAATATTCCAAATTTTTTCGGTTTTATTTCAAGTGACCCATCATTTTTTCTATAAATTCCACTCGTTAAATACCGCTGTGTTACGATTTCATTTAATTTCTGAATGATTGGAATGAGTTTTATCTTCGGACAATCAGAAACATATATTTCCGTTGGTTTAATTATTTTTTTTTCAAAGCTGAGGTGTGATATTTCTATTGCATTTGCTGAAACTAAGGGCATTTCAAAAAAACCATTTTCGTTTGTGAAAGCGATTTCTTTGGAGTCAATAACTTTAACGGTAGCATTATCAATGGGTTGTCCCGTTTCCGCATCCACCAGATAACCACAAAGTGGTTTGTCTAAGGCTCTGTTGTTGAAAATCGAGTAGTAATTGTTTTTTATCTTCTTTATTTTAAGCCCAGTTTGCTCTTCGATATAAGCAATTTTTTGTGCGATAGATAAATTTGATCTTGGCGGAACAATAGTATGTAAAAGTAACTCCTCCTCAATATAGTTGAATCTTATTTTGCTTTTAAGGCTGATTTCATCTAGAACTGCTTTTAATGGAAAACGATCCTGGTTTTGTTGTGCCTGAGCAAACAAAACGAGAAACAGCAATAAAATTGAAAAAAGTTTTTTTTTAAACCACATTAAAGATCTTCTAAAATAATTTTCTTGTCATCAAATTTAGAAATCTTTAGGTGAAAAATAGAAGTAATTATATTTAAAGCTGATTTAATATCATTTGAAGGAACCGTTCCAGTGAAAAGTTGTATGTTTTCATCACAATTTAGAACAATTTCACAGTTGTATTGTCTTTGTATTTCCTCAATGATAGTATGGATTTTTTCTTTATTAAAAACGATTTCGCTTGCAGTCCATTCAGGTTTAGTAACACTGCTGTTTTGCCTGTCAAAATAGTCATTGTCAAAAGTTACCGTAGTTCCTTTAGTGATAATCACTTCCTGATTGTTGTAATTTACTTTTACCCTTCCTTGATAACAAGTTACATTAAAACGATTTTTTCTAGCTTTAACATTAAATTGGGTTCCCAAAACAGTTACAGTTCCTATGCTAGTGTTGACTTGAAATTTTTTTCCGTGCGCTACTTTAAAATAAGCTTCTCCTTCTAAATTCAGTTTTCGATTGGTATCCCAATTCCAAGATTTGTATTGAATTTCAGAACCGCTATTTAAAACAACTTGAGAATTATCGGGTAACGAAAAGCTGGTCTTTTTGCCATTTGCTGCAACTTCAGTCGTAGTTGTTGCAGTTCTGTAAAAAAAAGTAAGGCCAAACAATACCGCAAAAACGGCTGCTATTTTCATCCATTTGAAACTCTTGAACAAAATAACTTTAGGTTCAGCTTTTTTGTGTTGGATGATTTTTGGATACAACAAATCACTATCAAAATTGGGAGCTGTCAATTGGCTTGAATACGCAGCAATTTTGGAATAGGTGGCGTATTCTGGAGTTTGCTGAAATTCTATTAATTCCGCATCCGACAGTTCTCCGGCCAACCATTTTGCTAAGTTGTAATTTTCTTCTATTGCGTCCATTTGACTTAAAACATTTAAAATTTTAAAAACCCTACTTGAATTCTGCTATTTCAGTTCTTAGCGTTACTAATGCGCCATGAATTCGTTTTTCAACAGCCTTCACACTAATGTCGAGCATAATGGCTATTTCGTGGTATTTTTTTCCTTCAATCCTATTCAACAAGAAGGCCGTTCTTTGTCCTTCAGTTAATTTGTCGATAGCTTTCTCTAGTTTTTGTTTGAATTGCTCTTCTTCTAAAATAAATTCTGGATTTAAATTTGTCTTGTCATTACCAGTATTGCTTTGTTGGTATTTTAAAACTACTTTTTGATGGGCAATTTCATTAAGTGAAGTATTGTTGGCAATTGTATACAAATAGGATTTGGCTTTTTCTAATGGGACTTTTTTACAATTCTCCCATAATTTTATAAAGGCCTCTTGAGTAACATCATTTGCTTTTTCTTCGTTTCCAAATTTGAAATACAAGTAGTTTCGTAAAGATTTTACGTTAGCTTTAAAAAAATTTGAAAAAATTAACTCTTCGCAAATACCATCAGAATTGGTTACTTCCATTTAATACAACTTATTATTTGAGTGTTTAAATTTAATTTTTTTTTTCTAAGTAGGGTTTTTTATTGCAACTTTGTTTTAAATAATGTCTAAAGGACAAAATAATATGAAAAATAGTTACTTATTATATTCTTTATTGGTCTTGTTTTTTGTTTCATGTCAAGATGAGACAGAGACCGTTAAGATTAATTCAGATAACAGTTTTACAAAAACAGCTCCATTATCTTCCTTAATCAAAAGAGTTTCCCAATATGAAACTACCGCAGATAATGTATTGGATGGTACTAGTTGTATAAGTGTCAAATTACCTGTTAGACTTACCGTTAACTCTGATTATATAAATGTCACTACTGCAGCAGATTATCAAACCGTTCAAAATAGTAAGGATGAATATAACACCGATGATGATATCGTGTATTTTAATTTTCCGATAACTTTAGTTTATCCTGATTTTCATGAAGTTTCAGTTGCTAGCCAGTCTGAATGGAATGCTATTAGCTCACAATGTAGTAGCTATAATGATTTTGATGAGATTGCATGTATTGATTTTGTTTTTCCGATTGCAATCAATATTTATGATTCCAACAATCAGATTTCTAGTTCCATTTCGATTGCCACAAACAATCAGTTCTATAATTTTCTAAATGATTTAGATGACGGTAAAATTGTCGGAATAGTGTATCCTATCAATTTAATCAAATCAAACGGACAAAATATTGTTGTTGCCACAAACACACAACTCGAAAATTTGATTGATAGCGTTATTGACGATTGCACAGTATCTAACCCAACACCTCTTGATCTTGCAACTGTACTAACTACTGGAAGTTGGTATGTATCTTATTTCTATCACGAACAAGATGATACTTATAATTATTATGGATATAATTATATTTTTTATGCAAATGGTTCTTGTAAAGCCACAAAGGCAAGTACAATAATTGATGGCGATTGGGATATTCATTCAGAAAATGGTTATCAAAGATTGGATTTGCATTATGATGGTTCTATTTTAGAAGAATTGGAAGACAATTGGAAAGTAATAGAATTTTCAGCCACTTCTATAAGATTAAAAGAAGAAAGTGATAGCGGAAACGAAAATCATTACTTGAATTTTACCAAAAATTAATATGAAATTCTTTCACAAAAAATTTCTAAATCAAGAGACTCAATTTAGGAGTGCTATACAAGATAGTTCACCTAACAGCAAAAAAAAAGCACGTTATTTTTTAAATCAGTTTTTGATTTGGGGTATTATATTTTTAATTATTTTCTTTGTGTTCAAATACTTACTTGCAGATCTTAATCTTTATTAAGATATAATGATACATAATTTTTTTATAATTAGCCCTCAAAGAGTTTCGAACTATTTGAGGGTATTTTTATGTTCAAAAAGCACAATATAATTGCAAAATAGTGTTCTAGATTTTCAAATTAAGCCTGTAGTTTAATATCAAATTTAATAGTATTTAATTTATATGAGGCTTAATTTTAAATTTCAATTTTTGTAATAAAACACCTTTAAAATATTGTTTTTTATGCACTTTATAGATTTTTTTATACATTAGGTAGGGTGTTGTGTTTTCAATATGTTCTAATGTTAGAAACCAAAAGTTAATCAATTCTACAGTTTTAGAATTTAGTTTTGACCAAGAATTAATAGCAATCTCAAATTAAATAATCATGTTAAAAAAAGTGTTTAAGATTTCAGGAATAGTGCTAATTGTACTACTTGCTTCATTTTTTTCGATCCGTTATTATATCAATAATGGAGGAAAAAGAGATATTGCTTCTGAAGAAGCTGCTTTTAAAGTGTCATCAAAAACAATTGTAAATGAATTTACTTCCGATACTGACGCTTCTAATAAAAAATACCTTGAAAAACCGGTAGCAGTTTCTGGAATTGTAACCTCAGTAAACAACAAAGAAGTTATTATCGACAACTCGGTTAATTGTAACCTAATTGCAGCTAATAATTCATTTAAAAATGGTCAAAAAGTAACGGTAAAAGGAAGAGTAGTTGGTTATGATGACCTCTTGGGAGAAGTTAAACTTGACCAATGCAATTTGTGCGCTGATTAGCACTCTATTTAATAAGTATCTATCCACCAATAAATAAATTTAATTATGAAGTTCACTAAAACAGTATTTTCAGCTTTGTTATTATTTGCTTTGAATTTAGCAAATGCACAAGATGATATGATGAAAGAGCTTGACTCTGTTCCAAGAGGAAAAGAATCCGCTTCTGCCGCTTTCAAAGGATTGCAAATTTGTAATCTGCAATCGACCAAATTACCAGCCAAAGGAGAATTTTACTTCCTAGTTTC
This sequence comes from Flavobacteriales bacterium, assembly GCA_038202695.1. GTDB lineage: Bacteria > Bacteroidota > Bacteroidia > Flavobacteriales > Flavobacteriaceae > Flavobacterium. The sequence continues at coordinate 31,908 of JBBRET010000009.1, forward strand.
TCACCGTTTTGGAGATTTAAAATACGGGATAAATAATTTCTTTGGTTTAGATAATGCCTTAACAAAACTTGGCGGAATCTACGGTGCTACAGATTGGTTGTCACTGGGTGTTTCTAGACATACGTATCAAAAAACATATGAACTTGCTCTGAAATACAGATTAGCGAATCAGCAAATAGATGGTTTTCCAGTAACTATTGTTGGATACAATACGATGGACATTAATAGTGAGTTAACTACTGATTTATATCCAGGATTAAAATTCAACAACCGACTGGCATTTACTTCTCAGATATTAGTGTCAAGAAAATTTTCTAATTCCTTTTCTGGACAATTAGCTGGAATTTTTGTCCACAAGAATTTATATGATGAATTACTAGATCAAAAAGATGTTTATTTAGTTGGAGCTGGTACTCGTTATAAAATTGCTAAAAGATTAAGTATTAATCTTGAATATGCCGCTAGATTAAATTTGCCTGATGATTCGAATTCAATTTACCACAATCCACTCACTGTTGGTTTAGATATTGAAACTGGTGGACACGTGTTTCAATTAGTATTTTCTAATAGTCAACCTATGAATGATGTTGCCATATTCTCTAACGCTGGAGGTAATTGGGAAAAAGGAAGTCTTTATTTTGGATTTAATATGTATAGAGTATTTTAAATAAAAAAATTATGAAAAAAGTAAAAATAATAGTGATAGCCTTAGTAGGAATAGTATTTGTTTCCTGTGATTCGAATACATTACAAGAAATTCAACCAGTAGTTACAAATCCTACCTTTAACGCAAACATAAAGCCCATATTTGATTCGAAATGTGTATCCTGTCATACAGCATCTGGAAGTCAGTATCCTGCTTTAGCGGATTATAGTCAAGTAAAAGACGCTATTGAAAATGGTGTTGTTATTTGTAGAATTGAGAATGGTTGCGGGGCAATAATGCCACCAAGTGGGAAAATGTCACAATCCCTTATTGATATGATTAACAATTGGAAAAATCAAGGATATGTTGAATAGTAAAAAATTAATTATGAAAAAAGTACTAGTTTTAGTTGTTGCGCTTATCGTAAGTAGCACCATGTTTTCGCAAAAAATGATTACCCGAAATGGAGAACTCAAATTTGACGCAACTGTGCCTGGTGCAATGGACGAGGTAATTGGAACCAATAAAACTGTTTCGGCCATCTTTGATAAAACTACAGGAGATTTGGTTGTTTTAGGATTGGTGAAATCATTTAAGTTTAAATCGCCATTAATGGAAGAACATTTCAATGAAAATTATATGGAAAGTGATAAATTTCCTAAAGCTACTTTTAAAGGAAAAGTATTGAATTTCGATTCTAAAGGAGGTACTTATGAAGTAGAAGGAGATTTAACAATACACGGTATAACAAATAAAGTAAAAACCAAAATGGCAACTGCTACTGAAGCTGGAAAATTAGCTCTTTCTGGAACTTTTACAATTAAACTTTCCGATTATAAAATTGATGTTCCTGCTTTGGCCAAGAAAACTTTAGCTGAAACTGCAAAGATTTCAATAAAATTAGAATTAGAAAATAAATAAGATAATATACTTTAAAAAATAAATACAATGAAAAATCTTTATAAATTACTTTTTACAGCATTACTAGTTGGCTTTACAGCATCGCTTGAAGCGCAATCAGCAGGAACAATGAGTTTTACTTTCACAACACCTAAGCATACTACAGGTAATTATGAAACAAACGGACGCTATGTGTTAGCGGTATGGTTAGAAAGTTGTGCAACTTGCGGTGCCGGAACAACAGTTGGAACATCTGCTTTCGTAAGAACTAAATTGCGATATTGGGGAGGTAATACTAATGATCACTTGCCAACATGGAATTCTAAGTCTGGTGGTAGTACAACAAATGCAACTACAGGTGCTACTTCAACACTATTTACATCAAGAACAGTTACTTGGAACGGAATGAATGCTGCTCAAACCGCTTTGGTTGCTGATGGAAATTACAGAGTGTGTGTTCAAGAAACTTGGGGACATGGTTCTGCTACTGCAACTAGATATTTCCCGTTCGTAAAAGGACCTGCAGCTTATACCAATACTACAGATGTTGCTGCTGATGGAAATTTTACAGCAATTTCATTAACTTGGGCGGCTACTTTAGGAGTCGAAACTTTTAATAGAAATGCGCAAGCTATTGTTTATCCAAATCCGTCAACTGGGATTTTTAATCTTAAGTTTAATAATGAGGTTAAAAATATTAAAGTAGCTAATATTTTAGGTGCTGAAATTTATAACTTAAACCTTGAGTTGAATGGAGAAACTTCACAACAAATTGATTTATCCAACTTTGTGAATGGTGTTTATTTTATTAGAGTAACTAATGATTTTGGTTCTTCAACCTACAAGATAGTTTTAGATAAATAATTTAATTCAAGAGGTAAAAAAAACATCTGATTTTATAATCAGATGTTTTTTTTTGTTATTTAGTTTCTTCTAAAATTGCATTCAAACCTGGTGTTTCAAACGTTTTATAATTGCCGTTTTCATCAGAGTAGATTAGAAAAGCTTCTATTTCTGGATGTTCAACGAAATATCTTTTTGCATTTTCTAGTCCCATTACCAATACACCCGTTGCAGTGGCATCTGAAGTAATACATTGTTTAGATAAAATGGAGGCGCTCAATAAATTATTCTTTGTCGGATATCCTGTTTTTGGATCAATGTGGTGCGCGTACTTTATACCGTTTTCAATTACAAACCGACGATAATTTCCAGAAGTGGCAATGGCTAAATTTTCAAGTTTTACAGTAGCTTGTAGCGGATTTTGAGATTCTTTATTGTCAATTGGTTGTTCGATACCTACTGTCCAAAATTTCCCGTCAAGTTGTTTGCCTTTGGCGTAAACTTCTCCACCAATTTCAACAATAAACGATGTAATTCCTTTTTTAGTCAAAAATTCTGAAACGACATCAACAGAATAGCCTTGGGCAAAAGCATTAAAATCCAATTGCACTCTAGGATCTTTTTTTATAATCCTTTTTCCTTTGAGTTGAATTAAATCAAAACCTACAAAATGTAAAATACTATCTATTTTCTTCTTTTCGATAGTTTGTTTTTTGCCCGGACCAAATCCCCACGCATTAGTTATGGGATAAACTGTTGGATCAAAAGCACCATTTGTAGCTTTCCAAATTTCCTTAGCTTTCTTGAAACAGACTTTAAAGTAGTGGTCCACTTTTACATCTTTCGCATTCGAATTAATCCTTGAAATAATCGAATTTGGAACATAAGTCGAAACAGAGTTGTCAAAATCTACTAAAATTACACTGATTTCAGGTTGAAGATTTCTGTTTAGTTCATCATAATAAGTAATGTGATAAGTTGTTCCTTGTGCTTCGCCTTCAAGAATTGTGGGTTCAATTTGTGAATACGTTAAAAAAGTAGTAAAAACGAAACTGAATGATAAGATTGTCTTTTTCATAATGAATTTTAATTGCATTTGTTATTTGGTATTGAAAAGCGAAATGCTCCCCCTAATTTCTTAAAAGTTGCAATGTCTTTGCACGCACTTTTAGTTTGATTTAATTTAGTTTTAACTTCACTTCTTCTCAAATAATATTCGGATTCGTATTCGTTAATTGCTATTGCCTGGTCAAAATCTTTTAGGGCTTCAGCGTATTTTTTTTGCTTCAATTCAGTTAAACCTCTTATAAAAAACGCTTTTTCATTTTTAGGATTAAGTTGTACCACTTTTGACAAATCAAGTATAGCCTCTTTGTTTAGGTTTAAATTTAAAGACGCTAGTGCTCTTTTGTAATAGGCATATTCATTTTTAGGACTTAATTCAATTGCTTTTGTGTAAAATTTTATAGACTCTGCATAGTTTTTAAATAAATCATTTAATTTCCCTTTATTATAATTTATACTATCATTTTGAAACACTATTGCTTTGGCATTATTTTCTTGAAGTAATTTTAGATACGTTTTTTTATCAAGGTCTAAATCAAATTCGCCATTATCAATTTCTGAGGCTTTCTCATAAGTAGCAAAGGCGCCTTTTAAATCATGGAGTGCTTCTTTTATCTTGGCTTGAATGAAGTAGTTTTTTGTTAGGGTTGAATCTAATTGAATGGCGATGTTGGTGTCACTTAAAGCACGATCTAATTGGTTTAATTTTTGCCTGATCATGGCTCGTTCTCCGTAAGCGGCAGCATTGTCAAATCGAAGTTTTATGGCATTATTTAAATCTTCTAATGCACTTTGATATTCTTTTTTTTCAGATTTTAATCTAGCTCTAAAAAGATACGCATCGGAATTTCCTTTATCAAGTTGAATTAGCTTATCATAATCTAAAAATGCGCCTTCTTTATCGTTGATTTTTTCTTTAACAATAGCTCTAAAAAAGTAGGTGTCGGCAGCAGTAGTATCAATAGTTAATTGTGTTGTAAAGTCAGCTATTGCTCCAATAAAATCTTTATTATTTTCCTTCAACAAACCTCTATCATTGTACATCAAGGAATCTTTGGGGTACAATTTTAATAATTTATCATAGACTTCAATTGATTTTTTAAAATTGTTAGTGTTAGCATATTCTGAGGCACTATATTTTAAAGCTTCTTTATCAGTTTGTTGTCCGAAACAATTTAAAAAAGATGAAAAGAGTAGATAGATACAAACGATTTGTTTCATGACTTTTTTAATTTAAAACAGTTTAAGTGAAATAAACCCTAGTACTCTAATTTTTAATATATTTAGGGTTTTTTTCGAAAAATTTGTTATAATTCTTAAGGAATAATTTCCAAAGTCAACAAACAAAAACCTAAAACTAAGAACTAGGAAAAAACTAATTTTAATTCCAGCACTTTTTTGCCTCTTTATGCTCAATGTAGCTTCAATGTGTAGCTCTGATAGTAGTTCTTCGTCAACTGATCCTACACCTGTAATCAATACCGCTTCGCAGGGAACTTGGAGAATTTCAAGCTTTGTAGATTCTGGTAACGATGAAACCAATTATTTTACAGGATACAATTTTACTTTTGCAACAGGTAATGTATTGACTGTAACAAACGGAACCAACACCTATACAGGAACATGGTCAGTGACTACAGATACAAGCAATGATGACAATCCAAGTAGTGATTTAGATTTCAACATCTTTTTCGCATCACCAGCAATTTTTGCTGATTTGACGGATGATTGGGATGTTGTTTCGCATACTGCGACTACGATTTCTTTAATAGATGTTAATGGTGGCAATGGTGGTACGGATATTTTAGTATTTAACAAAAATTAAAAGCTAAACATACTTATTTTTTTTAGATTCAACCATTCCGTAAAACGAATGGTTTTTTTATTTATTCTACTATAAAAGTTCGAAATCAAATCCTTAAATTTGCACTTCATTAAAAGCAAGACAGATTATGTTCAATAATTTAAGTGATAAACTAGATAAAGCGTTCCACATCCTAAAAGGGCATGGTAAAATTACAGAGGTTAACGTAGCCGAAACTTTGAAAGAGGTCCGTCGTGCATTGCTTGACGCCGATGTTAATTTTAAAATAGCCAAAGATTTTACCACCAAGGTCAAAGAAAAAGCTATTGGAGAAAATGTATTGACCACATTGCAACCGGGACAATTATTAGTTAAAATCGTTAAAGACGAATTAACTGAGTTAATGGGTGGTGATGCTACCGGAATTAACCTTTCCGGGAATCCAACTGTTATTTTAATGTCGGGTTTACAAGGTTCGGGTAAAACTACGTTCTCGGGTAAACTAGCTAATTATCTCAAAACCAAAAAAAATAAAAAACCCCTTTTAGTAGCATGTGATATTTATCGTCCTGCTGCAATAAATCAGTTGCATGTTGTGGGTGATCAAATTGGCGTAGAAGTATATTCTGAACCCGAAAATAAAAATCCTGTCGACATTTCACTAAAAGCCATCGCTTATGCAAAATCAAACGGATTTAATGTTGTAATCATTGATACAGCCGGTCGTTTGGCTATTGACGAAGACATGATGAACGAGATTGCCAATGTTCATGCCGCTGTAAAACCACAAGAAACCTTGTTTGTTGTAGATGCTATGACAGGTCAAGATGCGGTCAATACGGCAAAAGCGTTTAACGACAGATTGAATTTTGACGGCGTTATTTTAACCAAATTAGACGGTGATACTCGTGGTGGAGCAGCAATTTCGATTAAATCAGTTGTTGACAAACCAATTAAGTTTGTAGGGACAGGCGAAAAAATGGATGCCATCGATGTGTTTTATCCTTCACGTATGGCGGAAAGAATTCTCGGAATGGGTGACGTAGTTTCATTAGTAGAAAGAGCACAGGAACAATATGATGAAGAAGAAGCCAGAAAGATTCAAAAGAAAATTGCCAAAAACGAATTTGGTTTCGATGATTTTCTAACCCAAATCCAGCAAGTAAAGAAAATGGGAAATATGAAAGATCTAGTCGGAATGATTCCGGGAGCCGGAAAAGCATTAAAAGATGTTGAAATAGAAGACGACGCTTTCAAACATATAGAAGCCATCATTCACTCGATGACACCAAAAGAAAGAAGCAAACCTTCGATTATTGATATGAAAAGAAAAACCCGAATTGCAAAAGGTGCCGGTAGAAAAATAGAAGAAGTAAACCAACTGATGAAACAATTCGACCAAATGAGCAAAATGATGAAAATGATGCAAGGTGGTGGCGGAAAGAATCTGATGAAGATGATGGGTGGAATGAAATAAAATTTAGCTAAGGTTTAAGATTTCAAGTTATGAAATTTTAAACCTTAATTTTTTTAAACTAACTACAACTACTAAAACCTCAAACTAGAAACAACATACTATGGAACTATTAGACGGAAAAAAAACGGCCAACGATATCAAATCTGAAATCACAGCTGAGGTTAACAAAATGAAAGCCAACGGTGAAAAAGTTCCCCATTTAGCAGCACTAATTGTTGGCAATGATGGAGCGAGTTTAACCTATGTGGGCAGCAAAGTGAAAGCATGTGAGTTAGTCGGTTTTGAATCGACTTTAGTCAAAATGCCCAGCACTACCTCTGAAACCGAATTGCTTAAAAAGATAGCTGAACTCAATGAAGACCCTAACATAGACGGATTCATCGTTCAGTTGCCGTTGCCGGATCAGATTGATACTCAAAAAATACTAATGGCTGTCGATCCGAGTAAAGATGTAGATGGTTTTCATCCAGAGAACTTTGGAAAAATGGCTTTGGATATGACGACTTTTATTCCGGCAACACCATTTGGAATTTTAGAATTATTAGAACGTTATAATGTGGAAACCAAAGGAAAACATACGGTTGTAATCGGAAGAAGTCACATTGTTGGTCGTCCGATGAGTATCCTAATGGGTAGAAAAGGATTTCCCGGAAATTCAACCGTAACACTAACCCACAGTTACACTAAAAATATTGCTCAAATTACTACTCAAGCTGATATTATTATCACAGCATTGGGTGTGCCTAATTATCTAAAAGCCGAAATGGTGAAAGATGGTGCCGTAGTTATTGACGTTGGAATTACAAGGGTAGCCGATGAAACCGACCCAAGAGGATACCGAATCACGGGTGATGTAGACTTTGATGCCGTATCTAAAAAAGCATCACATATTACTCCGGTTCCAGGCGGCGTTGGTCCAATGACAATCGCAATGCTACTCAAAAACACCTTACTCGCGCGCGAGCAACGAAGAGAAAGAAATTTATAAAAAAATCCGGAGTGAAAGCTCAGGATTTTTGTTTTACAACTTCGCCAACCAAAGCGAAGCATTTAGATGTAAAGCTGCATGAGAGGGTAGCGCTGTCCAGCCGCGATATAATTTGTCTTTTGGATTTCCGCTGCCATCATCTGCCGGAGAACTGTCGCCCATAATTACAACACGACCTTTTCCAAAAGTAGCTGAAGCACACAGTATGTTTGAGTTTCCTTGATTGGAATTATTTCTCCAAATCAATCCTTGCACAGTTGGATTGGCAGACGAGTCAGATGTTATTGAAGCTCCAGCGGAATATTTCAATTGGGTAACCGTTCCTTGTGAACCATTTAAAATTGGATTAGTAGTGTGCTCTAAGACATTAGAACTGGTTTCTGAAAAGGTATTCAAATTGAGACTTAATCCAAAAGGATTTTTTTTAACAGAATTATTTTCCATTAAATCATTCCAAATTTGAACAGAATCAGAGCCATCGTGATTTCTATCTGAACCTGTGTGGTCAGCAATCATGAATAATCCACCTCCATTTTTCACAAAATTCAAAATCGCCCTTTTTTCAGTTTCAGTGAATCTAATATTTGGTTCATCTACAACAAAAACAGCATAGTTTTTTAAATCTTGTACGTTATTTTCACCATAAGTGATCCCGGATTTTGCAGGTAAACTTTCAACGCTGTGACCTAGTTTTGCCAAAGCAATTCCCCAAGCAGATAATGCTCCGTTCCAATAATTTTCTGGAGTTGTAGCCGTAATAGTGGATTGATTTGGAGTTGGAAAACGTTGAGGGGAATGATCCCAATCTAAAATCCAATCGGCATTTCCTGCAGTTTCACCTTTAGAAGCATCAAAAAGGAATTTCTTCGTTGATTTTGGAGTAAAAGCTTCAGTGTTGGCTTCAGAGACAGCATGAACTTCTGGCTTTTTGTTATTACATGAAAATGCAATGAGTACAACGATAATTAATTTACCCAATAACTTCATCTCGAAATTACTTTTTATTCTTGCCGTTTTTGAACTGCACTTTTTCAACAACCTGAACTTTTGGTTCCTTTTTTTTATCTTTTGGATTAAAAGGTTTCTTTTTGATAGCTGTTTTAGGTTTGAATTCAGTGTCAGGTTTGAAAGAGGCTTTTGATTTTTCAGCAACATTTTTCCTTACCACTGCTTGATTTTGGCGGATTACGTCTATAGCATTTTTCGGATTTTCTTTAGTGCCACGCAGATGGATCACCAATCCGTTCAGGAAATTGCGCAATACTTGATCACCACATTCCATAAAATCAGCATGGTCTTGATTGCGGAACAGATTTCCGATTTCACCTTTCGACATTCTGAAATCAACTAATTCAAGGATTTCTACTATTTGATCGTCACGCAATTGCAGCGCCACACGGAGTTTTTTGAAGATATCGTTGTTATTCATTTGATGAAGTTTAAGGGTTATGAAGTTAGAAGGTTTAGTTTTAAAATGCTCTTAAAACAGCCAAAGATACGCCTTTTTGAAATTCTCGCGCCACATTTTTTCGTTGTGTTGTCCACCTTTCACAATGACTTCTTTATTCATTTTTTTGCATTCACAACGTCTGGTGTTAACCCAATGCTCCACATTTTTCATATCTGGAATAACATCGGCATCGCCTTCATTGTCGCCACAGAGAAAATAAATTTTAGTATCAAAGTCTTTAGTTTTAGTAAGCAACTCATTCAGTTCGTTTCTGCCAAACCAAAAAGAAGGCGAGAAGCAGCCTACTTTCCCGAATACTTCTGGATATTTTAGGGCTGCATAAAATGACACTAATCCGCCAAGGGAACTGCCAAAAATAGCGGTGTTTTTAGTATTTGATTTGGTTCTGTAAGTGGCATCAACTTTGGGTTTTAGAGTTTTAACAATAAAGTCCAGATAATTATCGGCTTGACCACCACCATATTTTTCGTGCTTAAAAGGTGTAAGTTCTGTTGTTCTCTTGTCACCACCATGTTCAATTCCAATGATAATAACTTGTGCGCTTATACTATCTAAAGTTTCATCAACATTCCATTCGCCAACATAAGATTTCGACGCGTCAAATAAATTTTGAGCGTCATGCATGTAAATTACAGGATATTTTTTTGTGGATGTCGCATAATTTTTCGGAAGGTAAACCCAAATTTTTTTAGTACTATTTAATTGTGGTGCAGTTATAGTAAAAGTAGTAATTTGTTTGCTGGCGGTACTTTGCTGAGCAGAAGCAACGAAAAACAATAATACGATAGGTAATAGAAAGAGGTGTTTCAAAATGAATTTGGTTTGGTTTATTCCTCAGTTGGGGTAGCTTCTTTTTTGCTTTTCTTCTCTTTTTTCTCTTTTTTAATGTTTTTTGAATTGGCAGTAAACTCTTTGAATTTCTCTTTTTGTTGGTTGTTTAAATAGGAATTAATTCTAGCTTCAGCTTGCTCCATAAGTGCTTTGACTTCTTTTGATTTTTGTTCCTCAGAGTTTTCTTTTTTCATAACTATATCTACATTCTTGCTGTTTGAAGCAATTTCATTTCTGATGGCAATTACTTGTAGGTCATCAAGAGTCAACTCTTGTTTTAGTTGCGATACAAATTTTTCAATTCGAGCTATTCTATTCTTTTCAATATCTTCAGCAGATGGTTTTGAAGGGGAATTAGCGTATCCTCCGGTCAAATCGCGGTTCACGCCATTACCTCTTTGATTGTTAAAGCCTTGAGCATAGCCACTGATAGTGGACAGCAGTACTAGTAAAACAGCCAGTTTTAAATTTTTCATATTAATTTAAATTATGGAAGTAAAATTAGTCAAATTTGCTTTGCCTACGGTTAAAAAAAAATGATTATCCTATTCATAAAAATTATATTTTAGCTAAAATTATTTTTTTTATGAACTTGTATAAAGATAAGCTAGCACTTTTATCAGAAATGATTGCTTTTTCCGTGATTGATGGAAAGTTGCATGAACGAGAATATCTTTTTTTATCCATGATTGCTGAGGAGCTTCAGATTGATAAAGATGCATTCAAAAATTTGTTTCATCAGGAGGAACATCCGGTTGTAATAAAATCTGAATTTGAACGCATTCAGCAATTTTATCGATTGGCTTTGCTAATGCATTGCGATGGAGTGTTGCATGAACGGGAACACATTAAAATTCATGAAATTGGCATCAACATGGGTTTAAATCCACATGCAATTAAACGGGTATTGAAAGCTATGGAAGTTTCTCCAAACAAAATGATTTCGCCTGAGTTTTTAATAGAAGTATTTCAGGAGCAGTTGAATTAAAAAAGGACTTTTTAAAGTCCTTTTTTAGTTTTTTACGGATTTAGTATCACGTTTGAAAAATTTCCTCTCATCAAATTTACACTTGGAATTCCATTTCCACTTGAAATATCAAATGTTCCTGCTAATAATCCTCCTGAATTCATTGTTATGGTAACGGTTCCTGTATAACCCTTCCAAGCATTTGTTACGAATGGTTTTTTATATACAAATTCATTTCCAGTACTACTTCCAATAACATAAGTTCCTACGGCTAATGAATTCAATTTGATGTCAATTACAGCTGTACTACTTCCGGATTTACCCACTATTTTTTTAGCATTTGCAAATGCGTCAGGCGAGTCTAGTAAAATCAGTGTTGGAGAACCATTTTCTGCATAATAAAACTCTTCAAGTCCCGGAGGTGGTGGTGGTCCACAAGAAACTGCAAAAATGGTTACTAAAAAAAGTGATGCAAAAGATTTTAAAATTGTTTTCATTGTTTTCATTGTTTTGTGTTTTAAAGATTAATTAATTTTAGTTTAGACGATAAGCAATAATGTTATTTTCAGCCCAGTAATTACCACCAAAAAAAGCTATTGATCGAGTTGAATTATTTGTAACAACTCGACCTGCTGCATAGTAATACGTTTTATTCGCAGTTGTTGGATTATTTATTACAACCATTCCAGTAATTAATGAATAAAGCGTACTTGGAATTAAATTACCACTGACTAAATTAGAACCTGATATGTCGGGTGAAGGAAGCGGATTTGGTCCCATTGAGTCTGAAAAAGTAGAGCGAACCCAAAAAGCTTCATTTGAATTTGTATAAGCTCCAGGTACGGTTGATAAAAGCATAGAAACATTCACTGCATATCTTCCAGGTGGAAGTGATATAGATGCACCAGTTTGCAGATAATTTACTGTATCTGTATATGAAATAGTAATTCCGGTCACCATTGATAAGTTTGCTTGAATATTATCTATTCCAACTGGTCGCCAAGTTCCAACACCAGTTGCATCTGACGTCAATACTCGATTAACCGCTTGTGTACCATCAACTATTCGTACTGCTCCAGCTGTGGCACTGTTTACATGTAATCGATTACTTGGATTTGTAGTTCCAATACCAACGTTACCACCAAGCGGTTGTAGACTTAAAGGATCAGGAGTACCATTAAATCCAGATTGAAGCCAAGCAGCATAATTACTTGCAAAACCTGCTTTTCCTATATCTAATCCATCATTATTACTTCCAATACGTAACATTGCGTTTGTGGTTATATTTGGAAATGTTGGTGACAAAAAACTGCCAAAAACTGATAATTTAGCTGGTGCAGTTGCCAGTCCAATGCCAACATTTCCTGTTGATAATACACGCATTCTTTCAATATTATTTGTTCCGACGGTAAAATCATTAGTACTTGTCGTACCAATAAAGTTTTCGGTAGCTCCAATAGTTGAAGTTCCGTAAGTAACAGGGTTTGCAGGATTTATAATGATGGCGTTTCCATTTAATAACCAAGCAGAAGTACTAGAAGGTGTTTGCCAAGAAACCGTTCCAATTCCGTTAGTTTGCAATACTTGGTTTGCTGTGCCGTCAGTATTTGGGAACGTATACGCTTCATTTATATTTAATCGACCATCTTTAAAAACGGTAAGCGCATTGTGTAAAGTTCCTGACGAACCATTTCCTAGATTGAATAAGTGATCGTTAGCATTAAAAGTTGTTGTTCCTAAAGCCGACATTGTATAAGGTTTGTTATATAATCCTAAAGAGATTTCTCCAATAGATTGGGCATTTACACTCAATCCGGCAGCGACTGAAACATCCCCAATAGCAGTAGAAGAATGTCCCATAGATGTGCTACCGAAACCACTCGCATTTGTTGCTCCCATTGCAGTAGATACATTTCCACTAGCTGTTGATATTCCTAATGCTGTTGCATATGGGCTATTTGCTGTTGCATTTGAACCAATAGCCACAGCATTTTGACCTGCTGCAAGCGTATTTTCTCCTAAAGCAATTGAATTTATACCAGGTGATTGGGATCGGAAACCCATTGCAATGGAGTTTACCCCAGTAGAAATAGCTAATTCTCCAACAGCGATTGAGCTATTGCCTGTTGCAGTAGATGATCCTAAAGCAGTAGTGTTTATTCCGTTTGCTGTAGATTGACCCATAGCAACTGACGCTACACCATTTGCAGTTGACCGTATTCCTAATGCAACAGATCCTTGTCCATTAGCCGTTGTATATTCGCCCATTGCTACTGAATTATTTCCAATAGAACGCGAATTATTTCCCATTGCAACAGAGAATTCACCTCTAGATTCTGAATTATTTCCTACAGCAATTGAAGCATCTCCATTAGCAGTAGATCGACTTCCCGTTGCAAAACTTGCAAATCCATTCGAAAATGTTGCTGTTCCCATTGCTGTTGAAACATTTCCCACCGCATTTCCTAATCCCATTGATGTGGCATATGGTCCAATAGCATTAGAATTTCCTAATGCTGTTGCGTATTGCCCAGAAGCAATAGAATTTCTTCCCATAGCCACAGAATATTCTCCAACATTACTATTATCCCATTGATTTCCACTTACTTCTCCAACTCTAAAAGCACTTTTGCCTGGGAAAAATAACATTTTAGAGCCAGCTCCTAAATTGGGAACTGTTGCCGTTGCATTATGTATTCCGGTAAATAAAACGCCATCTGTAGTATTTGCTCCAAAATCAACTTGAAAAATAGCATTTATATTAGGTATTGCAGTACCAATTGCTACTTTTCCAGTATGAAACATATTGTCAGTTATCGCATTTGGTGCTACAGTTGTTCCTACTTCATACCAATCGTGATCAGCTGCTGCACTTCCTGCTATTGCTGTCCAAACGGTGCCATTCCAATAATAAAAACCAGCTACAACATTATTAGGAATTATTCCTGCAGGGGCAATATTGTACACTAATGTTGAGGTTACTAATGGTCCAACGTTTGGATTTACTACTGTAATTATATCGTTGATTGACGTTAATTGCACTCGTGGAATTAACATTCCGTTATTGGTTGAGGTAACGTCTAACATGGCATTGGGAGTTGTAGTATTAACACCCACTTGAGCAAGTAATGATAGTGGTAAAATCAATAAAAATAACATAAGTTTTTTCATGATTATTTTTTTTTGAAAGTTGTTTTTTTTATCAGTTTGTTTTGATTGATGATGTTAATTTCATAATCTCCTTTTTCCATTTTATTTACATTTATATAAATCTTATTGGAAGGCAGTTGGTCAATTCTGGTTTCATATTTCATTTTTTGGGGTGGGATTTTGAAACTATTTTAGTTCGTTACATTAAATTCTACTCGGCGATTTTGTTGTTTTCCAAATTCAGAATTATTATTTGAAATTGGTTCAGAGGCACCTTTTCCGTTTGTTGAAATTCGAGTTTTATCGATACTGAAATTTTTACTTAAATAATTCTTCACACTTTCGGCTCGTTGTTCGGATAATTTTTGATTGTCAGCATCTTTCCCAACATTATCAGTATGACCAGTGATCAAAATTTTTACAGAAGGATTTTCATTCAAAGCAGTACCAATTTCTTTTAAAACGCTTTCGCTTGACGATTTTATTGTTGCTTTATTGGTGTCAAATAAAATATCGATTGTTGTAAAACTTCCTGTCTCTATTAATTTGTGTCTTGTATCGTTACTAGCTTCAGCCAATCGTAAATTTGATATGAAAAATTTATCAGTCGAATTTTTATACGTTCCAATAAAAAAGATAATTTGATTGTAATTTACATCGCCAAAAGCTGTTGGTAAATCCCAATATTTTTTACCATCAACATACATTCTGAAACGATTTTTTTGTCGCCAAACTTGCACTCTTACCGAATTATTATTTTTATTAAAATCAGCAACTACCACTTTATTTTTTATAATTTCTTTTTTCTCAGAAATTACCGAAATATAACTATTACCTTGTGTTCCCGACAATGTATTTGCTGGATGAACGCTAAAAATCATAGCTTCTTTTCGTTTAAAAGTCGTATTCCAAACGTTATCAGTTTTTAAAGTTTTTTCGGTAAAAACTACATTTAATGGTGTGGAATAAAAATTGAAATTATCAGTTGTAGTTACATCAAATTCAAATGTGAAATTTTCGGGTAATTTTGAAATATTCAACGGTGTAAAACTCCCTTTGTCTGAAATTTGAAGCCATTTTTTTGCATCACCCTCAAAAGTTACGATTTCGCCACTGCTGTTTGTAAACCAATTTACAGGAAAATCGCCTTTAGCATCTGATTTGAAATTTTCTTCGAAAAGCACTTTTCTCCCTGAAACAAAATCAGATTCTTTTTTAGAAATTTGTTTTGTAGCACTACTTTCGTTGTTTGAATTTGAACTTGTGTTTAAAGGTTTCTTCTCGTTGTTCAAAACGGAATCCATGCCCTCACTGGTAGTTTTTGTGGCTTTTTGTTCTACCTTTCTTTCGATACTTTTTTCAGTGGCTTTTTGTGCTTTCTTGGCTAATTTGTCTAGAAATTGCGCATTAGTAACCGTGAATAATAGGCAAAAAGATAATGTAAATAGAGTTTTCATTTTATAAATTATTAAAATTCGTTATTTTGAAAGTTGTCGTCACTTTACCATTTTTATCAAACGATGCATTTAGAATACCACCTTGAGAAAATAAAAAACTACAATAAAAATTTATAAGCAGTAAACTTAAAACGGTTAGTGTAGTTTTCATGGTTTACTGTTTTACAAATTTCATTTGAAGATTCTTTTCATTCGAAGTTATTTGAAGAAAATATATTCCTGATTCCAAATTTTGAATGTCAATTGAAGTTGATTTATTGTTTTCTTGAAGTACTTTCTTTCCTGAAATATCATAAATAGTCAAATTATCTATTTGCAAATTTTCTTGGTTTTGGATATGCAAAATTGAAGATGCGGGATTGGGATATATCGAAAAGCTATTTTTTTCAAAACTTCCGTTAGATAGAAGAACATTACAACTATTAATTGTTGTTGGAATTAATTTGTTTACTGTCGTTCCGTCACCCAATTGCCCAAATTCATTATTTCCCCAAGTGCGAGTGGTTATAAAAAAAGTAGCGTCTGTTGTTCGAGCCACAACAAATTTTCCACCTGTAGAAACTGTTGTCCAATTCGTTGCAGTACCTAATTGAGTTGGTACATTTTTATTAATCAATGTATTATCGCCCAATTGTCCGCTATCATTCCAACCCCAAGTATAAAGGGAATTATTTATTTTTTTAGCGATTGAGATGTTGTTTCCTGTATCAATAAAATTCCAATTTGTATCAGATCCAATTTGAACAGGCACGCTTTTATTTACGTTTGTGTTATCACCTATTTGACCGGTTGCATTGTTGCCCCAAGCCCAGAGTGTGCCGTCCGATTTTACTGCCAAATTGTGCAAAACTCCTGCGGAAATTGTAGACCACGGAATTATACTGTTTATTAAGATTGGATCGAAACTGTTTGTAGTTGAATTATTACCTAATTGATTAAAGGCATTACTACCCCAAGCCCAAAGCGAACTGTTTGTTTTTTTTGCCAAACAATGTCCACCACCAGCTGAGATTTGTTCCCAGTTTGTATCAGTTCCAACTTGAGTTGGTACTAATCGATTTCCCCCAACCCCAATCCCGAGCTGACCAAAAAAATTATCTCCCCATGTCCAAATCGTACCATTGGTTTTTAGTGCAAATGAGTGATTTCCGCCAGCAGAAATAGTTTGCCAATTGGTTGCCGTTCCAATTTGAAAAGGGACTAAACGGTTGGTTGTCGAATTATCACCAATTTGTCCGTAGATATTTAAACCCCATGCCCAAAGTGTTCCGTTCGTTTTTATTGCTAATGAATGACCTTCACCAGCAGATATACTTCGCCAATCGGTTGCAGTACCAATTTGAATTGGAACTAAACTATTGGCCGTTGTATTATTACCTAATTGACCTGAGAAATTATATCCCCATGCCCATAAAGTTCCGTTTGATTTTAGAGCAAGTGTGTGGTTTGCTCCTGCCGAAATTGTACTGTAGCATTGAGCACTAGAAAAATTAATTGAAAATATAAGAGCAGTTATTATTATAATTTTTTTCATTTTGATTTAATTATTTGTTATAAATATTGATAAAATCTCCGCAACAAAGTTGCCATCGTTAAGTATGGTTTCGGTGTTGTTTTTCCATAGTTTGCCTTTTGATCCTTCGCGACCTGAAACATAAATATCCGAGCCAGTAACTTCTATACAAAAAGCTACACCGCTAACTAAAGCGGTATTAGTAAGATTAGTACGCAGTCCATTTTTCCAATAAGTAGCTTGCGATTCAAATTCTAAGTTTTCTAATCCGGCTACGTAAATATCATTTCCAACTACTTTTATAGATGAAGTATATGCATTTTTTGTACCATCAGATAAAACTGTTGCAAATCCATTTTTCCAATATTTTGCAACATTACGTGTGCCATTCCATTCATAACCTGCAACATAAACATCGGTTCCTTTTACTATCATATCACTTGTGTACGCATTTGAAGTGGCGTTTGATAAGTTAGTTTCAACTCCATTTTTCCAGTATTTGGCAATTTGAACTCCAGCCCCAGTCTTTTGATATCCAGAAACATATACATCATTTCCGTCAATAAAAATGCTTGTAGCACTCGACTCTAAAGCATTTGTCGAAAGGTTAACAAGAACACCGTTTATCCAATAGCAAGCTTTAACAATAGTACCAGTAGTTGCCAAATTTCCACATGCATAAATAGTGGTGCCAGAAACGGCTATATCATTTGCAACCCCTGAAGCCGTTGTAATTGTTAAATTGGTTGCTACTCCATTTTTCCAATATTTTGCTGTGTTTTTTGTACCGTCATTTTCATAACCTGCTACATAAACATCATTATTTACAACCACTATACTGTTTGCTTGTGCGTTTTGAGAACCATTGGTTAAGTTGGTTGAAACCCCATTTTTCCAATATTTAGCAACCATTTTACTCGCGCCATTGTATTCATATCCACAGGTATAAACATCTTTTACAGTAGTATCTACATTGTTATCCTCTTTGCTACAAGAAATAATTATTATTGCTAAAACTAAAAGTGTTGCGGTTTTTAAAAGTATTTTTTTCATAATATAGTAGTTTTAATAAATTTTGTAACCGCTTAAAAAGTTTGATAGTTGAAGATTACTTAAATTTTTGCTTGTACCGCTTGTTTGCCTTACATAAATGGAAATTGCTTGACCAGCGTTTAATTTTATATTCGCTGTTATACTCATATTTTCACTTGTACCACCGTTTGCTCTTTGTGTTTGTAAAATCTCGGCAAATCCATTAACATATATCGCTATGTTTATTTCTGTGTCGGAAGGCATCGCATCAAAAAAAGAAGTTGTTGCATAAATATGATAGAATCCTGTAGAAGGTATAATCCATTCATTTGTAATAGCGTTATAAGCACTTGCATCATCGGTTTGAGGTGCAGGGAATGTTACCTTGGTGTATAAATTGTTTGATATGCTTTGTAAACCAAACACAGCGTTTTTTGATCTATGCAATCCAGTATTCACATTTGGGTTTTGCCAAGTTGCGTTTCCAGTTGCATCAGATGTTAGCACTTTGTTTAAACCAGCACCAGCAGTTACCTGTAAATTAGTAGTTTTGGTTTTACCAGCAACCTCTAATTTTTCGGTTGGTACAGGCACTCCAATACCAATTTTACCATTGGCGGTATTTCCCATTGCTGAGCCGTAAATTACATTTCCTATTGAGAGTTGGTCGTTAGCTGTTGGCGATGGTACATTTGTAATGCGTCCAATAGCAATATTACCACCTCCAGTTGTTAGTAAATCTAACGCTCTCCATCCCAATGCCGTATTTTGGTCGCCAGTAGCAAGTGCAAGAGACGAATGTCCAATAGCAGAATTATAATTTCCATTATTGACTCTTAATGACTCATAACCAAAACCAACATTCCCAAAACCACCACTATTTTGACCTAAAGAAAAAGCTCCAAAAGCACTATTTGACACAGAAGTATTGTTGGGTAAGGTTGCTGTACCAAATGCAGTATTTGTAACACCAATTAATCCTGCTTTGGTATTATTTCTTTTAAAATTAACATCGGCATTATTTGTAGAACCTATAAATTCGGTGCTGCCAACTACATTACCACTTGGTTTCCATGTGTTTCCAGCTTCGTTGGCGAAATTTGCAAAAGGCACGCTCTTTAATTGGCTGGTGTTGGTAATCGTATAATTAGTTCCGCCAGTTGGGTCGGTATCTGTTTTTAAAAACACAATACTATTGGCCCAATCTATTGCTGAAAAGCTACCAGAAAGTAGTGTTCCATTGGAAATGACAAAGGTTACTAATCCATTTGCATTAGTGGTTGCAGTATGTCGTTCTGAAAATAAAACAGATCCTGATGCCGAATTTTGCAATAAGCTAATTCGCACACCAACTGCTGCATTGGTAACTAAAGTGCCACCGCTATTTCTAATAACAGCTTGATAAGTAAAACCTTCGTTTGCTTGTGCTAGACAAAGATTTGAAAGAAAAAACAGATTTAGTAGTAAAAAAGCTTTGAGGAAGTTTCGCGTTGTTTTCATAATTATTAGTTTTTTATAATTTTAAATGATTTGATTGGTTTTGTATTTGAGTTAATTTTTAAAACATAAATTCCAGCCGCGTTATTTTCTAAATTGATGGTTGTTTCTTCGGATTGAATAGTTTCATTTTTAATAAGTTTACCCTGAATATTATAAAGTTGGTAAGTCAAATCCTGAAAATCAACATTTTTAATAGATAAGGTAAGCGCGTTTACAACTGGATTTGGAAATGCTTTTGCTTCTAATAAAATAGCTGTAAATTCTTGTCCGTTTAAAGTAAAAATTTCAAAAGCATGTTGCACGCCTTCTGCAACTGAACCATTTGTACCTGTTTGGTAGGAATACGCTATTTGTCCAATAGAATAACTCGAACTACCGCCTGAACCAGATGCATTTCCACCAGCCACAACAATTGCATTTTGTGCGTTAACTTTTGGTAATAGAAAAACCAAAAGAAGAAAAAGTAAAAGTTTTGATTTCATAGTTAATTGTTTTTTGATTGTTAACTCTGACAAAGTTGCATCAAACAAAAAACAATCAGTAAGAGTATTGTAACAACTACTATGAATATTGTAACATGCTGTTAGAAGCCAATGAAATCACTGTTTAACAAAAAAAATGTCAAAGTTTTTGGCTTTGACATTTGATTAAATAGAAAACTATTTTTTTTGATGATACTTATTTTACGGTTTTATTTATTTTTCTCAACATATTCTTTCGGAGTACAATTATACATTTCTTTAAAACATTTTGAAAAATACGAAACATCGTTAAAACCAACTGCATAAGCAACGTCCGAAATGTTTCCGTTGCCTTTTTTAAGTAATTCAACTCCAACTTTTAATCGTTCGTTTCTTAAAAATTCGGTAGCAGTAACACCAAGTAAGGATTTTAATTTTCGATGCAATTGCATTCTACTCATTCCAATTTCGTTAGCAAAATCTTCTGATGAATAATCAGCATTCGATAAATTTTTATCTAAAACAACTTGTAGTTTCCCTATAAATTTTTCCTCAACGGAATTTATTACAATATCAACAGGTCGCAGAACTAATTCTTGACTATACCGTAGTTGCAGTTTTTTTCGTTCAGCAATCAATTGAGCAACTGTTGCTTTTACGATTTCGTTATTAAATGGTTTTGTCAAATAAGCATCGGCTGTACTTTTTAAGGCTTGCAAATGGGTTTCGTTAGCTGTTTTTGCGGTTAACAAAATAACGGGAATAAAAGATGTTACTTCGTTATTTTTTATTTGTTTTGAAAATTCAAATCCATCCATTTTGGGCATCATCACATCGCTAATAATACAAGTTGGAATTGCTGATTGCGCAACCTTTAGGGCTTCTTCGCCATCTTGCGCTTCTAAAATCTGATACTCGTTTTTAAAAATGTCTTTCAAGACGCTTCTAATAGCTGCATTGTCATCTACGATTAATAAAATTGGAACTTCATTGTCGTTTATCTCAATATTTTCAATGGTAGGAGTTATTCCTTTTACTGGGATAATAATAGCATTTTCGTTCAGTTTCTCTAAAGGCAAATCAACAGTAAACGAGAGTGTTTTATTTTCAAGTGAAGTTGTAATTTTTCCTTTATATAAATCAACTAATTCTTTCACCAATGCTAAACCAATTCCAACGCCTTGATTAGATACTTTTTCTTGATAAAATCGTTCAAACAATTTAGGTAAATCTTCCTTCTTGAGATGGCTTCCCGTATTTGAAACTATTAGTCTCAGATTAAAGTTTTCAACACTTGCAGTAACAGTAATGGCTTCTTTTTGTGAAGTATATTTAAATGCATTTGAAACTAAATTGGTTACAATTTTTTCAATTGCATCTTTATCAAAAACACTATTTTCAGTAATTTTTTGAATAGTTGAAGTGAAAATAATTCCATTTTCTTTCGACTGAAAAGTAAAAGGCTCAATGATATAAGTTAAGAACGTTGTAATATTTCCTTCTTTGAAAAGTAGTTTTAAGTTACCACTATCTATCTTAGAAAGTTCTAGTAATTGATCAACTAACTCGAGCATTCTATTAGAATTATTATCAATTAATTTCAATTGATTTTGCTGGTTCTCATCTTTAATCAAAGCTTGCAAACTTTGCACAGGACTTTTAATTAAAGTTAAAGGCGTTCTAAATTCGTGCGAAATATTGGCAAAAAATCGTGATTTTATAGAACTTAAATTTTCTAATAAAATTTTCGCCTTTAATACTTCAAGTGATTTTAAATAAAGCGCAAAACTAAAAAATGAAATCTCAATTAGGGTTCCAATTAATATTGAAGCATTTGTTCTTACAAAGAATTTTGAGAAATTTCTACTCAAGTACTGTGAATCTAAAAAATGTAATAGTTCTTGTAAAATATATGAAGTAATTAAAATTAAGCTTCCATAAAAAATGTATTTTATATGTTTGATTTTTCTCTTTTTATGCAATTGAAACACCAATATAAGTGTAAATACCAGTGATAAATATTTAAAAAAGAATATTACTTTAAGAGTAAATTCATCAAATGTAAATGGATTTTTATAGTAAATTATAATCAAATAAAGTAAATAAATACAAATTAGAGAAAAGTAAAATTTCATTCCTCGAATTAGATTTATATTATTAGTTTTTATTAGAGTTTTTACAAGTAAACCATAAAAAAGGATTGAAAACGTATAGGAAACCTCTTTTATTAGTTCGAAATGAAGCATAATCGGACCTATATAGGAGTTTCTATTTCTATCAATTACAAGAAGCATAAATATAAAAGTGCTTAAAATATATAAAGAATAATTTATATAAATACTATCTCGTACTCTATAAAACATTAAGATATTATTGAAGAATAAGATTAAAAGACTTCCGGATAATATCCCTAAAAAAAATCTATTACCTTGATAATACCTATAATCTTTTAATTTTTCTTCATTATAAAGATCCAATGTAAAAAGATTAAATTTATAAATCATTTCAAATTTTAAATATACTTCTTGATACAAAATGATAGTTTTTTCTTCATCTGGTTTTATTTTAAAATTAATAGCATTAACCACTTCTTTTGAAAACATGTTATCAGAAACTTGAATATAGCCAACAGTTTTTTTTATTGTATCGTTTTCAGAAATAATATAAGTGGTAACTTCTTGAGAGTTTGAAGTATAAAAAACTAAGTTTAAAGTATCTTTTGTTTCGTTTTTAATTTTGCCAATCAACCAGATGTCTTTTGGAAGGTTTTCAACATCTTTTTCTTCACAACCACAATAGTGCTTTTTAAGTTGATTTTGATTTTTTATGATTTTATTTACTGTAAAATTTTTGTTATTTGTTAAAATATAGGAAAAACTTTCTGTAATATCTTTTCCTACACTTTTATTAGTAATTGTAAAAGGAATCACTGTATCTTGTTGACCAAACGAAAAGGAAGAGTAAATTATAAATAGTAATACTATCGGTCTCATAGGGATAAACTTTTGATAAGTAAATTTATACAATTTTAAATAATAAAAATTATTCTCATTATGAAACATGTAACAAAATGATGTTACAATTAATTCTTTTCCTGCCACATTTTAATCTCATCTCTAAACTTTGCCGCTTGCATAAAATCTAGATCTTTGGCTGCTTTTTCCATGGCTTTTCGAGCGTCACGTATTTTCTGCTCTATTTCGGGTTTTGATAAATACAAACTTTCAGGTTCTGCAGCTTTCGCAATTTTGTCTTCAAAGTATTGTGTGGAAACGGAGTTGTTGCCTAATGCACTTCCTAAACTTTTATTCAACGCTTTTGGTTCTAATCCGTGTAAGGTGTTGTAGGCAATTTGTTTTTCCCGTCGGTAATTCGTATCGTCAATAGTCTTTTGCATGCTGTTAGTAATCTTATCCGCATACATAATTGCTTTTCCATTTATGTTTCGCGCAGCACGACCAACAGTTTGAGTTAACGAACGATGACTTCGAAGAAATCCTTCTTTATCAGCATCTAAAATTGCTACCAAAGAAACTTCGGGCAAATCTAAACCTTCTCGTAATAAGTTCACGCCAATCAAAACATCAAACAAACCTTTTCGCAAATCTTGCATGATTTCAACTCGTTCCAAAGTATCTACATCCGAATGAATATAACGGCATCTGATGGAAACTTTGGTTAGATATTTCGTCAATTCTTCTGCCATTCTCTTGGTTAAGGTGGTGACCAAAACGCGTTCATCAGCTTCACAACGCAACTGAATTTCCTCTATTAAATCATCAATTTGGTTCAAACTTGGACGCACTTCAATAATTGGGTCAAGCAATCCAGTTGGTCGAATCACTTGCTCTACAAAAATTCCCTCCGACTTTTGTAACTCATAATCAGCTGGTGTTGCCGAAACATAAATCACTTGATTTTGCATCGATTCAAATTCTTCAAATTTTAACGGACGATTATCCATGGCTGCAGGCAATCGAAAACCATATTCTACCAAGTTTTCTTTCCTACTTCTATCGCCGCCATACATGGCATGTACTTGTGAAATGGTGACGTGACTTTCGTCGACAACCATCAAAAAATCATCTGGAAAATAATCAAGTAAACAGAAAGGACGCGTTCCCGGAAGGCGACGGTCTAAATAACGCGAATAGTTCTCAATTCCAGAACAATAGCCCAATTCTCGAATCATCTCCAGATCAAAATTGGTGCGTTCTTCCAAGCGTTTGGCTTCTAAATGTTTTCCAATTTCCTTAAAATAATCGACTTGTTTAACCAAATCCTGTTGAATTTCCCAAATTGCCGATTGCAAAACATCTGGTGAAGTCACAAACATATTTGCAGGATAAACATTCAAGTTGGTGAACCGTTCTAAAACCTTTGAAGTCTTGGCGTCAAAGGATTCAATCTCTTCAATTTCATCTCCAAAGAAATGCACACGATACGGTTCGTCTCCATAACTCGGAAAAATATCAACGGTATCGCCTTTAATTCGGAAGTTTCCCGGAGTAAAATCGGCTTCTGTTCTCGAGTACAAGCTTTGTACTAAACGATGCAATAATTTGGTACGCGAAATAATTTCACCTTTCGCAATCGAAACCACATTCTTTTGGAATTCGACTGGATTTCCAATTCCATACAAACACGAAACCGAAGAAACTACAATAATGTCACGACGACCCGAAAGTAGGGCAGAAGTAGTGCTTAATCTAAGTTTTTCTAATTCTTCGTTGATGGATAAATCTTTCTCAATATAGGTTCCCGTAACCGGAATAAAGGCTTCAGGTTGGTAATAGTCATAATACGATACAAAATATTGCACCGAATTGTTTGGAAAAAACTGCTTAAACTCCGAATACAACTGAGCCGCAAGCGTTTTATTGTGTGCCAAAACCAAAGTCGGTTTGTCTACATTCATAACCACATTGGCCACAGTAAAGGTTTTACCAGAACCGGTTACTCCAAGCAAGGTTTGGTACTTTTCCCCATTTACAATTCCGTTTGAGAGCTTCTCAATCGCTTGGGGCTGATCACCTGTTGGTTTATAATCGGATACGACTTGGAATTTCATTTTTAAAGTTCGATTAACGAGTTTGGATTTACAAATTTGGAACTAAGAAAGGTAAAGTTAAGAAGATTTTTTTTTAAATTAAGCTATTGATTTTGGCATATTGAAGCAGTATAATTGTTTTGGCATCTTTGATTTCTCCTGTTGCAATCATGTTGTAAGCAGTGTCAAAATCAAATTCTAAAACGTCTATATTTTCATGTTCGCCCGCAAGACCACCACCTTCATTGACTTTCATTTCTTTAGTATATTCGGCTGCAAAAAAATAGAGGATTTCGGTTACTGCTCCCGGTGACATATAGACTTCAAATAATTTTTCTACCGCTGAAATCTTATAACCGGTTTCTTCTTCGGTTTCCCTTTTGATGCATTCTTCCGGATTGTCTTCCTCCAATAATCCGGCGCACACTTCTATCATCATTCCAGTTTTATTTCCGTTTAAATACGTTGGCATTCTGAATTGATGCGTCAAAATTACAGTTTTGGTACGTTTATTATACAATAAAATCGCAGCACCATTACCACGATCATAAACTTCACGTGATTGTGTTTCATTTTCCCCCTCTTTTTTTAAATAGTTATAAGTTACTTTGCGAAGTGTATACCAATTATCGGATAGCACTTTGGTTTCTGTGATCTCTATTATAGGGTTGTTCATCTTCATTAGAATTTCCAATTTTTTTGTTGTGCATCTGACAGAAAAGTCCAAGCTACAATGCGGCTACTCTTTTGTCCTTGCGCCATGTCAATGGTTTTTATTGCCACTGCACCAACTTTACTCAAGGTTTTATAAATACTCTTGAGATTATCTTTTTTAGAAACTAAGGTGGTAAACCATAAACACTGCATCGGATATTTGGCACTTTCATAAATCATTTGCGTAATGAATCCAATTTCGCCGCCCTTACTCCAAAGTTCCGCATTTTGTCCGCCAAAATTAAGAACAGTTGTTGCGCTTTTAGAATTGCTTAGCGTATTCACTTTGCGCAACGCACTTTTCGCAGCTTCTTCAGCCGAATTGTGAAACGGTGGATTGCAGATTGTAAAGGCAAATTTGTCTTCAGGCAGAATGATATTTTTAAAAATAAAACGAGATTCTACCTGTAATTGTAAACTAATAACATCAATTAGTTTCGGATTGTTTCCGATGATTGTCTTGCAGTTTTGAAGTGCTTTTTCATCGATGTCGGTTCCAACAAAACTCCAACCATATGCTGAATTTGCGATGATGGGATAAATACAATTCGCACCGATACCAATGTCTAAGCCAACAACAGTATCGCCTTCTGGAATAATTCCATTATTCGAATCAGCTAATAAATCAGCTATGTAATGCACATAATCCGCTCGGCCTGGAATTGGTGGGCAAAGATAATTAGACGGTAGGTCCCAGTATTGAATGTCGTAACTCGACATCAGCAAAGCTTTATTTAATGCTTTAACGGCTTCGGGTATACTGAAATCGATTGTTACTGCTTGGTGTTCGTTAATGAAAACAAATTCTTTCAATGAGGGATTGTTTTGAATTAAGTTGTCAAAATCATAACGAAACCGGTGCAGATTTCTAGGATGTAAAGTAGTTTTTTCGGTGGTATTTTGAGTTTTCAATTGTATGTTTTAAGGTTAATCCCAACACTCCATTAGTAATAAATCGCCTTCTTTATGGGTTATTGAAACGATGCCATCTTCAACCACATGATTGCTGCTTCCGGTTCGATACCCAATGGTTAAATCCTCATGATTTAAGGAATAGAAAAGATTAGATGTTTTTATTCCGCTTACTTTTCCAATCGGGATTAAGGATAGAATTGTATTGGCTGTAAACCATTTTTCAAAGGATGTGGCTAACAAATATACTTTGGAATGATCATCAAGAATCACGATTTTCAATTGATTTCTGTAAGCAACAATATTGGTTAAATTGGTTATTGTATGATCTGCCCTTCTTCCGGTTGCCCAAATAACGTTGGCGGCTTTGTGTTTTTTTTGGATTAGATAATCAAAAGCTTTTTCTAAGTCAGTTTTGTCTTGGTTGGGCGTGTGAATGATTTCAATTGGATACTGTTTTTCTAGGTAATAGTTAGCATCAAAGCCTCGGTCAAAATCGCCTAACAGCACATCTACTTTAATTCCTAATTCTAAAACGCGTTCGATAGCGGAGTCTAAAACAATCACTAAAGGTGACCACTCAAGCAATTGTCCTAGCAATTCAGAACTACAAGCTTCGCCATTAGCAATAATTAATGCTGGTTCTTGGTCGTCGCGAACAATATGGTGTGATGACATTTAAATATTAGATTTTGCTTTTCGATATTCGATTTGTAAAAGTAATTAAATTCTACTTCGGATATCGCACGCCAACGCTTCTAAATTATTGAACAACATATTGCGTTTTGGTTACTTCGCACAATCTAAAATAACCCAAACAATAATTAGCTTCATTAGTTTGGTTTACAATATTCCCTCTCACAGTTGCCGGTGGCGTTTGAAAAGGACTTCCTCCGTTTGTGCCAGCAACACCAAGTAGAATATTCATATAATTATAATATTGGGTCGAAATGCCGTACTGCGAATAGTCAATAGTGTCACCCGCTTTTAAATCTTCATTAGAATACAAGCCAAACATCAGATTTCCCTGTTCAAAACGGTCTTGAATAGCCTCAAATTCTGGAAAAGCATTCACCGGTGTTTTATAGCGAGTTAGGTAAGAATTGTTTTCCGTGGGATTGTCCTGAAAAAAGAATTTAACTTCAATATCTTCTCCACTAAATCCAGCATCATTGCGTTGTGTCACATTGGCTATATCGGGAACTGCAATCATTTTTTCAGAAGCACTATAAGTTTGACCAGCATAATTAACGGTTAAGACATAGTTTTCTCCAATAACAGGTTCAAAATTAGTACAGATGTATTTTCCGGTATTTGGGACTTCTTCGGTAAAATTGAAAACAGTATTTGCACTATTGGTAACAAATACAATGGCGCCAGAAACACTCGGAATTACATTGCTGTAATAACCGGTTGTTGTTGTCAACTTAATTAGTTGTTGATTGCCAGATGTTCCTTTTTCCCAGTCGATGGAAGCGTCAATAACTAATTTAGGAGCTGCAGTGTCTAAATCTACGGTAATCACATCTTCACAACTAATCAACAATAAAACTGAAAATATATATAGTATCTTTTTACTCATGAGTGAAATAGTAATTTTTTTATAATTGTTACTTGGACTTAAAAGGCGAAATACGCGTGTAATTTTTGATTTCATGTTTTAAAATTTAAAATTATAACTTACACTTGGCACAACTCCGAAAATAGAAAGCCTAACAGCTTCATTGGTTGCGGTATCTGCATTTTGTCTGAAAGTGATAGAAGCTGCATTTTTTCTACCGTATAAATTATAGATGCTGAAAACCCATTCGCTTTGCCACCCTTTTTTCTTTTCTGGTTTTGGCGTATAAGTAGCGGAAACATCTAAGTGATGATAGGTTGGCAGATTGTTTGCGTTGCGTAATCCGTAACTTGGAACAAGAATTCCTTGGTATTCGTATTTTCCGTTTGGATAGGTTACGGGTTGTCCTGTTTGTAAGGTAAAAATAGAGCCAAATTTCCATTTATTATTCAGCTCATAAGTTGAAACAATAGAGACATTATGCGTTTTGTCAAAGCCTGTTTTATACCATTTTCCGTTATTGATTCCAGTTTCTTCCGGAGTTCTTCCCGGAGTTTGTTGTTCGGTTCTTGATAAAGTATAGGAAATCCAACCCGACAATTTACCTTCGTTTTTCTTAAATAAAATTTCTAAACCATATGCTCTGGCATTTCCGTTAAGAATTACTTGTTCGATGGCATTATTGGCAATTAAATCTGCACCATCTATATAATCTACTCGGTTTTTAATCTTCTTATAAAACGTTTCCACTTCCAAAGAATATTGATCATCTTGAAAATTTTGGAAATAACCCAACGCAATTTGATCTAGTGTTTGTGGTTTTAAAAAATTATCACTGGGTGCCCAAACATCTAGTGGCGTTGGCGATTGGGTATTGGTAATCAAGTGTAAATATTGCGCCATTCGATTGTAACTGGCTTTTATTGATTGATTGTCGTTGAACGAATAGGAAAGTGCAATTCTGGGTTCTAGATTGTCAAAATTTGCAATCACAGCATTGCTACCATAATATCGGCTTCCGGTTGGAGTAGCTTTTTCATAAATCTTGAAATCGGTATTCCAAGTTACGGCTTGATTGTTTTCATATGTATTTATAGTTTGCTGTCCTAATCGGTAAAACATACTGTAACGCAATCCGTAATTTACAGAAAAATTAGGGGTTATCTTTTGGTCAACATCAAAGTATAAAGCCGGTTCTAATGCGAATTTTTTGTCTAATTGGAATTCATTTATGCTTGAATTTGAGTTTAAAGGTTCAATTTTGCCTGGATTAAAATCGTAATACTGCGCATTGACACCATAACTTAATTTTACTTTATCGGTTAAGTAGTATTTGAAATCGTATTTGATATTATAGTTTTGAATGCCACTATCCCAGTTGAATCCGATAAAATCTAACTTTAAACCATAGTAATAATCGCTGTAAATCACCGAAAGGTTCGAGAATAGTTTGTCAGAAAATAAATGATTCCACCTCAAATTGACAACAGCATTTCCGTATGTATTAACAAAGCTGTTGTTGATATTAAAAACATCACGGCCAAAATATCCAGATAAGAAAAGGTTGTTTTTTTGATTTAATTCATAACTTAACTTAGTGTTTAAATCATAGAAATAAGCCGAATTTGGATTGTCAGCAAGTTTTAAAAATAAATGCGCATAAGAACCTCTTCCGGCAACTAGGAATGAACCTTTTCCCTTGTCCATTGGACCTTCAGCGAGTAATCGGCTTGAAATTAAACCAATACCACCATTCATATGAAAGCCATTTTTATTGCCCTCTTTTTGATAAATATCTAAAACAGAAGATAATCTTCCGCCAAAACGAGCTGGAATTCCACCTTTGTACAACTTTAAATCTTTGATGGCATCGGCATTGAAAACAGAGAAAAATCCGAAAAGGTGAGAAGAATTATAGATGGTTGCTTCGTCTAGTAGAATAAGATTTTGGTCAGCACTTCCGCCGCGAACATTAAATCCGGATTGTCCTTCACCAGAATTGGTGACTCCAGGTAAAGTTAAAATCGACTTCAAAATATCAACTTCTCCTAATACAACAGGCATTTGCTTTACCGTTTGAATCGAAAGTTTATTGACACTCATTTCTGGCTTTCTAATCTCGGTACGTTTTTTATTTTCGGTGATAACTACTTCATCAAGTTGTTGTGAGTTTTCAGAAAGGGAAAAGTTTTTTTTGCTGTTTTGAACTAGATTTATTTTTTCTTCTATTTCTTGGTATCCCAAATAACTGATTAATAGGGTGTATTCTCCTTTGGGTAAGGTAATGGAGTAAAAGCCGTATTCATTTGAAGTTAAACTAGCTTTGGCCTCAATAATATAGAGGTTTACCCCAATTAGAGTTTCTTTGTTTTTGTTGTCAGATATGGTTCCGCTAATAGTAAATTTTTCTTGTGAGAAGGAACTTAAAGTTCCTAAAAAAAAGAGGTACAAGAGAATGATTTTTTTTGGCATAAAATTAGTTACGTATTTTAACTTGCAAATTTACTATTCCTATTTGTTATTTGTTTTATAACATTTGTTAATCAATGGTTAATTATAGGGAAATTTTGTGCTGATTTTAAATACTTTTACACTCTAAACAATTAAATAATGAAATTGGCATATGCTTTATTGTTTTTAGCTTTCGTTTCTTTTAAGGGGTTTTCACAATTTGAAACGTCTAAAAGGACCGTTAATATTGCGCCAATTGCTGCTGCTAAAGGAACCGTTGCTCCAACGAGTTCAAAATCAATCACCTATCCTAGTATTTTTGACAAAAAAGACAAACTCTTAACGGGTGTGTCATTGTTAAAAAAATCGGAATCAGAAGATAAAAGTATTTTCGAAAAAGAACAGTTTGCCGATCCCGCAAAAGAGTATACAGATAAAATGAATAATCAATTAAAAACGGAAGGGTATACTAGAGAGAATGTGAGCAGTGATATGTATTTAGGTGATTTTAAAATTTTTACTGAAAAGTTGCTGATTTCCTGTCGAGACAATTCAGCTATCGATGGAGATAATGTTTGTATTTGGGTAAACGGAGAAAGAGTTATTCCGATAATTCGACTTGAAGCGGGCTTTAAAACTTTTACTTTTATTTTGAAAAAAGGTTTAAATACTATTCAGATAGAGGCCTTGAATGTTGGTGAAGTATTTCCAAATACGGGACAATTTACTTTTTTTGATGGGAATGAAAAATTAGTGACCAATCAAAATTGGGATTTAAATGAAGGGTATAAAGCTATTATCAAAGTGAACAGAATAGACGGGATAAATGAAAAGCAATAAAAAAGACGACTATTAGTCGTCTTTTTAAAATGTATTTGTGTTGGATTTTATCCTAATTTAACATCTAAATTTTCTTTAATTGCTGCCAAGAAACCTTCAGTAGTTAAATAATCAGCTGCTGTTAAACCTTCAGGTTTTACCAACATTGCCAAATCTTTTGTCATTTTGCCGCTTTCAACCGTTTCTACACAAACTTGTTCTAATTTCAAACAAAAGTCAATTAAAGCCTGATTGTTGTCTAATTTTCCACGGTGTTCTAATCCGCGTGTCCAAGCAAAGATCGATGCAATCGGATTTGTAGAAGTTGCTCTTCCTTTTTGGTGTTCTCTATAATGACGCGTTACTGTTCCGTGAGCCGCTTCAGCTTCTACTGTTTTTCCGTCTGGAGTTACCAAAACAGAAGTCATTAGTCCTAATGATCCAAATCCTTGTGCTACAGTATCTGACTGAACATCGCCATCATAGTTTTTACAGGCCCAAACAAATCCACCATTCCATTTCATGCAAGACGCTACCATGTCATCAATTAATCGGTGCTCATAAGTAATTCCGTTAGCATCAAATTCTGCTTTATAATGTTCTTGAAAAACTTCTTCAAAAATATCTTTGAATCGCCCATCATACGCTTTTAGGATCGTATTTTTGGTAGAAAGAAATAATGGCCATTTTTTGGTCAATGCCATTTGGAAAGATGAATGGGCAAATCCGTAGATGCTTTCGTCTGTATTATACATTGACATGGCAACTCCATCACCTTTAAAATCGTAAACGTTCCAAGTAGTGGTTTCTCCAGCTTCATTTGTGAAAGCCATTGTCAAGGTTCCTTTACCTTTAATAACTTTATCTGTTGCCTTATATTGATCTCCAAAAGCGTGGCGTCCAATTACGATAGGTTTTGTCCAGCCTTGAACGTAACGAGGAACATTTTTCATGATGATTGGTTCACGGAAAACAGTTCCGCCCACAATGTTCCGTATTGTTCCGTTTGGTGATTTCCACATTTCAGAAAGGTTGAATTCTTTAACTCTTTCTTCGTCTGGAGTAATAGTGGCACATTTGATACCAACGTTATATTTTTTGATTGCTTCTGCTGAGTCGATTGTGACTTGGTCTTTAGTAGCATCTCTATGCTCTATGCCTAAGTCGTAATATTTAATATCTAAGTCTAGATAAGGAAGTATTAATTGTTCTTTAATAAAGCTCCAAATAATTCGGGTCATTTCATCGCCATCCAATTCAACTATTGGATTGACTACTTTAATTTTTGACATATTGTTAGGTTTGTTTTATGAATTTTAGCGGTAGCAAATATAATTAATAAGATAGAAAATCTGTTGCTTACAAACACGAAATCGATTGAATTATGAAATTGATAATTTGAGTTTAAAAAAATACTAATTTGATAAAATAATGGCTTCAAATTGGCAGAATAAAAAAAGTCTCGATGAAATCGAGACTTTTTTTATGAATAGAAAGTTTAGAATTATCTTCTTCTTTCTTTAATTTTTGCTTTTTTACCAGTAAGTTCTCTAAAGTAGTAGATACGAGCTCTTCTAACTTTACCTCTTTGGTTCACTTCTACTTTTTGTAAAGCGGGCATGTTTACTGGGAAGATACGCTCTACACCAACTGCTCCAGACATTTTACGGATTGTAAAAGTTTCAGTCATTCCTGATCCTTTTCTTTGGATTACAACTCCTTTGAAAAACTGTGTTCTTGTTTTTTCACCCTCTTTAATTTCGTAGTATACAGTGATGGTATCACCGGCTCCAAAAACAGGGAAATCTTTTTTTGTTGATAATTCGTTATTAACGAAATCTACTAAATTTGCCATTTTAATAATATTATGGTTTTTAAATCTGAGCAACATTCACGGTTTTCGCCAGAGGTTGGTCAAATGTGGGGGCAAAAGTAGAAAAATATTTTGAATTTTGAATTATGAATTACAAATTATTTTATTAGAAAAATAACTTTATAAGCGACTTCTATTCAGTTAGTTGTAATTTTTGAAGTTTCAATTTAAAATTCATAATTTAAAATTTATACTAATAAATCACTCTTCAAGTAAATCTGGACGACGATTTTTAGTATGCTCATACGCCATGTCTTCGCGCCATTTGTCAATTTTAGCAAAATGACCGCTGGTTAATACGGCTGGAACTTTCCAACCTTTATAATCTGCTGGTCTTGTGTAAATAGGTCCTGACAATAAATTATCTTGAAAACTATCGGTCAGCGCTGAGGTTTCATCTGATAAAACTCCCGGAATTAATCGGATAATAGCATCACAAAAAACAATAGCGCCTATTTCTCCACCACTCAAAACATAATCGCCGATAGAAATTTCTTTAGTAATGAAATGATCTCGAACGCGTTGGTCTACGCCTTTGTAATGTCCGCAAAGGATAATAATATTTTCATACATCGAAGCAGTATTCGCCATTTTTTGGTTCAACGTTTCGCCATCAGGTGACATGTAAATGACTTCATCATAATCTCTTTCGCTTTTCAAATGTGAGATGCAATCGTCAATGGGCTGAATGTTCATTACCATTCCAGCGCCACCTCCAAAAGGATAATCATCTACACTTTTTTGTTTATTAGTGGTGTAATCTCTTAAATTGTGAAAATGTACTTCCACTAATCCTTTTTCGATAGCACGTTTCATAATTGATGCTTCAAAAGGACTTCGCAATAATTCTGGAAGAATGGTTATAATGTCTATTCGCATTTGGCAAAGATAATAAGTTTAAAAGTTTTCTAATTTTTAGATTCTGTATTTTAATTGTAATTTTGCATAAAAATTTAAAAAACACAAAATGGAAAACGGAATATACGCTAAATTCAATACTGCTAAAGGTTCAATTTTAGTGAAATTAACACACGATTTGACGCCAGGAACAGTAGGTAATTTTGTAGCACTTGCAGAAGGAAACCTAGAAAACAAAGTAAAACCACAAGGAACAAAATTCTATGACGGATTAAAATTTCATAGAGTTATTCCAGATTTTATGATTCAAGGCGGTTGTCCTCAAGGAACAGGAACTGGTGATCCGGGATATAAATTTGACGATGAATTTCATCCCACTTTAAAACACGACAAACCAGGTGTTTTAGCCATGGCTAACTCAGGTCCGGCAAGTAATGGTTCTCAATTTTACATTACACACGTTCCAACCTCTTGGTTAGATAATAAGCATACTGTTTTTGGAAATGTCGTTGAAGGTCAAGATGTTGTTGACTCAGTTGCGCAAGGAGATGTCTTAGAAACACTAGAAATAGTTAGAGTAGGCGAGGAAGCTCAAAAATGGAATGCGGTTGAAGCGTTCAGAACCTTTGAAGGGTCACGTGCAAAGCGCGAAGCAGAAGCGAAAAAATTGGCTGAAGAAGCCATGGAAAAATTAGCGGCTGGCTTTGAAAAAACGGAAAGCGGTTTGCGTTATAAATTTATCCAAAAAGGAACGGGTAAACAAGCCGAAGCTGGTAAAACAGTTTCTGTTCATTACGAAGGTTCTTTAGAAAACGGAAAAGTGTTTGATTCCTCTTATCCAAGAAAAAAACCAATCGAATTTCCTTTAGGGAAAGGGCATGTTATTGAAGGTTGGGATGAAGGAATTGCCTTGTTGCAGGTTGGTGACAAAGCCCGTTTTGTAATTCCATCTTATCTAGGTTATGGCTCAAGTGGTGCAGGAGGAGTTATTCCACCCGATGCAACTTTAGTTTTTGACGTTGAATTAATGGATGTAAAATAACGATTTAACGCTCCGTAATGATAATTAAGATTTGATTAATTTAAATTCCCAATAGTTTTCTGTTGGGGATTTTTTTTACATTTAATCTAAACCAACTAAAATCATGAAATATAAAATCCTAGGCTTAGCTATAATAATTGGAATTATTTATTCTTGTGCTTCTAAAACTAATGTGAAAGCTACTTTACCTGTCGAACCAAATCCTAAACTTGTTGTTGCAAAAATTAGAACTGCTGAATGGGCTGAAGGGAAAAGTTTGTACGAAAATAACTGTGCAAAATGTCATGATTTATATAATGCCACAGATTTCTCAGCCGCAGAATGGAAACCAATTGTAGCACGAATGCAAGAGAAAGCTCATTTAGATGATTTGTCTGGACAAAAAATATACAGTTATTTAACTGCGAATTAATAAAAAGTCCCGTCTCGTTTTTTTAATAAGACGGGATTTTATCTTTAAACCGAAAATCCGTCAGGCAGTGTAGCGCCTTTTTTAACTACTATAATTCCATCCTTTACAGTATATAAAGGTGTATTGGTGTCTTCTAAATGTTTTCCACCATTAAGACTAACATCATTACCAATCCTACAATTTTTGTCTACAATAGTATTATTGATAAAACAACGCTCACCAATTCCGATATTAATTATTTTTTGGAGATTATTGGTTCTGATTTCTTCTAAGTTTTGATAGTAATCATTACCCATCAAATAAGAATTGGTAATCTTAGTGCCAAAATCAATTCGGCTTCGAATACCTACAACAGAATGCTCAACAGTAGTTCCGTTTATAATACAACCTTCAGCAACTACCGATTTGTCTATTGTTGTAGCGCCTGTTATTTTTGATGGAGGCAAAACTCTAGCACGAGTATAAATTTTACTTGAATTATCAAATAAATTAAATTTCGGAATATCATCAGTCAACCCCAGATTGGCTTCAAAAAACGAGTCGATATTTCCAATATCGGTCCAATATCCTTCATATTGAAAACTCAATATTTTTTGTTTTCCGATAGCTTGTGGAATAATCTCTTTACCAAAATCTTTGGTATCCGGATTTTTCATTAATTCAACCAATAACTCGCGGTTGAAAATATAAATCCCCATTGAAGCTAGGTAAAGTTTGCCTTCAGCTTTAGATTCTTCACTAACTTCTGAAGTCCACTCTGGCAATAAATTCAAACTTGGTTTTTCTATAAAAGAGGTTATAAAATTCTCAGAATCGGTTTTCAAGATTCCAAAATCAGGAGCGTCTTTATCATTCACAGGCAAAGTGGCAATTGATATAGTAGCGCCACTTTTTTCGTGTGCTTTTATCATCTCATTAAAATCCATTTGGTACAATTGATCTCCCGAAAGTATCAATGCATAATCAAAATCATGATTCATAAAGTGGTTCATACATTGGCGTACAGCATCTGCAGTTCCTTGAAACCAAGTTGGATTGTCAGGCGTTTGTTCCGCTGCTAAAATATCAACAAAAGCAGTACTGAAATGACTAAAATGATACGTGTTTTTGATGTGTTGGTTTAATGAAGCCGAGTTAAATTGCGTCAAAACAAACATTCTTTTGATGTCTGAATTAATACAATTAGAAATCGGAATATCTACCAAACGATATTTTCCAGCAATCGGGACAGCTGGTTTGGAGCGACTTTCTGTTAGTGGTGATAATCTTGAACCTTGTCCGCCACCCAAAATAATGGCTAATGTGCTTTTGTTCATTTTATATTGAATTTATGATTTTATTTTTTATGCTTTCTCTTTTTCAAATTTAGCAATTACTTCTTGATAGTAGTTAAAAGTTGTTTTGGCAATAGATTCCCAACTAAATATATCTAAAACTCTTTCTCTTCCAGCTTTCCCCATTTGATTAGATAGCTTTTCATCGTTTAATAATAGATTTACTTTTTCTGCAAAATTTCTCTGAAATGCTTCTGGATTTTTTGGATTAAAATCGGTTCGTGAATTACTTTCTAACGCAATTAAATATCCCGTTTTTCCATCTTGAATGATTTCAGGAATACCGCCAACAGCACTTCCAACAACCGGAGTTTCGCAGGACAATGCTTCTAAGTTTATAATGCCAAATGGTTCGTAAAGTGACGGGCAAGCAAAAACGCGAGCATGACTATAAAGTACTTTGACTTTTTCACGTGGCAGCATTTCCGAAATTAAAATTACGCCATCACGTTGCAATTTTAAATTGGCTATTAATTCTTCGGTTTCTTTAGCTATTTCTGGCGTATCTGGCGCTCCAGCACACAATACTATTTGACAGTTTTTAGTAAAATATTTCGCTGCTGCAATTAATTGTGAAATTCCTTTTTGGCGCGTAATCCGACCAACAAAAAGCACAAAAGGAATGTCGGGATTAATACCATATTCCAAAAGTAAATTAGTGTCAAATGTTGGTTTATAAAACTCAGGATCAATTCCGTTATGGATTACCGTTACTTTTTCTGGACTTATGCCATATGCTTCGACGACATCCGTTTTCATCTGTTGACTAACGGCAATTACGCCATCCGCAGTGTTGTATGCCTGATGTTCTATCCAACGGGAAAGAAAATAACCATTGCCCAATTGTTCTACTTTCCATGGGCGATGTGTTTCTAAGCTATGTGTGGTCAAGATTAATGGCACTTGCAACAATTCACGTGAAAATATTCCAGCCAAATGTGTATACCAAGTATGGCAATGTATTACGTCAGCTTGCAATGTATGCTGTGACATTTCCACATTTTTACTCAAATTATGAAACATTTTGATGTGTGGATTCGTTTCATCTTCCATTTTAGTTAGTGAAGATTGAATACCTAAAACGTTCATTGATGCTGAATGAGTTTCTTGATCGCCAAAACAACGTACTGATACAGTGCCTAACTTCGCTAATTCTTGGCTAAGAAAATCGATATGAACGCCAGCGCCTCCGTAAATGTTAGGTGGAAACTCATTAGTAAAAAGTGCTATCTTCATAGGTTGGGTGAATTTTGGTTGAATGGATTTTAATTCCCTAAAAATAAGGAAATAAAATGTTTTTGCTACATTTATAACTATATAAAAACTATACAAATACATTTTTCAATGGAACGAAACTTGAGCTGGACAGATTTTGAAAAAATAGTTATGAATGTTGGAACAATCATAGAAGTTAAGGATTTTCCCGAAGCTAAAAAACCCGCGTATCAATTGAAAATTGATTTTGGAACAGCACTTGGCATCAAAAAATCTTCGGCTCAAATTACAAAACGGTATTCTAAAGAAGATTTAATTGGTAAACAAATCGTTGCGGTTGTCAATTTCCCTACCAAGCAAATAGGAAATTTTATGAGCGAATGTTTGGTGTTAGGCTCTGTAAATCAGGACGATATTGTATTGCTTTGTTCAGATTTGAAAGTAGAAAATGGATTGCGGATTGGATGAAAATAAAAAGTCCAAAAGCCTTTCGACTTTCGGACTTATACCTTTTGGATATTGCCTAATCACTTTATCTAAATATCGTCAAAATCAACATCTGTAAAACTTTTTTCAGTGGCCGGATTATCATCTGCAGTTTCTTGTTGGAATTCTCTTTTAAAATCTTTTTGGTGTCTTTCTGAGATTACTTCTTCGCCTTTGTGGTTTAAAACATAAGTGGTCATCTCTTCTAAAATTTCAGAGAACGCTGCGAAGTCTTCTTTGTACAAATAAATTTTATGTTTTTTGAAGTGAAAAGAACCATCTTCTTCGGTAAACTTTTTACTTTCTGTAATGGTTATGTAGTAATCATCAGCTTTGGTCGCTCTCACATCGAAGAAATACGTTCTTCTTCCGGCTCTTAAAACTTTAGAAAAAATCTCATCTTTTTCTAACATATCGTTTTCTCTCATATTCTTTCGGTCAATTGGTACTGTTACTATTCAGTTCAAAAATGGTAAATTTTTTGTTACCAAACAACATTTTAATTTAATTCTTTTTCTGAAAGTTGTTTCGCATACAATTCGGCATAATATCCTTGTTGGTTTACTAATTGATTATGAGTACCTTCTTGAATGATTTGACCTTCCTCAATAATAATTATTTTGTCTGCGTTTTTAGCTGATGAAACTCGATGACTCACAATAATGGTAGTTTTATTTTTCGAAATTGCTACTAAATTATTTAAAATACGCTCTTCAGTTTCGGTGTCTACAGCTGACAGGCAATCGTCAAAAAGTAATATTTGCGGGTCTTTAATAATCACTCTAGCAATAGAAACCCGCTGTTTTTGGCCTCCGGAAAGTGTGATGCCTCGTTCACCCAAAATGGTTTCGTATTGCCTGTT
The DNA here is from genome assembly GCA_038202695.1 of Flavobacteriales bacterium. Lineage (GTDB taxonomy): Bacteria > Bacteroidota > Bacteroidia > Flavobacteriales > Flavobacteriaceae > Flavobacterium. The sequence goes on from JBBRET010000009.1 coordinate 71,602, forward strand.
GAAACCCATAATGTTGTCGTGAACCACAGCTTTTTTAGCCGCACTAATCACCTCTTCATCTGTAGCATTTTCTTTTCCAAATTTGATGTTGTTTTTAATGCTGTCTGAGAAAAGAAAGGCATCTTGCGGGACGATTCCGATGCTATTTCTTAAATCATATAAATTGACTTTGTCTATTGTTTTTCCATCAATCGTAATGGCGCCTTCTTTGATGTCGTACATTCTAGTAATCAGGGATAAAATGCTCGATTTTCCTGAACCAGTTTTGCCTAAAATTGCCAAGGTTTCCCCTTTTTTAACTTTAAATGACAGATTTTTTAAAGCCGTAATTTCAGTATCATTATAGGTAAAAGTTACATTTTTGAATTCAATTTCACCTTCAATGATGCTTTTTTCTGTAGTTTTATTTTTGATTTCAGGTTCAATTTTCAGGAATTCATTTATTCTTTTTTGTGAAGCTTCCGCTTCCTGAACTAAAGAGGAAACCCAACCGATAGAGGCTACTGGCCATGTTAGCATGTTTACATACAAAATGAACTCAGCTATAGTTCCGATGCTTTTTATGGTCCCTTCGATGTACATAATCCCTCCAAAATATATTACTATCAAGTTACTTACCCCTATTAGCGCAATCATTAGCGGACCAAAAAGAGATTGCACGTTTGCCAAACGCATACTTTTAGCCTTACTTCCTTTAGCAAGTTCTTCGAGATGGTCTTGGTATTGCTTTTCTAAGGCATAGGCTTTAACAACACGGATTCCAGAAAAAATTTCTTGTGTAAAACTGAAAACTTTAGATAGATATTGTTGTAAAATAGTACTGCGTTCGTTAATTACATTGCTTAATTTGTAAATTATAAATGCTAAAATTGGCAATGGAAATAGGGTGTATAAAGTCAATCGAGGAGAAACGTTGTACATGTAAATGATCACTACTGTAAAGCGGATAAATGTGTTGATGGTGTACATCACTGCTGGTCCAACATACATTCTAACTTTGGCCACATCTTCACTGATGCGATTCATTAAATCTCCAGTCCGGTTGCTTTTATAAAAGTTTTGATCTAAGACTTCATAGTGTTGGAACACTTCGTTTTTTAAGTCAAACTCAACGTGACGCGACATTACAATTAAAGTTTGACGCATTAAAAAGGATAAAACACCTGCAATCAGTGTGGTACCAATAATCCAAAAAATATTATGAATCAATTCTGTTTTTACGATAGCACCGCTTAAATTGTTTTTGTTAAAATCTTCAATTAGCATAAATGATTTGCTAATCAATTTTGGTGTAAAGAGTGAAAAGATTTGTGCTATAATTGTTATAAAAATTCCTAGTAAAAAATGGAATTTATATTTGATAAAATATTTGTTTAAATAGTGAAGTTCTTTCATTGAAATTCGGCAAAATTGAGTTTTAAGAACTGATAAATGTTAATTCTTTGAAAATAATAAAATTATGGTATTCTTTTTTTAAATTGATTTTATTAACAATTTGCTAATTATTCTAGGTTTAAGCGCGTTTTCTTGAATATAATTTTAATTTTGTAGGGCTTTTTTAATAAAGCTTTAACCAATACAATTACTAAATGACATCAGAAATCACAACGCCAGCAGACCTAAAAAAAATGGATCCCGTTTTTGGACAATTATCTTTTGATAATCACGAACAAATTGTTTTTTGTAATGACAAAGATACAGGATTAAAAGCAATAATTGGAATCCATAATACAGTAATGGGACCTGCACTTGGTGGAACCCGAATGTGGAATTATGTCAATGAATGGGAAGCACTAAACGACGTTTTGCGTCTTTCCCGCGGCATGACCTATAAGTCGGCCATCACAGGATTGAATCTTGGAGGCGGAAAAGCGGTTATTATTGGAGATGCAAAAGCAGATAAAACTCCAGAAATGATTACGCGTTTTGGTCAGTTTGTTAATTCGTTAAGCGGAAAATACATTACGGCTGAAGATGTGGGAACTACTACCGAGGATATGGACCGAATACATGAAGTTACCAAATTCGTTACCGGAATTTCAATTGAAAAAGGAGGCTCAGGCAATCCTTCTCCAGTTACCGCTTATGGCGTTTATATGGGTATGAAAGCTGCAGCAAAATATCAATTTGGTTCCGACAATTTGGCGGGTAAGAAAGTATTGGTACAAGGAAATGGTCACGTTGGAGAAACATTAATTAGCCATTTGACCAAAGAAGGCGCTATCGTTTATGTTTCGGATATTCACCAGGATAAAATGGAAAATATGGTGTCAAAATATGGTGCTAAAATTTTTACGGGTTCTGATTTATATGCTGCCGATGTTGATATATATTCGCCTTGTGCATTAGGAGCAACCATTAACGATGAAACTATATACAAAATCAAAGCCAAAGTAATTGCTGGCGCCGCTAATAATCAGCTAGCGATTGAGGCGGTACACGGACCAATTTTGAAAGAAAGAGGAATTGCTTATGCACCTGATTTCCTAATCAACGCGGGCGGAATCATCAATGTTTATGGGGAATTAGTAAAATATAGCGATGGAGAAGCTATTCGAAAAACAGAGAATATTTACAATACAACTCTTGAAATTTTCAAATTTGCTGATGATAAAAACCTGTCAACTCAGCAAGCAGCGATGCAAATTGCTGAAAACAGAATTGCAGAAAGAAAAAAAGAAAACGCTAATAAATAAGCCGTTTCAAAATAATTCCTATTTTTGCAGGGCGAAAGAACTTCTTTCGCCTTGTTAATTTTTAAAAGTTCTTATCCGTGTTAAACAGAAGACATATTCGAGTAAAAGTAATGCAATCTATTTATGCTTTACACCAAAAAAACTCTGACGATATCGAAAAAGAAGAAAAGTTTTTGCTTCACAGTATCGATAGTATTCAGGATTTGTATTTAATTATGTTGTCTTCTTTGATCGAAATCAGAAAAAAAGAAGTTGTTTTTTTAGAAACCTCTAGTAAAAAACACCTCGTAACAGCGGAAGAAAAAAATCCAAACAAAAAATTTGTCGCCAATGCGTTATTGCTACAATTGGAAGAAAGCACCTCGTTAAGCAGTGCTCTTGAGAAAAGAAAAATCAACAATTGGGCAATGGATGACACTTATATTTTGATTTTACTAAACGAAATCAAGCAAAGTGATTTGTATCAAAAATACATGAGTACCAAAAAAAGTACTTACCAAGAGGACAAAGATTTTGTGATTGATGTGTTTTCCGAATTGATTGCTCCAAATGAGAAATTATACGATTATTTAGAAGATACTAAACTGACTTGGATTGATGATATTCCGGTTGTGAATACGCAAATTGTCAAGCAGTTAAAACAGCTTTCTGAAAAAGAAGATTTCAAAGTATCTAAACTTTACAAAGATCAGGAAGACCAAGAATTTGTGAGTTTATTGTTCAAGAAAACCGTTCTAAATGAAGTAGATCTAGCTAAAGAATACATCGACAAAACACCTAATTGGGATGCAGAACGAATTGCTGAAATTGATACCATCATTTTGAAAATGGCTATTTGTGAGTTTTTGAAATTCCCATCCATTCCATTAAAAGTTACGATCAATGAATATTTGGAAATAGCTAAAGAATATTCAACTCCAAAAAGCAGTATTTTTATTAACGGAATTTTAGATAACCTTATCAAGGAATTCCAAATTGCCAACAAAATTCAAAAAACCGGTAGGGGATTATTGTAATATGAAATCAATTCTTAAAATAGGAAGCTACTTTTTTATTGTAATATCATTGCTTGTCTTGACTTCTTGTGAAAAAAAGTTTGCCAATATGGTTTTTGAAGATCAAGAATTTGATTTCGGTAAAATTGTACAAGGAGAAAAATTGGTTCATGTTTTTAAGTTTACAAATACGAGTGCTACGGATTTGGTCATAACCGATGCCAAAGGATCCTGTGGTTGTACCATACCTTCATATCCAAAGGAACCAATACAACCAGGAAAGTCAGGAAACATAAAAGTATCATTTGATACAAAAGGGAAAACGGGCGAAAATTCAATAAGAGTTACCATTATGTGCAATGTTGAAGAAGAAGCCAAAATTTTGAATATTAAAGCAACTATAGAGGTGCCTGAAAAAGGCCAAACAAATTAAGTATTATGGAACAAGTAAGTCAGTTTTTACCGTTTTTATTAATGTTCGTGGTTATATATTTCTTTATGATCAGACCACAACAAAAGAAGATTAAACAAGAAAAAGAATTCGAAGGCGGATTAAAAGTAGGTGATAAAATCATTACTAAAAGTGGTTTTCATGGCAAAATTGCGGAGTTAACTGAAACTAGTGCGGTGATTGAAACCATGTCAGGAAAACTTAAAATTGAGCGTTCCGCTATTTCATTAGAATTAACGGCTGCAATGAACAAGAAACCGTAAGGTTTTCAACTTTACAATAAATCCCAAATTCCATAAGAGTTTGGGATTTTTTATTCTAAGCCATAAACCACGTCTCGAATCTCTTTGAAATGTGTCCATGGGATAAAATGATTAGCATCTTGTATAGTAATAACTTGGAGTGCTTTGGCATTAACAAACTTTTGTTTCATAAACGCCACATTACTATATGGAACCAATTGGTCTTTGGTGCCATGCACAATTATCACTTTAGTTGTGATGTTTTTAAGCTTTGGTTCTAAATCAAACAAATCTCTTTTTAACCACCATAGTTCGTCATTAGAAGGACGAAGTGCACCTGGAATAATATAGCGAAGCGGTTTTGTTTTAAGTACGGCTCGCCAATTTTCAGGCGTTTCAGCATTCGGATCAACTGAACCAGCCAGAATCACTAACGCTGCATAATCATTTGGAAAATCCGCAGCCATTTTTACAATTATTGGACCTCCCAAAGAATGTCCAATTAAGTAAATAGGTTTTCCATTTGCAGTTACTTTAGTAAATTTTTCTAGTATGGCGCTTTGGGTTTTTAAATCTTCAGCTTGACCAAAATTGCTGTATCCAAAACCAATTCTATCAATAGCAATCATTCGAAATTTAGAAAGCAACAAACTGTCTTTTAAATACGCTTTATAAGCATCCCAGCTTCCTGGTGATCCATGAACAAAAAAAAGTGTTGCGGCGTTTTTATTTCCAGTTTCTATATAATGTATTTTGAAGTCATCAATATTTTTTGAAGAATCAGTGTAGCTGGTATGCGAAGTGGTAAAAAAAGTTTTGGTTTCTTTGTGTGTCATCCGCATCCGCGCACAGGATTGGCAAAAAATCAAATAGCAAAGCAATAGTAAAGAGAAAATGGTTTTCATTTTGTGTCTTTTTATCGTGTGAAAAACATTTACCATCAGAAGTTCTATTCTTTATTTGAATTTATCTCAGAAATTATTACGGTACAAAACTACTTTTTCTTCTTTCCTTTTTTAGAAAAATCAGTAATAGCAGTAAGTTCTGCAATTTTTATAATTACGTCAATCGCTTTCTGCATACTTTCTACCGGAACATACTCGTATTTCCCATGGAAGTTGTGACCGCCAGCAAATATATTCGGACACGGCAATCCCATATACGACAATCGGCAACCGTCAGTTCCGCCTCGAATCGGTTTGATTAAAGGTTTAATATCTAATGATTTCATCGCTTTTTCAGCCAAATCTACTATAAACATTACAGGCTCTACCTTTTCTTTCATGTTGTAATATTGGTCTTTAATTGTAGTGATTACAATATCTTCACCAAATTGTTTCTTGAATTTCTTATTGATTTTTTTGGTGATTTTATGAATTTCTTCTTTACGCTTCTTGAATTTCTTCATGTCATGGTCGCGAATGATTAAATCCAGTTTGGTCTCTTCAATGCTGCCAGAAATACCCGTTACATGATAGAATCCTTCGTAGCCTTTGGTTTCTTGTGGGGTTTCTCCTTTGGGCAATTCGTTAATAAAATCTTGTGCAATAAGCATTGAATTGATCATTTTTCCTTTGGCATAACCAGGATGCACTGATTTTCCTTTGAAAACAATTTTTACTCCGGCCGCATTAAAATTTTCATATTCTAATTCACCAATCTGACTTCCATCCATAGTGTAAGCCCATTGTGCACCGAATTTTTCTACATCAAATAAATCAGCACCACGACCAATTTCTTCATCAGGTGTGAATCCTACTCGAATTTTTCCGTGTTTAATTTGTGGATTCTGAACCAGATATTCCATTGCTGTCACTATTTCGGTAATACCGGCCTTATCATCTGCGCCAAGAAGGGTCAAGCCATTAGTTGTGATTAACGTTTGTCCTTTATATTGTAATAAATCCTTGAAATAATTGGGAGATAAAACAATGTTCAGCTCTTCATTCAAAACGATATCACCACCATCATAATTGGGAACGATTTGTGGTTTTACATCTTTTCCAGTAAAATCAGGTGTGGTGTCAAAGTGTGAAATGAATCCAATGGTCGGAACGTCATGCGCTACATTTGATGGCAAAGTCGCCATAATGTAACCGTATTTGTCTATGGTTACTTCTTCTAAGCCAATAGTTTTTAATTCTTCAGCCAATTTATTAGCTAAGTCAAATTGTTTTTTAGTACTTGGAGTGGTTCCCGAATTTGGATCTGATTCGGTATCGATGATTACATAGCTTATAAAGCGGTCAATTATATGTTGCATAGTGATTGTATTTTTAGCAAATATAATCAATTGGGGCTTTATGTTTTAAGAATATGATCTATGAATTTAGACCAAAACATATGAAAACGTGTAAGTCCAATTCGAAAAATAACCAACAAAAAGTAAAGCTAGTAAAATGAGTTCAAATACTAAAAGAAATAGAAAAGCTAGCATTTTTATGAAAATTCTAAATTTTGAATATTCATCTTTAAACGTTTTAAAATAGCTGACCAAAATAAAGAGTAGTAATGCAATGGGAGTCATTATATTCATTACATCGGATAAGAAGTCAATGTAGTTAAAAAATTCAGTAAATAAGAATAAATTGGTAAACGTGACGATAACCATAACGCCAAGAAAAACCATTCCGGCAATGATAAAGTGTTCACTTAAATTAAACTTCTTTCGTCTGAAAAGTAAGAAGCTATTTATGGCAAAGAGCGGAACGAAAGAAAATATAATTAATTTAGAATAATGCTCTATAAATGCGTCAACTGATTTTCCTTGTTCTGTATTAGATTTAATAATAGTATTGAAATATTCATGAGATAATGTAGTGTAATAATTAGTCATAAATATATTCAAACCTATCAAAAGTAGAATCAAATAAAACACATTGTAATAGCGAATTCGTTTGCCACTAATATAATCTAATGCTGCCTTTCCTGGTCGAATGATTGCTTCCTTCAAAGAAAATAAAATTCCTTTTTCAAAATGCCAAACGCCATGAAGAATGTCATGCAAGATGAAATGTTTGAAAGTAATTCGATGTGTATCCGTTTTTTGACCACAATTCGAGCAAAATTTTTCTGAAACAACGCTACTACAATTTAAACAAAGGGAACTGTGGCTCATATGGTTTTATTTAGAAGCTTTTAGTTTGTAATCTTTGCTTCTTTCTCCTTGTATGAACATTTTTAGCGTGTTGGAATGAATTGTAAACTCAACCGGTTTCCATACCAAATCATCATCAGAATCATTTTCTAATTTGGTGGTGTATTGGTACCAAAGTATGTATTTTGAGTTGTCAAATCCTTTTTTGTATAGTAGTGCTCCTCTTTCATCACATTCAATTCCCCAGATCACGGCTCTTTTAGGCTGTTCATGCAATTGGTAAAAGCCGTCGCCATATTCTTTAAGCTCAACAACGGGTTCGGTACCTTTAAATAAATAGATGCCCAATAGCGGAAAGTCTATATACTCCATATTATTGGTGATGTAATGAATGCCATCTTTGGTTTCAATTTTTGTCCATATTTGGGCAGAACTGTAAAAAGAAACTAGTAATAAAGCAATAAAAAGTAATTTTTTCACTTTCATAATTGTAGGTTTTACTTAGAAATAAAAATAAAAACTAATCCATACCGTTTATCTAGTATTAGAATTAGTTATCAACACATTAATTTTAAGTTTAGGTATTTTAAGCACTTTGATAGAAGAACACTGACAAAAAAATTAGCGCTCAAGCCACAATCTCGCATTCACAAACGCTTCAATCCAAGGTGAAACTTCGTCTTTCTTGTCGGTCGGATACTGCGCCCAATTCCACGGAAACGTTGATCGCTCAATATGCGGCATCATCACCAAATGTCTTCCGGTTTTGTCACACAACATTGCGGTGTTGTAATCAGAACCATTCGGATTGGCAGGATATCCTTCATACCCATATTTCGCAACGATGTTATAGTGATTTTCAGCTTCTGGTAATTTGAATTTTCCTTCACCGTGCGAAACCCAAACTCCAAGTGTACTTCCGGCTAAAGTTTTTAACATCACCGAATTATTTTCCTGAACTTTAACCGAAGTAAAGATGCTCTCGTGCTTGTGGCTGTCATTGTGCTGCATTTTTCCGTGAATTTCATGCTCCGGATTTACCAACTCTAATTCCATGAAAAGCTGACATCCATTACAAATGCCTACTGAAAGGGTGTCTGTTCTTTGGAAGAAATTTTTCAAAGATTCATTTGCTTTTTCGTTGTATTTAAAAGCTCCTGCCCAACCTTTAGCAGAACCCAAAACATCCGAATTCGAAAAGCCACCAACAGCTCCTATAAACTGAACATCTTCAAGGTTTTCTCTTCCCGCAATCAAATCGGTCATGTGTATGTCTTTCACATCGAAACCTGCCAAGTATAAGGCATTGGCCATTTCGCGTTCAGAATTACTTCCTTTTTCACGAATGATGGCGGCTTTTGGTCGAGGCTTTAATGGGTCAATCACCGGTTTACTTCCCGTAAAATGAACTGGAAATTGATAGGTTAATGCTTGGTTTTTATAATTGTCAAAACGTTCTTTGGCTTTGTTGTTTTTGGTTTGTTTTTGGTCGAGTAGGAAGGAGGTTTGGAACCAAATATCTCGATATTGATGAATGTTGAATTGTAAATTGTTAATCTGCAACGAATCTGAATTTGCGACAGTTCCAATTTTGAAATACTCTAAATCGGCGAAAGCTTTTTCAAATAGTACATCTTCTCTAGCTTGAAGTACCAAGCCAATATTTTCAGAAAACAGCACTTTTACCAAATCCTTTTCAGCCCATGATGCCAAGTCGATTTTGGCACCCAAATCAGCGTCTGCAAAACACATTTCCAATAAAGTAGTAATCAATCCGCCCGAACCTATGTCATGTCCAGCCACGATTTGTCGGTCTTTAATTAACTCCTGAATTGTGTTGAAAGCCTTTTTAAAGAAAACAGCATCTATAATTGTTGGAGTTTCATTTCCAACTTTATTTAGAGTTTGCGCAAACGAACTTCCGCCTAATTTGAAATCATCTTGCGACAAATTGATGTAGTAAATAGAACCTCCGTTTTGCTGCAAAACAGGTTCAACCACTTTGGTAATATTAGAACAGTTTCCGGCAGCAGAAATGATAACCGTTCCTGGTGCAATCACTTCGTCATTTGGGTATTTTTGTTTCATCGACAGCGAATCTTTGCCAGTCGGAATGTTAATTTCTAATTCGATAGCAAAATCAGAACACGCTTTTACCGCTTCATACAATCGGGCATCTTCGCCTTCATTTTTGCAAGCCCACATCCAGTTGGCTGAAAGAGAAACACTTTTCAATCCGTCTTTCAAAGGAGCAAAGATAATGTTAGACAAGGCTTCACCGATTGAATTCCTCGAACCAGCAGATGGATTAATCAACGCCGAGATTGGAGAATGTCCGATAGATGTTGCAATTCCTTCTTTTCCGTGATAATCCAACGCCATTACGCCAACATTATTTAACGGCAATTGTAATGGTCCAACGCACTGTTGTTTAGCCACTTTTCCCCCTACACAACGATCCACTTTATTGGTCAACCAATCTTTACAGGCAACAGCTTCTAGCTGCAACACTTGGGCTAAATAGGCTTCTATATTATCCTTATTATAGTCAATTTTAGTATAATTTAACTGTGTTTTTTTGTCGTTCATGATTACTTTCGGTGAACTTCCAAAAAGGTCTTCCAAAGCAAAATCCATTGGTTTTTCGCCGGTAGTTTTGCTTTCAAAAGTAAATCGATGATTGTCGGTTACTTCACCAACTTCATACATTGGAGCGCGTTCGCGTTCAGCTACTTTTCTCAGCAATTCAATATCTTCTTGACCGATAATCAATCCCATTCGTTCTTGAGATTCGTTACCGATGATTTCCTTTGCGGATAAGGTCGGATCGCCAACAGGCAATTTATCCAAATTAATCAAACCGCCAGTTGCTTCTACTAATTCAGAAAGGCAATTCAAATGACCACCAGCTCCATGATCGTGAATGGATACAATTGGATTGGTATCTGCTTCAACAAATGCACGAATAGCATTAGCCGCTCGTTTTTGCATTTCAGGATTCGAACGTTGAATGGCATTCAATTCAATTCCGGAACCAAAAGCACCAGTATCTGCAGACGAAACTGCTGCACCACCCATTCCGATTCTGTAATTTTCACCTCCGAGCACAACAATTTTATCACCCTTTTTAGGATGTTTTTTTATCGCTTGTTCTTCTTTTCCATAACCAATTCCACCTGCAAGCATAATCACTTTATCAAAGCCTAATTTTCTGCTTGTCCCACTGAGTTCGTCAAACTGTTCGTGTTCAAAAGTCAACACAGAACCACAAATCAAAGGTTGACCGAATTTATTTCCGAAATCGGATGCACCATTTGATGCTTTTATCAAAATGTCCATAGGTGTTTGGTACAACCACTTTCTTTCGGTCATGCCATTTTCCCAAGGACGATTTTCGGCTAATCTTGAATAGGCCGTCATGTAAACCGCTGTTCCTGCTAATGGCAATGAGCCTTGACCTCCAGCCAAACGGTCTCTAATTTCTCCACCTGAACCTGTAGCAGCTCCGTTAAACGGTTCGACTGTTGTTGGAAAATTGTGGGTTTCTGCTTTTATAGAAATAACCGAATTGAATTCTTTTTCTGCATAAAAATCCGCCTTGTCAGCAGTTTTTGGTGCAAACTGAATCACTTTTGGACCTTTAACAAACGCTACATTGTCTTTATAAGCTGAGACAATAGCATTTGGATTCAGTTCCGAAGTTTTCTTAATCATTTTGAACAATGACATATCTTGTTCTATGCCATCAATCACAAAAGTTCCGTTGAAAATCTTGTGTCGACAATGTTCTGAATTGACTTGAGAAAAACCAAAAACTTCTGAATCGGTCAGTTTTCTGTTTAACTTTTTAGATAGGGTTTCTAAATAAGTAACTTCTTCATCGCTTAAAGCTAATCCTTCCTGTTTGTTATATTGAGCAATATCCTCAATTTCCAAAATAGGTTCCGGTTTGATGTTGATGTTGAAAATATCTTGATATAATTCACTGTATTTCTGGAAAAGCATTGGGTCGAAATCAGTGAAATTAGCAGCTACTTTTTGAAATTCTTCAATGCGCAGAATGCCTTCAATTCCCATGTTTTGGGTAATTTCAACAGCGTTGGTACTCCAAGGCGTAACCATTGCAGCGCGTGGCCCAATAAAAAAATCCGTCAGTACGGATTTTTCAATTTTAGTTTGAGAATCTGAAACAAGTTCAGATTGAAATAGCCAATTTAGTTTTGAGATGGTTTCAGCCGAAAGTTCGTTTTGCGACTGAACGGCAAAAACGGTAGCACTTTCGTTTCCGAAGAAATGAATCATTTGTGTAGATGTTTTATTCCGATGCGCATCATGCAATTCTGACTTGTATCGAATGTAGTTGTTGTTGGCACAAATTTAGACTAAAAATATTAAACCTAAAAATGCAATTTAAATTAATCTTGCGGAAAAGTAATGTGCTGGTATGCGCCTAAATCGATATTCGGAGTTACCCTTGGCGTATTCAAAATATCAAAAGAAACGCCAACGTCATTACCAAAACCATTTCCGCTTGATGCGTCACCAATTGTTAAGTTGTTGTTTCTTAAATTAAAGAAATCAGGTGTTTGATTTTTAATGATTTCATTGGTGTCATTAAGAAAAGCGTATTCAGGATTGTTTGTAAACTGATTTGCTGTATTGTTAAATTTGATTTGGCATTTGCTGAATAGTTTATTGAATTGCTTGCTGGTGTCAGAACTTTTATTGACTAATAATTCTACCTGATTAGATCCAAAAATGATACAATTTTTAAAATCAGCTTTCACTAAGTCGAAGGCAATTTGTTGGTTGGTTGTGGTATCGGTGTAATAGTTGTCCACTAGCACTGCAACTTGTTTTGAACTAGACCAATTGTTATTAAAGGTACAGTTTTTAAACTCATAACTTCCACCCAATGTACAGGCTAAAGTTGCAACTCCAGCAGTATTAATAACCATGTTTTTTCCTGCTATAGTTGCAGCTCTAGCTAGTAAGCCAACATTTGAACAATCATAAATTTGTGTGTTTTCAATGGTCATGGTGGTTCCAAAATTATTCTCAACTAGTAAACCAATAACAGCATTTTTAAGGGTAAGATTTTTGATGCGATGGTTTGAACTTCCTTGTCGGAGATAAACCGTTCCCCATTGTCCGGGAACATCAGAGAAATCGGGTTCTAAACGATCACCTTCAAAAATCACTTCATTCTCTAAAGCTGCTGTTGTTGAATTAGAACCGTCAATATGCAAACTTCCACCATCTTGAACAACCAATCCAGATTCGGAGTGAAAATGAACTCGAGCACCACCAGGAATTGTTAATGTTTCTCCGCTCGGCACACTAGCATATCCATAGACGACATAGGGTTTATCAGTGC
>JBBRET010000010.1:0-80880 GCA_038202695.1 Flavobacteriales bacterium
GGGCGGATTATCTGGATCAGGATACGGCGATTTTTACGCTATACATTCAGCAAGTCAATTTGCAGGAAGTGCTATAAATTTTATAGAAACTTACACCGGTGGAAGTCACGGATTAAGCATTTGGGTTGATTTAAATAATAATGGAGTATTTGAAACAACGGAGCGTTTATATAATGCGCCAGCAATAGCTTTAGGATTTACTGGTTCTGTAACAATACCATTAGCAACTCCTGCAGGAGATTATAGAATGCGTGTAAGAGCTTGGTGGAACAATTTAAATCCAGACCCTTGTACAAGTATTAGTTTTGGTGAAGCAGAAGATTATAAAATAACAGTATTAACACTAACTCCATGCACAGCACCAACAGCACAACCAACAACGCTAAACTTAACAGTTGCTGGCACTACGATTAACGGTGCTTTTACGGCAGCAAGTCCAGCACCAAGTGGATATTTAATCGTTAGAAGTTCAAGCGCTATTGCTCCTACCCTAAATACAGGAACATCTTATGCGGTTGGCTTTACTGGATTGACTCCAGGAACCACAAGAGTGATTCAAGGAAGCGCTATCACTAGTAACGCCCTTACTTTTTCTGATACAGGATTAGCTACAAATACGCAATATTATTATCATGTTTTCTCATACAATAATAACTGCATAGGCGCACCTTTTTACTTAGTTGCATCCCCTTTAACAAATAATGCAACAACCTGTATTAACAACCCAACTGCTCCAGTAAATTCTGCAATCACGACTTCAGGATTTAATGTAACTTGGACTGCTGCGGCAGGGGCTTTGAATTATGTTGTAGAAATTTACACTAATGCTGGTTATACGATACCAGTAGCTGGCTCGCCTTTTACTGTGACAAGTCCAACTGTTACTTATACAGCAACGGGATTAATGGGATCTACAACGTATTATTACAGAATTAAAGCTACCACTGCAAGTTGCAGTAGCGGCTATGTTACAGGAACGGTCGCAACATTACTTTCTAACGATGAGTGCAGCGGAGCAATACCATTATCAATTTCATCAACATGCTCCTATTTACTTACTTCTAATAGTGGCGCTAGTGCAAGTATTGGAATTACTGATCCAGGGTGTGGATTTTATTCTGGTGGTGATGTTTGGTTTTCGGTTGTTGTCCCAGCAACAGGTCAACTTAACGTAGATACTCAAACTGGTAGTTTAACTGACAGTGGCATGGCATTTTATTCAGGCACTTGCAGCGGCTTAACTTTATTGGAATGTGACGATGATGACAGCGCAAACGGATTAATGTCGTATATATCGATGGTTGGTTTGACACCAGGACAAATAATATACATAAGAGTATGGGGATTTTTCGGTGGAACCGGAACATTTGGTATTTGCGCCACAACGCCAAGTTGTCCATCTCCTTCTGATTTATTAGCAAATATTTTGTCCACAACCAGTGTAACTGTAAACTGGAATGCTTCAACTCCACCAGCATCAGGCGGATATCAATATTATATCTCAACCACTAATACGCCTCCAACTAATACAACTCTTCCAACAGGAACAACTGCTCCAGGTGTAATTGGCGTTACACTGACTGGATTAACTCCTGGTTTAAAATATTATTTCTGGGTGCGCTCTTTTTGTGGTGGTCCAGATACAAGTACTTGGTTTGGTCCAACAAACTATACCCCATGCGCAGTTGGCAACGGAACAGGTACAACCACACTTGCTTGCCCATCTGTGGTATCAGGAGGTCTTGGCTTAAATGGTGGAAACCCACCAACCATGTCTTGTCAAGCACTAAGCTGCGTTGATTTAGAAGCAACTTATTTGCAGTTAAATCAACCAACCAATTATAGTGTGGCTTCAATTCCATACGCACCACCATATCAATTTACCTGCTTGCAAAATCCTGTTAGTGTTAACGTAGACGATATTTGGTCACCAACCATAAATCTTCCTTTTAATTTCTGTTTTTACGGAAATAATTATAACAAATGTCTAATAGGTTCAAATGGTGTAATAACATTTGACTCCACTACGTATGCTCCTGGAGGTTATAACGATTGGTCTTTCGCCAATAATTTACCAAATGCATCCTTATTCAAAAATACAATTTTTGGAGTATATCAAGATATTGACCCTAGTAAAGGAGGACAAGTTGGTTATGAATTAATTACTCTAAATACAGGGTGTAGAGCATTGGTAGCCTCTTGGAATGATATTCCAATGTTTTCATCCACTTGTAATTCAAGCTTGTATACAGGAATGATTGTTTTATATGAGAACACTAACGTTATTGAAGTTTATGTGAAAGAAAAAAACGTGTGTGCTACTTGGAATAGTGGAAATGCACTTATTGGAATTCAGAATGGCACTGGAACAGCTGCAGTGGTTCCACCAAACAGAAATAGTTTAGATTCCGATTGGAGTGTCACTAATGAAGCATGGCGATTTACACCAACTGGCACTTCACTTACATCAATTAAATGGTTTCAAGGCAATGGCACAACAGGTCCACAAATTGGAACTACCGACACTATAAATGTATGTCCAACTACTACTACAACTTATACAGCTGAAGTAACGTATGCCCTATGTAGCGGTACCAATTTAAAATATACGGACAATGTACTTGTAAGTGTGAGTGGCACTAAAATATGGAATGGTTCACAAAACAATACCGTTTGGAATAGTGCGCTTAACTGGACACCTTCAGGCATCCCAACAAGTGCAAATTGTGTTGTAATTCCAACTGTAACCAGTAATTTTTACCCCGTAGTATCAGCAGCTCCAGATGCTTTAGGGTATAATCTAAATGTAAATGCCAACGCATCGCTAACTATCAATTCGAATCAAAATATAATCATTACAGATAAAGTGACTACCGCAGGGACATTCACTATTAACAATAGTGCGAGTTTGATTCAAATAAACAACATCTTAAACTCAGGAAATATCATTTATAAAAGAACATCTCCAAGTATTAGAACATTAGATTATGTTTACTGGTCGTCTCCTGTAGCCAATTTTAACATCAGTACCTTAGTGGCACCATTTACTTTTGGCCCGATTTATCACTGGAATACAACAGTAGCAAATGCTAATGGCGGACAAGGAACCTGGCAAAATTTTTCTGGAAACATGGTTGCAGGAAAAGGGTATATTGCCAGAGCACCGGGTACAGCACCTTTTAACAACTCAACCTTTAATCCACTTAACGGAACATTTACAGGGGTTCCGAACAATGGTAATATCACAATTCCTATCGAAAGAGGAAATGACCAAAACACAGCTAACCATTATGGAACAAATGGAACTCAAATCACTAATTTAAGTGATAACTGGAATTTATTAGGCAATCCATATCCTTCAGCACTTCGTGGAAGTCAGTTCCTATTTGACAACAATACCAAAATTGAAGGAAATATTAGGCTGTGGACACATGGAAACCTTCCTATTTATAACACAAATCCTTTCTATAATTCATTTGTATACAACTATACTTCTGGAGATTATTTAACTTATAATTTTACTGGAACAAGTTGTTGTCCAGCGGCTAGCTCAGATTTATTTATTGGAGCGGGTCAAGGATTTTTTGTACAGATGATTGACGGCCCACAAGTTTTAGCAGCTGCTAATGTAACCGTTGCATTCAATAACAATCAAAGAAATGCGGCCTTTGATAATAGTATTTTTTATAAAACGGGGAATCCAACTACACAAAATACACAAACCATTGACGTTGGTAGTATCGAAAGAAACAGAATATGGTTAGACCTTATAAATTCAAATGGACAATCCGACAGAACGCTTTTTGGATATATTGAAAACGCAACAATGGGTCTAGACAGTTTCTATGATTGTATCACTCAAAATACAGGAGGAACTTTACTATTTTCAGAAATTGGAGATACAAAATTCAATATTCAAGGAAGAAGCTTACCTTTTGATGTAAATGATGAAGTTCAACTTGGATTCAATGCTCCTGCACAAGGAGAGTACACTATTGGAATTGCCGCAGTTGACGGATTATTTACCAGCCAAAATATTTATTTAAAAGATCAGCTGTTAAATATAACACACGACCTTAAAGTAAGTCCATACCATTTTAACACATCGCAATCGGGTGGAATCAGCAATCGTTTTAAAGTTGTTTATATTGATAATGCTTTGGGAGTTCCTACCAATACATTTGATGAAAATAGCATAAAAGTAATGGTTAATACTGAAGTTGCTGTTAGCTCGAATAACTTTGAAATGGAAACCATTGAAGTTTACAATCTTTTAGGACAGAAATTAGACACTTATAATACTATAAATTCAAATTACATAGTACTTTCTAACCTGCGCAAAAACAACACTACTTTATTGTTGAAAATAAAGCTACAAACAGGAGAATCACTTACTCGCAAAATTATTTATTAATTATAATCGTCTCAAGCTTTCAAAAAACCTTTACAAAAAAAGTAAAGGTTTTTTTTAGTTTATATCCAAATTAACTTGCTTTAAATTAGATAATTAAATAGTATATACTTATATTTATAGTCCAAAAAAATACAAATCTAGTAAGATGAAAAAACTTTACATATTGTTTTTATTAAGCACTTTCCTTGGACATTCACAAGTTGGGATTGGAACAACTGCGCCTCAAGGAGCTTTAGACATAACCTCAGCTACAAACGGAATGTTAGTACCCAGAGTTCTACTTAGTGCTATCAACGTTTCAGCACCAGTTGTGAATCCGCAAGGAGGCGCTTTAATAAGTGGAACTTTAGTGTGGAACACCGCTACAGCAGGAGTTTTTCCGAATAATGTAATTCCGGGATTTTATTATTGGAATGGCTCGATTTGGATATCGGTAACTGGTGCTGCAGCAAATGCATGGTCGCTTACTGGTAATGGTGGAATCAATGGTGGAAATATAACGACCGCAGGAACAAATTTCTTGGGAACAACTGATGCCCAAAATATTGATTTCAGAACCAATAATAATTTTGTGGGCAGATTTAGTGCTTTAGGAGAATTTTTTGTGGGCACTTTGAATACAACTTTACCAGGTGATTTAATGAATGCGGTGGGTAATACCACATTCCCATGGGCAGTAAATGGCTATACTGCCTTTGCAGGTGGTGCTGTTTATGGTGGAATTACCGGAGGGTCAACAAATTTTGCAGCAGTACAAGGCGAATATAGCGGATCAGGTCTCAATGGTAATGGCGTGAGAGGATTATCATCATCAACAGCTTCAGGATCAAATTTCACAAATTTAGTTTCCGCTGGAGTTAACGGTTCTTATGTAGTACCAACTTCAAGAAACTATGCCTTTGGAGTTTTTGGTTCTGTTGGTAATAATGCTTATATAGGAAGTATCCGCTCAGGAGGTGTCTTAGGAACGGATCTTTTTGCATCGGGAGCATTAGGCTATTATGCTGCCAATGGAAATGATTATTCCGTATACGGATTTGGACAAACTCATACTAATGGTATTGCCACTGGTAGAAATAGTCAAGACTCAACTTCTATAAACACTCTCATAGGACTAGGAATATATGGTGGTGTTATCGGCGGATGGATAAAAGGAGATGAATACGGAACCGTATTTTCAGGAGATCGATTTGGTAATTATACCATAGGCAAAACCATAACAAATGAGAACTTTATAGTTTTATCTGGAAAAGAAAACAAAATAGCCACTTATGCTTCTACTTCTCTAAATGTAGATGTCAATGCCAAGGGAATTGCAAATTTAGTAAATGGTAACGCAACGGTCCAATTTGATAAACATTTCGCAACACTATTGTCTACTGAAAAACCCATTATAGTTACAGTTACTCCAATTGGCCAAAGTAATGGATTATACCTGGTTTCTACAGATATCAACGGGTTTACCATAAAAGAAAACAATAACGGAAATTCAAACATCTCGTTTACGTGGATTGCAATCGGTGAAAAATCAGGATATGAAAACCCTGAAATTTCTCAAGAAATTTTGGACAAAAACTTTGAGCAAAACTTAACCGACCTAATGCATGATGAAACTACTGATGGCGGAAAAGCAATTTGGTCTGAAAATGGTAATGTAAAATTTGGAGATAAAGCACCTTTTCAAACTGTAAAAGAAACTTTATCAGAAGATGCAAAAAAACTTGCCCGAGATAAAACGAAATCAAAATAAATTAGTTCAAATAGTTTAAAAACCTCCAAAAAGACCTTTGCTTTAAATAGTTAAGGTCTTTTTCGTTTTCATAAGCCTCGCGTTCAAACGAAATAGCTCTATACGCTCTATTCTTATCTTTATAATGAACCCATCTAATCAAAAACTCTATACCATACCAAATAAAAAAAGGCAGCATAAGCATTTCTATTTGTTGCCGAATATGAATTTTTTCATGGTTAATTACTACTTTATTTTGCTTCAAATCCGCTTCTGAAACCACAATAAAAGGAAACAAGGTGATTCCGCGAAACCCTTTTGGAATTAAATATCTTGAAACGATTACAAACATTTTAGTTTAATACTTTAAATTTGTACCTATGAACGAGCAAAATAATGAAAATAAATTAATCGAAGGCGAAGATTTTTACATTACACCCGAAGGTTATCGATGTTTCACCGAAAAATACCACTTAAAACGTGGCTATTGTTGCCGTAGTGGTTGCCGACATTGTCCGTACGGTTTTGACAAAAAAACAGGAACGATAAAAAAATAATGGCGTTTCCCTACGGGCAGTCGGCTTTCAGCCTCGTGTCCGAAAGGGTCGGGCTTTCCGCAGTACACGGTACTTGCTCCAATCCCTAACGCAAACAATAATAACGACACCTTAAAAAAATCTAAGAAGTCTAAAATCTAACCCTCTAAGAAGTCTAAAAAATGACATTTCAAGAACAAATACAACATGGAATTCCAGCTGTTTTACCGAACATAAAACCCTACGAAACCGAAATAAACCACGCGCCAAAACGAAAAGAAATCCTTTCGGAGGAAGAAATAAAGCTGGCTCTTAAAAATGCTTTACGCTATTTTGAACCGCAACATCACGCAACTTTACTTGCCGAATTCAAAGAAGAACTAGATAAATACGGCAGAATCTATATGTATCGCTTTCGTCCAGATTATAAAATGTATGCACGTCCAATTTCAGAATATCCAGGAAAATGTGAACAAGCCAAAGCCATCATGCTAATGATTCAAAATAATTTGGATTATGCCGTAGCACAACATCCACACGAGCTAATTACCTATGGCGGAAACGGAGCCGTGTTTCAAAACTGGGCGCAATACTTGCTTACGATGAAATATTTAGCAGAAATGACCGAAGAACAAACCTTAACAATGTATTCGGGTCACCCAATGGGATTGTTTCCTTCACACAAAGAGGCACCAAGGGTTGTAGTTACTAACGGAATGGTGATTCCAAATTATTCCAAACCTGACGATTGGGAAAAAATGAACGCATTAGGCGTTTCGCAATACGGTCAAATGACTGCAGGAAGTTATATGTATATTGGTCCTCAAGGAATTGTTCACGGAACCACAATTACAGTGCTCAACGGTTTCAGAAAAATTAAAAAAGCACCAAAAGGCGGTTTATTTGTAACCTCAGGCTTAGGCGGAATGTCTGGAGCACAACCCAAAGCTGGAAATATTGCTGGTTGTGTAACCGTTTGTGCTGAAGTCAATCCAAAAATAACCCACATTCGTCATTCCCAAGGTTGGATAAACGAGGTGATTGAAAACATCGAAGAATTAGTTCCAAGAGTCAAAAAAGCACTTCATGACCAAGAAGTGGTTTCCATTGCTTATCTCGGAAATATAGTTGATGTTTGGGAGCGTTTCGATCAGGAAAATTTATATATTGATTTAGGTTCTGACCAAACTTCGTTGCACAACCCTTGGGCTGGAGGATATTATCCCATAGGATATTCGTTTGAAGAAGCCAATGAAATGATGGCTACTAATCCGGCAAAGTTTAAAGAAGAAGTCCAAAAAACATTACGCCGACACGCCAAGGCAATCAACAAACATACCGAAAAAGGAACGTATTTCTTTGATTACGGAAATGCTTTTTTATTAGAAGCTTCTCGCGCTGGAGCAGATGTTTTTGCCGAAAATCATATTGATTTTAAATACAATAGTTACGTGCAAGATATTATGGGACCCATGTGTTTTGATTACGGTTTCGGTCCGTTTCGATGGGTTTGTGCTTCAGGAAATTCAGAAGATTTGGCAAAAACGGACAAGATTGCCTGTGATGTTCTCGAAGAAATGATGAAAAATTCACCTTCTGAAATCAAACAGCAAATGGCCGATAACATCCAATGGATAAAAGGGGCGCAGGAAAATAAATTAGTCGTAGGATCACAAGCCCGAATTCTTTATGCCGATGCAGAAGGACGAATTAAAATTGCCGAAGCCTTCAATCAGGCGATTGCTCGTGGCGCAATTGGAACTGTAATTTTAGGCCGCGATCATCATGACGTATCTGGAACGGATTCGCCTTATAGAGAAACTTCTAATATTTATGACGGTTCTCGTTTTACTGCCGATATGGCCATACAAAACGTAATTGGAGACAGTTTCCGTGGTGCCACTTGGGTATCAATACACAATGGCGGTGGCGTGGGTTGGGGCGAAGTTATAAATGGCGGATTCGGTATGGTTCTTGATGGTTCAGCAGACGCTTCAAGACGCTTAGAATCAATGCTTTTTTGGGATGTGAATAACGGAATTTCACGCAGAAATTGGGCTAGAAATGAAGGTGCCATTTTTGCAATAAAAAGAGCTATGGAAACGCAACCTTTATTAAAAGTGACCATCCCTAATTTAGTTGATGAATCATTATTATAATTTCAGATTTAAAGTCACGTGTCTAATGGACTTCTATCTATCTGAAGCTTGAAACTTTAAAAAACACTTACAATGAAAACACTCAAATTTTTACCGTTACTCCTACTCTTAGTTTTGTCTTCTTGCGCTTCAATTAATGTGAATTCTGATTATGACAAAAAAGTAGATTTTACTCCCTACAAAACTTTTGCTTTCCACAAGACCGGTGTTGACAAAGCAGAAATTTCTGATTTAGACAAAAGAAGAATACTACGTTCAATTGATGAAGTGATGACTTCAAAAGGATTTGCCAAAAGTGACACACCCGATTTATTAATTTCTTTTTTTACCAAAGAAAGAGAACAAGTTGATGTTAACCAATTCAATATGGGTTGGGGTTATGGTTGGGGTTGGGGTTGGAATCCTTATTTGTGGGGCGGAAACACTTCCGTTTCTAGATATTCTGAAGGCACTTTGTACATTGACATAATTGATGCTAAGAAAAAAGAGCTTATTTGGCAAGGTGAAGGACAAGGTGTTTTAACCAAAAACACTGATAAAAAAGATGAAAAAATAAAAGAATTTGTCTCTAGAATTTTAGAACTATACCCTCCACAAAAGAAGTGATATTTATTTGAAAGGACTATTTAAAATAATTTAAAACCGCAATCTTGTAATTTGACGAGGTTGCGGTTTTTTTTAGCCCAGATTGCAATGGAAATCCTTTTTTCTTTAAAAAAGATTGCAATGGAAAGCTGGAAATAGCTCCTAAATCAATATCAGAATGGGATATTTTTTTGATAAATATCGCGCTTCTTTAGTCTAAGATTTGTAAATTTACCAGCAACAATAGCTAAAATAGTATGGAAACAGTATTTGAAAGCAACCCATTGATTGATAGGTTACCCAAGCATTTAAAGCAATTTATTAAGCCACAGGATTATGCGGATTACACACCGATAAATCAAGCGGTTTGGCGTTATGTGATGCGTAAAAATGTGGATTATCTTTCAAAAGTAGCGCACAATTCTTACTTGGATGGTTTGAAAAAAACAGGTTTGGAAGTAGATAATATTCCAAATATGTATGGCATGAACCGAATCCTTAAAGAAATTGGATGGGCTGCGGTGGCCGTTGATGGATTTATTCCGCCCAATGCTTTTATGGAATTTCAGGCATACAATGTTTTAGTTATTGCGTCCGACATTCGACAGTTAGAACATATTGAATATACTCCAGCTCCCGATATTATTCATGAAGGTGCTGGTCATGCTCCTATTATTGCCAATCCGGAATATGCGGAATATTTGCGTCGATTTGGTGAAATTGGTTGCAAAGCAATTTCTTCGCATCGCGATTACGAAATGTATGAAGCTATTCGGTTGCTATCGATTTTGAAAGAAGCTGAAGGCACTCCACAGGCCGATATTGATGCTGCAGAAGCACAAGTTGATTTTCTGCAAAACAATATGGGTGAATTATCAGAAATGGCTCGAATTCGAAATTTGCATTGGTGGACCGTAGAATATGGTTTGATTGGCACGGTAGAAAATCCGAAAATATATGGAGCAGGATTGTTGTCCTCTATAGGAGAAAGTGCTTGGTGCATGACGGATGATGTAAAGAAAATTCCATACGATATTTCAGCTGCCGACCAAAGTTTTGACATTACAAAACCGCAACCTCAACTTTATGTAACTCCAGATTTTGCGCACTTGAGTTTGGTTTTAGAAGAATTTGCCAATACCATGGCATTGCGAAAAGGTGGCCCAAAAGCTGTTCAAAAACTTATTGATTCCAATACGCTAGGAACCATTGAATTAAGCACAGGAATCCAAATTTCAGGTGTTTTTACCAATGTGATAGAACACAATGGAAAATCTATTTATGTTCAAACTACCGGAAAAACAGCGCTTTCGTATAGAAATAAAGAATTAGTTGGTCATGGTACTGAATATCACGCTGAAGGTTACGGCACTCCAATTGGCATGCTTAAAGGCATTAATTTAGCTATTGAAGATATGAGTCCAAGAGACTTACGTGCATATGACATTTATGAAGCTGAAAAAGTTACATTAGAATTTGAAGGAGATCTTACGGTAACTGGTGAAATCATTACTGGTTCTAGAAATCTACAAGGTGAAATCATAATCATAAGTTTTAAAAACTGCACTGTAACTCACAAAGACACCATTTTATTCCAACCAGAATGGGGCATTTACGATATGGCGGTAGGTAAAAAAGTGATTTCGGCATTTTCTGGTCCAGCTGATGTGAATAGTTTTGATATGATTGACCATGTTCCCTCTAGCCATACGATAAAAGCCAAAAAATCAGCAGAACGTGAAGAATTAGAGGTTTTGTATCAACATGTTAGAAAAATTCGTGAAGGAAAAGACAACCATAAAGCGGTACCCAATATTTTTGATACTTTAAAATCTAATCATCCAACGGACTGGTTGCTATCGGTTGAAATCGCGGAACTTTTGAAAGATAAAAATCAACCCCAATTACTAGAACAAGTGCTACATCATCTTGAAACAATTAAAGAAACTAGAACTGAAGTAGCTAAATTAATTGACAACGGATTAGAATTAATCTTTAAACGGGAATTGGTTTAGTTTACTAGTATAAAACAATTAATAAAATGCCTTTTGAAAAATATCAAAAGGCATTTTTTATTTAAGTTCTATTGCTTAATAAATTTTGAATTCACAATAGCATTGCCATTGGTTAACTGCACTATGTAAATGCCTTGCGTTAAATTAGATACATCAAAACTAAAATCGGTTCCAGAAAGGTTTTGCTTTTCAAAAAGGATTTGACCTGTGAGTGAGATTATTTTTAAGTTTCCGTTTTCGATATCGTTTTTAAAGTTTAAGTTTAAAATGTTGGTTGTAGGATTTGGGTAAATTGCAAGATTGTTTTTTGTAAAATTTTCAATTTCAAGGGAAGAGCAAGCTATATTTACAAAAGATGTTACTATAGTACTAGTAGTATTGTTGCCAATTTGACCAAAATTACTAGTGCCAAAAGTGAAAATATTGTTACTAGCGTTCATGATAATTGCATGACCGTATCCCGCGCTAACGTCTATCCAATTTGTTGCCATACCAATCTGAGTTGGAACGTTTCTTGCCATTGTATCACCGTGACCAAGTTGCCCGTAATCGTTTAAACCCCAAGACCACAATGTACCATCAGATTTTAAGGCATAATTAGAAAATAATTTAGCACTAATTTTTGTCCAGTTTGTATCAGTACCTATCTGAATAGGTGATAAACTAGACGTTGTATTTCCTAGACCTAAGGCTCCTTGAGAATTAAATCCCCAAACCCACAATGTTCCATCTGTTTTAATTCCTAATGTAAATCCGTCAGCACCATCAATTTCCTTCCAATTTGTTGCAGTGCCAATCTGAATTGGAACTAAAGAATTTGTGGTTGTGCCGTTCCCAAGTTGACCAGTGGTGTTTCTACCCCAAGCCCAAAGTGTTCCATCTGTTTTTATAGCAAATGCGTTTCTTGTACCGCCATTTATTTTTGCCCAGTTAGTTGCCGTAACCAATTGAGTAGGAACATTTACAATACTAGGATTGCCACCATTACCAAGCTCTCCATCAAAATTTCGTCCCCAAGTCCAAAGTGTACCGTTGTTTTTAATGGCAAACGTGTATTGATCGCCTGCATAAATAATATTCCAATCGGTTGCCGTACCTATTTGACGCACATTTCCGTTTGGAGTTCCTGTGCCATCGCCTAATTCACTGGTAAAATTTCCACCCCAAGCCCAAAGGGAACCATTGTTTTTTAGCGCAACGTGGTGTCCAGAACCTGAAGAAATTTTTGCCCAATCAGTACTTGTTCCTACTTGAAAAGGCGTTAGTTGATTTGTAGTATTTCCGTTGCCTATTTGCCCATAAATATTCCATCCCCATGTAGAAATCGTCCCGTCGTTTTTGAGTACAAAACAATTGTAACCGCCAGCTGTGGCTTTACTATAGCATTGAGCATTGGCATTTAATGCGGTTACAATAAATAATAATAGTAATAATTTTTTCATAGTCAATAGTTGTAATGTTTTTTTACAAAATTGCTCAAAACCAAAACACTAAACCATAGGGCAAATAGCGTATTTTACGAACAAAAAAAACCATCCCGATTGTATCGGGATGGCTCTCAAAAAAACATAAAAACTATTTCCTATCTTTTGATGACTTTGAAGGTTTTAATAACGTTGTCACTTGTTACTTGAACTAAATAGGTTCCGGTTGGATAATTTGACATATCTACTCTTGTTTCTGTTTCATTTATGTTTTGTGATGATAAAGTTCTGCCTATCATATCTATAACGGTTACTTTTGTTAGTATTTCAGTATTTGAAATAGTCAACATTTCTGAAACTGGATTAGGATATAACTTGATTTGTTTGAATACAAAATCATCATTGCCTAAACATCCTCCTAAAGTGGCTGTGACTGCCAATCTTGTAGCGCTTTCACAGGTTCCATTGTTTTGAGAAGCATAATAAGTAGTTCCCGAAACTAATAGTGTGTTGTTAGGAACGACAGTACCGCCAGTGGCCGCCGTATGCCATACAATAGTTGTTCCGCTTGTAATGGCCAATAATCCAACGGTTTCGCCTGCACAAAAGGACTGATTAGCATTTCCTAACGGAGCACTCACTGGAGTTATAGATGCGGTAACAGCACTTCTTGTCGATGTACATGTTCCGTTAGTAACCTCAACATAATACGTTGTAGATGCACTAATGGATGGCGTGGTGAACGTAGCACCTGTTCCTAAACTTGTTCCACCGCTTGCATTGGCATACCAATTTAAAGTTCCACCTGTTGCAACGGCATTTAAAGTTACCGTTCCAGCATCACAACGACTGTTGGGCGTTGTTGAAATAATGGTTTGTGCGGTATCAATTGTTGCAATAACCGCAGTTCTTGTTGAAGTACAACTTCCGTTACTGGCTTCTACATAAAATGTAGTAGTTGTTGAAATATTTGGACTAAAACTCGTTCCTGTAGCCAATGCTGTTCCGCCAGTATTGACATTATACCAAACTAAAGTACCCACACTTGAAGCGGCATTTAAAGTTAGCACACCCCCACCACAGCGACTTGCTGGAGTTGAAGAAGTAACTGTTGGTATTGCATTTACTGTAGCCGTTACTGGTGTTCTTATTAACGAAATACATGTTCCGTTTACGCCCTCTACATAATAAGTTGTAGTTGAAGATAAACTAGGCGTTGTAAAATTGCTTCCTGTGAATACTACTGTTCCACCTGTTGGTGCATTGTACCAATTGATTGTCCCGTTTGTGTAGGTTGCACTTAGAGCCAAAGTTCCTGCACCACATCTCGAAGCTCCATTTGCAGATTGATTAAATGGTCTTTGATTAACTGTTACAATAACCGGTGTTCTACCCGATTGACAACTTCCATCCGTTGCTTGAACATAGAAAGTTGTGGTCGCAGCCAAATTAGACAAAGAAAAGCTAGTTCCTGTTCCTTGTACAATTCCAGCTGTTGGTACATTATACCATGCTAAAGTTCCTGCACTTGCTGCGGCTGAAATGGTAAAGGTGTCACCACCACAAATTGTTGCTGGCGTCGTTGCAGTAATGGTTGGCGAAGCATTTATTGTAGCAACAACAGCAGTTCTGGTTCCAGTAGCACAACTTCCGTTAACGGCTTCTACATAATACGTTGTAGTAACTGAAATACTCGGTGTTGTAAAACTATTTGATGTTGCCAGAGCACTTCCGCCAGAAGCATTAGCATACCAAACAACATTTCCTGCACTTGCAGCTGCAGATAAGATAACTGTTCCCGCATCACAACGACTGTTTGAACCAATAGCTGTAATTCCAGGCGTTGTATTTACAGTTGCTGTTACTGCAATTCTAGCTGTACTACATGTTGCAATTGATGCCTCAACATAATACGTTGTCGTTGCACTTAAACTTGGTGTTACAAAACTTCCACCAGTGGCTAAACTTGTTCCTCCAGTTGCATTGGAATACCAATTTAAGGTTCCCGCTGAGGCAGTTGCATTCAATGTTACAGTTCCTAAATCGCAACGACTAGCTGGTGTAGTTGAAGTAATAGTTGGTGTGGTATTAATAGTAGCAATAACTGGCGTTCTAGTTGAAGTACAACTTCCAGTTGAAGCTTCAACATAATAGGTAGTTGTAGCACTAATTGAAGGTGTTACAAAATTATTGGTTGTTGCTAAAGCTGAACCACCAGTTGCATTGGCATACCAAATAGTATTTCCTGCACTTGCTGTTGCATTTAAGGTTACACTTCCTGCTCCACATCGGTTGGCAGGTGTTGTTGACGTTAAAGTTGGCGTAGTATTTACAGTAGCAATAACTGCTGTTCTTGCTGAATTACAAGTAGCATTTACAGTTTCCACGTAATAGGTTGTAGTTGTAGTAATACTTGGCGTACTATAGCTTGTTCCGGTTCCCAAGGCTGTTCCACCTGTTGGATTTGCATACCAACTTAAAGTTCCTGCCGAAGCAGTTGCGTTTAATGTTACAGTTCCCGGATCACAACGGCTCGCTGGAGTTGTAGTAAGTACTAACGGAAAAGCGGTAACGGTTATAAAGTTAGTAACTGTTTTGGTATCTAATCCATTGAAATTTGCCGCTTGTAAAGTGACAGTATACGTACCAGCAGTGTTGTAAACTACCGTTGGATTTTGAACAATGGAACTGTTGGGTGTTCCGCCAGGCAAAGTCCACGTCCAAGCACTTGGAATATTGGTAGAAGTATCCGTAAATGTTACCGATTGTCCCACACATATTGCTGTTGCAGATGCCGAAAAATCAGCTACTGGCGGTTGCGTTGGACATATTGGTGCTGTTCTATCTACTGAAAAACCATCACCATTACCACCAAAATAAGCATAAAAAGAAGGTGGAAACGGACAGACATTTACTTCTAATGTTTCTACTCCTGCGCCATCATTATTACCACCAAAATAGGCAAAAAATGAAGGTGGAATTCCACAAGCAGTTGCGGCTAATTCGTCGGTAGCTGCGCCATCGGCATTACCACCAAGAAAGGCAAATTGAGACGGTGCGGTGCCGCACGTTGTATTTAAAAGATCGCTTACACTAGCTCCATCGGCATTGCCACCAAAGTAGGCAAAGAAGGATGGCGGTAACGAACTACAGGATGTATTGGTAACAAAATCTAAGGAAGCACCATCTGAATTTCCGCCACGATATTGGGCATAAATTGAGAAATTGGCTAAAAGAAAGGTTACGAATACAACTATTTTTATAAGAGTTGTTTTCATCTGAATGTGTTATTTAATTTTTTAATGGAAGATGTAACACTCAGACGTACATTTATAATTTTGATATTATTTTTATAGTGTTTCATCTAATTTGATTTTAAAATTGTTTATAATTTATTTTATATAATCTGCTGCAAAATGCAGTTGATTACAGATCAAATTAGATTATTATCTTACCCCACGACCACCAAAATTAAATTGTCTTGCAGCGTTTACGGTACCTACACTAGCTCTGTCGGATGTTTGAACTCTCGCTGTAACGTTAAAATAATCGCCGCCTTTAAATCCAATTCCTGTGGCAGTAACTGGCGAAGGCCAAGTTGCTTGATTGGCTAATCCAAGGGCAGAAATTGTACCGTCACCTAAAGTTCCGTTGAAAGCAGTACCTGATGCGTTAGCAGTTGTAACCACTCTTTCGGCAGCATTTCCGCCTAATTCCATACAACCATAAAATCCTGCACCAGCAGATGCTCTTCCCGAGGTTCCTGTTGCAAATACGCCCACTTTCAAAGGGCCATAAACTGAATTTGAAGCTCCTAAACCAGAAGCACATGCTCCGTTTGTTGCTGGCGAGTACGTTTCATTAGGCAAAAAATCATTTATTAAACCCGCAACAAGATTATTTACTGATAAAATTTCTGTTGTCCCCCACGGATATTCATTAGCTAATCTTGGTGCAACACCACGTGCTAATTTCTCAAATTCCATTTCAGTCATCGGTCGCAATGCTGACCAATCTAAATAAGCCGCAACATCGCTATAACTTAATCCTGAACAAGCCGTTGCTTGACCATCATCATTATTATCTTCTACACCAGCAGTAGCATCACAAACAAATACAGCTGGAATGGCTGCATTATTTCCTGGAACTGAAATTCTGATACCGTTACGATATTGAAAACCAGCAAACATAGCATATGTTCCAGCTACACTAATAGGATCGTTAAAGGTGTGAGCAGCTTGTTGATCATACGTTAAAGCATTTAAAAACTCTACATATTGTTGTTGAGAGATTTCATATTTCATAGCATAAAATGCGTTAAAGCCCATTGGAAAAGTAGCTGGCACAGCTGCTGAACCTCCACCAATTGCTGCAGATGTCAAACCTGCTGATTGAGAAGTTGAAGTTACAGAAATGGAATTATAGGTTGAAGCACTTGTCCCATCACCTAAATCAAAAGCACCTTGTGGCACATTGACCATTTCAATTCCAAAAACTTTATAGTTGTATGTTCCAGCAGGGATAGTCATTTTTAAAGTAATAGAAACATTAGTTATGTTTCCTCCACCAACGGCACTTCTTCTTAAGAAAACACCTCTACCATCAGCAACAGGATCAGCTTGTAACGGTGAACCTGCAGTGTGATCGGCAGCTAAAGTGCTTAAACCAGCGTGTGCCCATAATCTTGTGTTACAATCCTGAAATTTAACAAACACCCAAACGGCATCCCAATTATTTGGTGCTACACTTGCGTTCCAACTGTTGTCCCAACTGATAGTAAAAGTTACATTTGAACCTACCACAGAAGTTCCTGTAATTTGTACATTGTTTGCATTGGCATTGAATCCAAAAACTAAAAATAGTATGGCAATTGCGAATTTTGAAAAATAATTTTTTGATTTCATTGTATTGTTTTTTTAAAAGTTATAAGACAAAAGTAGCTGTTGCTTATACGCAAAAAAATACGGCAGTTGCCGTATTTTAATAAAACAGAGTCACTAAATCATGTTAAATCAAATTGTTATTTCTCGCCTTTTGGACCGCTTCTAGCTTATTATGAACTTGAAGTTTAGTGTAAATATTTTCAATATGCTTCCTTACGGTTGCTGGCGAAAGAAAGAGATTGTCAGCAATGACATTATAATTTAATCCTTTGCTCAACTGTTCAAGTACCTCAACTTCTCTAGAAGTCAATTTTATAGCATCATCTATTTTTTGCTCAAAATCTATAGGGTTTCTAAGGAGCTTTAATGTTTTTAAAGCAATCGAGGGATTCATGGCAGCACCACCATTTAACGTTTCAATTATACCTTGATGCAGTTCTTTGGGGTTGACTTCTTTCAATAAATACCCATCAGCTCCAGCTTTTATAGCATTGAAGATGTTTTCGTCATTATCGAATACCGTCAACATAATAATCTTAATTTGAGGGTATTTTGCTTTAATGATTTTGGTTGCTTCGATACCGTTACAAAAAGGCATCTCGATATCCATCAGAATCAAATCGATGTTTTTGTTTATTTCTAATTTTTGTTGCAAATCATTGCCCTCTATTGCGGTGAATTTTAGGACTAAATCGTCAAAAAAAGACAGCTTTTCAGCAACCGCTTTTTGTAAAAAAACATTATCATCTACTATGGCTATCCTAATTGACATATTGGCTGTTTTATTTGGCTTTATTTTCGTGAATTTACAATATAATTTTGAAAAAAAAGTCCCTTCCAAACTAAGCAGATTTTGCTTGACGAAATCTAGTTTGAAAAGGACTAAAATAAAAACAACGTAGTTGCTTTTAATTTTGAAATCAATACCACTTGACAATACAAAAATGGGAAGAGTATCTTATAAAAAAAATACGGCAGATGCCGTATTTTGATTTTACCAATAGCAACAGTTTAAACCATTTTATCAGGAAGCGTAATACTTATTGAAGTTCCTTTGTTAGGTTTTGTGTTGAAGTTAATGGTTCCACCAGAATCCGAGATTCTTTTTTTCATATTGTTAATTCCGTTGCCCAACTCCATTTTATCAGTATCAAATCCCTTTCCATCATCCTCAATAATGATTACAATATCCCTATTTTGGTGTTTGATATCAATTTTAATATTTTTGGCTTCGGCATATTTGATGCTGTTATTCACAGCTTCTTGTATGGTTCTGTAAATATTCATCCCTTCGATTGAAGTAAATTTGGATGCCATCAAACTAGCTTCGATACTAAAATCAAATTCAATTTCATCTTTTGCTATTTTAGCTTTTTCTACAAAATTATGAATTCGAGTTCTCAAATCTTCAAATGTAATTTCACTGTTATTCATTGCCCAAATCGTGTCGCGAAGCTCAATTATAGTAGATTTGGCAAAATTACTGATGCTCGAAAGCTTATCGTCAAGTTTTGAATTTTGAATTTCAAAAGCATACTTAATATTATCAACAGACGAAATGATAAAGGTTAACTGCGAGCCAATATTGTCGTGCAAATCTCTAGAAATCTGCAAACGCTGCTCTTGCAATTTGTTTTGGGTTTCAATTTTAGAGATGGCCGATTTAAGTTGAAACTCCTGTTCTTGTTGTGTGTTTTTTAGTTTTTGTTGTCGGTAAACCAAAAATCCTAACAAGGCTATAAAAATCGCAATTGAGGAAACCAAAACCAGTCTGTTTTGCGTGTTTTTTATTTCAATTGATTTTTGAAGCAATTCATTTTCTTTTTTCTCGCTTTGATACTTTTCTTCCAGCTCATTTGTTTGTTTGGCAACCGCCATTTCAATAATGGTGTTTTGGAATTTAGAAGCCAAATTATTATAATAATTTACACTATCAGGTTCCTTTAAATAACCATAAGTATGTATAAAATATTGATAGGTTGTCAACAGATTTTCTTGTGAATTGGGATCCTTTTCGTAAACTTTTTTTAATTGATACAATACTTTATTCGCTTCACCAAACCTTTGATACATAATGTGATCTTTAGCAATTGCCAGAGACAAACTCGATTCATCTACTTTAAGATTTAAAGAATCACGCAATACTTCTGACTTTTTGAAAAGCACTTTGGCCTCCAATGACTTTCGTTGTTGTAGTTTGATACTTCCCAAATTATTCAAAGCACTTGACATCGAAATGTTATTGCCTGTTTTTTTTGAAGAAAGAATACTTTTTTTATAAAACTTCACGGCATTTAAAGTGTCATTTATCTTGAGACACACATTACCCATAGTCAAATAAGAAGTACACAATCCACTTTCTAGATTCATTTTTTCTTGATATTCTATAGCTTCTTGGAGGTATTTCTTTGCTTTTGAATAATTTTTTAAATCCACAAAAAGAACCGCAACATTGGCTTTAGTAACAGCCACTATTTCCTGATTGTTAATCTTTTCAAAATAGTCAATACCGTCAAGATAACATTTAAGTGCTTGCGCCTTTTTATTTTCTTTATTATAAATGTTTGCTAAATTAAGATTGACTTTGGCTACTCCGAGATTATCATTTCTAAACGTCCTGATTTTTTTTGCAGTGAGATAGTGTTTTTTTGAATTTTCAAGGTCATTCCTTCTAAAATAAACAGCCCCCAAATCACTATTGATTTGTGCTATCAAAACGGAATCTCTAAGTTTATTGGCTTCTGTAATTGCTTTTTGTCCATACGTTAATGCCGAATCCGTAGCAATATTTGAATAATACCAAGTGAGATCAGAATATATGGTAGCTGTCCTTTTGACCTCTGGATTGGTTTTTAATTCGCTTTTTAAATTGTCTATTTGCATTTGAGCATTCTGAGCAAATCCAAATGGAGCAAACAGCACGGCAAGCAAAAATGAGACTAATAACTTTTTCATCTAAAGAGTTTACATTATAAATGTATTATTTTCTTGGATATAATTCCCCAACCAAATTAAAATTTACTTCATAAATGTCTTTATACAGAGTTGCGTTAATTTGCGTTAACCGCTCTTTCAATTCCTCGGACAATTGCAATTGATTGTTTTGAGACTCTTGTTCTTTGCTTATTTGAACAATGAAATCTTCTAAAATCTTTATTTTAGAACCGAATTTCTCTCGGTCATTTTGAATTCTAGTAAGTAAATATATGATTAATACTAAAAACAAAACTGTGATTAGGGCTAAAATATTTGTCATAGCAATAAAGCATTACGGTTAATAATTGACAGATTAAAACTCAAATTTAAAGTAAATTAGAAATAAAAAAAATAAGTAAAATGACGTATTTTTTTAAAAAAAAAGGAAGGCAAATTGCCTTCCTTTTTTTTTAATGTAATTCCTAAATTAATTACCTGTAGTTATATTCAAATTAAACACACCATTTGTAATTGCTTTAGTTCCAGATCCAGTCTGAATGTTAAAACCTGTAAAACTAAAAGTTCCTTTTACAGTTGTATCTGTTTTTTCAGTAATCACAATAGACCCAACATTTCCACCACCATCATAAGGTGCTGCAAAAATTAAACTAGCAATAGGATTGCTTAAATTTACTTCGTTGTATGAAGCCGAAACAAACTGTTCGCCTTGGTCGGTCAATTGATAAGTTCCAACACCTATATTCTCTCCAAGAATCGTTATTAAAATACTTTTACCAGATGCATCTGTACCAGACATAGAGAGGTTTTGAAAAGTTCCGTTAGAAGCAAGTTGCGCAATCGCAGCTTGTGGAATAGAGGTGAAATTTGAACCTCCAATCTTTGCTTTAAATGTTCCTACACCACCACCGCTTCCACCGCTTCCGCCATCGCTACTGCATGATGATACTACTAAAGCTAATGCCAATGTTAACGCTAATCCTAATTGTTTAATTGTTTTCATTTTTTATGTTTTAAGTTATGCTACAAATTTGCGCCAAAACTCAAGCTCAAGCAATACGCCATTTGCCGTATTTTAATAAGATGCATCCTACTTAAAACTAAAATGAAAAATGCGGGAACTGATGCTGAAGTTGATCTTTCTTGAGTTGAAGCTGCAGCAAAAATTGTTGATGACTCTCAGAATCTGGATTAAAAGCTTTGTGAGCCATGGCTTTTTGTATACTATTCACTTCTTCCATCGTTGCAAAACAAGTTTCGGAAATGAAATTTTCAGAAAAACAATCCCAAATATAGGCCACTGCAACGGTACTTGGATGCAACAGATCGTCTGCATAAAAACGATAATCTCGTAGTTCATCCATCATGATTTCGTAACTTGGAAAGTAGTTGCACTCACACAAGCTCCGCGTGACAACATTGTGTAAAGCTATAATCAAATGTGCCTTACTCCTTTGGTTTTCGTTAAATCCATCTTTGAGATGTCTAACGGGAGAAATCGTGAAAATAAAAACGCAATTTGGATTGATTTTCAAGATTAAATCAATCGTATTCTTAATGGATTTCTCAATAATCTCAACAGATAAAATTTCTTTTTCAAATTGATTTTGTGGTACTTTATGACAATTGGCTACAACACTATTGGCGTCAAACTGAGCCTGTCGAAGTCGATAAACCCAACTCGTTCCGTAAGTAATTAAGCAATGAGTCAACGTACAAATTTGTTCGTGTGTAGTAGACAGCAACTGATTCAGATTTTGAAGCAATGCTTGTTTATTTGGATTTGATAATGCTGAATGAACTTCATAGCAATGCCATAAATCGTTGTGAAAAAAAATATCAGCTTCGGTAAAAGTTTGATTATGGACAATTCTCGAAATAATATTCTCAATCGACACCGGATTGAAAATAATACCAAACGGATTAACAGTATTCTGAAATTTAAAATAGTTAAACTTCTCACTCATGTTTTCGGCAAAGCAAGATCCCAAAGACATTATTATCGAATCATAGTGAATTGGATGCTTTGATTTTGAAAGTGGTATTTTGGTCGTGAAGTTCATTTTTCAAAAGTACAAAATCATTTGAAACTCAAAACGCTATTGAATTATAAAGTATTACAATCAAAACCACAACAGTCAGTCTTTTTATTTTCTATTTTTGCTCCACAAAATTGAACCCTTATGAAACTATTATACGTTTATCTCAAAAAACACAAATTACTGTTGTTTTTTGCGCTACTAATGGCTGCTGTAAACATTTGCTTCAGTTTGTCAGATTCCATAATTACGGGTAAATTGATGCAAGATTGCGGTGTTGGAATTTTAAAATATAAAAACAATGAACTTGGTTTTATCAAGTCGGTTGCTTTCTGGCTAAGTTTGTCTTTAGGTGCAGCAATGATCTCTAGAATCACTAAAAACTTTCAAGATTATTTTACCAATATTGTAATTCAACGTACTGGTGCTGAAATGTATACTGACGGCATTAAAAAATCTTTAGATTTGCCTTACGAAGAATTTGAAGACCAACGCAGTGGCGAAACTTTAAGTAAATTAACCAAAGTGCGTTCCGATTC
The DNA here is from genome assembly GCA_038202695.1 of Flavobacteriales bacterium. GTDB lineage: Bacteria > Bacteroidota > Bacteroidia > Flavobacteriales > Flavobacteriaceae > Flavobacterium. The sequence goes on from JBBRET010000010.1 coordinate 23,258, forward strand.
TGAAAAGTTAATCACACTATCTATTTCATTGATATTCCAAACGATAATTGGGTTCATTTTTGTGATTGTTTACGTATCCCGAATTGATTACAGAATCTCCATTATCTTTCTAATTACAGCGCCAGTTATTGCATTTATCAGTTCCTATTTGGGTAAAAAAATCAAAATTGTCTCCCGAAAAATTGTAAACCAAACCAATTCTCTAGCAGGATCAACTACAGAAAGTTTGCGTAATATTGAATTAGTGAAAAGTTTAGGACTTACCTATCAGGAAGAAAAACGTCTGAATTTAAATACATTTAAAATCCTGCAACTCGAACTTCAAAAAATTCGCTACATCAGAAGTTTGAGTTTCATTCAAGGAACTACAGTTCATTTTCTGAGAACATGTGTGGTGTTTACCTTGTATTATTTTTTATTTGGTGAAAAAATTATTGTCGGCGACTTATTGACGATGGTATTCTTTACCTTCTTTATTTTTGGACCTTTACAAGAATTGGGTTCGTTTATTATTGCGTTAAATGAAACCAAAGTTTCGATGGAAAATTTTAAAGAATTATTGAATGCTCCTAAAGAGTACCGTCCGAAAAATGCTAAAAAAGTGGGGATTATTGAAGCTTTACAGTTTTCGAATGTGAGTTTTAAACACAAAACAGCCCAACATCCTGCAGTAGAAGATATAAATTTCGACATCAAGCAGGGCGAAACCGTTGCCTTTGTTGGTCCGTCTGGAGCAGGAAAAACGACCTTAGTGAAACTTTTAGTGGGTTTATATCCGCCAGCAAAAGGACAGGTTAAGTACAACCAAATTGATTCAACTGAAATCGATTTATTAGATTTAAGAAAACAACTCGGTTTTGTGACTCAAGATGCCCAATTATTCTCAGGAACCATTCGTGAAAACTTATTATTCGTAAAACCATCAGCATCTGACAAAGAGCTATTAGAAGTTCTTCACAAAGCCAGTTGCGACAAATTAATAGAACGCGCCGAAGATGGTTTGAATTCTACTATTGGCGAAGGCGGAATAAAAGTTTCTGGTGGAGAAAAACAACGATTGTCAATCGCACGTGCCATTTTGCGAAATCCAAATTTATTGATATTTGACGAGGCAACTTCAGCTTTAGATTCAATTACCGAAGAAGAAATTAATGCAACCATCAGAAATATTTCGGATAAAAACAGAATCACCGTTTTAATCGCACACCGATTATCTACAGTAATGCATGCTGATAAAATATTCGTTTTAGAACAAGGGAAAATTATAGAACAAGGCAGACACGAAGCTTTACTTGAAGAAAAAGGCTTGTATTATGCCATGTGGCGTCAACAAATTGGGGAACGCAAGAAAGAATAATTATGGTTCAGAAGGAATATATTTACCCAAATCAAGGTTTTTCGCAAGTTGTAGTTGTCGAAACTAACGATACTAAAACGTTGTATATCTCGGGACAAATTGGCGAAGGAACTAATTTAGAAGCTCAAACTATTGCTACGTTTAAAAATCTAGAATCATTGTTAAAAGAATGCAATGCTACTTTTCAGGATGTAGTAAAAATGAACACCTATATTGTTGATTTTAATCCCGAAATTGAGTTACCAATTTTCAGAAAGATAAGGAAAGAATTTCTAGGAAATGAAAATTATCCTGCAAGCACTTTGGTCGGTGTTTCTGTTTTAGGCAATAAAAATTGGTTGATCGAGATTGATGCTATTGCAGTTGTCAAAATATAGAAAAACAAAACCCTGTTAAATTTTAAACTTAACAGGGTTCAGTAAATTATATAGAAAATGTTATTTTAAAAAAGCAACTGCATTTTCCAATGCTTGTTTGATTCCGTTTACCTTTTTTCCTTTTCCTGAGGCAAAGAACGGTTGTCCACCACCATTTCCGTCAATATACTTTCCTAATTCCCGAATTACAGTTCCAGCATTCAAGCCTTTTTCTGCAACCAATTCCTTGGAAATATAACAATGAATATTTGGCACATCCTCTTCAACAGAAGCTAAAAATACGAAGGAATTGGGTTTAGATGTCCCGATTGCCTGCGCTAAATCTTTAGTTGAACTCATCGACAAATCTACTTGTTTCGCCAAAAAATTAATTCCGTTGATTTCCTGAAATTCTCCTAGCATATTGTTTTTTAAGCCGTCAATTTTTTCATTTAGTAATTGCTCGATTTGTTTTTTCAGTTTCGCATTATCCTCTTGTAATGAAGCAACCGATTTTAAAACATCTTGCGGATGCTTTAAAGCTTCTTTTATTTCAGATAATGTATTTTCTTGATTAAGATAGAAATTCTTCACCGCATCGCCAGTAATGGCTTCAATACGGCGAATTCCAGCAGCCACGGCACCTTCAGATATGATTTTGAAATGCCAGATTTCACCAGTGTTTTTCACGTGAATTCCACCACACAATTCTTTGCTGTTGCCAAATTCAATCATACGAACTGAATCGCCATACTTTTCTCCAAACAAAGCCATGGCTCCTTTTTCTAGAGCTTCTTTAATTGGAATGTTTCTGTGTTCTTTTAACTGCAATTGGGCTTCAATTTGAGCATTCACACTTGCTTCTACTTGACGCAATTCGGCATCAGAAACTTTACTGAAATGAGAGAAGTCAAAACGCAAGTAATTCGAATTTACCAGCGAACCTTTTTGTTCTACGTGTGTACCAAGAATGGTTCTCAAAGCCAAATGCATCAAATGCGTAGCCGAGTGATTTTTGGATGTTGCTGATAGCAATTCGGTATTGACTTTGGCCACAAAATTTGCTTCAATATTCTCAGGAAGTTGTTTTGTAAAGTGTAAAATCAAATTATTTTCTTTCTTGGTGTCAATGATTTCAATAGTTTCATTTGCCGAAACTAAGGTTCCTCTATCACCAACTTGTCCTCCACCTTCTGGATAAAATGGCGTATTATCTAATACGATTTGGTACAGAATTCCGTCTTTTTTAGAATCTACTTTACGGATTCGGGTTATTTTCACTTCCTGCTCTGTTTGGTCATACCCAACAAAGGTTTCCACATTTCCTGGAATTAGAACTTTCCAATCTTCTGTAGAAACTTCAGAAGCCGCACGAGAACGGTCTTTCTGGGCTTTCATTGATGTATCAAATTCAGACTCTTTGAAAGACATTCCTTTTTCCTTTAAAATCAAAGCCGTTAAATCTTTTGGGAAACCAAATGTATCATACAATTCGAATGCTTTTGCACCTGATACTTCGCTGCCATTTGTTTTAGCAACTACATTGTCTAACAACTGCAAACCTTGGTCTAAGGTTCTTAAAAACGAGGCTTCTTCTTCACGGATTACGTTAGTAACCAGTTGTTGTTGTGATTTGATTTCTGGGAAAAATTCACCCATTTGGTCTGCCAAAACAGCAACTAGTTTGTTGATAAATGGCTCTTTAGTATTCAAAAATGTGAAGCCATAACGAATCGCACGGCGCAAAATTCGGCGGATTACATAACCAGCTCCAGTATTTGATGGCAATTGTCCGTCAGCAATGGCAAAAGCTACCGCCCGAACATGATCTACAATTACGCGAATGGCTATATTAGTTTTGTTTTGCGCTTCGGATATGTTTTTAACTTCGTTTGAAGTATATTTTAGGCCAGTTATCTGTTCCACTTTTTCAATCAGCGGCGTAAAAACGTCGGTATCATAATTGGATGTTTTATCTTGTAACGCCATGCACAAACGCTCAAATCCCATTCCGGTATCAACGTGTTGGGCAGGCAATTTTTCTAAACTTCCATCCGCTTTTCGGTTGAATTCCATGAATACGTTATTCCAAATTTCAACTACTTGTGGATGGTCATTATTTACTAAACTTTTTCCGGAAACTACTGCTTTTTCAGCAGCTGAACGAATGTCAACATGAATTTCCGAACACGGACCACACGGACCTTGATCGCCCATTTCCCAAAAGTTGTCTTTTTTGTTACCCAATATAATTCGGTCTTCATCAATCAGCGTTTTCCAAATATCCCAAGCTTCTTGGTCAAACGGAACATTTTCTTCGGGATTACCTTCAAAAACAGAAACGTATAGATTCTCTTTTGGAATTTTATACACTTCGGTCAACAATTCCCAAGCCCAATTGATGGCTTCTTTTTTAAAGTAATCGCCAAAAGACCAATTCCCCAACATTTCGAACATTGTGTGATGGTAGGTATCAAAACCAACATCTTCCAAATCATTATGTTTTCCTGAAACCCGAAGACATTTTTGTGTATCGGCAATTCGATTGCTTTTAGGGATTGCATTTCCTAAAAAATATTCCTTAAACTGAGCCATTCCTGAGTTATTGAACATCAAAGTTGGATCGTCTTTTAGAACGATTGGCGCAGAAGGAACAATTAAATGTCCCTTAGATTCGAAGAATTGTAGAAACTGTTTACGAATATCTTGTGATTTCATTATCAAGTATTAGATGGTTAGATCTTTAAATTATTAGGTTTAAAAAAATGGTTTACTTTTTAGCCCTGATGGCAGTGCAAATCCTTTTGTTTTGTACTTTGACAATCTTAGTTTGACAAAACAAAAGATTGCAACGGACAGCAGGAAAATGGATTACTGAAACAGCCCGAACATTTCGCTCCTAAAAATAAATTTACAAAGAATCTGAAACAAGTTCATATTAAATTGAAACATTTGTTAAATTTGTTCGTACAACCATTGTTTTCTTAAACTTGCACAAAAATAGTATAAAATAAAAAATGGCGAAGAAAGTAAAGTATTATTTCGATACCGAAAGTTTGGCTTACCGCAAAATAAAACCAAAACTGTCCAAAAAATTGGGTTACATTGGTTTGTTTATAGTAGCTTCTGCGTTATTTGGCTTTTTATGTTTTGTGGCTTTGTTGAATACTTCACTTTTAGATACTCCAAAAGACCGATTACAAGCTCGTGAAATTGAAACCATGAAACTTCGGTATTCTATTTTGAACAAAAAAATGGACGAAATTGATGAAGTTCTGGCGGATGTTGCTGATAGAGACAATAATGTTTACAGAGCTTATTTTAATACCTCACCAATTCCAATTGAACAACGAAAAGCAGGTTTTGGTGGTGTGAACCGATACAAAGAGTTGGAAGGATTTAATAATTCGCAGTTAGTGGTCAATACATCAAAACGGGTGGATATTATTTCAAAAGAATTAGCTATTCAATCTAAATCTTTAGATGAAATTTTGAAGTTGGCCAAAGAGAAGAACAAGTTATTGGCTTCTATCCCGGCAATACAACCGGTGAAAAACGAACAAATGAAGCGCATTGCCTCTGGATTTGGTTATCGGAGTGATCCGTTTACGAAAGTTAGAAAAATGCATGAAGGCATGGACTTTACGGCATCGACCGGAACGCCAATTTTTGCCACTGGTGATGGTGTTGTAGCGAGTGCCGATAATTCGAAATCAGGTTATGGCAATCATGTCGAAATCAAACATGGCTTTGGGTACTTGACGTTATATGGCCATTTGAGTAAATACAACTGCCGCGCGGGACAAAGAGTGAAACGTGGTGACATCATTGGTTACGTGGGAAGCACTGGGCGAAGTGAAGCACCACATTTGCATTACGAAGTTCACAAAGATGGAAAGGTTGTCAACCCAATTAATTTTTATTACGGAAACATTTCGGCTGCAGAATATGTAGTGATATCAAAAATGGCGAATCAAGAAAATCAGTCGCTGGATTAAATGGGTAGTTAGACGATAGAAGTGGAAAAAAATGATGTTTCTTTGAATTTATAACGATAGAAAAATGCATATAGAACTAAAAGAAGGCAAAAGATATTATAGCATTGGAGAAGTTTCCAAGGCTTTTAACGTGAACACCTCGTTGATTCGTTTTTGGGACAAAGAATTCGATATACTGAAACCTAAGAAGAACGCCAAAGGAAACCGAATGTTCACTCCAGAAGATGTTAAGAATTTACAACTGATATTTCACTTGGTCAAAGAACGCGGCTTTACACTTGAAGGTGCCAAAACCCATTTGAAAGAAGGCCAAAAGAAAACGATGGATAAGTTTGAAATCATTAGTAAATTGGAAGGGATTAAATCGCAATTATTAAATATTAAAAATCAATTATAAAAATTAAAACAACTTTAAATTAAACAAACATGGATTTTAAAAAATTTTTACCTTGGATTATTGGAATTGGTCTTATCTTAATTATTGCTTTTTGGGTAATCGGAATTAAAAATACTGGATTGCAAAAAAATCAAGCTGTAAATAAAGAATGGGGAAATGTTCAAACCTCTTATCAAAGAAGAAATGACCTCATCGGAAATCTAGTAAATACGGTTAAAGGTGCTGCTGATTTTGAGAAAAGCACCTTAACCGCTGTTATTGAAGCTCGTGCTAAAGCCACAGCAGTTACTATTGATCCAACAAACGTTTCTGCTGAACAATTGGCGGCTTTTAACAGTGCGCAATCTGGAGTTTCCTCTTCATTGTCGAGATTATTAGTATCCGTCGAACGTTATCCTGAATTAAAAGCCAATGCTAATTTCTTAAAGCTACAAGATGAATTAGCAAGTACTGAAAATCAGATTTTAACTGCTAGAACTCGTTTTAACGAATCGGTTCAGGATTACAATGGTTATATTCTGGCAATTCCGCAAAGTTGGTTTTTAAGCTATAAAGAAAAACCTTATTTTGAATCTGTTGCTGGTGCTGAAAAACCCGTTGAAGTAAAATTCTAATATACAGCAATGTCTAAAGTAGAAGATTTTTTAACAACTGCCGAAGAACAAGAGATTGTTGAAGCTATTGGCGTAGCCGAAAAAAATACTTCTGGCGAAATCAGAGTCCATATAGAAAAAGAAACTTCCGTTGCGGGTATTGACAGAGCAATGGAAGTTTTCCGTAATCTCAACATGGAAAATACCCAAGAGCGCAATGGCGTAATCATTTATGTGGCTGTAAAAAGCAAGCAATTTGCTATTTATGGCGATAAAGGAATTAACGAAAAAGTAGCTGAAGATTTTTGGGATTGCACCAAAGTTCTAATGGCTAATCACTTCAAAAACGGAAATTTTAAACAAGGCTTAATCGATGGAATTCTGAATGCCGGCGAACAGCTTAAAAAACATTTCCCTTTTCAGGATGATGACACAAACGAACTTTCAAACGAAATATCAAAAGGATAATGAATCAATCTCAGAAGGGAAAAGGAAAAAGGGAAAAGGGAATAAGGATTTTGAACCTTTTTATTTGTTTCGTAGTTCTATTAAACAGTAGTTTTCTATTTGCTCAATTTGAAATTCCAAAAAAACCAAGCTTTCAAACTTCGGTTTATGACTATGCGAATGTTTTAAGTGCAACTGAAAAAACACAATTAGAAGAAAAGCTAGTTCGCTATTCTGATTCCACTTCAACCCAAATCGTAGTGATTACTATAGAAAGTTTGAAAGGAGAAGATATTGGGATTTTAACGCCAAAATGGGGACAAACATGGGGAATTGGCGGAACAAAACAAAATGATAATGGCGTGATCATACTGTTGGCAAAAGCCGAAAGAAAGATTTGGATTTCAGCAGGATATGGATTAGAAGATCGATTAACCGCTGGAATAGGTGGTGAAATCACAAGAAATATTATCATTCCCGAGTTCAAAGCCGGAAGTTATTATAATGGATTAGACAAAGGTACCGACGCTCTTTTTGATGTTTTTAAAGGCAAATATAAAGGGGAACGAAAACAAAAAAATCAAAAATTTCCGTTTCTCCCGATTTTGATTATCCTAATTATTATTGTAATTATTGCTATTAAAAATAAAAACAATGGCAAAAATGGCGGTCATGGCGGTGGCGGCGGAATGAGTTTAACAGACATCATACTGTTAAGCAGTTTAGGCAGAAGCAGTGGTGGTGGATTTGGATCTGGCGGCGGTTTCGGCGGAAGTTCTGGCGGCGGCGGATTCGGCGGTGGATTTGGCGGTGGCGGATTTTCTGGCGGCGGTTCTGGCGGAAGTTGGTAGTCGCAGTTTTCAGTTTTACTACTTCTTTAAATAAAACAAAATCCTCGTTCAATGAACGAGGATTTTTTGTTTATTAATCTATAAATATTCCGCCTTCACTTTTCTTTTTACCTGCAAACTTTTCTAGTTTATACGTTAATGAAAACATCACATAGCGGCGTAAAACAGTATTTTCAGCGTCTACAATTGCGGTTGGCGTAATCGTTCGGGTATTATTTAAATTTTGGTTTAACATGTCATATACTTTCACTTTTGCCAACAATTGATCTTTAAAAAAGTTATATCCTAGACTAACATTCCACAAATAAAAATCTTTTTTGAAACCTGATGCAATATTCGAATTATAGGTATATCCAAAATCCGATCCTAAAACAACTTTTTTAGGAAAGTAAGAAGTAATTTCAAGTTTGGCATTATGTAAAAAATTATTAGCATTTTCAATTACATAATTTTTAAAATCGGTTTTGAAATAGGTATAACGATAACTTGGCGAAATAGTGATTAATCCATCAATACTCCATGACATATTCACTTTCGGGTTCACTTGCAAACCTCTAGATTCAAACAAAACGGAATTGGTTAAACCTTGACTAAAATCATAATTAAGATTAAGTCCCGCTCCAAAACGAAGTGTTCTTTTTTCTTTTTTTGTTGATTTACTCCAATTTAAACCAACATAAGAATTATAGCCAATATCTACATTTTGAAAAGTAGTGGTAGCTTTAAAATTATCATCAAAAATAGTAGAGGAAACAACTGCGTTTTGACTTAAATTAAAGCCAGAATAAATATAATATCCTGAGCGTGATTGATAATCATAATCATTAAAACTAAAATACAAATTGTGCCTTTGCGTTGGTTTTAGGTTTTCGTTTCCAATAAATGTACTCAATGGATTGGACAAATTTTCAACCGGTAAAACCTGATTGGCTTGTGGCAACGCAACCCCAAAATCATAAAATGAATAAATAGATTTTGATTTGGTAATATTATGGCTGATGTATCCTTTTATTCTCGGAAAAACATAATTTTTATTTCTATTGGTAGTCAATCCAAGATAGTTTGATTGGGTATCGAAGGTAACAAATTCTGGTCCAAAGTTTAATCTACCATTCGTTTTAGATTTGTTCAAGATTATTCCTGTTGATGGGAAAAAAGTAGTTGCTTTTGAAAATATTTCGTTGGACTGAATGGTATTGAAATTATCGTAATTATTGGTTCCGCTATCAAAATCAAATGTGTTTAATAGATTGTCTATTTTGCGATACGTCACTTCAGAAGTTAAACTCAACCGAAGCGAATCTGTTAAAGGCTCACCAAATCGGACTTCCAATTTTACAAATTTATTCTTTTCCTTTTCAAATTGATTTTGATTCCTTATGTCATCGGGTGTAGCATCTGCAAAGAGTGTTTGTGAATTTGTATTCAAAAAATTATCTCTTTGTTTGATTTCGGTTTCAAGATTAACCGTCATTGCTCTTTTTTTCTTTTTGAACTGTTTACTATAGCTGGCTTCAGTAGTAAAAGAGGTGTTGTCGTTTTCAGAATAATCTTCATTAGTACTACTATTCAACTCGTCAAAAGTTTCATTAATTGTAACTTGATTTCTGGAAGATTTGTTCTGGGATTTATTTTTTTGAAAATTAGGGCTGATAAAAATAGTTTGCGTAGAGTCTATTTTAATTTCAAATTCCAATCCTAAACTATGCCCATTACTACTATTTAGAGTATTTGCTGTAGAATTTGTAAATGTTCTTCCGCTGGGTAAAAGATTAATTCTATCGGTTCTGTTGGTATTTTGTGTTTCAGAATTTGTAAAATAATAACTTCCGTTTTGATCAATTTTCTTTAAAATTTTATCCTGATAATTTATACCAATCAAATTAGAACGGGTAATTCCTCTATTGCCACCACCAAAAGATTGATTATTAATTCCAAAACTTCCATCGTCATTATAATAAACAGAACGGCTTCTTCCACCACCCATATTATCAAAAATCTCATCCATTGAAAAGCCAACCGAATTTATATTATTAGAAGAAGCTAATACACTAATCTTCCTTTCGCCTTTAAAATAATTAAGCAATAAACTAGATTCATACCGTTTATCAGAACCATAACCAGCTATAATTTTTCCAAAAAATCCTTTATTCTTGTCCTCTTGAATGGTTAAATTAATCGTTTTATTTTCGGAACCAGAAGCATCACCTGAAATTTCTTCCGACTTTGTTTTAGTATCAACTACTTGCACTTTGTTAATAATTTCGGCAGGAAGGTTTTGTGTAGCAATTTTTCCGTCTTTACCAAAAAATGGTTTTCCATTAACTAAAATATTATTTACCTCTTTTCCGTTAACGGTAATTTTGCCTTCATCATCAATCTCTACACCCGGAAGTTGCTTTAAAAGCGCTTCAACATTGGCATCAGCTCCAACTTTAAAAGAAGAAGCATTAAATTCAAGGGTGTCCTTTTTTATCCTTATTGGAGGAATTTCGTTTTTTATAACAACTTCATCTAAATTATTGATTGTTTCTTTTAATTCAATAGTCCCAAAATCTTTGTTTTCTGTAATTGAAGACAGCAGTTTTTTCACTTCTAAATATGAAACAAAAGACACATTCAAATAAATGGGTTGGCTACTTTTTTTGCTTTTAAACTCAAAAAGACCTAGTTTGTTTGTGATTGTATAATCAACAACGGTAGAGTCTTTTGCAGATGAAAGATAAACCGTTGCCGACTCGATGGGTAATTTCGTTTTTTCATCAACAACTTTACCTTTTAAGGAAATAGTTTTTTGGGAGAAAGCAAAAGTGCTTATCAGGATACAGTAAAATAGAGCGAGTGATTTTGGCATAAAAAAATTAGCAATTAATATTGAAATAATAATAACGGCTAATTTCTGATTTTATTATTTAAAGCAAAAATTCTTACGAAAATTTAACATTTGAACTACTTCTCTCTAATATAAATATCGATCGGAACGCCTGAGAAATCCCAGTTTTCACGGATTTTATTTTCTAAGAAACGTTTATACGCTTCTTGAACATATTGTGGCAAGTTGGCAAAAAACACGAACTGTGGTGTTGGTGTAGGCAATTGCATGCAATATTTAATCTTCACGTATTTCCCTTTTAATGCTGGTGGCGGATGAGATTCGATCAATTTCAACATAAAGTCGTTGAATTTTGAAGTTTGTATACGTTGTTTTCTGCTTTCAAAAACCTGAACTGTTGTTTCTAGTGCTTTTAATAAGCGTTGTTTGGTCAAAGCTGAGACAAACAAGATTGGCACATCAGTGAAAGGTTTTAATTCTTCTTTGATTTTGTTTTCATAGTCGCGGGTTGACATGGTATCTTTTTCGACTAAATCCCATTTGTTAACCAAAATCACAACTCCTTTTCTGTTCTTTTCGGCAAGCCAAAAAATACTTTGATCTTGACCTTCAAAACCGCGAGTGGCATCAATTAATAAGATGATCACATCGGAATGCTCAATGGCACGAACCGACCGCATTACCGAATAAAACTCTAAATCTTCTTTAACTTTGGCTTTACGTCGAATTCCGGCGGTATCTACCAAGTTGAATTCAAATCCGAAACGGTTGTATTTGGTATCAATAGCATCTCTTGTTGTTCCGGCAATATCTGTAACCACAAATCGTTCTTCGCCAATCAAAGCATTGATAAACGAAGATTTCCCTGCGTTTGGTCTACCAACCACACAAAATCTAGGTAAAACTTCGGCTTCTGTAGTTTCTGGTAATTCAGGTAAAACTTCGACCAATTTGTCTAATAAATCGCCAGTTCCGCTTCCGCTGATACTTGAAATCGTGAAATATTCGCCTAATCCTAAATTATAAAATTCAATAGCGTCTTTTTCACGCATGGCATTGTCAACCTTGTTTACCGCTATTAAAATAGGTTTAGTAACTTTTCGCAACAACTTCGCAACTGCAGCATCCATTGGTGTAATGCCTTCTTCTACATCTACTACAAAAATGATAGCATCGGCTTCATCTATGGCTAATTCTACTTGACGACGAATTTCAGCTTCAAAAATATCATCAGAACCTTTAATATAACCGCCCGTATCAATTACTGAAAACTCTTTTCCATTCCACTCACTTTTTCCATAATTTCTATCACGAGTAACCCCACTAACCGAGTCGACAATGGCTTCTCTTCTTTGGATTAATCGATTGAAAAAAGTAGATTTCCCTACATTTGGTCTTCCTACTATGGCTACAATATTGTTCATGCTATTTTTTAAATAATGGTGCAAAGGTAGTATTAATGAATACAATATCAATTTATTTCTTAACTTAGTGTGTAATTACAAACTTGCTCCAGACATGGAAACACACAATGACATCAGATTGAGACCTAGATTTCATAAAGAGATTGATGAAAATATTGATAGTGTGAGACAAAAGTTTATTGATTATGTTAAGAATGTACCACCTGGATTTTTAATAAAAATAAGACCCAATCACATTCAATTTACAATTCAAGGGGAAAAACAAAAATATTGGTCGCCTCATTTATCTATCGAGTTGGAAGCAAAAGAAGGAAACGAAAAAAATGCCACTCACATTAGAGGCTTATTTGGTCCGTCTCAAACCATGTGGACCTTTTTCATGTTTTTACATTTTATTGTAGCCGGAATATTGTTGGTTTTTTTATTATTTGCCTATTCCAATTGGATGCTACAACAACCTATAAAAAGTGATCTTTTAGTTGTCTCACTAATGATTGCGTGTTGGGTATTGTTGTATTTTATTGGAAGACAAACTAGGGCTAACGGGTACGCGCAAATGGAAGAATTAGAGCAAGAATTATATAAAATAATAAACTAACTATTTCTGATTGTATCCGAATCGACGCAATTGATATGCATTACTTCGCCAGTCTTTGTTGACTTTAACATACAATTCGATATGAATTTGCTTGCCAAAGAATTTTTCTAAATCTTCACGAGATTGCATTCCGACTTTTTTTAAAGCACCGCCTTTGTGCCCAATGATGATTCCCTTTTGAGTATCACGTTCTACCATAATCACAGAGCGAATTCGGATAATTTTTTCATCTTCTAAAAACTCCTCTGTTTCAATTTCTACAGCGTATGGAATTTCTTTGTCGTAATTAAGCAATATTTTCTCTCGAATCGTTTCGTTTACAAAAAAACGTTCGGGTTTATCTGTTAACGCATCTTTTGGATAATAAGGTGGTGATATTGGGAGCAATTCAATAATACGAGCAAAAACTTCCTTAACATTGAAATTTTGTAAAGCTGAAATAGGATAAATTTCTGCATTTGGAACTTTATTTTTCCACAAATCAATTTGTGCTTCTAATTCTTCTTGGTTGGATGTATCAATTTTATTCAATAACAATAAAACTGGGATTTTGGAATGAATGATTTTATTAAAAAAGTCGTCATCTTTCAATTCCTTCTCTCCAATTTCTACCATGTAAATCAACACATCGGCATCTTCAAAAGCAGATTTCACAAAATCCATCATCGATTTCTGCATTTCATAAGCAGGTTTTATGATTCCTGGTGTATCTGAAAGCACTACTTGGAAATCCTCGCCATTTACAATTCCGAGAATTCTGTGGCGCGTAGTCTGCGCTTTAGAAGTGATGATTGACAATCGTTCTCCAACGAAAGCATTCATCAAAGTTGATTTCCCGACGTTTGGATTTCCTATGATGTTGACAAAACCGGCTTTATGTTCCATTTTAATTTTAATAAAAAAACCGAAAACGCATGTAGTGTTTTCGGTTTTTGTTTTAGTAGCGGGAACAGGACTCGAACCTGTGACCTTCGGGTTATGAGCCCGACGAGCTGCCTACTGCTCTATCCCGCGCTATTCGAGTGCAAATATACAACGATAATTGACACTCGCAAGATTTTTAAAGTAAAATAATCATTAATTTTTTTAATCCATGCTTTATATTTAAAGTAAAGAAGTACTTTTGCAAAAAATTTGAAAACCTAAAGTTTTACAATTCAGCAAAATGAATACAAAAAAAATTATTGAATACCGAACGTTACTTGGCGTTACCAAGACCGCAACTTTAAAAGAGCTAAAAACAATTTACAGAAATTGTATGAAGGATATTCATCCAGATGCAATTACGGATGATGCCGAACGTTTGGCAGCAGAAGAGAAAAGTAAAGAGATTATTGCAGCCTATCACTTCTTGGTTAGTATTGCGCCTGAAACTCTTGAAAAAGACAGAGCCGAATATACTAGAATAACATCAACAACAAACATTGCTGATTTTCATTATGAAAAAGGGGTGCTTTACATTACTTTTTTAGATGGTAGTGCTTTCGAATATTTTGGCATTTTAAGACCCATTTACATCAAAATGGTCAATGCTGAATCGCCAAGCCGTTTTGCTAGAAGACATATTTACAATGAATACATCTACAGAAGCACTTCAAAATTAGTTGCTAACGACTAATTCTATACTAAAAAGGTCTTGATTTCTCAAGACCTTTTTTTCACCTAACAAAATTTAATTTATAAACTAACAACAAGAGTCTATTCATCTGCAGCATAAGCTGAGTTTTTGTCTATGCTCACTTTCAAGGTAGTCGCAACGCCTTGTTCATTAACCATAGTCATGTTTAAGGTATCTAATTTAGATAAGTTTTTTGAAACCAATCCGTTAAACATATTATAAGAAATATTCATTTCTTTTAAGTGGCCTAATTTTTCTAAATCAAAAGGAACTTGACCGTCCATTTTATTTTCAAATAAACTTAAAGTTTCTAATGAAGAAAGATTCGAAACTTCTTTATCTAATTTTCCAGTTAATTTATTACTGTTTAACAACAATACTTTCAAAGATTTTAATTGATAATAAGAGTTTGGAATTTCACCTTCAATTTCATTGTTGAATAATGATAAAGTTTCTAAGTTTGTTAAATTACCTACTGCTATTGGCAATTGACCAGTCAATCTGTTCATGTGCATTTCAATTGATTTTAATTGAGAAGCATTTCCCAAAGATTCAGGTAAAGTACCAGTTACTTGGTTGAATGCAATATTCAATTTAGTCAAGTTTTTAAGATTTCCAATAGATGCTGGTAAAACTCCAGTTATATTATTTCTGAAAAGATTTAGAACTTGTAAAGAAGTCAAATCACCAATTTCAGTCGGCAATTCACCATTTAAATTGTTGTTGACTAATTTAATAGCTACCACTTTATCATTTTGGATTTCAACACCGTACCAAGTTGATACTGGCGATTTCAAATCCCATTTGTTAATCCATTGAGAGCCTTTTGTTGCTTTATTAAGTTTTACTAAAGCATTTTTTTCAGAAGAAGAAATTTCGGCAAAGCTTGAAACCGAAACTAAAAGTAGTGTTACGTAGGTAAAAATTGTTTTCATATCATTTAAGGTTTGAGGTTTATGACGATGTAAAACTAGAAGTGTTATCGTTTAAAAACAAAAATAATCGATGAAATGCACTTTTTGATATATTTTTTATATATTTATCTTACAATTTAAAGTTAAATTCTTATTAAAGTTTAGAAAATAGGGATCAGAAAAGGCAATTAAAAAAATAATTTTTACTTTTGAAAGACTAACTAATTAAAAATAAACAGTATGCCATTTAATTTTTACGCAATTTTAGTCTCGTCATTAGTAACGCTATTAGTCGGGTTTGTTTGGTATAGTCCAAAAGTATTCGGAACCATTTGGATGCATGAAACCGGAATGTCCGAAGAAAAAGCAAAACAAACCAACATGTTGAAAATTTTTGGCCTCACCATTTTCTATTCTTTTTTGTTGGCTTTCATCATGCCTACTTTGGTTATTCATCAAATGGGTGCTTTAGGGATGGTAGGCGGAGATGACTCTATTGCAAAACCATCTTATGTGGCTTTCTTAGCAGATTATGGTGAGGCTTTCAGAACGTTTAAACATGGAGCTTTACACGGCTTTATTGCTGGATTGTTCCTAGCACTTCCTATTACAGCCATAAACAGTTTGTTCGAACAAAAATCGTGGAAATACATCTTAATCCATTCCGGATTCTGGATAGTTTCCCTTACGATAATGGGTGCCATAATCTGTGGCTGGACCTAATTTTAACATTTATTTATAAAACTCTCGCTCTACATTTGTGGAGCGATTTTTTTACCCTATTGGAAACCATCAACTACACTGTATTCAATTCTATTGCACAACTACCCGACTCTTGGGATGAAGTTGCGCATCAAAATGTTTTTTTGCAAACACACTATCTCAAAGTTCTAGAAGAATCGGCACCAACAAACATGCAGTGTTTCTACATTGGAATCTTTGAAAATACAAAATTAATCGGAGTAGCTTTGGCACAATATCTTAATTTAAATAAATTAGAATCTTTTGGTGATAGAGATAAATGTATCAAAACCTATATCCGGAATATTGTTTTTCGGAATTTTGGATCGCATGCTTTATTTCTTGGCAATAATATGATTACAGGTCAAAATGGCTATACTTTCAATAAAGAAGTAGACTTAAAAACCATAAGTCACATTTTAAAACAATGTGCAGTCGAGATTACGGCTTACTTTCAAAAGCAAAGCATTAAAATCCATATTGTTTCGTTTAAAGACTTTTATCAAGAGTGTGCCGCGGAATTTAAAAAAGGGGCATTTTCAAACCTGTATGAGTTTAACACCCAACCCAACATGATTTTAAAATTGCAAAATAAATGGAAAAATAATGAGGATTATTTAGCAGCGCTTTCCAAAAAATACCGAGATCAATATAAGCGCGCGCACAAAAAATTTGAAGGAATAGAAATCCGAGAATTATCGTTGGATTCGATAATCTCGCAAGAAAACAGGATTTATGAATTGTACCACCATGTGGCAAAAAATGCTCCGTTTAACACATTCTTTTTAGCTAAAAATCACTTTTCTGCTTTTAAAAAGCACTGTGGCGAACGTTTTATTTTGGTTGGATATTATTTGGATGAACTACTAGTGGGATTTCATACATTGTTATTAAACGGAACTACCCTAGAAACTTATTTTCTGGGTTATGATGAGCAAATCCAAAAAGAAAAAATGCTCTACTTAAACATGCTATACAACATGACTCAATTTGGTATCGCTAAGGGATTTACAGAAATTATCTTTGGCAGAACGGCACTAGAAATCAAGAGTTCTGTTGGTGCTGAACCTGTAATTATGTCCGGATTTATTTATCACAACTCCAAATTGATAAACTACTATTTTGACAAAATATTTCCTAGACTAGAACCTACAGTGCATTGGCAACAAAGACATCCGTTTAAATAAATTTGAATTAGTTTTATTCTAATGATTTATAGTTTTTTAACAAATACCAACCATAAAATCCTAAAACCAATTCTCCTAAAGTACCAATAACAAAAAAAGTACTAGGTAAACCATCGATTAAGATGGAAACTATTCTTCCAAACGCTAAACCAAACATAAAAAGGATGTTAGAAAGTGTCGCTGCTTTCCAATAAGTCGGTTTCAAAATTCCTAAGGTCCAAAAGGAGGCAAAGGACAAATACAATCCCATAATGGCTTTAAAAACAGTCGCTTCGTCTCGGGTATTTATCGTAATATTAAAAAGTAAATCGGGTTGAAATCCGTAGACCAAAGCTATTGGAATAACAATAATTACAGATAGTATGAGATGACTATTTTTCACAAACATATTAGCTATCAATTTCGCCTTGTACCACTTCCCAATCTTCGAGTAGTTTATCTAATTCTTTCTTTTTCTTATTGTACGCCATGAAGAAATTAGCATCTTCTATATGTTTGTCATAGTTAGAAGCCAACGCTTTATCGTCAGCCTGAATGTCGATTTCCAACTGTTTGATTTGACTTTCTATTTTGCTCAAACGGTTTTGCAACGATTTATTTTTCTTTTGCTCTTCGTACGACAGATTTTTAGTTTCTTTATTGGAATTGGAATTGACCACCACATCTTTCTTCTCAATTTCACGCATAGTATTGGCATTACGTTGCTCTAAGAAAAAGTTGATGTCTCCCAAATATTCTTTGATTTTTTGATCTTTGAATTCGTAAACGATGTTCGACATGCCTTGTAGAAAATCTCTGTCGTGCGAAACGAGCAATAAAGTGCCTTCGTATTTTTTCAATGCGGCTTTCAAAACGTTTTTCGACTTGATATCCAAGTGATTGGTAGGCTCATCCATCACCAAAACGTTGATGGGTTGTAACAATAATTTACACAATGCCAAACGGTTGCGTTCTCCACCTGAAAGCACTTTGACTTTTTTATCTACATCATCACCACGGAATAAGAACGAACCCAACATGTCTCGAACTCGAGCACGATTGCCATCAGTGGCTGCATTTGTCATGGTTTCTAACAAAGTTATTTCGCCATCTAAATATTCTGCTTGGTTTTGAGCAAAATAACCCAACTGCACATTATGCCCTAATTTAATTGACCCTTGATATTTAAATTCATTAACAATGGCTTTCATAAAGGTAGATTTCCCTTGTCCGTTCTGACCTACAAAAGCAATCTTAGAACCGCGTTCCACCAAAAGTGAAATGTCTTTTAGTATCGTTTTATCTCCATAAGCTTTGGTCACATGTGCAGCTTCTATGACAACTTTTCCCGGACTTTGCGATAATGGAAATGAAATATTCATAACTGAATTGTCGTCTTCGTCTACTTCAATACGTTCTACTTTGTCCAATTTCTTGATAAGCGATTGTGCCATCGATGCCTTTGAAGCTTTGGCTCGGAACTTTTCGATTAATTTCTCTGTTTCTTCTATTTTCTTTGCCTGATTCTTTTGTGTGGCCAATTGCTTTTCACGAATTTCTTCGCGAAGCAGCAAGTATTCCGAATACGGTTTGTTGAAATCGTATGCTTTTCCTAATGAAATCTCGATAGTTCTATTCGTTACATTATCCAAAAACATTTTATCGTGAGAAACAATTACAACTACACCTGGAAAGTTTCTCAAAAAGCCTTCCAGCCAAATGATACTCTCAATATCTAAGTGATTCGTTGGCTCATCCAAAAGCAAAATATCATTGGACTGTAATAACAATTTGGCCAATTCAATACGCATTCTCCATCCGCCCGAAAAAGTATCGGTTTGGTTATTAAAATCTTCTCTCTTGAAACCTAATCCCAATAATATCTTTTCAGTTTCTCCAACATAATTGTATCCGCCCAGAATTTCATAAAGATGTGATACATCACTTAATTGCTCAATCAAATCAGAATACGATTGACTTTCATAATCGGTCCGCGTCAAGAGTTGGTGATTAATTTCGTCAATTCTTACCTCTGCTTTTTTGATCTCGACAAAGGCTTCGTAGGCTTCGTCCAATACGGTTCTTCCTTGCTCAAAATCAATATCCTGACGCAAAAATCCCATTTTCACCTCTTTCTCGGTCGCTATTTGTCCCGAATCAGGTTTAAAATCTCCAGCCAATATTTTAAGCATGGTCGATTTACCCGCTCCGTTTTTGCCGACAAGTCCAACACGGTCTCCTGAACCCAATCGAAAAGTTACTTCTTCAAAAAGATAGGTACCGCCAAATGAAACCGATAAATTATGGATGTTTAACATAAATAAAAAGAATCGCTAATTAGTATTGAAAATCTTCCAATGGATTTACCTTTGTAAAAAATTTTTGCAAATGTTAAAAAAAGGAACCAAACTAAATAGTATTTTAACAGGAACTTGTCCACGATGCCAAGAAGAAAGTATGTATAAGGTAAAAAATCCATACAACTTACCCCAGATTTTTCAAATGCACAACCATTGCAGTCATTGTGGTTTGCACTATCAAATAGAACCTTCTTTTTTTTACGGAGCGATGTATGTAAATTACGGATTAACAGTTGCAGTAGGAGTTGGAGCGTTTATTATTGCAAAATTCATTTTTGGATTAACACTAACAGCCGCCATTATTTTCATCATTTTAGCCCTTATCTTTTTAATGCCAATCAACTCAAGATTAGCCCGAAACATCTACATTAATATGTTTGTTAGTTTTGACAAAGACGCTGCAAAAAAGAAATAGTTTATTGTTTTAGGAGCAACACCTTTCCGTTATTTAATTACGTGCTGTCCCGCTATCCGCTTTATTCCCGAAAAATCGGGAGATATCGCTCCTATCGGGGCTAACTACTGCGCTGTGTTTTTCTTATTATCGCTTTCAAAATGACCATTAGTAAAACAATTCCGACTAAGAAAAATAAATTGTCACACCAAGATTTGCACAATGCTCCTAAACCATTTACCGTTAAAAACAATCAGTAAAACGGAAATTTAAAAAAAACGTTTACTTTTGCCGACATAAACAATCGGCATATGGCAAAGAATTTAGTTATCGTTGAGTCCCCTGCAAAGGCAAAAACCATCGAAAAGTTTTTAGGAGCAGACTACCAAGTAGAATCTAGCTACGGGCACATTGCCGACTTGCCTTCGAAAGAAATTGGCGTTGATGTACTCAATGGTTTCAAACCAAAATACGAAGTTTCCTCTGATAAAAAAGCTTTAGTTTCTAAGCTTAAAGGACTAGCCAAAAACGCCGATATGGTTTGGTTAGCTTCCGATGAGGACCGCGAGGGAGAAGCCATTTCTTGGCACTTAGCCGAAGAATTAAAATTAGACAAAGCCAAAACAAAACGAATTGTTTTCCACGAAATTACCAAAAATGCAATTCTAAAAGCCATCGATAACCCAAGAGAAATCGATTATAATTTAGTAAATGCACAACAAGCTCGTAGAGTTTTAGACCGATTAGTGGGTTACGAACTCTCTCCGGTTTTATGGAAGAAAGTGAAAGGCGGCTTATCTGCCGGCCGCGTACAATCGGTTTCCGTGCGATTAATTGTGGAGAGAGAAAGAGAAATTCAAGAATTTAAACCTGTTGCCTCTTACTCAGTCACTGCCGAATTTACCAATGAAGCTGGCAAAATAGTGAAAGCCAAATTACCCAAAAACTTCAGTACCCAAAAAGAAGCTGAAGATTTTTTGAATAAAAATAATGGTTCTACTTATAAAGTGGCCGATTTAGAAACTAAGCCTACCAAGAAAACACCTGCGGCTCCGTTTACAACTTCTACTTTGCAACAAGAAGCCGCTCGTAAATTGTATTTGCCCGTTGGGATTACGATGCAAATCGCACAAAGATTATATGAGGCTGGACTTATTACTTACATGAGAACGGATAGTGTGAATCTTTCCAAAGAAGCATCGGATGCAGCTCAGGCTGAAATCACCAAATCTTACGGAAAGGAATATTCAAAACCTAGAATTTTCAACACCAAAAGCAAAGGCGCTCAAGAAGCACACGAAGCCATTCGTCCAACTGACATGTCGCGCCATACAGTGAATGTAGAGCGAGATCAAGCCCGTTTGTACGATTTGATCTGGAAAAGAACCTTGGCCTCACAAATGAGTGATGCAGCACTAGAGCGAACCAATGTTAGAATTGAAGCCAATAACCATTCGGAAGTTTTCCAAGCCTCTGGAGAAGTTATCAAGTTTGAAGGTTTCTTAAAAGTATATTTAGAAGGCAATGACGATGACGATGAAGAGCAAGAAGGCATGTTGCCAGCCTTGAAAGTGAATGAAAAATTACAAAACAATTTCATCACAGCCACAGAAAGATACACAAGAGCAGCATCAAGGTATACGGAAGCTTCTTTGGTGAAAAAATTAGAAGAATTAGGAATTGGTCGTCCATCAACATACGCACCAACGATTTCAACAATCATTGCCAGAACTTATGTTGAAAAAGGAAACTTAGAAGGTGTTGAAAGAAAATATACCCAACTTACCTTAAAAGACAACAAAATTGTCAATCAAGTTCTGAAAGAAAACACTGGTTCTGATAAAGGAAAATTGGTTCCAACAGATATTGGAACTATTGTAAATGACTTTCTGGTTAAAAACTTTTCAACCATATTAGACTATAATTTTACGGCCAAAGTAGAGCAAGACTTCGATGAAATTGCTGAAGGGAATATTGATTGGGCAAAAATGATGCAAGAGTTCTATGATAAGTTTCATCCCAATGTGACTTTAGTTCAAGATACGGCCGAAAGAGAAAGTGGCGAAAGAATATTAGGAAAAGACCCAAAAACTGGCAAACAAGTCCTGGTACGTTTAGGAAAATTTGGTCCCGTAGCACAAATTGGGGAAGCCGATGATGAAGAAAAACAATTTGCCAGCTTACGCCAAGAACAAAATATTAGCAGCATATCCTTAGAAGAAGCATTGAATTTATTTTTACTTCCAAAAAATTTAGGGACTTTCAAAGACGAAGAAGTAGAAGTGAGCAATGGCCGTTTTGGTCCTTATGTTCGTTTCGGCAAACAATTTATTTCGTTACCAAAAGGCGAAGATCCATTAGATGTGACTATGGAACGAGCTCAGGAATTGATTAACGAAAAAGCTCAGGCGGATGCACCAATTGCGATCTACAACAATGAACCTGTTCAAAAAGGAGTTGGTCGTTTCGGACCGTTTTTAAAATGGAATGGCATTTTTATCAACGTAAGTAAAAAATACAACTTCGACAATTTATCACAATCAGACATTGCCGAACTTATCGAAGAAAAATTACAAAAGAACATTGATAAAGTTCTACACGACTGGAAAGAAGAAGGAATTATCGTTGAAAAAGCACGATGGGGAAAATCAGTAATTCTAAAAGGTAAAATCAAAATCGAATTGAATAAAGATATTGATGCATCTAAACTGACATTGGAGCAAGTAAAAGAAATGATTGCTGCCAAAACTCCAGAAAAGAAAACTGCCGCCAAAAAAGCAACAACAAAAAAAGCACCAACAAAAAAAACACCTGCAAAAAAGAAATAAGCTATGGAATTTGATTTTCTGTCCCCTGTTGCTTCTGAAATAATTCAATATGTAAACGGTTTGTCGTCTCAACATTTGGGTAGCAAAGTGGCTTTTCACACGGATAAAGATTTTCCGGATATTGATAAAGTAAAAATCGCTATACTTGGTGTATTAGAAAACAGAGGTGCTTCAAATTTCGTTGATGAAGAAGTCAACCTTGAGGCGATTAGAAAAGAATTATACAGTATGTTTCCAGGAAACTGGCATAGTGCAATTGCCGATCTAGGAGATATTTTACCGGGAAATTCATTAGAAGATACCTTTTTCGCCCTGCAAAAAGTGGCTTCAAAACTCATAAAGAAGGGAATTATTCCAATAGTTATTGGCGGTACACAAGATTTGACCTATCCATTATATCGAGCTTATGATAGTCAAGAACAAATGGTCAACTTAGTAGCTATTGATAGTAAGTTTGATTTTGGCAAACAAGAAGACGGCATTACTTCAAATTCTTATCTTTCAAAAATTGTTTTAGATGAGCCAAACAATCTTTTCAATTTTAGCAATATTGGGTATCAAACTTATTATAACTCTCAGGAAGAGATTGATTTAATTGAAAAATTATATTTTGACGCCTACCGTTTGGGAGAAATTTCAAACAATATTGAATTAGCAGAACCAACATTTCGCGATGCCGACATTGTTAGTATCGATTTGAATGCTGTAAAGTCATCCTATTCAGGAAATTTTGTTACTTTTACACCTAATGGATTTGATGGTAAAGAAATATGTAGTTTAGCAAGATATTCTGGAATCAGTGATAAAGTAAGTTCTTTTGGGATTTTTAATCACAATTGCAAAAGAGAAGAATCGGTTTTAATTGCTCAAATTATTTGGTATTTCATAGAGGGAGTGAATTATCGTTCAGAAGAATATCCCTTTGGAACCAAAGAAAACTATCTAAAATACATAATACCGTTGGAAAGCGACGAATTAGTTTTCTACAAAAGCAATAAAACAGGTAGGTGGTGGATAGAAATAAATTTTTTTACAAACCAACACAATAAACTGAAAAAAAATACGTTATTACCTTGTTCGCATGAAGAGTATTTAGCTGCATGTAACAATGAAATACCTGAAAGATGGTGGAAAGCACAACGAAAAAATAGTATTTAAAAGCAAACAATAAAATTAATATAAAATTATTCTTATAAAAAATTCAAAAAACAGCATTTTATCGATAAAAAATGCATTTTATCGATAATTAATTTTTTTTATACTAGTAATAATTCTATTTTTGAAATGTGAATTACGCTATTGAATAATTCAGCTAATAAATTTAATATTATTTAATTGCTTTTTTCAAAAATAATAAATAGGTTTACGGCCTTAAAATTTTAATCAAATTAACCCCAAAATAACATATGAAGAAGTTCATAACATTTGCGTCAATCTTAGCTTTATTAACCAGTTGTGGTGGATCTAGCGACAAAGGTGAATTGGTAGGAGTTAAAGGAAAAAAATGGCATCCAGAAAAGCCTTTTGGAATGACTTTGATTCCTGGTGGAGCATACATTATGGGTAAATCTGATGATGACCCGGCAAATATGCAAGATGCGCCTACAAAAACGGTTACCGTAAGATCTTTCTATATGGATGAAACCGAAATCACTAATAGTGAGTACCGCCAATTTGTTGAGTGGGTTAAAGACTCTACAATTAGGGTACGTCTAGCCATCTTAGCAGATGAAGTTGGACAAACTGCAACCGGTAAAGGTGGTAAAGGTGGTAAAGGTGGTAGCATTGGTGACTTTGCTTTCAATGATACAGATCCTGCTAAAATGACACCATACGACAAGTATATGTATGAGAATTATTACAGTGTAGGAACTGACGATGATCCTTATGCCGGAAGAAGATTGAACAAAAAAATCAAACTTATAAAAGACACTAAGAAATATCCAGACGAATATTATACAGAAGTTATGGATACTATGTATTTACCAATAGCAGAATCTTTTAACGGATTAAGAACAATTGATGTTAAAAAATTAAAATTCAGATATTCTTGGATGGACATCCAAGCTGCTGCAAAAGCAAAAGTTGGAAAAAGAAGTTCATTTATCAGAACAGAGCAGCAAGCTGTATACCCAGACACAACAGTTTGGATTAAAGATTTCGCATACTCTTACAATGAGCCAATGCACAATGATTACTTCTGGCACCAAGCTTATGCACAATATCCTGTAGTTGGGGTAAGTTGGAAACAAGCTAAAGCATTTTGCGCTTGGAGAACATTAAACAAAAATTCATATATCAAATCAAAGAAAAAAGGGCGAGATCTCATCAACTCTTTCCGTCTTCCAATCGAATCAGAATGGGAATATGCAGCAAGAGGTGGATTAGAATCAGCAACATTCCCTTGGGGTGGACCGTATGCTAAAAACGACAGAGGATGTTTCTTGGCTAACTTCAAACCAAATAGAGGAGATTATGCAGCCGATCAAGCTTTATATACTGTTGAAGCAAAATCATACGAACCAAACGGATTTAATTTGTACAATATGGCTGGTAACGTAGCAGAATGGACTGATTCGTCATATGATGCCGCTGCCTATGAGTATGTGTCTTCAATAAATCCAAACGTAGCTGACTTAAAAAATATGAGAAAAGCTGTCCGTGGTGGTTCTTGGAAAGATGTTGCTTACTTCTTACAAGTAGGAACAAGAGATTTTGAATACGCAGATTCTGCTAGAAGTTACATCGGATTCCGTACCGTTCAAGATTACATGGGAACTAAAGTAACTAAGAACGCAGCACCAAAAAAATAAATTTAAACTAACTTGAATTATATTAACTTAACTAACTAAAATTTTTATTATTATGGCATTATTAAGCAAAAAAACAATGAATTTCGCTTACGGTATGGGAGCGGCAGTTGTAATTATTGGAGCATTATTCAAAATCCAACACTGGACGGGAGCGAGTTTAATGCTTATTGTTGGACTTTCAGTAGAAGCATTAATCTTTGGTTTATCAGCTTTTGACCCAGTTGATAATGAATTAGATTGGTCACTTGTATACCCGGAATTAGCTGGTGGTCAGGCAAAAGCAAAAGATAAAAAAGAAGACCCTAAAGACGCACAAGGTTTACTGTCTCAAAAATTAGACGCTATGTTAAAAGAAGCTAAAATTGACGGACAGTTAATGGAAAGCCTAGGAAACAGTATTAAAAACTTTGAAGGAGCTGCTAAAGCAATCTCTCCAACTGTTGATTCTGTTGCTTCAACAAAAAAATACGCTGAAGAAATGACTAAAGCAGCGACGCAATTAGAAACATTGAATGGTTTATACCATGTTCAAGTACAAAGTGCTGAAAGAAACGCACAAATCAACAATGAAGTTGCTGAAAACAATTTAAAATTAAAAGATCAAATGCAAAGTTTGACTTCTAACCTATCTACATTGAACAATGTATACGGTGGAATGCTTTCTGCAATGAGTAACAAAGGATAATTAGTTTTATTACTATATATTTTAAACAAAATAATAATTTAAACTAATTAGAAAAAATGGCAGGAGGAAAACTAACCCCTAGACAGAAGATGATTAACCTAATGTACCTGGTTTTCATCGCAATGTTGGCATTAAACATGTCAAAAGAAGTATTAACCGCGTTTGGTTTAATGAACGAAAAATTTGAAGGTGTAAATAAATTTTCACAAGAATATAACAAAAGTTTATTAGCTACACTTGAACAAAAAGCAGAGGATGATCCTACACGTTTTAAAGGCCCTCTTGAAAAAGCTAACCAAGTGCAAGAAATCTCTAAACAACTTTATTCTTATTTAGGGAATTTAAAAGGTGATGTTTCTAAAGAATTTGACAGAGAAAAAGACGGAAAATTACCATACGAACAAATGGACAAAGGTGGTTACATCGATGAAAATTGGTTTAAAGGTGATAATTACTCTCCAAAAGGTAATGAAATCATTGCAACTATTGAAAAATATAAAAAAGATGTAATTGCTGTATTCGGAAATGATGTTAAATATCAAAAAATTACAGAAAACATCAACTCTAAATTCAATTTAGGTAACATTAAAGATAAAGATGGAGTTTCTAAAAAATACCTAGCTTACCACTTTGAAGGGTTTCCAGCTGTTGCCTCAATAGCTAAGTTGACGAGCATGCAGAATGATGTTGAGCAAACTGAACAAGATGTTTATAATGCCTTAATTGGAAATACTATTGCTCAAGCTGCTTCGTTGAAAAACTTTCAAGCTATGGTGATTTTGGATAAGAATGTATTCTTTGAAGGCGAAACGGTAAAAGGTAGAGTAGTTTTAGGTAAATATGACGCTAATACAGTTCCTACAAGTTTCTCTGGACCAGGTAAAATTGAAAATGGTCAAGCAATCATTTCGATGACTGCTGGTGGAATTGGAGAAAAAACCATCAACGGTACGTTCTCTTTCATGGAAGATGGAAAACCAGTGCCTTTGAAATTTGAAGGTAAATATGTAGTAGTTCCACGTCCAAATTCAGCTAACATTTCTGCAGATAAAATGAATGTAGTTTACAGAGGTTTACCAAACCCTATGACTATTTCATTCGCAGGTATCCCTGAAAATGATGTAACTGCTTCTGCACCAGGTTTAACTTCAGTAGGAAAAGGTAAATATAATTTAAACCCTGGCTCAGGTACTGAAGTTGTAATTACCGCTACTGGTAAAATGGCTGATGGAAAATCTGCTTCAGACAAAAAATTATTCAGAATCAAAAATATTCCAGCGCCAGTTGGTGCTATTGGTGGAGTTGTTGGAATTCAAAAAGGTGCTAAGTCACGTTTAGAAGTTTCTAAGATTTCAGCTGTATTGCAAGATTTCTTATATGATTTAAATTTTGAAGTTACTCGTTTTAGTTTCAAAGTTCCAGGTCAGGCAGCTATCATCGTAAGTGGAAGTAGTGTTAATGCACAATGTAAGGCCGCTTTAGCAAGAGCAAGTAAAGGTGATCAAATATCTATTTTTGATATTAAAACAAAAATCATCGGGACTACTGCTAACATAGTTCCTAAAGATGCTGCACCAGTAATTTATGAAATACAATAAATAATTTAAGTTGAAAAGAAACCTACTTAAATAACTTATATTATACTATTATGAAAATTAAAAATCTTTTATCAGTAGTTTTTGCAGTAGCAATGAGTGCTTCAACTTTTGCTCAGTCAAACTTGTTGAATTCCAAAACTCCAGATGAGATTGGAAAGAAAACACCTGCTCAATTAATTTCTGACAATGACAAACCATTACCATATGGCTATGTACATGATAGAGACGTATTAATGGGTAAAACCATATGGGAGTTCATTGATATTGATGAGAGAATTAATTTCCCTCTTTATTACCCTATTGATACCGCTTTCGTGGGTAAAGAAAGAAGATCACTATTTGATGTGCTTGTAAAAAACATTAAAAACGGAAGCATCACTGAGGTTTACGTTGATGATTACTTCAATACCAAGAAAACATTCAAGGATATGGAGTCTTCTTTTACTTACGTTGATACTATCGATGCTGGGAAAGACGAAATTAACAACTATTATGATGATTATAAATCCGGGAAAAAAGTTTTAGATCCACAGTTTATTAATAAAAAAGAATTGGATGCAAGCTATATCTCTGGATACAAAATCAAAGGCTATTGGTACTTTGACAAACGTCAAGGTGAATTAAAATACAGATTAATTGCACTATGCCCAGTTACTCCAGAAGCTAGAGATGCTGGTAATGATAAAGCAGATGTAATTGACTTATTTTGGGTTTATTTTCCAGCAGTTAGAGACTTACTGCACGAAGCCAAAGCGTTTAATGATAAAAACTCTGCAATGCCCATTACGTTTGATCATTTGTTAAACTCCAGAAGATTTAATGGAGAAATTTACAAAGAAGAAAACGTTTATGGCGATAGAGCCATTGAACAATACATGAAAGACAACGCTCAAAATCAACTTTTAGAATCAGAAAGAGTCAAAGAGAAAATTCGTAGTTTTGAGTCTGACATGTGGAATTACTAAAAGAAATTTCATAATACAATATAAAACTCTCATCTTTATGGTGGGAGTTTTTTTTTAATTTATACTTATGCACGATTATCTAATAGTTGGATCAGGATTGGCTGGAATTGCTTTTGCAGAAACTCTTTTACAACAAGGAAAGTCCTTCGTGATTTTTGATAATAAATCACAAAATTCATCAAAAATTGCAGCTGGACTTTACAACCCCGTAATTTTAAAAAGATTCAGTCAGGTACTAGATGCCACAAAGCAATTGGCTCTTGCTAACACTTTCTACAAAAACATAGAAGCTAAATTATCAACTCAAATTGATTATAAAATTCCTATTTACCGAAAATTCTTTTCTATCGAAGAACAAAATAATTGGTTTGCAGCATCAGACAAAACTAACCTTACTCCTTTTCTCTCCACAAAATTGATTCACAAAAAATACAAAGCTATTGATTCTCCTTTTGGTTATGGAGAAGTTTTACAAACAGGTTACGTTGACACAACGGTATTACTTGAACAATATCAACTGTATTTAAAAAGAAATAACTGGTTCAATGAAAACACATTTACTTATACCGATTTAAAATGCTTTGATACTCATATTGAATACCTAAACTTTAAAGCAAAACATATTGTCTTTGCAGAAGGCTTTGGAATGCAGTCAAATCCGTTTTTCAATTATTTACCACTTGACGGAACCAAAGGAGAATTATTTATCATTAAATCACCCGATTTAGACCTAGATGTGATTCTCAACACAAGTGTATATATTTTGCCGCTTGGTAATAGTCTCTTTAAAGTTGGAGCAACGTATAATTGGGCTGATAAAACAAATACCCCAACTGAAGCAGGTAAACAGGAACTCCTTGATCGAATTAATGAAATTCTAAATTGTAATTTTGAAATTTTGGAACATTTTGCTGGAGTTAGACCTACTGTAAAAGACAGACGACCTCTTTTGGGAACACATCCAACACATAAAAACGTACACCTCTTGAACGGACTTGGAACTCGTGGTGTAATGTTAGCGCCAAAAATGGCATTAGATTTATATGACAGTATCGAAAACAATAAGCCTCTTGATCCAGCAATTGACATCAAAAGATACCAATCTAAAAAGCCATAATTTTTTAATGCATTCTCAAACTGCATTTAAACTTAAAATCATTTAATCTTTTGTTAAAGCACATCTGACATCTTGTCACATTTTATAATTTAGTATTATCTTTGCTGACTCGTAAAGCCAAGAATATTTTATGGAAAAGCAAATTGACGAACAAAAACAAGGAACCAAACTAGTTTTTGAAAATAAACCCCAAAATACTAAGAAATTATTCATAGAAAGTTATGGTTGTGCTATGAATTTTTCTGATAGTGAAATCGTTGCTTCCATCATGAACAGTGAAGGGTACAACACCACTACCCTTTTAGAAGAAGCCGATTTAGTATTGGTAAATACTTGCTCGATAAGAGACAAAGCTGAACAAACCATAAGAAAGCGGTTGGAAAAATACAATGCTGTGAAACGCGAGGTAAATCCGGGTATGAAAGTAGGTGTTTTAGGATGCATGGCCGAAAGACTGAAAGAAAAATTTCTTGATGAAGAAAAAATTGTTGATCTGGTTGTTGGTCCAGATGCCTATAAAGATTTGCCAAACTTATTGCGTGAAGTTGAAGACGGACGAGATGCCATTAATGTGATTTTATCCAAAGAGGAAACTTACGGAGATATTGCTCCCGTTCGTTTAATGAGCAATGGCGTAACGGCATTAGTATCTATTACAAGAGGATGTGATAATATGTGCACCTTTTGTGTGGTGCCTTTCACTCGTGGCCGTGAGCGCAGTCGGGAACCACAAAGCATTTTCGAAGAGATAAAAGACTTATGGACTAGAGGATTTAAAGAGGTAACGTTATTGGGACAAAATGTAGATAGCTACCTATGGTATGGCGGAGGCTTGAAAAAAGATTTTGAAAAAGCAAGTGAAATGCAACAAGCTACTGCTGTAGGCTTCGAACAATTACTAGAAATGGTGGCTGTTCAATTCCCAAAAATGCGCATTCGGTTTTCGACTTCCAATCCACAAGATATGCACGAAGAAGTGCTGCATGTAATTGCAAAATATCCAAATATTTGCAAACACATTCACTTACCAGTTCAAAGTGGAAGCGATAGAATTTTAAAGCAAATGAATCGATTACACACGAGATCGGAATACAAAACACTTATTGATAAAATTAAAACCATACTGCCAGAAAGTTCTATATCACAAGATATGATTGCTGGTTTCCCATCTGAAACTGAAGAAGACCACCAAGACACTTTAGATTTAATGGAATATGTACACTACAGTTTTGGTTATATGTACGCCTATTCTGAACGACCTGGAACCTTGGCTGAACGAAAAATGGAGGATGATGTTCCGGAAACAACGAAGCAAAGACGTTTACAAGAAATAGTGGACCTGCAACGCAAACATGGTTTAGCAAGAACACAGGAATTTGTTGGAAAAACAGTGGAAGTTTTAGTTGAAAAAGTATCTAAAAAATCAGCAGAACAATTATCCGGAAGAAATTCTCAAAGTTTGGTTGTAGTTTTCCCTAAAGAAGAATATAAAATCGGAGAATTTGTAAACGTGAAAATTACTAATTGCACGAGCGGAACTTTGATTGGGGAAGCGGTTGGGTATAGCGAGATGCAAACAATATAAGCCAAGAATACACTAATAAATTTTAGTTTATTTATGCAATCAGAAAGTATCCATAAATACTAAAGAATACTTTTTAAGATGAAAATAGACGTACAGGTTCCTTAGAAGCAAAAAAATAAAAATCTGAAATAAATTCGGCATAAATGGAAACAGTTCAAAATATAAAACAACGATTTGAAATTATTGGGAATGATCCAAAACTCAATCGTGCAATTGAAAAAGCGATTCAGGTTGCCCCTACTGATATTTCGGTATTGGTTGTAGGTGAAAGTGGCGTTGGTAAAGAAAGTATCCCTAGAATTATTCATTCGCTTTCTCATAGAAAACACGGAAAATACATTGCAGTTAACTGTGGCGCTATTCCAGAAGGGACAATTGACAGTGAACTTTTTGGACATGAAAAAGGTTCCTTTACCGGAGCTAACGCTGAACGTCAAGGCTATTTTGAAGTGGCTGACGGGGGAACAATTTTTTTAGATGAAGTAGGTGAATTGCCTTTAACAACTCAAGTTCGTTTGTTGCGTGTTTTAGAAAATGGTGAGTTTATCAAAGTGGGTTCCTCACAAGTCCAAAAAACAAATGTCAGAATTGTAGCTGCAACCAATGTCAACATGTTTGATGCTATTGAAAAAGGAAAATTCCGTGAAGATTTGTATTACCGATTGAGTACTGTAGACATTCCTTTGCCTCCATTGCGAGACCGTAAAGAAGATATTCATTTGTTGTTTAGAAAATTCGCCTCTGATTTTGCCTATAAATACAAAATGCCACCTATAAAATTAAGCGACAGCGCTGTTGTATTCCTTCAAAAATACCGTTGGAGCGGAAATATTAGACAACTCCGAAATGTGGCTGAACAAATTTCAGTCTTAGAGACCAATCGAGATATTTCTATAGAAACCTTGCAATCTTATCTTCCAATCGAGGGCACTAATTTGCCATCCGTTATTGGTAAAAAGAAATCGGACAGTGATTTTTCAACGGAGAGAGACATTTTGTATAAAGTGCTGTTTGACATGAAAAACGACTTACACGATTTAAAAAAATTGACTTTAGAATTGATGCAGAATGGCAGCTCAAAAGTGCAAGAAATGAATAAAAATTTAATACAAAAAGTATTTGGATCCAAAGAAGATACGGCATCCAATTTTGAAAATGAAACGAGATTAAATACAATACCTCAAGCGCAAGAAACAGAGCAGGAAGAGTTTGATGATGATGAAGACGCAAATTATTTAATGGCAGAAACTGTAGAGGAAGAGGAAACTTTGAAATTAGAACAAAGAGAAATTGAACTTATTAAAAAATCTTTAGAACGCCACAAAGGAAAAAGAAAAGCTGCTGCTGATGAACTTGGCATCTCAGAAAGAACCCTTTATCGTAAAATTAAGCAATATGACTTATAATTTTTTTTTATTAAAAATTAGTTTATACTTTTCAATCAAATAATAATACCATGATAAAATATCTCTTCCTTTTCATTTTTGTAACGACATTAGTTTCTTGCAGTAATGATGATATTTCTGCTACCCAAGAGAAAGTCTTAGAAAAAGTTGTTTTTTATCGCAATAGTCCAAATGAAAAGCAATGGAATTTCAATAATAATTTATTGACCACCATTACGCTTACTAATGGAACTATAGTCGAAGAATTTACATACGACAATTTGAACCGTCTTATCAGAGACACAAAATATAGTGGTGGTATTATAACGGAAGTTGACAACATTTCGTACAATCCAGACAATACAATTAACGCTATAAATGACTTACCCTATACTTTTAACGCCACTACACGAACGTATACTTATTCGTATGGAAGTAGTTTTACGATAAACTGTCGGGTTAATTCAGACCTGTTAGCTCTTGATTATACTAGAACGGGTTTTGATGCCAAAGAATTTCACATGACCTATAGTAACGGAAATATGACATCATTTGAAAAAGTAGCTACTGGCACTTCCGAAATTCTTAAAAATTTCAATTTTGACACCATCTTGATGGATAATCCCATAGCTGAAGCTGTTATAGCTGTAGCAAGAGTAAAATCGTTAACCGATCCAAACTTCTTTGTTGACGCTCAGGCATCACAAAAAGTTCCGGTAGGATTTGACAAGGGTTCTTCTGATCCTTACTATTATAATTATGGTGCTATTCCAGAAGACAAACTTTATCAAGTTGGCATTGAAGTCCTAGACAGCAACAATAATTTCGTTGATTTTTATTCTTTTGCCGATTATTACTATCAGTAGTGTTATTCTGTAATTCAAAATAAAGAATTACTTTAGCAGACTTTTACTTTTGATATGAAGTTTTTCAAACTACTTTCTATTTTATTCCTAGCGCTCAGCATAAATAGTTGCGGTAATTATAATTTTACTGGCGCAAAACCAATTGACGCCAAGACTTTTCAGGTTAATTATTTTCAGAATAATGCAGATATAGTTGAACCCGGAATCGAAAGAACCTTTACACTCCGACTGCAAGAACTTATACAGAACCAAACCAATCTGAATTTAACTAATGCTAATGGTGATTTATTATATGAAGGCGAAATTGTAGAATATAGAATAACCCCAATGCAAGCTACTGCTGCTCAAACAGCTGCTCAAAGCCGATTGACAATAACCGTTATGGTCCGTTTTAACAATAAAAACAAAGAAGCCGATAATTTTGAGAAACGATTTTCCTTTTTCTTTGATTATGATGGTTCAACACAATTGATTGGTTCCAAATTAACAGAAGCACTTGATGTTGTTTTTGAAAGAATAACACAAGATATTTTTAACGAATCGCTAGCCAAGTGGTAATTTCACAAGATGAACTTAACAGATTACACGTATTTACTCAATAAACCGGATGCTATCAATGACAGATATGCTGAAACACTAGACACTGTTTTAGAAGCATTTCCTTATTTTCAGAGTGCACGTGTATTAAAGTTAAAACATTTGTACAATCAAGATAGTTTTAATTATAATTATGCTTTAAAAATTGCAGCAGCTTATACAACTGATAGAAGCATTTTGTTTGATTTTATTACTTCTGATTCCTTTGTTTCTGTCCAAAAAGGATTGTATGAAAAGAAATTAGAAGAGTTACTGAATATGAGTGTTGTGGGAAGCGAACACCTAGTTGTTGAAACCAAAGAGCCAACTGTTGATGCTTTAGAACAATCTATTTTAACTTCTATCAAAAAAGCTACAACAACTGAAGAACAAAAAGCTGAAGAAAAATTGGCTATAGGCAAACCACTTGAATTTTCTAAAAACGAAAAGCACTCTTTCCAGGAATGGTTGCAATTATCCAGATTAAAGCCTATTATCAGAGCAGAAATCACGCCGACAGCCGATGTTGCCAAAAGAAAAAACTTGGACCTGATAGACAAATTCATAGAAAATAATCCTAAAATAACTCCAATCGCAAAGGATGCTATAATTCCAGCTATTCAACCAATTATAGACGACACCTCCTATCTGATGACAGAGACCTTGGCCAGAGTTTATTTGGAACAAAAAAAATATACAAAAGCAATTCAAGCTTATGAAATATTAATTTTGAAATATCCAGAAAAAAGTAGTTTCTTTGCAGACCGAATTTCGGATATTAGAATTTTACAACAAAATAACAATTTATAACAATGACTAATTTTACAATTTTTTTAGTACTAATAACAATAGTTTGTTTTCTATTGATAATCGTGATTATGGTACAAAATCCTAAAGGAGGTGGTTTATCTTCTTCACTAGGCGGATCAACTCAAATGGGTGGAGTTCAAAAAACAACTGACTTCTTAGATAAAAGTACTTGGACATTAGCAACTATATTAATTGTTTTGGTTTTATTATCAAGTCTGAGTTTTCCCGGAATGATGGGTGGATCTGATTCTAAAATCATAGACACGAAAGAAACTATTGCTCCTAAAACAGAAACGCCTACTCCAGCAAAATCGACTGAAGCTCCAAAAAAATAAGTAGCGTTTATAAAAAATATAATGCCAGCACTGACATGCTGGCATTTTTTTTAGAAAAAAATGACAGTTCTAACACTTGGCACAATTTCTGAAATTCAAAAAAAAGATTAATTTAAAACAAACAACCTGATATTATGGCATTAAATATTAAACCGCTTTCAGACAGAGTTATCATCGAACCAGCAGCAGCTGAAACTCAAACAGCTTCTGGTATTATCATTCCAGACACTGCTAAAGAAAAACCACAAAAAGGAACCGTTGTTGCCGTTGGTAACGGTAAAAAAGACGAACCAATAACCGTTAAAATTGGAGATACCGTTCTTTACGGTAAATATGCAGGAACTGATTTAAAATTCGACGGCAAAGATTATCTGATCATGCGCGAAGATGATATTTTAGCAATAATTTAAAAGGTAGCTGAACAGCTTGAAACAAATCAAAACTTAAAACAATTTACACAAAAAATTAAAAATGGCAAAAGATATAAAATTCGATATTGAAGCACGTGATGGATTAAAACGTGGCGTTGATGCATTAGCTAATGCAGTAAAAGTTACTCTTGGACCAAAGGGACGCAACGTAATTATTGGAAAATCATTTGGCGGACCAACTGTCACCAAAGATGGAGTTACCGTTGCCAAAGAAATAGAATTAAAAGATCCTTTAGAAAATATGGGTGCGCAGATGGTAAAAGAAGTTGCGTCAAAAACCAATGATTTGGCTGGAGACGGAACTACAACTGCTACCGTATTAGCACAAGCTATAGTTAAAGAAGGATTAAAAAACGTAGCAGCTGGTGCTAATCCAATGGATTTGAAAAGAGGCATTGACAAAGCAGTTGAAGCCATCGTTACAGATCTTGCAAAACAAGCACAAGTAGTTGGAAGCGATTCTGAAAAAATAAAACAAATTGCCTCTATTTCTGCTAATAATGACGAAGTTATTGGCGACTTGATTGCTACGGCTTTCGGAAAAGTAGGTAAAGAAGGTGTTATCACTGTCGAAGAAGCAAAAGGAACCGATACATATGTAGATGTTGTTGAAGGAATGCAGTTTGACAGAGGGTATCTTTCTCCATACTTTGTTACCAATCCTGAAAAAATGGAAGTGGAATTAGAAAGACCTTACATCTTGTTATACGACAAAAAAGTATCTTCTTTAAAAGAATTATTACCCATATTAGAACCTGTTGCGCAATCAGGAAAACCTTTGTTGATTATTGCAGAGGATGTTGATGGCGAAGCATTATCGACATTAGTTGTAAATAAACTGCGTGGCGCTTTGAAAATTGCTGCTGTAAAAGCTCCCGGATTTGGTGATAGAAGAAAAGCGATGTTAGAAGATATTGCCATCTTAACTGGTGGAACTGTAATTGCAGAAGAAAGTGGTTATACTTTAGAAAATACAACATTGGAAATGTTGGGAACTGCTGAAAAAGTAACAATCGATAAAGACAATACTACTTTAGTAAATGGTGCAGGAAGTGCCGATATGATTAAAAATCGTGTAAACCAAATCAAAGGTCAAATGGAGTCTACCACTTCTGACTATGATAAAGAAAAATTACAGGAGCGTTTAGCTAAATTAGCTGGTGGTGTAGCCGTACTGTATGTTGGCGCGGCTTCTGAAGTTGAAATGAAAGAGAAAAAAGACCGTGTTGATGATGCGCTTCACGCAACTCGTGCTGCAGTTGAAGAAGGAATTGTAGCTGGCGGTGGTGTTGCTTTATTAAGAGCAAAAGCAGTATTAGAAAAAATAAAAGCAGACAATGCAGATGAAGCTACTGGTATTCAAATAGTTTCACGTGCAGTAGAATCACCGTTAAGAACTATTGTTGAAAATGCAGGTTTAGAAGGTTCAGTTGTAGTAGCAAAAGTTTCGGAAGGTAAAGGAAATTTTGGTTACAACGCCAAAACTGACGAGTATGTTGATATGTTGAAAGCCGGAATCATCGACCCTAAAAAAGTTACGCGTGTAGCTTTAGAAAATGCTGCATCAGTTGCGGGAATGATCTTAACAACAGAATGTGCTTTAGTCGAAATTAAAGAAGAAAATCCGGGTGGCGGAATGCCAATGGGTGGCGGAATGCCAGGTATGATGT
Organism: Flavobacteriales bacterium; assembly: GCA_038202695.1. Taxonomy (GTDB): domain Bacteria; phylum Bacteroidota; class Bacteroidia; order Flavobacteriales; family Flavobacteriaceae; genus Flavobacterium. The sequence goes on from JBBRET010000010.1 coordinate 60,969, forward strand.
AATCTATTCCTACTAATTTTTTAAAAAAAGCGCTTCGAAATTCGGAGCGCTTTTTTGTTAGTTTTGTAACTAAAATTTTATACTTTTAAAAGATCAAATTATTACTTTATGACTATTAAAAACTATCTGATTTGCCTTTTAGTGCTGACGACCTTAACAATGGCCTATAGTCAAAAGAATGATGATGAATACAAATCTAAAATAGCTACGGCACTCGAAAACTATTTTGATCTCGAACGGGAAGCGATTCACCTTCATTTGGACAAAACAAGCTTTATCAATAACGAATCTGTTTGGTTTCAGGGTTATGTAATGAATCGGAAAAGCAACAAACCTTACTTCACAACTAATGTATATTTGGTGCTATATGATGAAAATGGAAATCAAATTTCTGAAAAGTTACAATATGCTAGTAATGGTATTTTCTTTGGCAAAATTGACCTCGGTTTAAAATTAAAATCCGGACAATACTACATTCAAGCTTATACCAATTGGATGAATAATTTTGGTGAAAACGAATCAACAATCGCTAAAATAACGGTGATAAATCCAAATGAAGGTTTCAAAAACTATAAAAAAATCAATACAGAATCACTTGAAATAAAACTCAACCCAGAAGGTAAAAGTTATGTTGCGGGAATTCCAAATCAAGTTGGAATTCAACTTAAAGACTGCAGAGGAAATTCGCCTGAAAATATTGAAGCAACACTACTAAATGAACAAAATGAAGTTATCAAGGTTATTAAACTCAACAAATTTGGATTTGGAAAATTTGAAATCATTCCAACAAATACTAAAGTAAAAGTCAGCCTTAAATACAATGATAAAGTAATTGAAAAAAACTTGCCGATACCAGAAGAAACGGGCTACACACTAGATGTAAACAATTTTACTATAGAAGGTAAAACTGTCATAAAACTAAGAACAAACACTACTACTGCAAATGAGAAGCAGAGCAAAAAAAAATATTTAGTCGTTCATCAAGATCAAAAATACAATCTTTATGAAATTACTTTCGATACGGCAACAAACGAAAAAACACTTGTACTAAGCAATACTGACTTATTTGAAGGTGTAAACACTATCCGAATCATCGACAGCGATTTGAAACAATGGGCTGAGCGACTCATTTATTTTAGCTCCAAAAAAGAATCAAACATCACAATTGTTAAAAATAATAAAAGCGCAGGCAAATTAAACTTCGTGGGTTACAGTCCTTATCCAAATTCAAATTTAAGTATTGCGATTTTACCTGAAAACACTAAATCATGGGACAATACCTCAATTATCGCCGGAATGACTATCAATCCCTATCTGACCAAGCCTTTAGAAAATGCATCCTATTATATAAATAATCCAAATAGAACGCAGCGTTATGAATTAGACTTGGTTTTACTTAATCAGGAGCAATTAAAGTACGATTGGGGAAGCATCAAAATTAGCCCTCCAAAAGCCAATTATACTTTTGATATTGGCATTACACTTAAAGGGAATGTCGATGCTGCTATTCCAAACAAAACATTTCATAAAACTAAATTAGTTTCTTTTAAGGATTTTATCATGATGCAATCTGATATCAATGATAAAGGAGCATATGCATTTGACCATATTCTTTTGGCTGACTCCACTTTTGTAAACATGTCATTGCAAAAACTTCCCGATTTTGAAATCGTTAAAACAGTAATTAGACCACAAGTTATCGGCAGGAAAAGAGCATTCAATATCCCATTTAAGGTAGCCAATTCGGTTTGCTCAGATCAAGACAGTATTGAATACCTTACTAATTTTGACATGCCAAAATTTAGTGCTAATGTCATACAACTTGCAGAAGTAAAATTAGAAAGTAAAAAAAGAAAATTAGCTTATGAAAACCGCATTGGAAACGGAAATTTAAGAGCTTTTAAAATTGATGAAAAAGTTTACTTTAGAGACATTTTGAGTTTTATTGAAGTCAATGGTTTTACTGTCATTCGAAATCGTGGTGATGTCCAGATTTTCACAAGAACACAAGGCGTTGTAAATGGTGGTCAAAAAAGTCCAGAAGTATATGTAGACGAAAGAAGACTATTTTCTTTAGATGAATTAGATATGATGACTAGTGATGAAGTTGACGAAGTGTATTTAAACCCAAACGCCATTGTTGCAAGTATGAATAACAACCAAGGAATTATCAAAATTTACAGGAAAAAAAATAACCCCGCCTCATTCAAACAAAAGCCAGATCCTAATTCGTTTTATATCAAAGATGGATTTGCAAGGTATTTTGGTTTTAAAAACGCTGATTATGAGATGACTCGAACTACCGGTTTTGACAACTACGGTTTAATTGATTGGTTTCCCAAAATGATGAGTGACCAAAGCGGTCAGTTCCTTTTTGATATTACCAATCTAAACGTAGAAAACGGCAAGCTAATTATAGAAGGAATGACTGGAGACGGTCAATTTTTTCATGAAGAAAAAAATATAGAACTAAAATAAAAAAATCCCGAATCTTCGGGACTTTTTTATTCTTCTTGTTTTGGCGTTTTCTTAATCATTTTAAGAAAAACAGGCAGTGTAGAAATAATGATGATTACGATAACAATTTTCTCAATGTGATGTTTTAAATCAATACCATATTTTTCTAAAAACATACCATATAAGTAATGCCCTGAAAAAATTAAAATAAAAGACCAAAGAAAAGAACTTATTATATTATAAAACATGAACTTCTTTTTATCCATAGTAACAATTCCAGCTACTATTGGTGCAAAAGTTCTAACGATAGGTAAGAATCGGGCGAAGATTATGGCTTTACCACCATATCGCTCAAAAAAATCTTTAGACTGAATCAGATACTTTTTCTTAAACCAAAAACTGTCTTCTTTCTTATACAAATAATAACCACTTTTAGATCCAAACCAATAACCCATCATATTTCCTAAAATACCAGCAACAGCAACTAGTGTCGATAAAAGTGTGACATTTACGATGTCACTTTCAATAAATATGAAATTTTCAACTAAACTTCGACTGTAAATTCCAGCCAAGAAAAGCAAACTATCGCCTGGCAAAAAGAATCCAGCAAAAAGTCCGGTTTCAGCAAAAACAATAAACAAGACAAGCCACAAGCCAATCTGAAATGTGCCTATTGACATGGTAATATAAAACTCGGGATTTAATAATTGTGTCCAGTGGAAATCACTCATGAATATAAATTTAATACAATAAAATCGAGCGTGAAATTAATTAATTTATTTGGGATAATTGTCATTTTAACATTTTGGTTTTACAAAACGGTGCTTTAACTCTTTCTGAAAAAATTTTGAATAAAAAAAACTCCTTAAAAAAATTAAGGAGTATAAAAATTACTTTCTGTCGTACTTGCAACACCCATGCAATTTATCATAAACTGCATCACTTGCTTTAACTTCTTCGGTGTCATGCCCAATTTTAGCAATGGCTATTTTAACATCCTGTACCGAACATTTTTCTTCGTTAATAATAACGGTCATTTGATGGGAATCAATATCCCAACTTGCCGATTTTACTCCAGAAACAGAAAATGCTGCTTTTTCGATTCGCTTTTTACATTGCTCACAATTGCCATTTACTTCAAATTCGTATTTGGCGTTTTTGTTTTTCTTATCTTGTGCTAGTGCTGTATGTCCAACAAAACCTAACAGCATTACTAAAATTATATTTTTCATTTTATATTTATTTAAATTGTTATTAAAATTGACTCTATTTTATTTTAAATCGCAATCCTGCATAATACATTTGACCAAAAACCGGCGCATAAATAATTGAGGTGTCAAAATTGGGTCCAAATGGATTGTTACTTCCTAAAATAGCTTTTTCTTGACGGTAATTACCAATATTTTCACCACCAACATACATTTCAAAGGTACTCGAAAAAGTTCTAGTTATTTGGGCATTAAATACGGCAAAAGAAGGCGAAAACTCAGGCAATCTGTCTTGCTCCGGATTACTTGCGGTATAAGGCAATTGTTGTTTTCCAAGCCAATTGGTGGTGAAATCAAATTTCCATTGTCTTCCTTTATCAACGATATGCGTTTGAAATTCTATATTGGCAAAAAAACGATGCTTGGCTTGTAAGGGTCTTTGAAAACTTCCTGAAAGGTAATCCGTTGCGATGTCATAGTACTTATAAGCGGTACGCAGATTCAGATGTTTAATAATTTCTAAATTAAAATCGAGCTGTAAACTATTGGCAAACGATTTTCCTTTCAGATTATAAAACAAAGCCTGTTGTGGTGAATTCAGTACATCTATCACCGCCTGATTTTGGAAATCGGTTCGGTAAAAATCAACTGTGGTATCTGCATTCATTCCAAACAACTTGAAATTCTGAGTAAAACTCAATCCGTAATTCCACGCAATTTCAGGATCTAAACCATAGATCTTTCCCGCACTATCCAAAACCAAAAGTGCTCTTGAACTGGCAAAGAGATTCTGATTTTCGGCAAAAATATTTGCAGCACGCTTCCCTCTTCCGGCAGAAAATCTAAAAACAGATTTATCCCAAGGATTGTATTTCACATGAAGTCTTGGTGTAAAAAATACCCCTAACCTATTATGATAATCTAATCGTCCTCCCAAAATATAGCTGAATTTATCATTGTCATCAAAAGTATATTCAAAGAAAGCACCAACAGAATTATCGATGCGACTCACATCAGCAAGATTCACAAATTCTGAATATTTATCGTACGTAAAGTTCAAACCAGCAGCAAATTTATTTCTGGTATTACTAATAATTGAATTAAAAATCAGGTTTGAATAATAGCTTTGTTGTTTGATGTCGTATTGATTTAAACCAAAATAAGAGTGTTGGGTGTGGTTGCTAAACGCATTTTGAAATCCGATACTTTGGTAGGGCATGTCTTTGAAAACATAACCTACTTTAGAGGAAAAATCTATTCGTTCTGTTGTAATTTCAGAACCCCAATAATTGGTTGTTAACTTGTCTTTATTGGGGTCAAAATTAAGTTCGCCTGTTTGTTTGACATCATTCAAATAACGAAGATTCAAAAACGAAACCCAGCCTGAATTTGGATTTGCATATTGCCAGCGATTAGCAAAATTAATTTGTTTTCCCAACGGATTGTCGAGGAAACCGTCATTGTTCATGTCGTTTTTGGCCACTCTGGCATTGCCATGTACAAACAAACGTGTAGCCCAATAATCGGAAATTATTTTATTGAAATGCGTATTCAATTCAAAACGTGAATCGGTTGAACCGTATGCGTTTAAAAAGAATGGAATGTCTTTTAAAGGTTTAATTAATTCGGTATTGATTTGCCCCGAAATGCTTTCATAGCCATTAACAACACTTCCTGCGCCTTTGGTAATTTGAATGCTTTCTACCCAAGTTCCGGGTGTAAAAGACAATCCATAAGCCTGCGAAGCACCACGAACCGAAGGAATATTTTCTTCAGTAATCATAATGTAAGGACTTGTCAAGCCCAGCATTTTGATTTGTTTTGTTCCTGTTAATGCATCCGAAAAATTAACATCGATAGAAGGATTGGTTTCAAAACTTTCGGCCAAATTACAGCAAGCCGCTTTGAGTAATTCTTTGCTGGTTACAAGCGTTGTATTTGTTGTTCCAAATAGTGATTTTTTTAGTGCTTTTTTATTGGCTTCAATAGTTACTGTTTTTAAAGTATCTTTTTTGATATTTTCTTGTGAAAAAGTAACTGCAGAAATCAACAAGGTCAGGATTAACACTGTTTTTTTCATTTTTGCTAAATTTACTTATTCTGAATTCATTTCAGAATTTCAGCTGCTACACTTGCTGAAAATGGTTAATACTAAATTCGATTTTTTGGCGATCCTCATCAAATACAATGAGAACCTGAATTGAATTCAGATTAAATCAGCAGTAAAAGGTATATTGGCTGTACAAGAGATAGAGTGGAGGCGCATGCGCATCACGATGATAAGTAGTGTTTTCTCTTGGTTTGAAGGTGTAATTTGGAGTAAAAGCTATTGGTTTCCAGTCCTGAAAAGTAAGTGTAAAATCGGCACCAACAGCAAAAGATTTTACAATAATCTGGTCCGATTTAATTTCGGCTTTTATGATTTTATCATTGCAACACTTAGCATTTGTTTCAACAATACCACAACATTCATCAATCACTTTAATAGTTGCAGGAGCATCATTTATAGAAATTGATTCAATTTTTGTACCACAATAATGCACATTGAAAGCCAATCCTAAATTGGAAACCAATAGAAAAATTGTTAACAAAATACTGAGGTGCTTTTTGAAAATCATGAGGTAAAGGTATTAAAAACAGTTTGGCATAAACTTAAAATTACGTTAAAACTTTACAATTCAAACTCTTGCCCCATTAACGGTACACTACATTCAAAACCGTATTTTTCTTGAATCTTGATTCGCAATTCATCAGCGGGTTGATTTTCACCATGAACTAAAAAGACTTTTTGAGGTTTTGTTTCTAATTCTGATAACCAATTTAGTAAATCGTTTTGATCTCCATGAGCCGACAATCCATCAATTTGAACAATTTTTGCTACTACAGGATAATATTTTCCATAAATTTTTAGCTCTGTTGCTCCGTCCAATAATTTTCTACCACGAGTTCCTTCAGCTTGATAACCAACAATAATAACAGTCGTTTCGGGCATGCCAATGTATTTTTCTAAATAACTCAAAACTCTACCGCCAGTTATCATTCCGCTGGCAGCGATGACCACTTTTGATTTATTATTATTGATGGAATTGATTGTTTCTTGATAAACAGAATTCATCGTGAATATTTTACACATTGCAACACAGTCTTCCTCTGAAAGTTTCAGCCATTTTACATTGTGAGTGAAAATATCCAAAACACTTATTCCCATTGGTGTATCAATTATTAAAGGAATGTTGGGAAGTCTCCCCTCTTTATGTAATTGCCACAGCAGATACATTAAAGTTTGTGCTCTTTCTACAGCGAAACTAGGGATGATTATCGTTCCTCCGTTCTGAGAAGTAGTGTTAATATAGGTTTCCAATAATACTTTAACGTCTTCCTCTGGATGAATTCGATTGCCATAGGTACTTTCTAAAAAAATATAATCGCCTTTTTTAGGTTTAACAGGCGGATACATTAAAACATCATTATCTTGCCCAATATCTCCTGAAAAGACAAGTGTTTTGCCTTCTAAATTCAATGCAATAGTACAAGCGCCTATAATATGACCCGCATTGGTAAATGTGGCTGAAACCTCAGCATCTAATAGAACTTTTTCATTTGGTTTTATTATTCGAAATAGCGGAAAAACCTGCTCCGCTTGATCCAAATTGTATAATGGTGCTGCTATTTCGTGTTTTGAAAAATGTTCTTTATTGGCTCTATTGGCTTCTTCCTCCTGAATTTTGGCGCTATCTAGTAGAATCAATTTGGTTATAGACGCGGTTGGGCTTGTACAATAAATTTTTCCTTTAAATCCTTGACTGACTAATCTTGGCAACCAACCACAATGGTCTAAATGACCGTGTGTTAGTAAAACAAAATCAATTGTATTGGGTAAAACTGGTAATGGTTCCCAATTGAGTTCACGCAAGGGCTTTATTCCTTGAAATTGTCCACAGTCAATAAGAATTCGAAGTCCATTACTTTCTATTAAAGTTTTGGAACCAGTTACCGTTCCGGCACCACCGATAAATTTCACTTTCATGTTATAAATATTTACAAAGTTCAGAAGCTTCTTTGATTATGTTTTTTATTCTGATTGGGCTAATTCCAATTTCTTCAAGCAATTGGATATGGTCAATAATTTCTCGAGCCAAGATAATATCGAGCACTAATAATTTGTCTTTTTCAGCTAATGTTAAGGTAGTTAAACACGTTATTGGATATAAATATTCTTCGTCTATTCTTTTCCTTAAACATACTTTTTCAGGATAATCCCAACTCAATAATTTTAAACCCGAACAAGTACCAAAGGCAATAGCGTCTGAGGTGAATCGATTGTTGGTAACAATCCAGCAACCGGAAATCAGTTCGTTTTTTGAAAAAATTTCCTGCTTTCTAACTTTTAAATCATTATATCTTGAGAGTATGTACATCGGAACTTTTACGTCTGAATTGGTTTCACTTCTTGGATGAAACTTACATTCTACCATTTGGACAACATCATTTTTTTTTATGGCAACATCTACTTCATGACCAACACATTTACCAGATAAAAACAAATTGGTCTGTGCCAAATAGCCTTCGGAAATAAACAATCTTGCGATATATTTTTCAAAAAAGAATCCCGCTGGTCCGAGCATTTTAATGGCAATACGAAGATTGTATCGTGCGGCTTGCGAATTAGAAGATTTCTTTAGCAAGGCAAATGCCATTTTATAAATCTGTTTAGTGGAAATACCCTCGTAAATATGAGTATCGATAGCATTTAAGATTTGATCCACAACCAAATTATTGGCGCCTGATTTCATCAAGGAGTTTTTGAGTTTGTCTCTATCAAAATCGACAATGCTTCCAGAATGCTTTACTATTTTCATAAAACTGCAAATTAAAATTTAGCACTTTATACCCTAGTAAAGTTACAAAAAAATGCTTACTTTTTGAGTTGCTTTTGGTAGTAAAACGCAGGAATAAACAGTAAAATAAAAATGGGCTGAATCAAAAATCTTCGGATGTAGAACAAAGTCATTTTCTCGTGGGAAAAAAAAGTAAGTGTAAACATAAAACTTATCATTAAGATCGAACCCAAAACCATATAAAGTAAGGCAGTGAACTTCACGATTTGTTTGTCTTTAAAAATGACATATAGCAAAGCCAACGAAATCATAGAATTCAAATAAAATCGCATTCCCAAGCTAAAAAATAGTTTGATAATATTGATTTTCGGGAAAGTCAATTGACTGTATTCGCTTTTAAAATAGTCCAAAAAAGGATCATAAAACAAGGTCTCTTCAAATGCTCTTATCAAAATTAAAAGCAGAATCAAGAACAAAGACCAACCAATTTTTCTTTTATTTTTTATCAATTTCTGTAGCATAAACCGAATATTTATTAACCCAAATTACCCATAATAAAAAAACCACACCATAAATAACCAGCGGAAAAATCACACCATGTAATAAATGTTCGTATTGCGGAAAATGATAAAGCGCCACACACAAAAGTGCAATTCTTCCAATATTCAAAATATGAATCAAAATACTTCCAAACAGAATAAAAAGGATTGTTTTTTTAAATTTTCCTGTAAACGCTATAACAAAAGAAATGAATAGAATCATTACGCTTATAGCGTTACAACCCTCAATAATTCTAGAAATATATTTTCCTTTATAAATTAGTTTTACACTTGGTTCCTTTAGATGTGGCATTGTGTAGGACTTAGCATCTGTCCATGACAAAACATTTGCTGATTGGTCGGCCACGAGTTGTGTAAAAGTATCTACTTCAGCAGCATTGGCATCAAAACGATTGAGATACGATTGATAAATGATTGTCAAAACCAAATAACTCAAAATAAATTTTCCAAGAAAAAGTAAAAAGGGTTTGTATTGCAGCAGCAGATTTTTCAATAACTAATTTTTAACAAATTTATATAAAATAAAAAAAGTTCAGTCATTACATTTGCATAAAAATTGAAAATGAATTTTGAAATCCTAAAACCTCAAGTGAAAGCACTTCTTTCTGAAGCCAATAATGAAAGAGATGTGCTCCTTAAAAATCTTTGCCAATTTTTGTCTGACCAGATAGATTATTACAATTGGGTTGGATTTTATTTTGCCAATCACGAAAACAAAACCTTACACCTCGGACCCTATGTTGGCGCCGAAACCGATCATACTATAATTCCGTTCGGAAAAGGAATTTGCGGACAAGTTGCCGAATCCAATCAAAATTTTGTTGTCCCGGATGTTGCTGCACAAGACAATTATATTGCCTGTAGCTTTACAGTAAAATCTGAAATTGTGGTGCCGCTTTTTGTTGACGGAAAAAATATCGGACAAATCGATATTGACAGCCATGTCATTAATCCGTTTACAGAAGCTGACGAAAGATTTTTAGAATTTGTAAATCAGGAAGTTGCTAAACTTTTTTAAGCTAAGCCAATCATTTTATTTGCCTAATCAAAAAAGAAGATTACCTTTGCACACGAAATAGGAAAATCCTTTTTCATACATAATAATCATTTAAAGAAATATTGGAATGTATTTAAGTAAAGAAACAAAAGCAGAAATCTTCGCTAAACACGGAGGAAAAGCAGAAAACACAGGATCTGCAGAAGGACAAATCGCATTGTTCACATTTAGAATCTCTCATTTAACAGAGCACTTGAAAAAAAATCGTCACGATTACAATACAGAGCGTTCGTTAGTACTTTTGGTTGGTAAAAGAAGAAGTCTTTTAGATTACTTGAAGAAAAAAGAAATCAACAGATATCGTGAGATTATTAAAGAATTAGGAATTAGAAAATAATTCATAAAAAAGAGGTGCGCAAGTGCCTCTTTTTGTTTTTAGATTAAAAATTAGATTAAAAGAAGAAAAGTTTCGGTTTTTCATTGGGTTTCAAACAACAACTACAACAACACAACTATTCCGTCGACAGGCGGAGACCAATGTTAAACTAAAAAAGGAAAAATTTATGATTCCACAATTATTTGTAGAAAGTATCGATTTAGGTGATGGAAGAAGCATCACAATCGAGACAGGTCGTTTAGCCAAACAAGCAGACGGATCTGTAGTAGTTAGAATTGGTAAAACTGTAATCTTAGGAACAGTTGTATCAGCAAGAAAAGCAAGTCCAGGTATCGATTTCTTGCCGTTAACGGTAGATTATCGTGAAAAATTTGCAGCAGCAGGACGTTTTCCTGGCGGTTTCTTTAAAAGAGAAGCACGTCCAAGTGACAACGAAGTGCTAACCATGAGATTAGTTGACCGTGTATTGCGTCCGCTTTTCCCATCTGATTACCATGCAGAAGTTCAAGTTATGATTCAGTTAATGTCTTATGACGAAGATGTAATGCCAGATGCATTAGCAGGTTTAGCAGCTTCGGCAGCACTTGCATTATCTGACATTCCATTTGAAACGTTGATTTCTGAAGCTAGAGTTGGTAGAATTGATGGTAAATTCATCATTAATCCATCACGTGCTCAATTAGAATTGTCTGATATTGATATGATGATTGGGGCTTCTAAAGATTCTATCGCCATGGTAGAAGGTGAAATGAAAGAGATTTCAGAAGAGGAAATGATCGAGGCAATTAAATTTGCGCACGAACACATCAAAAACCAAATTGCTGCGCAAGAACGTTTGCAAGCTGCATTTGGTAAAAAAGAAGTGCGAACTTATGAAGGTGACCGAACAGATGATGCTATTTACGCTAAAGTGAAAGCAGCAGCTTATGATAAAATTTACGCTATTGCTAGCAAAGGTTCTGCTAAACAAGAACGTTCAGCTGCGTTTGCAGAAGTAAAAGAAGAAGTAAAAGCGTTATTCACAGAAGAAGAATTAGCTGTTGATGGCGATTTAGTTTCTAAATATTTCTACAAAACCAATAAAGAAGCCGTTCGTAACGTAACTTTAGATTTAGGAACTCGTTTGGACGGAAGAAAAACTACCGAAATCAGAGATATCTGGTGTGAAGTAGATTATTTACCATCAGTTCACGGTTCTGCATTGTTTACACGTGGAGAAACGCAAGCATTGGCTACAGCAACTTTAGGAACCTCTAGAGAAGCGAACCAAATTGATTCACCATCGGAACAAGGAGAAGAAAAATTCTATTTACACTATAATTTCCCACCATTTTCAACAGGAGAAGCGCGTCCGCTAAGAGGAACTTCAAGAAGAGAAGTGGGTCACGGAAACTTGGCGCAAAGAGCCTTAAAAAATATGATTCCTGCTGATTGTCCTTACACCATTCGTGTGGTTTCTGAAGTATTAGAATCTAACGGTTCGTCTTCTATGGCTACCGTTTGTGCTGGAACATTAGCTTTAATGGATGCTGGTATTCAAATGATCCGTCCGGTTTCTGGAATTGCAATGGGATTGATTACTGATGGTGATCGTTTCGCAGTGCTGTCGGATATCTTAGGTGATGAAGATCATTTAGGAGATATGGATTTCAAGGTTACTGGAACTTCAGAAGGAATTACGGCATGTCAAATGGACATCAAAATTGATGGATTGAAATATGAAATCATGGAGCAAGCTTTATCGCAAGCTCGTGATGGACGTTTGCATATTTTAGGTAAATTAACCGAAGTATTGGCTCAGCCTAAAGCGGATGTTAAAGTTTACGCTCCAAAAATCATTATGCGAACTATTCCTGGAGCTTTCATTGGTGCCTTAATTGGACCTGGTGGAAAAGTAATTCAAGAATTGCAAAAAGCTACAGGTTGTACGATTGTTATTAACGAAGTTGACGAACAAGGTGTTGTTGAAATTCTTGGAACTGATCCAGACGGAATTGCAAAAGTGTTAGCGAAAATTGATTCTATCATTTTCAAACCACAAATGAATGAGTCGTATGAAGTGAAAGTAATTAAAATGCTAGATTTTGGTGCCGTTGTAGAATATACAGAAGCTCCAGGAAACGAAGTGTTGTTACACGTTTCAGAATTGGCTTGGGAACGCACAGAAAATGTTTCTGACGTGGTTAAAATGGGTGATGTGTTTTTAGTGAAATACCTTGGTATGGATCCGAAAACAAGAAAAGAAAAAGTGTCGAAAAAAGCACTTTTACCAAGACCTCCAAGAGATGAAAATGCTGCTCCAAGAGAAGATCGCGGACCGCGTCCAGAAAGACGTGACGACAGAGGTCCTAGAAGAGACGATAAATAAGAGTAATTTCTTTTTTGCTTATATAAAACCCCAATTCATGAATTTGAATTGGGGTTTTTGTTTTCCAATAGTTAGAATAGTTATATTTGAAATACTCAAAACAAAAACTATGGAATTTCTCTTTTTTGTCTTCGCTATTTGTATTGTTTTTCTTTTTATTAATTTATCAAATTTAAAAACGGAAACCAATTTCTTAAAAACCATTCTTAAAAGACATAGCGAAGAAAATGAATCACTTAAAAGAGAAATCGAAGCAATCAAAAAAGGATTTGCTGGAAATAAAATTGAAATTGAAACCATAATTCCTCCAATTGAAAACATTCAACCAGAAGTTGTAATTGAAGAAACAAAACCTTATTTCACTCCAATTGCTGCTATAAGCATACCAGAAGAAGAGAATCTGAAACAAGTTCAGATTGAAGAAGAACCAATTTTAGCTTATGAAAGTCATCCGCTTCCTGTTTATAATAAGCCCAAAGAAGAAAAAGTATATGAGCAAAAAGTATTTGTAGAAAGTGCTTTTTCACTATTCTTAAAAAAAGCCGAAAAACAATTTGCCGATAATTGGACCGGAATTTTAGGAACCGGAATTATGGTTCTTGGAATTGGATATTTAAGTATTTATACCGCGCTTAAAGTTTCTCCACTTTTTAGAATATTAATTCTCTGGGCTTACGCCGGATTACTTATAGGTTCCTATTATTTTTTGAAGAAAAAGGAAAAATGGGAAAAGACAGGTTTGTGGCTTCGTAGTGCTGGCGCGAGTTTATTCTTGTTTGGTTGTTTTGGTGCGTCACAAATTCCGGCATTGTCATTTATAACCAATCCTATTGCTGGTTACACCTTAATTGGACTCGGAATCGGACTCAATTTATTCGTTGGATACATCATCAAACAACAAACATTTCTATCACTCCATGTGGTTTTAAGCATGTTGATTCTTTGTGTTGTTCCTGATAAAACTTTAGCAACTTTTCTTTTGGCAGCCATAACTAGCGCTATAGGAATTGTACTTTCGTATAAAGAAAAATGGGAATATCATCTGCTTGTAGTCATCATTAGCTTTATCATTTTTGATGTTTGGTTCAATGCGCAAGGAACAACGTTAACCACTACCGAAAATATTTTTGCAATCATTGGAATCCTTGTGGTTGCCGCAAGTTGCATGTTTATGCAATACCGAAGCGTTTATGAAAACACCCATTTTGACAAAGCCGCATTTGTAACGCATTTGACGAATTGGGTATTATTTGCTACTGGTTTGATTTTACATTCAACCGGAAGTCATTTTAAAACTTTTATTCTTTTTGGAGGTGCTATTATTTGTTTTTTTATTGCGCTTCGTGCCCGAAAGAAAAATATTTTCTGGCTGTATCATTTAGACGGAATGGTTTCGTTTGTACTTTTTGCTTTAAGCATCATAATGCTCAATGATTGGAAAGTTGGAATTGATATCATAGCTTGTATTTTATACCTTCTTACTGTTGTCTGTCTGTTTGTGGTTTACAAAGAAAAAGAAGTTTTGTTGCATAAAATCTTTTTGGGAATTAATCATGTTATGGATGTCGGCTTAGTTTTTTTTATGGCATTATTAAACAGCTATTCAATAGAAGCCTCACAAATTACAAACTCAACATTATCTCTTTCGATACTATCAATTATTGGGTTGTTTGTTACTGTTTATTCTAATATCAAAAAAGATTATTTAAGTGTCGATACTTTTTACGGAAACAAAAAATTGAGCTTAAACGGATTGTTTTCGATAACCGCTTTTGTCATTTTGTTTTTAAATTGTAATAACAAGTTACCGAATAACACTTTTTACTATGTTGTGATTTTTACTGCATTGCTATGGTGTTATTTGAGAAAAAAATTCGAAGCCAACACGTTTGATATTGGGCGAATATTATTTTTACTTGCAAGCATCGTAATTGGAATAATTTTGATTAAAACACAAAAAGAATCTTATTTAGATTTGACTTTCGCTTTAGGATCAACCGCAGTCATCTGTTTTAACTGGCTCGAAAAACAATTTTACAAAGACGAGATTTCTATCAGATTTATTGCCATTGTTGGAATGAATGCATTGTTGTTTTTTGTTTCATATAAATACGTTTTAGAACATGAAATTGCCTTTGTGTTTACTTTATTAGGTCTTGCTATAGTTAACCACGAGTTTTTATGGCACAATTTTAAAAGAAAATCACTAATTGTAGATAATCAAGTTGTTCTTTATATTGCTTATTTTTTCTTTACCATCGGAGCAAGTGTTTTCCTTTTAAGTACTAGTTCCTATTTAACAAATTCAGAAATTGGATTAACCTGTCTTGGAATTTCAGTTATTGAAGCTTACGTTTTATTTGCCAAAAAACTTAAAAAAAAATCAAATGAAAGCATTTTTGGGTGGACAAATTTCAATCTTTTAAATTCAGAATTTTTGATTTTTAATGCTTTGGTTTTTGGATTCTCTTGCCTTCAGACGGAATACAACACAATTTATATTGCCGGAATCGCTGTAGTTACCTTCATTGGGTTTCAAAAACTAGAAGAATTCAAACGGTATAACTTGTACTCATTTGCGCTCATAATTATGAGTATTGCTTTGACTTTATTTGCCGCAATGAACCAAATTAACTTGATAGATAAAACCACGCTCTATGTTACGCAAACCGTTACCATATTGATTTCGATTTTGTTTACTTATTTGCAATCTAAATCAGAAGATAAGAAAATCAAAGATTTCAATATTATATTGCCCTATGCACAAAACCTTTGGATAATTAGTTTGTTATTTATTCAAGTCCAATTAAGTTATTTACCGCTATTATTTATGATTTTGGCAGTAGTCAATTTTTGGTTAGTTACGACTAATAAAATCAAAATCAGATTTCATTTTGCTCCAATAGTTGGATTATTAGCTATTGTGATTTCTGTTTTTTACAGTCTAGATAAACTCAATAATTTCAATATACTAGATTGGGTTTTACAACTTGGAAGCGTTGTCTTAGGTTTGGTATTGGTGATCCTTTTAAACAAAAAAGAAACTAAAGATTCTTTAAAATCGAACTACCACATCGTTTTAAATGTCTGGCTATCAATCCTAATGTTTTCACAATTAGAACACAAATGGCTTCCGATTTATTGGGCTACTTTAGCTATAGTAAATCTATTTTTGTATCATAAAAAAATTAATCAAGAAAAGAACATTAGCATTGTTTATTATTTGTTAGCCAATTTACATTTGGGTTTTCTGAGTTTCAATTTCTATGAATCAAAATTCTTAGCAATATATCTTTTGATATTTACACTTTTGGGAGTTTATATTTATTTGGCCTATAAATGGCTCGAAGAATTCAAACTTAAAAACAGTTTGCTGATTTATCCGGCAACTTTGAGTATTGGTTGTTTCTTATACCTGACTTTCGATAAAGGAATTCTAACGTTCTTCTGGATTTTAGAGGCATTAGGATTATTGATTTTAGGAATTTTACTCAAAGAAAAACACTTTAGATATGTATCGCTTTCATTGGTTGGAATATGCATAATTCGATTAATGTTCTTCGATTTATCGAATGCCGATTTTCTTATTAGAGCACTTGTTTTGCTTGGTGTAGGTATCGTTTTACTCATCATGAATAGTTTATTTAAAAAATATAAAGAGCGTTTTGATTAAAAAAACTCCCAACTTAAGATTTAAGTTGGGGGTTTTATATTAAAAATTCCAACTCCCTGAAACACCAAAATTAATTGATGAAGATCCAAAATTACTTTCAGCTTTTGAATTAAAAAGTGTGTAAGGAGAATATTGATAATTGCAATGAAGTCCAAATCCGTACACCATAATTTTCATTCCTTGCGAAATTGCAATTGTATTTAACGATGGCTTTAAGTCTATATCATTATAAATTTCGTCTTCAGGTTTTGAATAGTGTAAATACTTCCAACCCAATCCTGTATTTGATTCAATATGGAAATTTTCACTTTTAGATTGAAATAAAATTCGTGAATATCTAAACCCAAGTAAAAAAGCTGACTTACTACCATCTAATTCAATTTTTTGATTGTCAACTTCATATTCAATGTTTCTGCCTTTTACAATACTACTTAATTCAGCTCCAAAATCTATAAATTGCCATTTTGCAATTTTTGTTCTCATATAAAAAGCTGTGGTTATAGAGCTTTCGTATTTATTAGATAATTGACCTAATGGCTTCTCATAACTTATCTCTACTATATTCCTCTTAAACAAATCTATTTTCGGGAAAACAATAGTGTCTTGAGCATTCATTTCAAATGCTATTAAAATAAAAAACAATACTTTATTCATTTTTTAAAATTTTAAATTTATAGCTATTTGATGACGTATTCCCTGCTCCAAAAAGCAATAACATTCCTTCGTTTACATTTGTTTTTTTTATTAGTATGTCATTAGTACTTGGTAAATAAATACTGTATCTAGTTACGTTCTTTGTAATAAAAAGTATTGGAAAACTAATTGTCTCATAATTAGTATAAAAAACAAACTTCTTTTTATACAATTTCCCATAAAAAATTAAAACATATTTTTTTTTACTCGTGTCTTCAAATTTCAAAAACAATTGATTTTTTTTAAAATCTAATTGAATTGGTTTAGAATAATTAACCCTATTCATTTCTGTAAAGTCTTTCAAAAAGCTACTTGTTAAAACTTGATTGTCATAGTTTACTTTAATACTGTCTACTTTATCATAAAACAGAACAGAAGTATTTCTTGAAATCGTCCTAAAGTCGTCTTTACTAATTTCATTTTGAACACTGCAAGAAACCAGCAAATAAAAGAGCAGCACAAAAATGATCTTTGATAATAAAAATGTTTTTTTCATACGTAGTTGTTTTTATAATTACAAGACAAACGTATTGTGATTATCACAAGTAAATTTGTTATAATCAATTATATAATTTTATATATTTGTGATTATCACAAATTATGAATAATCAAGAATTACTTTTAAAAACAATTCGGAAACAACTCACTGCAAATTCTATGAATGAGGAAATAGCTGGTGTTTTAAACATTAGTTATGATGCGGCTCACAGACGTGTTTCAGGAAAAAGCAAGTTTTCAATTGAAGAAACAGTTGCGTTAGCCAATCATTATAACATTTCACTGGATGCTCTTTTTTCAAAAAAAGAAAATGTTATTATTCAAAAAACTATAGAGATAGATTCTCTAAAGGACATGTTACTTTATTTCAAAAATTCAGCTATTCAAATTACTGAATTGACTAAATCTTCAGACTCGGTATTGTATTATTCTGCCAAAGACATTCCGCTCTTTTATTTTATGGAAGGAACAATTATGTCAAAATTTAAAGCCTATGTTTGGCTTTCTATGCTAAATAAAACCATGTCAAAAGAAACATTTGAGAATTTTGTAATTGATGAATCATTTATGGAACATATGCTAAAACTGAAGCATATATATGAAAACGTAAAAATGGTTGAAGTTTGGAACGATACATCAATAAATAGTAGTCTACAGCAAATATCCTACTTCTATGAAGCAGGATTACTTTCGTTTAAAAATGCTATTGCTTTATTTGAGGATTTAAAAAGAATCATAAACGTTGTAAGAAATAAATCAAACAAGCCCAATTTAAAGTATTCACTATTTTACAATGAATTAATTCTGTTAAATAATACTATGTTAATTGAATCAGAAACAAGACTAACTATGTTTATTCCATATACTTTGTTGGGGTATTTTATTACCAATAATAATGAAAGCTGTAAAAATGTGCAACACTTTTTTAATCAACAAATCTCAAATTCGAAACTGTTAAACCAAGCTGGAATAAGAGATCAGAACCTGTTTTTTAATCGTGCTGATCGAAAAATAGAGTATTTTAAAGAAAGATTAAATAACCAGGTTGACATTCAACTTTAAAAAAAGTAACTAAATTGTAACTTTTCCAGAACTTGTAACGTACAAGTAACTGAACACTTTAAAGTAAAGGAAACAAATAAATGAGACAGCTCAAAATCACCAAGCAGGTAACAAATCGTGAAACTGCATCCTTAGACAAATACCTACAAGAAATCGGTAAAGTTGACTTAATAACAGCCGATGAAGAAGTTGAATTAGCACAAAAAATTAAAGCCGGAGACCAAAAAGCGTTAGAAAAATTGACGAAAGCCAATTTACGTTTCGTCGTTTCTGTTGCAAAACAATACCAAAATCAAGGTTTAACACTTCCTGATTTAATTAATGAAGGAAACTTAGGTTTGATTAAAGCGGCGCAACGTTTTGATGAAACACGTGGTTTCAAATTCATCTCTTACGCCGTTTGGTGGATTCGTCAATCAATTCTTCAGGCTTTAGCAGAACAATCTCGTATCGTTTGTTTGCCTTTGAATAAAATTGGTTCGATCAATAAAATCAACAAAATGTACGCTTTGTTAGAACAATCTAACGAACGTCCACCAAGTGCTGAAGAAATAGCAAAAGAGTTAGACATGACCGTTAATGATGTAAAAGAGTCTATGAAAAACTCTGGCCGTCACTTGTCAATGGATGCGCCTCTTGTTGAAGGAGAAGATTCTAACCTTTATGACGTTTTACGTTCAGGCGAATCTCCAAATCCAGATAGAGAATTAATCCACGAATCGTTACGTACAGAAATTGAGCGTTCTTTAGAAACTTTAACACCAAGAGAAGCAGATGTAGTTCGTTTGTACTTTGGTTTAGGCGACCAACATCCAATGACTTTAGAAGAAATTGGAGAAACTTTCGACTTAACTCGTGAGCGTGTGCGTCAAATTAAAGAAAAAGCAATCCGCAGATTAAAACATACTTCAAGAAGTAAAATCTTGAAAACTTATTTAGGATAATTTCTAAAAAAAACTCCGGCAATTAGTCGGAGTTTTTTTTATATAATAAAACCTAGTGAACTTTGTGGTTAAATTATAACTTTGTACAAACAACTAACTCAAAATGAAAAACACATTAATCGCCCCATCAATCCTAGCAGCCGATTTTGCCAATCTGCAACGTGATATCGAAATGATAAATAAATCAGAAGCCGATTGGTTTCATATCGATATCATG